>CAWDOY010000046.1:0-23485 GCA_963803975.1 uncultured delta proteobacterium
TAGTACCAGTCGTATTCAACAATAGACTTTGTCGGGCAGAGGAGAATCTCCCAGCACGTACCGCACATGATGCAGTCTTCAGATAGTACAATAGGCCATCATAAGCTCCTTTCTAGAAGAAGTTAAAGAGTTGTGAGTTGAGAAGTTGTGGAGTTCTTTAATGTTTAAAACTCCTTAACTCTTCAACTCCTTTGACTCACAAACTCCTATGTTACGTTGCCAGCCCGGTCTGAATGTTGCCCAGATTTTTAATAACCAGCGGCAGTATGGAATAATGAATCATGCAGTACATATCGCCATCATCAAGATTCATAAGAATGCGCGATTGCTCATCTCCCATGGTAAATGACATGGTCCTGGTCCTGAACACAGGCGGAAAGGCGCTGTTGCACCAGGCGGTTCCCGATGTACCGTGAACCAGCTCACCTGTTTCCCAGGTGTAGGCTTTGCACAGGCGCTGAACTTTGCGCGCGTCCGCAACAATCATGACCACATCCGGGTCTTCCACATCTTCCAATGCGCCAATGACCTGATATTTATGGTGTTTGAACAGATGCGGGATCTGTTGATTGACGCGGCGAAAGACCTTCCGTGTAGCATATCCCCTTTGCAGCCCTATGGTCTGCTCCATGCCGCCATCGAATTCTTCCTTAATTACCTTTCTATTTCCCAGCCCTGAAAAGACGGCGCCGCCGCACAGGATATTAGCGTTGGTGATATAAACCGGTTTTTTGCCTTCTTCCCAGAGCTCTGCCGCGATGGCACAGTGAAAGGAGACATCATCTCCATACGGCTCTGCATTCGCGGGAATATCTTCATAGAGTTTAAAGGCGATTGCTTTTCGCTGGTACCCGTGTTCCTTAAGCCTCTGGGCATATTCCTTGTTCTTACCCATTTGTTCATCCTCCATTTCCTTTCGCAGGCTGTTGAAAAACACCCATCTGCTTCGTTGCGATCATCCTTCGTCATTGCGACGTACGGTACAGTACGCCTCATTCCTCTTGATTTCGCGCGCCTTGCATCCGGATGTTTTTGACCAGCCTGAGAGAAAACTACTTTTTCGACAACCTGTTAGTCCTGCTGCTGACCCAGCATATCATCAATGTCCATCCCCAGCTCATTCATCTGCTCGGTAAGAGATTTGCTGGAAACTTTTTTATAGCCTTTCTCCCGCGCGAACGCTTCAGCGTTCTCAACTACAAAATCAAGGATGCCCTCGGGGACATTCTTTATCAGCACCCTGGCTTCCTCATCCCATTCCATGGTGAAGGCAGGTTCTGATGGTTTATCAGTTTCACGCGGGACCTCTGCTTTTGCGTCATTGCCAAACTTCTGCCAGAATTTGGAATCGGGCGGCTTGGTAAACCCGAGATTGGCTTTGGCGTCAATTTTCACATCCACCAGCAGCTTTGGCAGGTTAGCGACATATTCAAGGGGGATTATTACAAAGAGCTCATCCTGCTTGATCCGGTTATACATCCTTCCGCCAAAATCACCGAATGTTACCACGACATTTCTTTCATGCCAGGGTGTGGCAAACAGCTCCCCGCACAGAGACGTTCCAAATCCGCCGTGGGGCGTAATGCCGTCCTGAATCACTCTGCAGGCTGAAATGAGACTGGCGTTATGGGCATTGCATACAACCACAATCCAGTCAACCGCTACCCCTTCAGGCACCTCGGCAAGCGGAGCAGCGCCGATAGCTTTCACCATGCCGGGAGGAAGATTGCGGGTGCCTGATTTCAACCGGGCAGCACCTTCGTAGCTGAAGAAGCTGCTGGTGGTTGACAGATATTCTCCGGAGACGATCTCTTTTTTTCCCGGCACCATTCCCGCGTGATAGGTGCCCACCAGGCAGTCATGGTGATCGGCATCAAAATAGACTTTCTTGCCTTCATCCATGGCCAGGCGCACCAGAGTGCACGGCTCACCGTCGATGGGCCCATACCCTTCAGGGATGCGATCGCGGAGCAGACTGATGGCAACCGGCTTTCCCCGGACTTTGCCCTTTGTGATCAGGATTTCAGAAATGTATTTTAAATTAATCATCAATAGCTCCTATTATGTGTAATCTGCATCACTGAACCCTGGACCCTCTGCCGTGCTGTCGCTCTGGCGCAGCGGGTGAATCCTTGAACCCGCTGGATTCTTTTCCGCCGGTTATAAATTTAGGTTTAAACAGTAAAATAAAGCTCGGGATAATGGTGAGTGAAAATACCATGTTCAGCAGCAGCACGATTCCCAGCAGCATGCCCATCAGGGCCTGGAACATGAGCTTTGAAAGAAACCAGAAGGCAATCCCGCACACAATGGTGGTGGCGATATACATGATGGCCTTGCCGGTTGTTCCCATGGCGATGATCACCGACTCATTAAGATTCTTATTCTTGCGGTATTCCTCTATGACTCTACTAAAAAAGTATATACCATAGTCAACGCCGAGCCCGATGCTCACCGCGGCTACCGGAAGAGTCGCCGTGGTCATGGGGATCGTGCGGGTCGCTCAGCACCATTAATGCATAGACCAGGCTGTTTGCAAGAATAAGCGGAAGGCAGTTGAGAATGCCGGCAAAAATGGATTTGAAAGCTATGGCACAGAATATAAATACCGTGAGTATTGCCAGGATAAACGTCCAGAACCCGTACATGACCAGCGCCTCATTTATTGCGGCCTGGATACCCACCGTGCCGCCTGCCATCCGGTAATGAACCTGCGGAACCCCGGGCACTGGCGGCTTCTCAGGCATCGGCGCCGGAGCACCCCTGAACACTGTCTCAAGCCAGTACACAAACTTGTCAAATCCGTGCCGTTCCACATCCCTGGAGCGTTTGCCGAAAACCGAATGATCCCTGATATATTCTTTGACCCGATCCGTGACAATTTTTATGGTTTCAGTTGTTTTATCCCTGCAGTAAATGATGATATTGGTCTTTTTATCACTGGCATCAACGTACATGTCCCAGGTGCCGGGGCCTGCGCCATCAACAAGATTCCGGTAAATTGCCCGCAACTGATCATCGTTAGTGGGTGTGAAGTAACAGTTGAAGTCATTGTCCCGCATCATCTGATTATAGGTCGGTATTGCCATCAGATACGACATCGCCACCATCACGCGCATGTCCGGTGTCCGCTCCATGTAGCGCAGAAAGTTGAGGATGTCCCGTATGACTGTGGTGTTGGCAATGTCCATGTTCTTCTCGCCTTCAACGATAACATAGAGGGGATTAAGCATGGGCATGGCAAAGGTGATTCTGAAGGAATCCACATTGTAGCGGTGCCAGGGCCACAGGACCTCAGACCCCGGAACTGCATTGCCGATGGTAACCCTGTTGATATATGGCATTGACCAGATGAGGAGCAGTATTGAAACAACAAGCACGGTATATTTGCCCCAGCCGGTGAGCCATACCCCCACCCCTTTGAGAAGTTTATCCAGCATGCCGGCTCCCTCTGGCCGGGCTTTCAGGGGCATGTAGGAAAGAAGTATCGGCACCAGCAGGAAGGCAATGGCTGCGGTGGCAAATGCCCAGAACGCACATGACAGGCATATTTTCTGAAGGATGGGAATCGGCGTGATTGCGATAACAAAAATCCCCGAAGCGTCAGTCAGCACGCCGGCCATGCCGGGCACAAACAGAGATGAAATAACATTTTTACACGCCTCTCGCACTTCTCCTGTGATGTATGCTTCCTCCATGTAACGCTTAACAACCTGTACCGAGTGCGAGGCGGCCATGGCGGCAATAAGAAAGGGAAATACCAGAACCAGCGGGTCAAGATTGAACTTCAGCAGGGTTAAAAATCCCAGCCCCCAAATGGCGCTTACCGTAGCTGCCAGCATCGGCAGAAACATGCCCCGCATGGTCCGGAAATAGATGAAAAAGACCGCCATCATGGCAATGACCGTACAGGCAAGAATTTTCAAAACATCCTTAACATAATAGTCAACATATCCCAGGTGCAAGGGCTCGCCGGCGATGGCAATAATATGATTCTTATCCTCATATTTTTCCCGCAGCGCCTTGAGTTCTTTATAGGAAACCCGATAATCCAGCTGCTCTTCAAAAAAATCCACCGTTATCAGCGCCTTTTTGCTGTCCAGGGAGACCAGACCGGGATATGCCATGGGACTGCCATAGACATTTTTCCTGAGCTCTTTGAGCTGCTCCGGGGTTTTGGGCACCTCCGGCCACATCATGGACTTGACGGACATGCCCCCGGAAGTCATCTCAATGTTTTTCACCTTGTCACTTGCAAGAGACATTATTTTATAGCGGTCCACGGCATTAAACTTTAACAGGTCCCTGGTTATGGAGCGGATGATGTTCAGGGTCTCGGTGTTGAATACATCATCGTACTTCCCGCCGTCTCCACGGTCCCGAACCTGAACCATGATGTACACCTGGTTCCCGCCGCCGAACGTGCCCCGGATTTCATTGTGAAGGTTTGTATATTCATGGTTTTGCGGCAGCAGATCAGAAAAGACGGTTTTAACGGTGAGCTTTGTTGCGATAAGATAGACAAAAAACAGAGTCATAAGTATCATTGCTACAAGTACTATCAGGCGTTTATCTATGATAAAATTTGCCAAACGTTTCATAATTAATTGTCCGTCTCTGTCTTTGGTCGCGTGATGATTTATTCTATTCCGCCCCCGAACTCAAGTCCCTTGGGCATCTCGAAAAATTTCATTGCATAGGAAAGGCCCGAGCGGAATTCCCAGGTAGCCCCGCCATCGGTTGTATGGACTGCTAATCCGCCAGCTCCTACAACCCAGCCGTTTTGCGGGCTGCTGAAGCATACATAGCGGAACGGCTGCTTTGCCTTGATGGCCTCTTCCGGTTGTGTCCAGGTGCTGCCGCTGTCAGCAGACATGAGATAAGTGCCCTTATCCCCCACCGCCCATCCTCTGCCGTATTTTATAAGGATGGTGTACAGGGTGTGTTTGGTAGGTACCGGCAGAACATCCCAGGTGGCCCCACCGTCGGTTGTTTTTATTATGGTGCCTGATATCCCGCAGGCCCATCCAATGTTTTTTTCAGTAAAACAGATACCAAAAAGGGACGGCGGAGGATTTTCAAGCTGTTCTTCCAGAGATGCCCGTTCAAAGGCTTTGGGAACCTGCGGGGTCCATGTCGCGCCGCCATCGGTTGTGTGCAGGAGCAAGCCGCGCTCGCCGACCAGCCAGCCGTTCTGCGCGTCCACAAAAAAAATATTATTGAAGCTCTTGTCAATTTCTTTACTCTGGCGCGACCAGGTGGTGCCGCCGTCAATGGTATGGATAATAGTCCCCCACTCGCCGACCGCCCATCCGTTGTTCTTATCCGCAAAAAAGATGCCGAAGAGGTGCCGTTTGGTGCCGGTGTTCTGCCTGGTCCAGCGGGCGCCGCCATCAGTCGTGTGCAGAATCGTTCCGTTAATCCCGACCACCCACCCGGTCCGGCTATCGAGAAAAACCCCCGAACAGAGGGTAGTTTGGCTTTCGCCGGAATTCTGCGGCGCCCAGTTTCTGCCCCCGTCTGATGAGTGATAGATGGTGCCGAAGGCGCCGGTAACCCAGATATTGTTATCATCCGGAGCAATGACGCAGTGCAGGTTTTCCCGTGGTTATCATCTTAATGTCCGGCACTTTCATCTTCTGCTCGGACCGTGAACAGGCCGCGCTTGAGATCATGCAGCAGGCTGTGGCGACGATAGCGGCGGAGTTGAGCGCGGCTTTTATCATGGAGAAGCTCCCATTAGCAGGCTGTTGCAACACCCATCTGCTGCGTTGCGCTCATCCTTCGTCATTGCGGCGTACCGCAAAGTACGCTTCATTCCTCATAATTTCGCGCGCCTTGCATCTGAATGTTTTTGACCAGCCTGTGAAAAACCACTTTTTTAATAACCTGTTAGTACCGGCAGTGGTTTGCGTGTTTCAGTGACCGCTGCGGCACCCCGGCAGACAATTCCGCCGCTGCACCAGGGCAGCCGGTTAATACGTCTTCTGCAGGTTGCCCAGCTGGAACGTATCCGGGCTTATATCAACGCCGACCCCGATTGGTTTTATGGCGATGTATTGTGAATGAGTCCTCTGGAAGTCGTGGTAATTTAATGCAACATTAAAGTTTTTCATTTCCCCGTTTGCCATCTTCACCTGGGCGGTGGGCTGTATAAAACATTTCCAGAAGCGCCCCAGCTCGTCATACATCTCCTGCCATTGAATCATGTAGGTTTCAGGATCAATGTACCAGACGCGCTTGCTGTAGATGTAATGGGGGTCCTGGTGCTTTGCTTCTACAACATAGGTGTTGCAGCGTTCAAACGTGAACCCGTTGGGCACTGCCTGGCCTGACACGCGCTTGAGTTTCGCCGGATCCTGATGCCGGGCAAGAAGCATTTCTTTTTTGCCCTTATAGGTATAGGTGCTTTTGGACACGTAGCTGTTCCACATTTCGCCGTCATCATAGATCTGATCTGTCCCGTCAACCGCGTTGGTCCGCTCGGCGCCGGAAATCCTTGTCAGGCGCCGGTACGGGGCAAAATACATATAGCAGTCAAAATCCTTGTTCTCATCAATGTACTTCAGCTCGATGAAGCGGGTGTTGTTATTCTCGGCCGGAAGATTGACATGCAGAAACTGGCCCTTGGCATAGCCCTTGGGATTTTTCGGCAGCGCCGGCTTCGGCTCCACATCGGTGCGGTGGATGAAGTACAGGTCAATGACCTCCTGATCCGCGGTGCGGTCGGTGCGTGCCTTCGGGTCAATGACCGGCCCGTACCAGTTCATGGAAGAGCCGTCGCCCCTGGTCTGGCAGTCAACATTGTAGGCGATTTCAAGGCCGGTTTTCGGTGCGGGGAAGGGGAATCCGGCAATCTCGCCGTAGTTTAAAATTTTTCCTGCCGCATCAGTTTTAACCAGCGGCGCGTATTTTCTGGTGGCTTCAATCCGGCCTTTTGTCTCTATAATCTCCTGGTAGGGGACAATGTAGAAGTACATGCCTTCAGGCGGCGCTCCCCATTTATCAGGGTTCTTGTACACGCCCGCATAGGACTCGGGCATGAATTGCGCCACCTGGTCGATGCTGGCTTTGTCGATTTTTTTCCCGGCCCAGGTTTTCTCCCACTCCCTGACTTTTGTTAGCTCATCAGCCGTGTAGGCAGGAACCGGAAACGTTATCTCTGCAGCAGTAACCAGTACCGGCACCATGGCCAGTATCACGGCTATACCGGTCTGCAGCATCATTTGTTTGATAGAGAGTAGTCGCATGATTAGTCCCTCCCGCAATTGTAGAGTTTATAAAAATTAGAACTCATAGCGCAGGCGCAGCAGCGCGTAGTCATTGTTTGGCATAGACGAACTCTTGACCCAGTTATGATTAGACCCGCCATAGGCAACATAACCCATGTCTCCGCGCCAGTGTTTGCCCGGAAAAACATAGGAGAGAATCGGTATCAGCTGCCATCTTTGTATCGTGAGCTGATAATTGCCGAGAAATACAAAGACAAATGACTGGTGAAACAGGGGCTGCATGATAAACCCGGTAATCACATCATTGCTGGAATGCCGCCAGTCATGGTTCCTGCCGTCAAGCGTCAGATCTCGGTCATAATTAAAAACTTTTTCCCATCCATAGGTGACGCTTGCGTCCATCATGGCGTCATTTGCCATGAAGGACCGGGTGAACCAGGGAATGTAGAGTGACTTGTTGCACTGCAGGGCAATGCCGAGCACATTGCGCTTGGTCAGGCCGTAGATGGCTGACGGATCACCCCGGGTTGCCTTATTGATGGGGCGGTTGATTTCATAAAACCATTCAAGGCGCCAGATGGTGTTCCACAGCTTCGGGAAGAAGGTCTGGGCGGTGCCGCCTACTGTCTGGTAGCGCTTGTAATAATAGACCTTGTAGCTTGGCCATTGCGGTGAGACCCATTTGCCGGTGAGCATTGTCTTGAGGCCTGCGGTGACAAAGAGATTAGTGAACGGCCCGATTTTGTCCGGATCGGCAACCGGCACATCATCGCGGGCATTCCAGTAGAGAAGCGTCCAGTCAATGTCCCAGGTGTTGCCGCGCACCCTGAATCCGGCCTCCCAGTTGTTGCGCAAGCTCCAGCAATCCGGGGCATCGCGGCTCCATTTTTCCCGGTTCCAGTAATAGATGCCGAACTTCTGTACCTGCGGAGAGAAGAAACGCACCTGGCTGGCTGCCACCCCCGGCTGGGTGCCTTCATAGGGGAGTTCCATGGGTTTGAAGTCACCGGGATTAATAATGGTCTCAAACAGAAGGGAGCCGGGAAGTTCTGACTGGTAGAGCGTCCGTATCATCCACAGGCCCTGCTTGACCTCCTCCCAGGTGTTTACGCCCGGAGGCCCGCGCCGGATATCAAGCGGGTTGACCACGTCCGCGACTCGCTCCAGGTCAAGCTGACCCCAGACGAGAATCTGTTTGCCCAGGCGGAACTGCCAGGGTCCTTTAATGATATCTATGTACGCCTCAGTGAGCATATCCTTGTCAAAATTTCGCGGTATGGTCCAGTTCTGGCGCTCGTCACGAGGTATGGCGTTGCTCATTTTATGATCGTAATAGATTGATTCCTGCCACCAGGCTTTTACGCCGCCGAAGAAGCTGATGCTGTAGTCAGGGCAGTCCCTGATTTTATAGAGCGCCTCAAACAGCCCGCTGGTCTGGAAAAAATCTACGTTCGTGCTGTGAAACTGCCTTTCCGCTGCAGGCATCTCAGTGCGGACCTGCATCTGCTGCTTGGCAAAGCCGGATATGGTGAGTTTGCCGTCAAAGTACTTGGAGGATGCCCGTGCATCATGGTGTGAGGAAAATAAGATGAGCTGGATGATGGCGAGAATAGTTGCCGCGGTTAAAAAATGTTTTTTCATACACCCCTCCCTGATTGATTAAGGTTTTCTAGCTAAAAAACTTTTACATCAACGGGCTGAACGTGCCAGGACAGTCACCGGCGCGCGACGCGAACGATAGCGCTTCAATGTCAGGCGCAGTTCATTGCGATGTCCTTGCGCAGCCATGAAAGAAAAGGGCTGACAGCTCACAGGCACGGGCTTCGATATCAGGCAGAATCTTGACAAAATCCGGGTGATTCAGCAATTCGGACAGACGATTTAAGAGAAACATCATGACCGGCATCTTGATCTCGCTGTTGATAAGACCCTCTTTCTGCGCCTGCTGTAAAAATTCGATGGACAGCTCCCGCACCTTTTTCTGCTGCTCGAGAAAATACGCATGCAGCGGTGACTTCGCGTTCATTAAATCATCAAGAAATGCTGAGCCAAAGGCATGTATCTGATGCGTTGACAGCATGAGGATTTTTTCTACTTTCTGGGCAAAGGGGATGGGCTCCGCGATCATCTCATCATACATTTTCAAGCCTGTGTTAATCAGGGAATCAAGAGCAGCCCGGGCAATATCGTTCTTGTCAGTGAAATATTTATAGAAGGTCATCTTGCTGATGCCGGCATTTTTACAGATCTCTTCCACGGTCACGCGGCGCATGCCGTGCTTGCAGAAAAGCTCTGTCGCGGCTTCAATAAGCTGCTGCTGTTTTTTGGGCAGGGTTTGAAAGTCTTTTATGTTCACCATGGTTCATCCTTACGAATAGTTACGATATATACAAAAAAAGTAAATACATGTCAATAAGATAAATATATTATTTTACTTTGTTGACATTTATTTACTAATCAAGTATATGATTCAGTAAATCGTATACAAACATGACCACAGATCGCTCATTATTTTATTGTTATAAGCAGGTCAAAACAGAGATAGAAAGGAGAGCAGAAGAATGGCAAAGAAGAAGCACGCCTCAGTTGAGGATGTAAAGGAGATGGCCCTTGAAGAGAAATACGACCGGGCCCTGGACTATTTCACCATGGATCATGCCATAAGCTATATTACCCACAAGGAAAATGGCACACTGGATAAATGGGTGGATGCCACCATCGAGGCCTACCGAAAAGCAGCGCCGCGCTTCATGGCACCGCTTGCTAAAATCGTGGGAAAGATTGCCCCCAACCTTTCTCTTAAGCAGGCCCTCAAGCAGGTAGTATACGCGGAGCAGCAGATGCACGACATCTCGGAATTTGAAGTGTCGATGCCTGAGGAGGGCACGATATGCATCAGGTTCACTAACTGCGACCGTTACCGGCGACAGAAAGAAACAGTAAAAAGACTGGATCTCAAGATTGAGCCGCGGGACATCTGTGAAGTGGAACGCCTGCATCACTTCCATCCCCGCCATCCCATGCAGGATGCCGGCGTTAAGCCAATTGATGTCAAGTGGGAAGAAACCGGATGCGTGTGGACCTTTAAAAGGCAATAATAAGCTAAGGGTTCAAGGATTCAAGGGGTCAAAAAAACCGTTTCGAGTTTATGGTTTATAGTTTCTGGTAAAAACATGAACTGCAAACCTTGAACTTTAGACTTTGAACTTAATATAAACCCCTCGAACCCTATGCCCCTTGAACCCTTTTTATAAACCATGCAGGAGAAACAGCCATGGCACAGGAAGTTAAAAAACATAAGCCGGATATTAAAATGCATAAGCCCGACATTAAAGAAATGTCCATCGAAGAGCGCTATGACCGGGCCTGCGATTTCTTTGAGATGGACCATATGATAAGCTACTATACCCACAAGCGGCTGGGCACGGTAAAAGAGTGGGTGAACGACACGGTCGCAGCCTACAACCATTCGGTGCCGCGATTTTTGGGCCCTGTTGTTAAAACCGTGACCAAACTCGCTCCTAATCTGGCTCTTAGAAAATGCTTTGATGCCGTGTTCAACCTGGATCAGCAGCACCACGGTATCGACGAGTTTGAATACTCGGAAGCCAAAGACGGAATGATTGTGGTGAGGTGGAAGAATTGCGCGCGCCTGAAAAGGCACAAGAAATGGATCAAACAACTCGGGTATGATTTTGATGACCGGGAAATCTGCGAAGTGGAAAAAATGCACCTCACGCACCCCAACCATCCGGGGTGCATAATGGGATTTGTGCCCATAGAGATTGTATGGGAAGAGGGCGGCTGCGTCTGGACGTATAAAAAGGTGTGACCACAATGCGGAAGGTGGAATGAAAATCGTGGCTCGTGACCCGTGACTCGGGGAAGCAAGAAATTAAGAAGGATGAATCAGGAAAACTCCGGACCCATAACTCTGCACCATTTAGAGCGCTGTGAACAGGGGGCTTTTTTCTCTGCGATCTCCGCGCCCTCTGCGGTTATTTTTAATAAAACAGCTTATCCGGGAGGGGGCAATGGCTGAAAATAAAAGAACCACAAAAAGTGCTGCAACATGTGCCGGGATGGAAATCCCTCCGGGGCTCACGAAGAGCAATTTTATTTTCCTTTTTTTTAACACCTTTCTGGTGGGCATGCTCACCAGTGTCCTCACCATCCTCCAGCCGGCATTTTTAAAAGACATCGTTAAAGTTTCGCCGGACTTCTTCGGCTCCATTAACGCGCTGCTCATGAACATCAACGAGCTTGCCACGCTGGCGCTGGTGGCTTTTGTGGGAGCCCTTTCGGATAAAACAGGGCGTAAGATACTGGCGTTTTTCGGGTTTGTTGTTCTCGCGGTCTTCTTCTATCTGCTCAGGTTCTCAAATGAGATTGCTTCATTCCTAAATATTCCGGCAGGAGTGTCATCACAGGTCTGCAGCCTGATGAGTTTTGTCCCCTCTAAAGCAGCAGCATTTACCAGCTTTGCTCCCGGCCTACTCATCACCTACATTCTCCGTCTCTTTATCGGCATCGGCATCGTGCTGCTCTTTCCCCAGTTCATTGCCATGACTGCTGACTATACCTATGAGAAGGACCGGGGTAAGGGCATGGGATTAAACGGGCTTATGTTTGGTGTTGCAAGCATTGTGGTGTTTGCTGCGCTTGCACCCGTTGAGAAAGCGTGGGGAGTTGCATCGCTTTTCTATATTGTCGCTGCCATTGCTGCGGTTGGGGCGGTATGCACAGGGATATTTCTTAAGGACCGCCTGCCTGAACAGAAAGCAGGCCCAAAGGGGTTACGCGAAATTATTACGATAGTCAATAAATCCCCTGCTCTCAGGGCAAGCTACATCTGTGCCCTCATCACCAGGGCAGATATGGTTATTATTGCTACCTTTCTGTTATCCTGGGCAGTCAAGGCAGGGGACAGCTACGGTCTCACCTCTGAGGCAGCAACACAGAAGGCATCGCTGCCCATGATTGGTATGGGCATTGTCAGCTTTATTGCCTTCCCGGTGGTCGGTATTCTGCTTGATAAATGGGGGCGCGTGCCGACGATAATTCTTGCGCTCATCTCAGGCGGGGCGGGACTGGTTCTGCTTTCAGTTGCCGCGAGCCCCTTCAGCGGGCTGGTGTATGGTGCCGTGATGCTTGTTGCCGTGGGCGTCGCAGGGTCTATGGCAGGAGCAAACACGCTGGCAACTGATGCTGCACCAGCCGGCATGGTCGGGACCGTGCTTGGCGGATTGAACACCATGCAGCCCATCGGCATACTTTTTTTCGTGGGGCTTGGCGGGTACCTGTTTGATGCTTTCGGCCCGGGCTGGGCATTCGCGATTAAAGGGGCTGCAAATCTTGTTTTATGTGCGTGGTTTTTTGTGGTAAAAGAAAAAATAGCCGCTGGCTGATAGTTGAAATATTTTTCCGTCCACCCTCCGCAGAACTGCTGCCCTCCGGAAGGCTTCCGGAGGCGGGTCGGAGGACGGGCGATTTTTGCGTTCTCAGCAATTAAATTATTCAAGGAGCACCCATGCCCTATTTGAAAATTGAAACCAACCAGAGCCTTGATGAAGCCGTTGTGCAGGCGCTTCTCAAAAAATCATCATTGTTCACCGCCACGCTCCTGAACAAACCGGAGAAATGGATCATGGTTTCGATCTATCAGGGCGTGGCCATGATGTTTGACGGCAGCGTTGAGCCTGCCGCCTATGTAGAACTGAAAAGCATCAGCCTGACACCGGAGTCGTGTGCGGCGCTGTCAAAATCTCTGTGCGAATTTTTAAACGCCGAACTCGGTGTCTCACCGGAACGGGCGTATGTTGAGTTCTGGAATATTAACGGTAAGATGTTCGGCTGGAACGGTGGGACATTTTAACCCCTCTGTTACTCTCCAATAATTTTTACCAGCACCCGTTTTCGTCTTCTGCCGTCAAACTCACCGTAGAAAATCTGCTCCCAGGGGCCAACGTCCAGCTTGCCGTCGGTAATAGCCACAACTACCTCCCTGCCCATGATCTGGCGTTTCAGGTGTGCGTCACCGTTGTCCTCGCCGGTGCGGTTATGAAGATATTGCGAGACGGGTTCATGGGGGGCAAGCTTCTCCAGCCACTTTTCATAATCCTGGTGCAGGCCTGATTCATCATCATTGATGAACACGGATGCGGTTATGTGCATTGCGTTTATAAGTACCAGACCATGTTTAATACCACTCTCTCGTAGGCATTCTTCTACCTGTGTGGTTATGTTTATAAAAGCCCTTCTTGTGGGTATGTTAAACCATAGCTCTTGGCGATAACTTTTCATGGCATGCTCCTTTTTTTATTGACAGGATGTGAAAGATAAACCAGGACACTGAGAAATAATTATTGAAAGCTGACTCTGACAACTTTCAATAATTAGCATACACAAACTATTAACAGAATGCAGCTGATTTTCCCTGCCGGGCGGTTTTGCCTTGACAGGGGATATTCTTTCTCCTATTCTGACTACGTTCAACTAACCAGAAGAGGAGGGGTTATATGCCTGACAAAGACAGTGTCGTCACATTTTTACAGGATGTCTGCAGTCGGTTTGAAAAATTCTGTTTGCTCTTTAATTTTCCCGAGGTGCTTGAGAAAAAGACGTTTGACAGCAAGCTGGGACCCCTTGAGGTGCATACTTCCAAGGGCAGCGTCTTTGAAAAGGCCAGCCTGATATATTGCGACCTCAAAATAGAGACCCCGCCGGTGCTTGCCGAACAACTCGGGCAGAAGGGCAGCACTGCAGAAGCATTAGTGGTTGAAATGAATCTATTCCCGGTGAACCCTTTTGTTCCCAAGGGATACCTGGAACTGCGGGCCAATATAACGGATAATGTTGCCTTTGCCGGCGGCACCGACATATTTCCCTACTTTAGTAACGAAGAGGATAGCGAGTTCTTTGCCGGGGGGATTGAGGAGCTGTGTAAACGCCATGGCCTGGATTACGCTGCCATGCGGCAGACGCGGGTTGATTTTTTTCAGTCCAAGTACCGGAAGGGAACTGTCGGCAGCCATGCGGGGATTTATTCATTTCATCTGGAAGAAAAGAATTTTGCTTTTTTAACGGACCTGGCTGACATGTTTTTAACCCTCTACGGGGCGCTTGTTGACAAGCGCAATGCAGAGGAATTTACCGAGCATGACATAGAGAAAAAACTGAAGCTTCACGGCCTGTGGGCTGAGTGGATACTGCTTGAAGATACGGGCACCAAATACGGGCTGGACCAGGGCATACCGCCTGAAGCGCTGCTCGGGGCAATACTGCCGCCGAAGGCTATTTTTTAGCAGCTCCATCCATTTCAGCAAAGCCGGGAGTATGAGATTTTCTCCGCTTCGCAATACCCGGGGCGTCACTATGATTACAGGGCAGCATGCGAGGCTTCCCACCTCTGCCACCAGACAAGAACCGGCAGCAGCACCAGGGTAATAAATCCTGATATAGCCAGGGGAACCCAGTATCCGGCGTACTCTCCCAGCGGCCCGAAGATGAGTGCCCCGGCAAAGGACCCGACCAGCGTGACCAGGTAGATGAGGCTGGCATTACCCCCGACTCTCTCCACATGAAACAGCCTGCCGATCCCTTCATACATAGCTATCATAACCGCACCATCTCCCATGCCATGGATTATGCGCCAGGCAAGAGAAAACGTGACGTTTGGATAGGTCATGAGGATATGCCCTAATCCGGAGGCGATGAGCCCCGGGTACAGCAGCCGCTCCGGGCCGATTCCCCGGTCAACCAGTCTTCCGCACCAGAAGCTTGCCAGCGCCACGGCAATAAATTCAGTTGCCATATAGTAACCGATCCCGGGCATCTGCAGATTGAGGTGATGGCGAAGAAACAGGCTGACGCAGGTTGACTCCGCACCCCAGTGGAGGGTGAAAAAAAAGAGCCAGAGGGAAAAAACGATGACTTCCTTTTTGAAAAAATCTTCCCGGTAATTAAAGAGCTCCCAGCGTTTGCCGGGGGTTGCGGCGAGAAACGGGTAGACAAGCACTAACGCCAGCGCAAAGACGCTCAGGTGTCTGAGCTTTGCGGTAAAATCAAATGACAGAAGAGCGTAACCGGCAAAGAGCGCTCCTGCGGTAAATCCGATCATACGCATGGCATTGAAAAGCCCGTAGCGTGTTCCCCTGTTTTCTTCCTGTGCTCCTTTAAACATCAGGGCGTCGAGCGAGGTGCGGAAAATGTTGTTTGATACGCCAAACAGCAGAAAAACAAGGAAAAATGGTATAAAATTGGTGGCAAACCCCTGCCCCCACAGGGCAAGGGCTGTGGTGATGAGCGAGAGCACGATCAGGGTGCGCGGTGTGAACAGGTCATTCAGGAAGCCGATCGGGAAGGTGATGAAGAGGCCGGTAATGCTCAGGCCCGCGTAGAGCAACCCGATTTTGCTGCCGGAGAACTTAAGATGGTCCTGTAAAAACAGGGGAATAAAAAAATAGGTCAGCGATGATACAAAGGCATAGCTCCCGGAAAGCAGCGAAGGGAGCAGATCATCGCGCAGATATACCTGCGGTGAGCGGTCGGCATTGTTCTGTTTCATGGTGATACAAATAAATCCCCTCCTGTGATGTACAGGAGGGGATTTATAACGCGCGTTAAAGAGATATTTTTATAGCGACCGGTTATTTTTTCGGGCGCTCATACTTAAACATGCACACGCAGCTTCCCTCAGCCTGGGCGCAGAGAATGGAGCCTTTCATGTTCATATCGGCAAAAGCCTGGTTGGTTGCCGCTACATCCATTTCACAGATTACATGGCAGGGTTTTTCAAAACCGAAATCTTTGTGCAGGTTGAACTTCAGCGCAGGGCATACGCGCTGAATTTCAAGCACGGCATCCATGTTATTATTTGAAATATCGACAACCTGCATTTCCATGCCAATCTGCTTATAGATTGCCACCGCTTCGGTGAATGCTTCGGCGAGCGTATTGTGCTTTTCAATATACGCGCCCATGTTTTTTCTCTGCCGCTCAGGGTAGCCGTCAAAAAGCGCATCCCAGGCCTTCTTCTCCCCTGACTCATCGAGGACCTTCCGGTATATTTCAAATTTCTTTCTGAACATGTCTAATGGATTCATCTACTATTCTCCTTTTAAAAATAATTTATTTATACCATACGGGCAGGCTTCCGACTATACCCGCGCACAAATAATTTGACCGAAGTCATAGTAGCGTGCGGGGTAATTTCTGTCAAGCTAATTTGCCATGTCAATGAGATTAGGGGCCAGTGGCTCGTGACCAGTGGCTCGGGACTCGGGATACGGGTCAGGACCGATATTGCTGACGGCTGATAGCTCACAACCCCTAAACTCAATTGCTTGTTTCTCTGTACTCTCTATGCTAATGTTTCCACAATACCTGTAGAAAGGAAGGGTGAATGTATGAAATGGCTTCTTTATATAATCGGTGTTTTGTGGATAAGCGCGGGGAGCTCTTTTATTCTGTACACCAATCAGTGCCGGCATGTTCTGAAAAAAACAGTTCAGGGTGCTGACCCGGGACTCATTTCAATTGTCCCCATTGCCATCGGGGCGCTTCTTATAGTCGGGGCTTACCAGACCGCCCTTCCCTGGGTTGTTGTTCTTCTCGGGATACTGGCAATAGGCAAGGGCTGTATGGTTCTCTTTAATCCGGGAAGGCTCGCCAGCAGGCTCATCTGCTGGTTTTTTGAACAGGCTTCAGAGAATACCTGGCGGCTTGTCGGGATTATTGCGCTCATTCTGGGAACGGCGCTGCTGTCGTGGCTGTAATTAAAGGTAAAGAGGCTAAAAGGTGCACAGGTCTACCTTTTAGGATGCAGCCTCGCTTAGCCTCTTGGCCTTTTGACCTCGTATCCTATTTCTTAAAATACGCCTTCAGCATCGGATCATCAGGATTGTTGAGGTAATCCTCCAGGCGCGTCAATTCCAGGCAGGGATATATTTCCTGCTGCTTCTCCAGGTCTCCCTGCGCAAGGACGCTGTCGGATGTTGCGCGGAAGAGCACTACGTCGCTGTTAAAATATTCCTTCTTAAACAAAGCCGGGGAGAGGCTGACCGGCTTTACCTCTTTTTTAAGAACCCTGCCGAACACTTCTGCAAGCCCGCGGTAGCTGAACACGTCGGGCCCGCCCACGCCGACGATTTTATTTTTTGCCCGCTCATTGCCGATGGAGGCGCAGAGTATTTCAGCCATGTTGTCCTGGCTGACCGGCTGCACCCGGCCGCTGCCCTGGTCCACGATCTTGTACCGGTCGGAAATTGCTGCAGCCAGCAGGTCCCTGAAATCAAAGAAGTATCCCGATGGCCTGAGGATGGTATACGCGATGCCGGACTGCAGCAGAATATTTTCAGCATTGCGCTTGGCCAGATGATTCAGGTGGAAGGAGGGAATCTTATCTCCCCGCGCCACCCCCAGCGCGCTGATATAAATAATATGCTGAACGCTGCCGTCGCTGCCGGCTGCCTGCACAATATATTTTATGCCGTTTTCTTCAATCTCAAAGGGCGTGAGCTTTTTTTCTCCGGGAGCGGTAACGCGCGGAACGCCGATGGCGCACACTACGGTGTCGTTGCCCTTGACCGCGGTAAAGACCGCGTCCTGGCTGGTGATATCTCCCTGGGCACCGCTTATCACAACTACGTTTTCGGGGAGGTTCTTTTCTTTGGGCGGGTTTTTGTCAAAGGCGGTGATGGATTCCGCGCTCCCGTGCTCAAGGAGCAGCTTGAGTGCCTTGCCGCCGATGTTACCGGAAGAACCGATAAGGAGAATTCTTTTGCCCGCGGTCTGAGTCTTGATATACTCGTGCATCTTTTTTGTTTCCATCGCCCTGTCTCCATTCTTGGTAATTGAGTTCGGAGTAATGATTGCTGAGTTATCAGTAGCTGTCAGCTCTCAGCTTTCAGCATTATTTTATTAATTACAATCTACAATTTTCTAACCCCGAGCCCCGAATCCCCAATCCCGAACTATTTCCCGAAGCTCACGCCGATTGACTGCGCTGCCTTGACAACTTCGCCGTCCGGAGGGACCTTTTTCAGCTGGCTGACAGCATCTTCAATCGCAACCGCTTCAATATGCGTAGCGTGCAGGCAGACCATTTTCCCGTAGCCTCCGGCTGCAAGCGTGTCCACCGCCGCAACCCCGAGCCGTGTTGCCAGGGTCCGGTCAAAGGCGCTGGGGATACCGCCCCGCTGGATGTGGCCGAGCACGGTAACGCGCGTCTCAAGACTGGTTTTCAGGGAAATCTCCTGCGCCACCATATCGCCTACGCCGCCAAGCCGGATCGGGTCATGACTGTCCTCGACCACCATTCTCACCGAGACATCACCGCCATCCGGCTTTGCACCTTCGGCAACCACTATGATGGTTGCGTTTCTGCCGCTCTTGATGCGCTCGTTTATCACCTCGCATACTTTGTCCGTGTTGAACGGTATTTCAGGGATCAGTATGATATCTCCACCGCTTGCAATGCCGGCCTGGAGAGCAATCCAGCCCGTGTACCTGCCCATCACCTCCACAATCATCACCCGGTGGTGGCTCTCGCCGGTGGTGCGGATTTTGTCTATTGCTTCGGTGGCAGTATTTATGGCGGTATCGAACCCGAACGTCACATCTGTCGCGGCAAGGTCATTGTCAATTGTTTTCGGCACGCCGACAACACGGACCCCCATTTTTGAAAGCCGCAGCGCAATCGAGAGCGTCCCGTCTCCGCCGATAACGACCAGGGCATCGATCTCCTGGGAACGCAGGTTATCCATAAGGACGGACGAGCGGTCTTCGGAGACGATTTTACCGCCCTCCCGGAACTTGTACTCAAACGGGTTGCCGCGGTTGGATGAGCCCAGGATGGTTCCGCCGCGCGACAGGAGGCCCTTGACATAGTCGTAGAGAAGCGGCCTGGTTTTGCCTTCTTTAAGCAGCCCCTCGAAGCCGTCCTCGATGCCGATGACTTTCCATCCGTACTGGATGATCGCGGTTTTGACTGCGGCCCTGATGACAGCGTTTAAGCCGGGACAATCACCCCCTCCGGTGAGAATGCCGATTTTTTTGATTGCCGCTTCTGCCATGACCGCTCCTCATTTGCGTTGATGTTGATATATGCGGTGAAGAAACTGGAAGAAAAAATTGAAAAATCTGGAACTCAAGAAATCAGGAAATTTTTGTTTTTACCTTTGTGAGTCCTGAGATTCCGAAATTCAATCTTCTTTGTTTCTTTTTTAGTCTTTGCGGTTAACGATGGTTCTGGCTTGTCCGGGTTAGGATTTAGAAATTCGTGCTTAGAGCTTATGCTCTTAGTCCATATAGTACTCAAGCCCGAGATGCGTGATAAGCTCTTCACCCATCAGGTAGCGCAGGGTGTTTTTCAGCTTCATGAGCTGGATGAAGAGGTCATGCTCGGGATACAGGCCCTGGGCCACCATGGGGCTTTTAAAGTAGAACGAGAGCCACTCCTGGATGCCGCTTAGGCCGGCCCGCTTGGCAAAATCTGCCAGCAGCACCAGGTCAAGCACCAGGGGCGCCGCCAGGATGCTGTCGCGGCAGAGAAAATTCAGTTTTATCTGCATGGGGTAGCCGAGCCAGCCGAAAATATCTATGCAGTCCCAGCCTTCCTTATTGTCGCCCCGCGGCGGGTAATAATTGATTGCCACCTTGTGATAAAAGTCCTTATAGAGATCAGGGTACAGTTCCGGCTGCAGGATCTGCTGCAGAACCGAGAGCTTGCTTTCCTCCTTGGTCTTGAATGAGCCCGGGTCCTCCAGCACCTGGCCGTCGCGGTTCCCCAGGATGTTGGTTGAGTACCATCCCTCAAGGCCCAGCATCCGCGATTTAAGGCCTGGCGCAATGATTGTCTTCAGGAGGGTCTGGCCGGTTTTAAAGTCTTTGCCGGCAACGGGAGCTCCGTGCTTCCGGGAAAGCTCCGTCAGTGCGGGCACATCAACCGTGAGATTGGGGGCGCCGTTGACAAAGGGAACGCCGCTGGTGAGAGCCGCATAGGCGTAGATCATGCTGGGGGGAATGTCGGGGTGATTTTCCCTGAGGCCCTGTTCAAATGCCTCGATAGTCTGATGAACCGGTGAGGGCTGAATATAGGTTTCGGTGCTGGCGCACCATATCATCACGCATCGCTTGATGCTGTTTTTTTTGATAAAGCTTTGGATGTCATCCTTGAGGGCATTGGCAAGGTCGAGATAGGTTTTCCCGGATTTCACATGATTACCGTCGAGGTTTTTCAGGTACTGCTTGTTATAGACTCCTTTGAAGGGCTCTATCCCGCTTAAAAATGGCTGCAGGCGTTCAATCATCTCCTTTTCCAGCACCCGGGCTTTTTTAGCGGCAGCATAGCAGTTGTCGCTGAATATGTCCCAGCCGCCAAAGACGATGTCTTCAGGGCCGGCAAGGTTTACGAAATCTTTTATATAGGGAACGCGGTTGTCGGTCCGTTTTCCCAGGCGGATGGTGCCCATCTGCGTCAGAGAGCCGATAGGCAGCGCCCATTTATTTCTTATTGCTTCCACCCCGGCAATAAACGTGGTGGCTACTGCTCCGCCAATTCCAGGTATGAGGACACCCAGCTTTCCCTGTGCTGCCGGAATTTGTTCTTTTTTCCTTACCGTTTCAGCTTTCACGCTTCAGTTCCCTCCCAGGATTAATATATACATACGTATTTATTAGGAGTTCCATGAAAAATTCCCAGGCTGGTCAAAAACATCCGGATGCAAGGCACGCGAAATCATGAGGAATGAGGCGTACTTTACCGTACGTCGCAATGACGAAGGATGAGCGCAACGAAGCAGATGGGTGTTTTTCAACAGCCTGTTAGTAATGAACAAAGCTACACTAATACTTCATTGGGTGTCAACCATGAAAATGGGGCCCGAGTGGGATTGGGGATTGGTTGCCAGTGACTCGTGACCTCGTGGTTCGTGACTCGGGGAATTGGGGCAATGGTCTCGGATTGATTGAATTTCAACTCCAAACTCATTACTCATCGCTCAGCACTCATTGAATAACCCGGGGTTGACAAATATGGCAGGCTTAAGTAATATCGCAGAAACTTTCTATGAAACTCTAAATCCTAATATCGAAACTCTAATAAAAAATAAAATGTTAGGATTTAGAAATTCGAATTTAGTGCTTTAGAATTTCAGGTTTAGGATTTCAAATGAAGTATGTTGTTCTCCTTGGCGACGGCATGGCTGACTACCCGCTTCCGGACCGGGGCAATAAAACCCCCCTGGAACTCAGTCATACCCCGCATATGGATTTCATGGCGCAGCATGGAGAGGCAGGCCTGGTAAAGACCATCCCCGACGGCATGCCGCCGGGAAGCGATGTGGCCAATCTCTCGGTCATGGGGTATGATCCGTCCCGCTACTACAGCGGCAGGGCGCCCATTGAGGCGGCAAGCATCGGCGTGAAGCTGGGCAAAGAAGATATTGCCTTTCGCTGCAACCTGGTGACCCTGTCCGGTGCAGGCAGCACGCTCGCCATGGATGATTACAGTGCCGGTCATATCACAACAGATGATGCCCGGGTTATAATCAATGCATTGAAACAGGAGCTTGATTCGCCGGAGATAACTTTTTACAGCGGCGTCAGCTACCGGCATCTGGTTGTCTGGAGGGGCGGCATGGAGAAGATGGTCACCACGCCGCCGCATGACATAACCGGGCGGCAGATTTCATCATACCTTCCGCAGGGGGACGGGGCTGACACGCTCATTGAGCTCATGAATAAGGCGCGTGCAATACTGGCAACACTCCCTCTTAACCAGGAGAAAATTAAGAACGGACTGAAACCTGCCAACAGCATCTGGCTCTGGGGCCAGGGCCGCTCCCTTTCTATTCCAACGTTTCAGGAGAAATACGGCATCACCGGCGCGGTAATATCAGCGGTTGATCTGGTCAAAGGGCTGGGCATCTGTGCAGGACTAAAACCCATAGAGGTGCCGGGCGCCACCGGGTATCTCGATACCAATTACGAGGGCAAAGCCCGGGCAGCGCTTGAGGCACTGCAGTCAGTTGATTTTGTCTTCCTCCACGTGGAAGCGCCTGACGAGGCGAGCCACAAGGGAAGCCTTGACGAGAAGCTGCAGGCGATTGAGGATTTTGACCGGCGCGTGGTGAAGCCGGTGCTTGAAGGGTTGAAGGAGAAATTTTCTGATTACCGGGTGCTGGTCCTGCCGGATCACCCGACGCCAATCGCGATAAAGACACACGCATCAGACCCGGTGCCGTTTGCTCTTTTAAGCTCCGGGAAAAACACTGTTACGGGTCACACCGCATCAGGCTTCAATGAGCGCGCTGCCGAGCAGAGCGGCCTGTTTATTGAACATGGCTGGGAGCTGATGGACAAATTTATAAAAGGCACATAGGCACAAAGGCACAAAGAAATTGCAGATTGCGGATGAGAAATAGCGTGGAAGCTGAAAAGCTGATAGCAGTCACGAGTAATAACACTCAGAGTACACTCAGCCGTCCTCCGTAGCATCCGTACTCCGATCAGCATTCAGAAGCCTCGCTTAGAGCCAAGAGTTCTTCAGAGGATGTACTGCGGAGGGTGGACACTCGTTACTCATCGCTCAGCACTGATTATAACGCTGACAGCTTTTACAAAGGAAACTCCCATGAAAACATTTACAACAGAACACCGGGTCATCTACGGCGACACCGACCCGTTCAATGTGGTCTATTATGCAAACTACTTTGATTTTTTTGAGCGCGGCCGGACCGAGATGTTCCGGGAGCTTGGCGTCACCTATAAGGAGGTTTCAAGCCTGGGCGTTTATCTGCCGGTGTCAGAGACCTATTGCAAATACCATAAGCCCGCTCAATATGACGACCTGCTGGTGATCGAGACGCGCCTCGCTTATGTCAAGCGGGTGAGCATCAAGTTTGAATACCGGATTTATGTGAAAAATTCCGACGAGCTGCTCGTAGAGGGCTACACGGTCCATGGTTTCGTGAATAAAGACCGGAAGCTGGTGCGCGTGCCTGAGGATATATATAACCGGGTTAAAGACCTGCTGCCGCTTGACGGAGGAAGGAAGTAGTTGTGCAGCGGTAAAATAAAGCATTGACATTACGCTGCACATTTCGCTATACTTAAAATACATTGATGCGGGGTGGAGCAGTTGGAAGCTTGTCGGGCTCATAACCCGAAGGTCGTTGGTTCGAATCCAACCCCCGCTACCAAGTAAAATTAAGGGTTTACGGCTTTTACGCTGTAAGCTCTTTTTTATTTTG
>CAWDOY010000047.1:0-30000 GCA_963803975.1 uncultured delta proteobacterium
AATAGCCCACCAGGGTAACAGAAAGAACATTCCTGAATTCCTCCTGAAAACGCGGGTACTTTTCCCAGAAGTATTCAACTGACGGAGATGCGCCGCATAACACCATGATGGCCTGCTCTCCATGCACGCCGGTTGCTATTTCAGCATGTCCTATTGCATACATCACATCAGCAATAATTTCTTTCGCGGGGAACTTGATAAGATTCAGCCGGAAGCGGTCATCGGGGAATTCAGCGGAATAGTTCGGGTTAGTGCCTTTTACCGGAAATGTCCGGGGGCCCGGATAGGGAAAAAGCTTCACCGCCATTGCCGTAACCATTCCCAGGCCTCCCATATGACCCGAGTCAGCTCTCAGCAGCCCTTTCAGATTCAATCCCGCGCAATCCCCCCAGAACCAGTCAGCCTGGGCACTGCCCCTGGAGCCAATGCGCAGCAGCTCTCCATTGGGCAGCACCCAGTCACACCCAAGCACGCCCCCGGTTGAAGCCGAACTTATGGCTTGTGCCGCCCAGCCCGAAAGACAGGTTATTGGCGACAACCGATACCTGCGAACCGGCCTCAGGGGTATTCAACGTCAGCCCTGCTTTCATGGTCTCTGCCTGGAGCTGGGCGTAGGTTACATAGGGCTGGACCACCGCGTACATGTTCTGTTCATCAATTGCAAGGACCCGGTTCATGCGTTTCGGGTCAATGATGATCGTATCGGAACGGGTGGGAACCGTGGGGGGAATAAAATTAGTACCGACTGGAATGTAGTTAAACTGGTAGCGATTTGCAAGTTTGATTATTGTCTGTATATCCTCAGTTGTGCCGGGAATCACCACCGCCGCAGGAAAATAGCGTCCTGATTGTGCATGGGTAGCATAGATAAGCCGTTGTACGCTGTACAGCGCGCCGGTCACAGCAGGATCATCACAAACATGTTCCGGACCGAGTGCTTCTGCCAGAGCCTGATATGCCCCTGGTGGTAAACTCATTGCCTCATTCTCCCAGCAGCGTTACTATCAATTCTGTCCCCGGCATCGTAAACAACAGCGGGTACTGATGTGCTATTCTAAATTAGTTAGTGCACTGACCAGTCAGTTCACTTTTATGGTGTTACCGCAGCAATAAATTATCCTGTACTGTTTTATCTTCTGCAATAAGGCATGCACCGGCTATGGGGTGTATTGCGCCGGCACGGTGGTAATGTTACTTTATTTGGGCAGTTACCAGCTTCCAGTTCTTACCCCCGTCCTCGGTATGATAAATGGTGCCGGAATCGCCTATTGCCCAGCCATTACGTGCATCGCAAAAGCTTATGTCGCAAAGCCACCGTGACAGCGCAATGTCAAATTTTTACCAGGTTTCGCCTCCATTCTCAGTGTGAAGGATACATTTATGACCGACAGCAAATCCGTTCTTCTCGCCGGCAAAGGCAATGCTGTTAAGCATAAAGTTCACCCCGCTCTTTTGCATCACCCATGTTGCACCACCATCCGCAGTGTGCAGAATAACCCCTTCTCCGCCAGCTATCCAGGCAGTGTTATTGTCCAGGACCGCTACCTTGTATAATACCGCGCTTGTTCCGCTTGACTGCTGCTGCCAGGTTTCACCTCCATCGACAGTGCGCAGGATAATGCCGGGATGCCCGATTGCGTAGCCATTGCGCGCATCACTGAACCTGACGCCAAAGAGCGAGGGGAGGAATTTCCTGTTTAGCTGCCTGAGCACATCCTGCACCTTCTTCTGCAGTATCCATGTTTTCCCCCCGTCCACTGTTTTTAACAGGGAGCCTTCATGGCCTGCAGCCCAGGCAGTGCTGGCATCAAGGCACTGAACGCCCCGCAGGTTGCCGGTGAGCCCGCTCTGCTGCGGTGACCAGGTAGTTCCCCCGTTTGTGGTATGGAGAATAATGCCGCCTTCTCCCACTGCCCAGCCATTAGAGTCATCACAAAAGCTCACATCATATAAATGAAGCTTTTCACCGCTTTTTTGCAGCGACCACGTTTTGCCTCCGTCCCTGGTGCATACGATGGCACCCCCCTTCCCCACCAGCCAGCCATTATTCTGGCCGCTGAAACACAGGCCAAACAGGCTCGAGTTCATAACCACAGAGGAAGATTCTGTCTGAGGTGCTGCTGTATCAGGTATTGCTGATTCGCTCTTTATGCTGACCGGCGTCAAGCCAAAAACTAAACATATCGCTATCGTTAAAACCAGTATGTTCGCCGCAAAAACTCCTGCACGAGATTGTTTGTCCATCACCACACCTCCGTATTCTACTTTTTAACAAATCGATGCATAAACTTGGGCTTTATTAACCAGGCAAGGTTTGGAACAAAGATGATGGACCCCAGTCCATTCAGGAAGATAATGGTTCCCACCATGAGCCCCAGCTCCATGTGGAATTTCAACGGAGAAAAAACGAAGATAACGCACCCGAGCACAACAGCCATCATGGTAAAGAAAACCGCTCTTCCCGTGGTGGTCAGGGCTCTCGCGCTGGATTTTACATAATCACCATTTGTGGCGCTCAATTCCTCCTGCATGCGCACAATGACGTAAATTACATAATCCACGCCAATGCCGATGCCCAGTGAGGCTACCGGCATGGTATAGAGGCTTAAGGGGATGCCGGCAAAACCCATGACGCCGTAGCACACAAGCACCCGTGTATACAGGGATATCATGATAAGCGTTGCGCCTACGATCGAGCGCAGCAGCACGGCACAGAAAAAGAAGACAATGGAGGTAATCTGCAGCATGTTTACGAGCAGGCCGCTTCCCAGTTCTTCATTTATTGCGCCAACCACCCCGGCAAGTCCGCCGGCTATCTCCACGGTCACCCCTTTAGCGGTCCAGTTTTTGGCTACATAGTCTTTGGTTTTCGCTATGACATCCCGTATGGTCTGGGCCTCCATGTCTTTTAAAAAGACGTTGATGTTGGTGTTTTTATATTCATAGTCTATGAGAAAATCAAATTCACCGGCAGTGCCCAGGCTGTACAAGAAGAGGTACTCTCCCACCGCCCGCTGCACCATCTCCGTATCCTCATAATAGCCGATGTCCGGATCTCCGATGCGGGGAATGTGGTAATAGCGCTCATCGCCATCGTGGATAACAACATTCATCCGTTTCAAGAAATCAATAACCGACAGGCTGCCGCCGACTTTCGGGTCCAGGTTGAGATAATCCTGAAGATGTTCAATATTTTTCAGCACATCCTGTCTCTGAATGTCATTCTCCGCAGAGCCTTTTATGATGAGCGAGTAGGATATGGCGCCGGGGAATTTTTTGGCGATATTTGCCGTCTCCACCGCATAGGGTGAATCCATGTAGAACGCTCCCGCGCCCGGCGCCTGGCCGCCGATCTGCATTTTGCTGGTCCCTATGAGCCCCACCACTACCAATACTGCCAGCAGCGCCATAAATGACCAGGCACCTTTATTTGTAGTGGAATGGCGCGATATCCATAGCAGCCCCTTGTTCAGGAAACCGCCCGCCTCTTCCTCGCGCCGCACCGTGCTCTGTTTTGGCGTCGGCAGAAAGGAAAAGCAGACCGGCAGAAATATGAGCACCATGAACGTGATGCTGGCCAGGGAAAGGGTGCCGATAATAGCCAGCAGTTTCAGCATGCGGATTTTAACCGTTATCATGGTGAGAAAGCCGAAGGCGTCCGTTGTTACCGAAACCAGGGCAGGAGCCATCAGTGCCGCTATCGATTCCGTGGCAGCAGCCTTTGACGTACAGCCCTTGGCACATTCTTCGTAATACCGTTTCACAACCTGGACTGAATGGCTTATCCCGATGGCCAGGATCAGAAAGGGTATAACCGCAGCCATGGGATCCATTGAATACCCGAGGATCGCCAGCAGCCCAAGCCCCCAGGCCACGCTGATGAGAGCTGTCACGAGCGGCAAAATAACGCCCGCGACGGTCCTGAAGCACAAGTACAGCAGGCTGGCCATTACCAGCAGGGCAATGCCGAATAAGGGGATAAGTTTATGCTGGTAAAAATCGATCCAGCCCAGCATAATCGGCCTGCCGGAGATGTTGATAATGGTGTTCGCATCTGTTTCCTGCTCCTGAATTTCGCGCAAGTCCTTAAACAGTTTTTTGTAGCTGATGTCTTCTTTAAAGTCCGCCCTGATTATTGCCGCTTTAAAGTCAGTTGAAACATACTGGCCGTAAATAAGCTCGTCGCTTAAAATGGCTTCTTTTAATTCCTGCGTTTGTTCCGGGGTTTGCGGTATCATCACGAGCAGGCGTTTGCTGATCCATCCATCGGGGTATCCCTTGGTCATTTTCACTTTTGTATCAGCGATAGAATGCAGCCGGGCAGCAATGACCCCGTCTAAAAACATAATGTCCCGGTTGATGCGCAGGATTTTTTTCAGGGTGTCCTGATTCAAGATGTCGCCTTTTTTTACCTCCACCTCCACCTGAATCATATTGCCGCCTTTAAACCATTTTTCCATCAGCTTCTGGACCTGCACGTACGGATGGCCCATGGGCGCAAAATCATCCAGGTTGGTAATGACCGCTATGCCGGCAAACCTGCTCATAAAGAAGACCGAAAGCCCGCCAACAATTATAAGCAGCAGAACCCTGAATTTAATAATAAACTCGGCGGTGATCCTGCTGTATGTTTTCTTTGTCATGTTCCTAATTCCTTTCTCTGCTCCGTCACAAGCTTCTGCGGTCTCTCACTAAAAGCTGTATTTCAATTGCGTGTAAATCTGGCTTTGCCGGTTAAACTGGCCCAGGGTATCATAATGCTGGCCTAAAAAGATTTGAGCCCCCAGGCTTGCTTTGACGTTCTGCGTCACCTCCCACCATAGCTTAGGTGACATCCACCATTCACCAACTGTTCCATAGGCAATAAGAGCTGACATACCCACCTGATCGTTAAACCGCTTGAAGGGCTTTGACACGACAAAGGTAAAATGAGTGTCGAGGGCTTTTTTCTCTTTCAATGACAGGCCCTTGACCATATGTCCGGGAGCTTCAAGGACAATATTCTGGATAATCTGGCCGCTGAGGAACCAGTCGGTAAACACCGTTCGGTCAAATCCCAGGCAGTAGTCCAGGGTATTTTTCTTCTTTTCCATGGACTGCGATGATTTACCGCCTGTCAGCGGATTAACCGCCACGTATTTATGCAGGGTAAGGGCGCCCTCACCCCTGAACGCCCATTTGCCAATGACCTTATTAAAGGTGGCTCCCAAAACGTGATTTCGGGTATACTTACGCTCAATGGTTGTAGGCGCGAGAAGAAATATATCAGTAACCCCCGGAATCGAATGGTGAGAATTGACATTGCCGACGCCCGGCATAAACCAGCCCTTGACAAAAGGCGCCCAGCTGTAATCCCAGGTGTACAAATAGCTGAACGTGTATGAGAGCGCGCCGCGTTGCATCTGCTTGACTCCGCCGTAGCGTACCCCGAAGTTGGAGTTCTTAATAGTTTCGGCAGGTTCTTTGTACTTATTCTTATAGTGGTAGCCCCGTCCAAACAGATTATATTGATCCACATATGAAAAGGCCCTGTCGCCCGCATAGTAAACGCTAAGCTCATCTACTGCCCACTGGCTCCCTTCCTTCATTATCTGGTTTGCCTCAAAATCAGGGATCCAAACAAACTCAAGGTACTGGTCCGGCTTATCCTCCAGAAACCGCCATTTAAGGTCAACGCTCCACTGCGGTATGCGGCTGTCCTCGTAATCATCAAGAATGAATTCCCGCAGATCAAAGGGATTGACCAGGTCCAGGAGCCTGAATCCGTCGATCTCACCCCACACAATCATCTGTTTCCCGATGCGCAGGTCCATCTGCGGAATGTTATAATCCACATAAAACTCCCGGGGGATCCGCTTGGAAGCGCGCCAGTGCAAATCATTCCGGTAATACCGCCCGGCATTGCCTTTCCCATGATACGCGCCGGGAAGTCCGCCTGCACGCCAGCCCTGATCGTTGGTCAGATCATACATTGAATCGACCAGCGTGTAGATGCGGCCGAAAATTGACAGTTTTTCATTATCGCAATCCTTAATCTTGTACAGCATCTTCATGTTAAAGCTGTTTTCAAATTTCTCCAGCGAGTCCCTGTGTTTCACTATGTTTTGCCGCGACAGCCCGTTCACTAAAAAGGCCGCAGGGTGACCGAAATTCCCCAGCCCGGGGGCAACTGTTTTGTATTTGAAGATATCTTTCAGTCCGGGATTTGACGTGTAATGCCATGCGGTATCATTCTGAATATAACCCCACACTTCCAGTCTTGGGTCCCCGGTATCTAACGCGTAAGCGCCCTGGCACATACAAGCCATCGCCAGGCATGCTGTTAAGAATAATACGTGGAGCTTTACGCTGAAAATATTTTTCTTTTGTTGTAGCATTGTTTGCCCCTCCCTCGCTGCCCTGGAATATATGATCATCTCCAGGGCAGGCGATTAAATAAAAACCCGTTAGTTACATCTCATCTGCCTGTGCCAACCATAGATGACTGGGTAAACTGGTACTCCTTTATGGCCGGGGAGTTTGCCACCTGGCTTATAACGTCGTGAAACGTGGAATGTCCCGTTGTAAGAGTTTTGATGAACCACCAGTTCTGGGACCAGGTGGGGCCGGGCACACCCGGCTGTTCGCCGATTTTTATATAGGTTCTTTTGAAATATTTTATGTGTCTTCCTTTTTCATCATAGTAGTCCTGGCACAGAGAAAATTTAAGGTCCTTATGATACCAGGTAACTTTCTTGGCGTAATAGGTAGGCCACTGGGGAATGCTTTCCACCACGTAGCACATGGGACCCAGGTTATCCGTCTTCGGTTTTCTCCCCGGATCTAAAGGGAACTTGAAAGGATATTTGTGCTCGATACCAGGACATTTATCACGATCTGCTCCGACTTTACCGGCACATCCGGGTTCAAAAACGTGTTCCCATGCCGCAGTGCCAGGCTCATCATATATCTTTTCGTCCCATTGTGTGGGGTACGGGGCCTCCCGCAAGATGCGGTGCTTTTCCTCATCCACTTTTATATCAGCGGCATCCGCCCAGGTACAGTCAGAGCCGAAGAAGGAGTCATCCCGGTCCGCAGCAGATATGCGTCTGATCTTCCGCAGAGAGGGCACATACATCCAGTAATCACTTTCTTTCTTGGGATCGTAATAGGTGATCATCAGGGCTTTCATGCCCTTCACTTCATTCGGTGATAGAAAATTAAAATTACCTTTAACTTCTATTCCTGATTCCGGCGGCATGGTCATCTGCTGCCTGGTAACCACCCGTTCACGCACCTGCCCGTCCTCCCTGAGCAGCGGCAGCCTGCCGAAAGCAACATCCCAGGTTTTAAACTGCATGAACTTCATGTAATACAGGTTCATAACCTGAATATCCCTGGCAGAAATGCCGTACTGCTTCTTTTCATTCTCCAACTGCGCAATGTACGCGGGATCCTTTATAGCGACGCCCTTATATTGCTCTAAATATTTTTCAAGCGTTATCCCCATGACCTCCTCCGCCAGAGCCTGTGTCGATAGAGAAAAACTGAGCATGATGCTCAAGGCTATAATGGAAAATAAAAAACCTCTTTTCGTTTTCATTATTTCTCTCCCTCCTTTTCAAATTAGATTTTCTGATAATTTTTACTGGCTTAAAGCTTCACAATGATATGAATAGCCCTCCTTTCCCTGTTTATAATATCAATTAAGACCGTTACTCATTACTCGCTAAAAACATGCCTTCAGTGCAGCGGGCCGTTTCGTATCCAGACGCTGCTTGTGCCGCCTCAGCAGGGCAACACCGTGTGATATGAGAGCCGGCGACGCAATAAAAAACCGCCGACAGGGATATAGTGTCTATACCCTGAAGACGGTATCTTGGTTCCTAACCCACTTTCCGACGCAGAGTTATTCATAATTTCTGCCTTTGTGGTGCTAAGGATAAAGCGTGCTGCATTATTTGGTTATGTGCTTTACGTTGCTCCGCTTAAGTCGTTCTTACGATTTACTTGTCGTATTTCGGTTCAATAGTAGGCTCCTTTTGAGAATACTGGATTCAGTTAATACCGCGGGTTGTGCAGTTCTCACTGGAATAGGGAATTATTGAGCAACACTTATTATTATTTGGTTATGCAGTCAAGAATTTTGTTAACAATATTCAGGGAAAATCCCCGCCTTGTTTTGAGATGTTTACCGGATTCATGCAGTTTTCCTCCCCTCCGCTCCCGCACTCATTGCAGAGTTAGTCTGTTCTCCCGTTATTCCACTGCTCCCAGTCCCTGCAGTGCGCGCATCTGGTTGAACATATTCTTGAATTCCTTGGGGAACTGCTGCCATTCCTCCTCGGTAAAAACCTGGCGCCCCGGCGAGGCCACCCCGTTGGGATCAAACACCTTCCTGATCTTCCTCATGAACAGATGCCCATTGGGACCTGCTTCCGGGAACATGGTGGTGAACGGCTCTACATTTAAAAACGCCATCAGCATGGGCCCCATGTCATGTTTTATAAATGTAGCAGCGCCATAAATCCCAAAGCCTGCTGCTTTCTTGATCTCGTCCGGCAGCGTTGGATCTGGATAGTTATCGGTCTCAAACAGACAGAAATGGCCGCGCTGAAGCGCATAGATAAACGGGGTGTCATCCGCACCGCCCCGGTCGGTTATGTCAACCTCGCCAAACATCTCAAGCGCCTTCTTCCACTCGCGCGAAGTCTTGAATGCATTATCTAACGGCCCCTGCGGCAGCCAGGCATTAAGATATGCCTTGCGATTCATCCGGTATCCGGTGGAATGCCGTATGCAGTCATAATTCCATGGCTTGAGGGCTTCAAGCACTTCCGGCTTATAGGATTCTGAAAGGAAGGTGCCGCCATGCTCCTGGATAATCTGCTGGAGAACCTTTTCCTCATATTCGATCTGCTTATCCGAACTGGTGTTGGCAAGGATGATATAGTTGTTCCAGTCGGGGAAAAATTTATTTTTGCAGCGCTCGACCGTCATGTCCTGAGTTTGTGAGCAGTAAAATGCTGAATACACGCCGGTAGCATTCAGTCCAATAGCTATACCGGAATGGGCAATCTCCCGCATTGCCTTAATCTGCGATTTAAAATCCTTGTATTCAACCCAGTAGAGTTTATGGTTTTTCAAGGCTGCAGGCGGATTGTCATATTTCGGGTCATGCACATCAGCTAAACTGGGTCTCCCCGCCGGGAACTCCGGGAATGCCTTATCTCCAACCCACGAATGAAGTTTGACCGTAATTTCTGTTACAATGCCGTTGGTGCCAATACCCGACCGCTGCAGCCCGAGCAGGTCCGGCCCCGGACCATATTCCCAGAAATCACCGGCTTTTGGCATGCAGCGTGATCCGGTGGTAAGAATTTCCCCATCAGGAAGCACCATTTTGACACTCACTATGTTGCGGCTGAACAGCCCGTACTTTAAGTCTGTCTGCCACAGCCCGGCAAAGGCAAACTGTGAAGCGAGCTTGCAGAGAGACGTTGCCAGCGGGCTGCCGCCATTCCACAGCCCCCGCTTCATCGTCTCAGCCTGCAGCTGCCCATAATCAACATACGCCTCCAGCGTGGCATTCATGTTTTCCACATCAATATGAATAATTTTGTTCATGCGCGACAGGTGGATGATCAGCGTGGGGTCCGGCGTCGTGGGATTACAAAATACCTGCCCATTGGTAAAGGGAATAAACGGAACGTGGTAGCGGTTGCAAATCCGCACGATGGTCTGAATCTCTTCCGTTGATGCGGGAAGCACCACGCACGCCGGCAGTACATGAGGATCTTTCTCATGCTTTTTAATATAACTAAAACCCTCAATGGAAAGCTTGCTGTAGGTCTCCACCACCGAGCGCTGCTCATAAATCCACTGCTCCCCGACCACGCTCTTCAAGGCATTGTAAACTTCCCGGGGCAACTTTTTTTGAATCACTTTTTGCTTCATGGTATCCATCGTTTGCTCCCCCACTATCTTGATTCTAGGTCAAGAACTTTTATTAAGAGGTCAGTAAGATCCTGCACTTCCAACCCGTCATCCATCTTACTCGCGGCATCCCCCAGGTTCTGTTCACAGAACGGGCATGCGGTTATAATTGACTGGGCCCCGGTCTTTTTCGCCTCCTGAAGCCGTTTCGTTGCGGTCTTCTGGGCAAAATCCATAAATGCGGTCCGCGCGCCGCCGCCGCCGCCGCAGCACCACGACTGGTCCTTGATGCGCTCCATCTCCACCAGCTCAATGCCGGGGATGGCCTGCAGAATCCTGCGCGGCTCATCATAAATCCCCAGGTGTCTCCCCAGATGACAGGGATCGTGCCAGGTAACCCGCATGTTCAGCTCACCCTTCATCTTCAGCTTGCCGTCTTGAATCAGCTTGTCAATGTACTGGGACGAGTGATAGACTTTTGCTTTAAGCTTCTCTGCCTTGGGGATTTCTTTATAGTCATGGGTAATGGCCCGGAAGCATCCCGGGCAGAATGCCACGATCTCCTTCACGCCGCTCTTGTTTAACATCTCGATGTTGCGCCGCGCCAGATCCATAAACGTTTCCCGGTCACCAATCCGCGCTACCGGGCTGCCGCAGCATATTTCATCTTTGCCGAGCATGCCAAGGTCAACGCCTGCCTTGAGCAGTATCCTGGCGGTATTCTGCGCGACGTGCCACTGCGTGTTGTCAAAAGCAGAGGTGCACCCCACAAAAAACAGTGTCTCTGCTTTCTCTTTGCTCACATCTTTAATGCCGAGCTTGCGTGCCCACCGGTCACGCTGGGTGCGCGGCTGCATCCACGGATTGTCATAGTTCTTCACGCTCTTGATAAGGTTCTTGTGCTCCGGCATGGGGCCGATCCCATCCTGAACAAAAAGCGCCCGCAGCACCTCATTCACCTGCAGCGGTTCCTTATCCTGCAGTCGCTGACAGTTCATTTCGCACGCGCCGCAGGTGGTGCAGGTATATAAAAACTTTACCACTTCCGGCGCGTCCTCATAATCAAAGTCGCCCTCAAGCAAAGCCCGCGCTATGTGCATTTTCCCCATGCCTGAGTAGGGGAAAATCCTGTATTCATGGAATGCCGGGCAGATTTCAGAAAACTCGGCACTTTTTATGTTCCATCCCCACTGGTTCTGGCAGTGGTTGCACCGGGCACACCCCCAGATCGAATCCCGGTAGTCTTCCAGCGTCTTTTCAAAAAACTTTTTTTCTGGTTTCTTTTCATAATAGGTCATGGATATATTCCTCCCTGTCTGTTGTCTTAAAAGCAGAGCTGTCCCGGATTGCAGATATTGTTTGGGTCGATCTCCCGTTTTATCTCTTTTAGTTTTTGCGTGTAGGTTCCAGCACGGCTGTACACCAGATCTGCCCATATCCCATAGGGCCGGTCAAAAAAGGCGCCGCCCTCATCAATGAACCTCCTGCTCACTTCCTGCCAGAGGTTCTTTACCCGCTCCACATCATTCCGGTTATTCGGATCACAATGGAAATCAGCTTCACAATGGCAGGCGCGCCCCCGTTCAATCGGCAGGACGTACACGCCAATGTCCTGCAGGGGATAGTTAGATTCGTTTATAAATTCCATAACGATTTTTTGAAACACCGGAACCTTATTAAGCGGGGCCTTAAATGAGACATCATGGACCGAGCCGCGGTAACAGAACTTTTTCAATATTCCCCAGGGACGCAGCATTTCACCCAGCAGCATACTCTCGAACTGCCCGCCGTTATAACTCTGCAAATGCGCCAGCGAAGCGATGGTTTTGAGCGCCTCTTCTTCATACGCTATTTTACCCTCCGGCATCCTGGGGCCGCCATTTAAACAGAGGACCATCAGCCAATCAGGAAGTTTTTGCCGAAGAGCATCAAATTCCCCTGATTTAATCATCGGTGCTGGAAATTGTTCAGGTACTGTCCAATCTTTGCAAAGCAAAGCAGCCAGATTAAAGTTGTTGATCACAAAACATTCATGCCCTATCTCTTTTCTCTGTATCAATCTGAGAGGTTCTATTGCCTCCGGGAAGGAATCAAACTGGTAAAGCATAATTTTTCTTTTGGCCGGCAGATACTCCACTTTGATATTCATCTTCGTCATAATACCCAGCGTCCCCTGCGCTCCGGTCCACAGCCGGTTAACCATAGCTCGAATCGGACCCATCGGTGAGCCGGGGGTATTACCTGAAGCCCACAAACCAGTCCTGAAGAGTTCACCGGTAGGCAGAACCAGTTCCGTGTCCATAATGAGCTCGTTGCCGTATTCAAAGCTTGCCGCAGCAACTGCCGGATCACGTTCCAGATAGCTTGTCAGCGCCGAACGCTGCGGAGGTACCCCAAACGGGAGCATTGCCCGCAGCTGATGCTTCCCCAGCTCATCCTGCAGCTGACTTACCGTTACCCCTGGTTCAATCACGCAAGACCAGTTCTCGGTATCCACCTGTAATATCTTATTCATCCGGGAAAGATTAAGAACGATACCCCCTTGCCGGGGAATCGTACCTCCATGCAAGTTAAGCCCCGAGCTATAGGGGGTAACCGGAGTGAGTGTCTTGTTCGCATAGTGCATCACTTTCTGCACCTGCTCTACCGTCTCCGCGAACACAACCAGATCAGGCCGGCGGGGATTCACAAAACTCTGATCACGCGAATAGGAAATAAGGGTTTCCTCATCATCAAAAACAGATTCTTTGCCTACAATGTTTATCAAATCGTCCTTTAAAGCCATAACATCCTCCCCCGGATCTGTAGTAGCGGGTTTTTTAATATGACCGCGGTCATATTTTAATGACCGTGGTCATATTATAGCGCCGCTCTGTTCATGTCAAGTTATTTTTTTATTAAAACTTTTCCCAAAATTTAGGCATAGCAAACCAACCAACAACCTGACCGCAGGGAAAGGATAGGATAGAGCAGCGAAGCGCGAGCGCAGGATACAATTGCAGGGCCAGCAGTTTAGAAACCGGGTACTGAGGATTTACAGTGAGGTCTAAAAAGTGAGGGTGCTGCCGTTATTTTTATTTTTTACCGACACCATTGATAACCAGGCTTATGACTTCGTTAATCCGTTCAACACATTGCTTTTTAGTTTTTATAAATCCGTTAGCCCAGTATATTACATACATGGTATAGAAGCCGAATATCATTTCTGCCAAACACCGCGAATCGATGTCCTGTCGAATTTCATTCCTTTGTTTTGCCCGATCAATTAATTCTGTCACCAGCTGCATCAGAACGAGCTCATTCTTATTCTTTCCCGTGCCTATTTTACTAATCCGCTCTTTCATAAGAACTTTGGTAAATTCTTTATTGGGGAATATATGTTTAATATAGGAGGGAATCACCAGTCCCAGCTCCTCAGCAATAGTTTTTGCTGAGCCTAAGTTGCGCTCAATCTCGTCGCCGCTTTTTGAAATTTCTTTGTCAAGAAAGTAGAGCAGTACGTCCTCTTTTTTATCAAAAAAATTATAGAACGTCCCCTTCGCAATTTTTGCTTTGCGGGCAATGCTTTCCACATTGGTCATTTCAAAGCCTTTTTTCGTGAAAAGCTCTATTGCTGCTTTCAGAATATGCTCACGCTTGTTTTGTTTTATTGACTCACGCATGCCCTGTATAGCCCTCCCTGCTGTCTGTTTTTTCAATTGCACTATGGTAAAACGCGCACCGTTTGTATGCTTACGCATTACCGGCTGGTATCATCATCGTAGGTAATTTTTATAATAACGCCGTCAAGAAGCAGATCCCTGTTCCTGGTATTCATGGAAACAAGATAACTATGCTCCTGAATGAATGGTACAAGATGCGGCAGGCAATAGGCAATAAAATTTTCTTTGAGGATACTGTTTTTAAAAACCGGTTTCCGGTATCCGAGAAGCTTTTTGCTCTCTGCGCAGGTTGAACGGTACATGGGGAGTTGTTTCATACCCATGTAAATGGGGCAGAATATCAAGCGCATCTTTGGCAATGGTTCCCAGAAATTTGGTGGATTTCCGTTCATAAAAGCGCGCGCTCCCCACCTCTTTCACAAAGCTGCGGCCATGCTGGTCAATTCTGATTTTTTTGTAATTGGTGCCATAGCCGGGAAGAGCGCGGGGCAGATTTTTTTGCAGGGCAAGATCATAGAGACCGATCGTTACGGATGTTAACGAGGCTATTGACGTGTGGAGATCATTGCAGCCCAGCCCGCTAAGAATGTAATCATAGTACTTCACCGCTGTCTGGTGATATGCTCTCTGCTGCTGTTCCAGCTGCGCGGCAAGCTCCGTGCCCGGCCCCGGGTAGTTCGGTAGAGCCGCTGAACATAGCGCTCTTTATGCGCGGCAAATTGTTCCTGGTCCTTCCGGTAATCCAGCATCTCAAAGGCAAGGTTTACTTCAATGGCTTTTTTATGCGAGCCGCCGCGGTCAGGATGATAAATGGTCTGCAAAGCCCGGTAGGCTGATCTGACCAGCACAAACAGGTCCTCATCGCTTAACCTGCTGCATATTTCCGGAGCAATGCCCAGTAGCGCAAACGGATTTTTCATACAGAGCCATATGGTATGGGGTCGCGCGCGCCTGCTTCCCGGAACCCCTTGAGGCGCAGCAGGCAGCTGTCACAGCGGCCGCAGGCCTTACCGTCAGGGCCGGGGTCGTAACAGGAGTGGGTCAGCGAATAATCAATGCCGAGCTCAATGCCGCGCCGGATAATCTCGGCCTTGGTGAGAGTGCAGAAGCGGTGCGTGAATGATTATCTTTCCCGCGCCTTCCACCGCAGCCTTGAGCGCAAGATTTGCCATGCGTTCAAACGCCGCAATATACTCCGGCCTGCAGTCCGGATACCCGCTGTAATCAAGGGCGTTCACGCCGATAAAAATATCAAACACCCCCAGCACCTCAGCCCATGCAAGGGCGCATGACAGGAAGATGGTGTTTCGCGCCGGAACATAGGTGATCGGTATTGATTGCGACATGCGCCGCAGCACTCCGGTCTTTGGGCACAGCAAGTGTATCGGTGAGTGCCGAGCCGCCTATCGCCTTCAAATCTATATCAAGGACAAGGTGTTTCTTTGCCCCCAAGCGCTGTAGCTGCGGCCCGCGCTTTTTCCAGTTCGACGGCATGCCGCTGGCCATAATTGAAACTCAGTGCATATACCCCGTAACCTTCGGCACGCGCGATGGCCATGGTGGTAACCGAATCAATGCCGCCGCTGAGCAGCACTACTGCTTCTTTCATGATAGGACCTGATTATCAATGGAATAGATATGTGACACGTTCAGATGCTGATTGCTTCACCGGGAGCGTATTATAACAGAATTCATCTGCAACGTCACAAAAAAGGCTGAATTGCGGCCGTTATGGCTGGCAAGATTTTATCGGGTGAGGGTATGATAAATTTATTTTAAAGGACGGCAGATTCAAAACGAAGCGTACAGAAACAGGCGCCGCACTGCAGGTTCAGGAAATTCATTGGCTGAGCCGGTCCATCTCCTCTTCAGGAATATCAAAGTTGGCATACACTTTTTGTGTATCATCCAGATCTTCCAGCGCCTCCATAAGCCTCAGCACCTGTTCCGCTTCTTTGCCGACTACCTTGATGGTGTTCTGCGGAACCATGCTCACTTCGGCCATAACACAGGGAGGAAGGCCGCTGGCATCGAGCTTTTCTTTCACTTTAAAGAAATCCTTCGGATCGGTCGTTACTTCAAGCACGGAGCCCTCATCACGGACATCATCAGCGCCCGCATCCAGTGCCACTTCCATCAGTTTCTCTTCCTCTACAGCGCCCTGGTCATACTGGATCACGCCTTTTTTCTGGAACATCCACGCGACGCATCCTGCCTCACCCATATTGCCATTGTGTTTGGTGAAAGCATGCCGCAGTTCCGCGGTAGCCCTGTTCTTATTATCGGTCATTACTTCTACCATAATCGCTACGCCACCAGGGCCATAGCCTTCATAGGTATATTCTTCAATGGTAAACCCTTCAAGCTCGCCGGTGCCCTTCTTTATTGCCCGGTCAATGTTATCCTTGGGCATGTTATCAGCTTTGGCAGCTAAAACAGCCGTCCGGAGACGGGGATTCCCATTCTGGTCGCCCCCGCCGATACGCGCGGCAATGGTTATTTCTTTAATAAGCCGGGTAAAAATTCTTCCCCGTTTTGCATCGATGGCGCCCTTTTTCCGCTTGATAGTGCTCCACTTAGAATGGCCTGACATTATATCTCTCCAATATGATAGATTTGTATAAGCGAAGGTTTAAGATGAGTAAGTATATGGAAATTCTGCTGATGTGTCAATAAGTTTGGAAGAGTAAGCTGGAAATAAATTGAATATCTTTAGTAATCTTGATAATTATAAAGATGCTGATGAATTCAATCCTTGACACTCACATATACCTGCCATATATTTCCAACGGTACAGTGCCATTAAGATCAACTGAAGGTTTTTGAAAATGGACGAGAAAGATTTAACGGCAATTGAAGAGATAATGAAGCATCAGATGGGTATTTTGGTTGAGGATTTCAATCATAAACTTGATTTGGTTGTTGAAGGACATCAGATCCTTATTGAGAAAATTGATGCGACCAGAACCGAGTTAAAACAAGATATTAAGAATCTTGACCAGCGCTTGATGATGACTGAAGCCAGACTGGATAAAAATAATCTGTACCGTGGCGGTAAATGAGCTGAGCAAAGACCTTTCAGACCATCGCGCTGATACAGAACGTCATGCGGAATACAAAGTAAGCGAAAAATAGATTGTTCAGCACCATCCTTTAAAGTGGTTGCCCAATTATGCTTCGTGTAGCCTCTCTGCTCTGCATCTACCCTTCCCCCAATGCAGCAACTGGCAGCGGACCGCTGGTGTAGCGGGTCTTGCCGCGTTTATTCCACACATGTATCCCGCCGCTGCCCACCACCTCGTACTGCTCTCCGCATTGCACTAAGACCGTCTTGCCCTCTATGCCGAGCATGGTAAGATCGTTTCTGGTCAAAAGGTGCAGCGGTTTGACAATGCTTTCCGGTATCTCATCGAAATGGGGGATCACGGTCACGCCCGGCAGAAAATTAAAGCCGGGCTTCCAGCCGGGGAACCCGTAAAACTTTTCGCCCAGTATCATTGCTCCGGCGCTGCACCCGGCCAGTATTCCGCCATCCGCTAAAACCGCCAGAATCGCTTCCCAGGCTAAACTGCCTTCCAAAGTGTTATACAAATAGTCCGGCTTACCGCCGGATAAATAGACAAAATTAGCCGCGGCAATTGCATCAGCCAGGAGAGCGTTATTGGCGCTCTCCCGGTCAATCACAGGCAAAGATTCTACCCTGGCCTCCAGGCGGGTAAAATGTTCGACGCCCAGACGTGCCCAGTAGGCAATGCGCTCGCTGCCTTCCCTGCCGGCGGCAGTCGGCAGGCAGACCACGCGGGGCGGTCTGCCGAGTTGGCCTATAAGATAGCGATCCACCGGCTCCATTGCCGGAAGATATTCACCGCTGCCTGCAAGAGTAATCATAACCCGCCTGACCCGGACAAGCCGAAACCAAAGTTAACCGCAAAGACTATAAAAGAAACAAAGAAGATTGAATTTGGAACTCGATTCGACTGAGCTCATCGCAGGCGAACTCGACTAAAGGTTAAAAACAAAAATTTCCTGATTTTTTGAGTTCCAGATGCATAATCATCTTTTCATTTCTGACTTTTTCCCCTGTTACGCTTTGCCGATATCTATCAGCGCGCAGTTGCCGGATGATTTTTCGATTTCCTGTTTCAGCACATTCATGCGGCTGGTAATTGCTTCAAGCTCAGGGGATTGCAGCAAGGGAAGGGTATCTAAGCCGTGCTGCTTCAGCGCTTCCGTAACAGAAGCGATGGTCAGCAGATTAACATTTTTAGCCGGCTGATAGGCTATGGTTTTATCGGCAGCTCCTATAAGCTCGCTGATAATGCCACATGCGGCAAGATTATCAAGAATCTGCTGGACAAGCCGCACCGGCGTTTCCAGCCGCGCCACGATATCATTAGTGTTCATGGGCGGCCCGCCGCGCTGGAAATTCTGTGCCAGCATCTGTGTTATCCGCAGCGCCAGCAGCTCTCTAAACGAATAGCTTGCATGCAGGCAGTCCGGTTCAAATTCATAGCTTCTGGCATGCTGGTGAGCAAATGACATCTCGGCCCCTAAGAGCACAATGAGCCAGCTCATCTGCAGCCAGATCAAAAACAGCGGCAGCGCGGCAAACCCGCCGTAAATCGCATTATTGCTGGCAATGCCGACCTGGAACTTTATATAGGCCCACTGCGCCAGCTGATACAGGGTGCCGGCCACAATGCCGCCGACGAGCCCGGAGCTTATGTTCACCTTTGTGTTGGGCATGAAAACATAGACAAAGGTAAACAGCAGCCAGATAAAAACATAGGGCAGCAGCTTGAGCCCGAAATGGATGACCGGAGCAGCCGTCTTTATAAGATCGAGCTTCCCGGCAGCGAGGGAAACTTTCCCTGCTATGGCGACATTCAGGCTCCCCGCGACTATAAGAAGAAGCGGACACAGCAGCATCGCCGAAAGATAGTCGCTGAATTTGCGGGCAAGGGTGCGTGATTTTTCTATGCCCCAGATTTCATTAAAGGATGCCTCAATATTTCCCAGCAGCTTTGATGACCGTCCAGAACAGCACGATTACGCCGATGCCGGCCACCAGCCCGCCTTTTGTGTTCTCCAGCAGCGAATGCGCAAAGTCGATAACCCGCCGGATTACTTCTTCCTGGCCCTGAAGCTTTTCCAGGAGCTGCTGCTGCAGCTTGTCTTCAAACCCGAAACCCTTGGCGATGCCGAATGCGAGCGCCACCACCGGCACTATTGACATAAGCGTATAAAACGTGAGCGCTGAAGCTTTCAACGAACATTTGTTTTCATCAAAGCCGCGCAAAGCAAGCACCGCTACGCGCAAGGGCTTTATAATGAGAGATCGTGACAGGGTGAGGCTGTCGATGCGAATGCGCCAGATATCTGTAGTAATAAAACGAGTTAGACGAGCGATTGAATTCATGTCGGCCCCTCCTGCGTGCTGCGTTTATGTTAGTAATATTGCTTACAGAAAAGAATATAGCGCATGCAGATATGATTAAGGTCTACATACATAAAAAGGCCTGCTATTGCAAGCAGGCCTTTATTAATAAATATCGCCTTGACAACTTTATCGTCCAATAATTTTAAGAGAGCGCTTGAATTAACTGATAGGAACGTGCTTCACGTACGACCATGGCAGGGACAACTATTTTCTTCAATACGAGTTCACGCACTCGATTAGCCCGAGCCCGGTCATCTGCGCAATGCCGCACCAGTAAACCTTCCAGTTCGCATCGGTGATTGAATTCTTGGAATCGTTCCCGGAATAGTAATAGGTCCTGAAGAGCCCCTGCTTTGCTTCGTCAGCGGCAAGCGCCGGGTACAGCTCCGCCAGGGCATCATCCAGGGAAGCGTGCGCAAGCCCGCCAAAATACGCCGTCGAAAAAGTATAATACGGCTCGAACTGCGCGGGGCTGGAAGCAAGGTCGTAGTTCACCGATCTGTAATCAACAGGAGCATTGTTGAGCTTTGAAAGCGTAAAGACCTTGAAAGCGGGATTGTTGTCAAAGTATGGCGTTATGCCGGGCGTTATCTCCAGAAAGCCCTTCGCCTGCAGCGGAGTCCCGCCGAAGATGTTCCTGAACTCGTCCATGTGGGTATGTCCGGCAAGCATCACTCGTATGATGTCTGAATAGCTGGAAAGTATCCGCAAAAGGCGCGCCTGATACCCGGGCTTCAGAATTCTTGAAGCGGAAAAAAGATGACCGCTGGAATTAAGCTTGCTCGCGGTCTCGCCCAGGTACATGCCCGGAGGCACATGCATGAGCAGCCACACATCCTTGCCGGAGCTCCTGGCTGCAGCAAGGCGTTCCTCGAGCCATGCGAGCTCGGCCTGCACCGCGCACTCTCTGCCGCCGAGCGCAAGCGTGGAAAGCGTGAACGTATTCAGCGCTATCACCATCATGTTCGTTCCAGGCGGCTGCGCCGAATAGTACCCTCCGGCCTTGTAGGTGCCGAGAAACTCCTGATGATCCGCAGTAGCGCCTATCCAGTTCGAATAAAAGATATCAGCCGTGTTCGAAAGAAATTTACTACCGGGTCCAAACCCGGTATATGAATCAGCGTTTCCGAGGACGAACATGACCGGGATGTCTCCGACGCAGGATTTTACCAGCTGCGTGAAAAAAGAGACCGTCTTGTCCGCAAAGGCCTCCATGGCCGCAATGTCCATGCGCCCATACAGTTTGAAGAACTGCTGGGCGAAATTGTGGCCAAGGACATCTCCGGTATAGATTACCAGAGGGCTTGACCCGAGGTTCTGCTGTATGCCTGAAAGCGCAAGCACCAGCAAGGGATAATTGGTGTCGGCGCCCCACGTCGAAGGCTCCGTTATGCTCGAGCGTGCAAATATTCCGGCCCACTGGCTCGCGTCCGAAGAAACCAGTGACTGAAACAGCGTTTCGTCATAGAACGGATTGAAGTGGACATCCGAAAAGACCACCACGGGATAGGTGTCGCCTGTTTCGCCACTGCATTCGCATGTCAGGCAAACCACTGCCAGCGCCAGAAAAACGATACAGCGAAAGAACCTTAACATAAAATTCTCCTTTTGTAAGAAAACCTATGTACCAATATGACGGACGATGTTTCATGCAACCGCTAATCCAGGGGCACGTTGGTCAATACGCCGGGCGGTATGTCCTTCCAGTAGGGCTCCACACTCTTCTTGTCGATCAGGCATCTCATGAGCTGTGTCCAGGCAGTCCATGTGTACGTCCAGGTCAGTAGCGGAGCTGCTGCCGCCGGGGACCAGAAGCTGCATGGTCGCGGGCGGTGTCTGAACGCTCAATTTCGTGAGGTCCCGAAGCTGATCGAAGGTCTGCGAAGTATAATAGACGCGCACAACATACTCTTTCGTTCGGTTGTTCTGCCGCAGCTCAAAGACGAGCGCGCCGCCGGGAGAGCAAAAGTCGGGCTGATACCCGGGAAGTGTCCAGCGCAGGCCGAGAAGGCCCGCCACTCCGGCCACGTAGGCATCGGAACTGACCACGACGACAATCCGCGATGTACGGTCCCCGAACGAGCCGCGAAGGCTCAAGTTCCACACGGCCTGGACCATGGTGCGCAGTATGTGTGAAGCGGCGTTTGAGCTCTGCACCCGGGCGAGGTACGGGAGGCGCATCTCAATGTTAAATCCCAGGACCGTAAGCCGGGTCTTCCGGGAAAGCGTATCGAGGGTTAGCCTGCCCCATGCGACATCCGAGAGGCTGAAGTTGTCGGCGTACTGCATGACAAAGGGGTCCGTGGCATTTTCGATGTAGTTGAGCCCGCCGGCCCAGATGGCGGACCCGGCGTTGGATACGTGCGAAACAGGGGCTAGGGTAACGGCTATGGCGGCCGGATCGTATGAGCCCTGCGGACCGGGCGGGTCGCCCGGCGCCGGCGCAGACCCCGGCGGATTTATGGGCGCTGTTCCCGGCGGGTAGAGGACATTGCTCACGAGCGCAAGCTCGCCGCTGTACGCTGCCTCCAGTGCGGCTCCGCTGCCGAAGACACCCTCTGCCTCGGCCACGGCACGGTTCGAATCCACCGTGACAAGACCGGCCGCGACAGGATCGAAGACCGGGTCCGGCGTGCCGAGTTCAAAGGAGTGCACCGGCACGGTCGAGCCCGGGATCAGCCCGGTCCCGAAAAAGGCCGCGGTAATGTTGGAGCGCTGAATGGAGTTGGCGTGGAAGTACGACCGGGCCAAGTCCGCGGCCTGATTTCCCGTGAGAAGCCCCTGGGCGGTCAGATATTCATTGAAATAGGAACCGAGATGCTGTGCCGCCTGCTGCCCGCGGGGCGTCAGGTAGCCCACCGGAACTCCGGGGAACCCCGGCGACGGGTCAGCTGAAAACTGGTCCAGCGCGGCAGTCGAGGATGTGGACGATCGTATGCCGTGGCGGCCGAAAATGATAATCTGCCTGAGGGTGGTATCGTCATTGGCCCTGATCGTCTGCGCGGAGGCAGGAAACGAAATAAGAAGCGTAAGGAGCAGACATGGCAGAACAAGCTTATTCCTGAACAGACTCACAAAGCACCTCCCGGCGTATAAGAACTTGAGTTATTATTTGAATTATACATCAATGGTATCGGCTGACAGGAACAATTCATACATTGATAAAAACAGCTGCTCACCTACGGAAACAGTGCCTGCAGCTTTGCGATCATGTCGGGGCTCAACTGCTTGTAGAGTTTTCCGTTGTACGAACCAGTGGGCATCGGATGGATACTTGTATCCGGGTTGGTCGTTTCCAGTTGCGTAGTAAAATCTATCTGAACGGCATTATTCTGATAAATGCCCTGTGTCCCGACTATCTGCTGCGCTGCCACGGCATATCTGCGGGATACGGCGGCGGGCGTTCCTTCTTTTATTGCCGGATCAACATTAATCGCATCTATCGAGATCGTATAGTCGCTGTTCAGATTTATGGTGATGTTGCGGAACTGCTGCGGCCAGTCCCTGAGCGATGAGGTTTCAACCTGCCAGAAGCCGTTTTCAGGATGGGCAGGGTCGGCTGACGGAAATGCTTTAACGGTATTGAAATGGCGATGCCCGGCCAGCCACAGGAGGAGATTCGGATGGCTCTGGAGTTCCGTAATCAGCCCTTCCAGGGTTGCGGCATTTTGCGCGAACGGGGGCAGCTTTTGCGGATTGACCCACCATTCCATCTCAGAGAAAAGCGGTGCGACGCCTATCGGAATGTGCGTCGCGATAATCATAAGCTGTCCTGCTGCATCACCGGCATCGAGTTCATTTTCAAGCCATGTCCAGCGCGCCTGGTCAAGGAAGCCGTGGCCGTGGATGTCCTGAGAGCCGTCGGCCTCTATCTGGGTGTCGTCGAGCACGATGACTTTCAGGGGGACATTCGCGTTCGGCAGGAAGCTGTAACAGGCAAAGTTCGGTTCCTCTGCCGGATCGACCAGGTTGAAACCATGACCGGCCGGATTCGAGGCTGTAGTAAAAAATTCGTTTATCCACTCTCCTCTGGTAAGCGAATAGCGGTCCGGATCAGCGGCAACCCGCGGAGGGCTGGAGAAGTCCTGTACCGGTCCCGCGCCGATGATATCGCCATACCGGGTTGAGCCGTCGAGCACGCCCATATAAAAATCCGGGCTGTTAACGTTATACGGGTTGGTGAGAACATCTCCCGCGGCTATGACCGTGTCGCCGACAAAGGCGTCCCGGAGCCATGATTGAAGCACCGGGATTGAACCTATCCAGAAATGATCGTGGTTTCCGAGCGCCTGATACCAGGGGATAGTCCTGTCAAGGCCCGCCGCCTTGTAGGGTTTCTGATAATCGATCGTGCACGCGCCGCGATGGGCGCCGGAGCTCGGGGTTATGACCCTGCCGTTGATGACGTCTATATACCACCTGAGTTCATTGTACTGGGTTTTGTCGGCGACATCACCGAGAGAGATTCCGAAATCATATGGTTTCTGTTTATGCAGGGCATTAATTGTCTGGATGGCGGCATCGAGAACATGGGTTGTGTACATCATTACGGGTGAATAACACGAAGTGCAGGATGCATCCTGCGCATCCAGCTGCTGCAGATAGATCAGCTGTGCAGGAGATTCTTTATCGGTACAGTGAATATCGGTGAAGACGAAGAAATTTGAAAGCTGCGCTTTTACCGGGCCGGCCGGATAGACATAACCGGGCGGCATTATGTCCCTGCGCTGTTCGGGAGCAAGCGGCGGGCCGAACGACCAGTCGCCATAGCCGTACAGGCCGTAGTTTGAAATCTGCGGAAGCTGCGTGGGCTGAAGACCCGGAGCTATCGGGTACGGTATAAAATCGATTGTCCGAACAGCGGTCGTAACAACCGTATCATCAATAGGGTATGTTGCATCCGGGCTTCGCCCGCATCCCGCCGCCAGTGAGAAGACCAGCAGGCATGCAGCAAGCACAGCACAGGCGTTTTTCTCTCGATATACTGTCTTCATAGAGCCTCTCCTTAATCATTCTTTAAACAAGTTTTTTTCTAGTAACCATACAACCAAAACACTTATTACTTTCGGCATAGTGATGAAAATTAGTGATGAAAATATATTAATTTCAACCCCGTATTGAGCCACTTTCCCACTTCAGCGATTTTTAGATGCATCCGTGTTCTAAGCGATTCTTTTTATTTCGTGCAGCTTTCGCCGCACCCTGCCTGCCTCCGTTTTCCTGAGTACCATATAGTTGCCCAATCGCGACCGACTGCATATATGCGTGAACCCCAGAAACGCGAACGTCTCCGGCTTTCCCTGCCACGCGTTCGTTCCGGTTCTTTCCGCCGCAAACCGGCCGAACTCTATCAGGCGTGTCTTCTGATCGTGCAGCTCAAGGTTGAACTTCTTGAAACGCGTCTGCATCTCTTCCAGAAACCGCTCGGCATCGTGCCGGTACTGAAATCCCAGACACGACATCATCGGCAAACCGTACGACGATGACATCTCCTCTGGCGTGCTTCTTCCGCCATCGCTGGGCCCACAGGTCGAACACATAGTGAAGATAGATATTGGCCAGCAAGGGGCTGACGCTGCCTCCTTGGGGCGTTCCATCTTCGGTCTCACGCCACTTGCTCTTTTTCAAGCACGCCGGCCTTCAGCCACTTCTTGACGTGGCGCACGACGCGTCGGTCCCCTATCCGGTGCTCGACAAACTTTACCAGCCACTCGTGGTTCACGGCGTCGAAGAATCCCCGAATGTCGACGTCAAGCACCCAGCTTACCTTCCGCCCGTCGATACCTACCACCAACGCATCCAGCGCCTTGTGCGACTGCGCGCCGGTCGGAACCCGTACGAGAACCCGAGGAAGTCTTCTTCGTAGACGGCATTCAGTACCTCTACCGGCGCTCGCTGGACCATCTTGTCCTCCAGCACCGGTATGCCCAGCGGCCGCTGCCGGCCGTCGGCCTTCGGTATGTAGACCCGCTACTGCTCTTCGCTCGGTACGCTCCCCGTCGCTGAGTCGACCGGACAGCACTCGGAGATTGGTTTCCAGGTCTCTCCCGTAGCTCGTGCCATGTCTCTCCGTCTATGCCTGGCTGGCCGCGCGTTTCAGTCCGTAGTACGCTGCACGCAGTCGTTCGACATTGTACACATGGTGCCAGAGCGTGGTGAACCGCAGCCCCTTGTCCTTCGATGCCGCCTGTCGTACCCGGTCAAGCTCACTGTGCAGGCTACTCCCGGCTCTGTGTCCGGACCCTGTTTCGCGTGAACGGATTCCCCTTGGCCAGCCCCCTTCTCTCCGCCATCTCCGCCGCCTGCTTGTTGTCACAGGCTTTGTTCGAAGGCTTCTCCGATACTATGAAGCTGTCCGACTCCCTGCGGCCGTTCGTCATGGCGTGCCCTTTGGGGTTCTCCATGCGGACCATCCTGCAATCTCCAGGCCAGGAGCAGGGTCTCCCGGTTCCCGCACGAGGTGCTTCCGTGCATGCACGGGGTCTCTGACCCCGCCGAGTCCACGCAAGCCTCGCCATATCGGCGCGGGATGTTGCCTTCCGCGCACTTGAACAACCGTCGGCACTCGGTCTCATATCTAATTTCGAGGCTCAATACCCAGCCTGCACGTTCCCCTGTCAACGCTTCGCCACGTCTTTGCAGATCGCCGACGCATGACTCGGGGCCGGTGTGGTTGGCTATACCTTCACCGTTGGACTCTTTCATTCCATACACCTCGCCGGTTTTCATCGGCGCTTTTCAAGATAAAGATTTGACCCCCAAGTTACGCCGAGCTGATTAATCAACTGGGGGCTGCTTCCAGTTTTCTTACCGATTAAGTTCCGCTGCTGCCGAATAAGTGGGCGTTGACTTTTATCGCGTTCTGGCATACTACCTCTGTATAAGTTTAATACCTCCGCTGTTCTCTTTTTGACGAAAAAATTTGTTGATAAATTAGCTTGAATTAGAATAAAAATATAAACAGTAATAACCTCAGGGGATTTTCATTCATGTCAGATAATGCTTCCTTAATCACCATGATCGTCTATATGGGTTTTATTTGGCCCATCGTATTTTATACGCTTATCAGGCATAGAGGAGTCCCTGAAAAAATAAATGCGAGAATTGTTTTCTTTGCCATACTTTTTTTGATTACGGGTGATTCAGCATTGATGATAACCCGGATTGTTTCCCATTTTATGTATCTTTCTTCAAAGATTTCGCGCGAGACCGGATTTGTGCTACAGGGATGGGGACTGATGTTTTCTTCCATTACGATGAATTGCTATTATTATTGTCTTTATCGGTATGCGATACGTCACAATGCCGTACAATCATCTTCGCGCTATTCAACCGCTTCAGTTGCCTGGATGAATCGGCTGGCGCTCTTCTTTGTGTTTGCCCGTATCGCAATGGTGTGTTTCCCTCAAAACAACTGGTTTGTTGATCCTACAGGGCTTGATCGAACTTTTCGCTATTGCGCCAATATTCCCCTGTACGCACAGGGATTGCTCGCATTTATTGTTCTGTGGAAAAACATTAAAACCGCCCCTTCAACCGGGCCGTCACCTGCTGTTACACCTCTGGTCGTTAACGGTATGGATTATTACCGGACAACTCAAAAAATTCTGGTCTGGATGCTTATTTCCTTTATCTGCTACACAATCACTATGTTCGGAATGCCCATTAGTCCGATGTTTGGCATGGCGATGCTGCCCAAAAGTCTGGCCTACATGATGATGGTCTATTACTTATTCCGCCTGGAATTGAACACGACCGGTAAAGAATCAGGGGCGGGGTTAACCTCCTTACCGGAGATGGAGAGAAGTGTATAGTTTGCGTAGTGAAATAAATATTTTTTGCAGAATAATCGGGGCCAGTAATTAATTATTAATTGGTGGTTGTTTCTATTTTTTTCGATTACGTATTATTGCTGCTCCAAAAGCGTACGTTGACTTTCCCGTCATTCTAGCTTACTACCCAGTATAGGTACTCCGCTGTCCCCATCAAAACCGACATCGACTCAAATAATTTTTTGGTGCCCCTATGCAGGAAGACGACAAAAAAGTCTGCATTATAAAAGACAGCGACGTGCATAAAGCGGTCGCCCTGGCGCTGGAACCATTTCAATCCGTGATTGAAAAAGGCGCTAAGCAGTACCCATCGATTCTGATAAAACCGAACCTGTGCGGTGGCGTGCCGGGGGAACCCGGCTCTCATACCAGCATAGAGGCGGTGAGGGCAGTAACAGGCATATTAAAATCCTTCGGCGTCCCTCTTGTCATTGGCGAGGCAGACTGCAGTTTCAATGATACCGCGCAGGTCTTTAACGTGCTGGGGCTCCATAAGCTTGCGAAAGAATTCGGGATACAGGTCGTAAATCTCAGCGAAGGCCCGTATACTGACATAGCAGTACCGCGCCCGCTGTCGATGAAAACAGTCCGCGTGTCCCGGATTATCACCGAGAGCTTTATGGTGAGCGTGCCGGTTTTAAAAACACATCCCTGGTCCGGCATAACGATCAACATGAAAAACATGTTCGGGGCAATGTATGAACCGGAAAAGGCCGTTTATCACAATGGGCTGGAAAAAAATATTGTTGATATCAACAAGGTCATAACACCTCACCTGTGTGTTACCGATGCAAGCTTTGCTGTTATGCGGGGCGGCTTTAAATACGGCTTATGGGTCGGGGTTCCTCCTACACGGCTGGATACCATTATTGCGGGCACAAACATTGTATCGGTTGATGCGGTTGGAATAACACTGTTGCGCAGAGACCCCTGGACCATCGGTCATATCAAACAAGCGGTGGAGCAGAGTCTTGGAATATGTGATATCAAGCAGCTCTCCATTACAGGTAATACGCAGTATGCGGCAATAACATAGAAACGGGAGCGGGAGCGCTGCGCCTGAGAGAATAAAATGGGGAAGCCGCTTTTCACCTGTCCCCGGCCTGTCAGAAAAATCGTGGAACGGGGCGGGGTCAAATCTTTATCTTGCCAAAAGTCTCTTTCAACAACGGTCGGCCATTACCCTTAATGCCCGGGCTTCTACTTTAGAAATAGCCTCTGTACGCGTTTTTCCGTACATCATAACTCCAGGCAAATCCGGGATCTCAGCAATCCAGCGGCCATCATTTTCTTTTTCTATTTCAATCCTCATGATAAAAAACCTCACTATACGGTTCTGTGTTTTCTGTGGCTGCAGGACTTTACCAGAAATATTTTTCAAGTAAATGATACTTATTTTTGTGCGGCTTTATGCTTCTCAGTTTTCGGCATGGCTGCAATCAATGCCCGGAGAACTGTATTGACGGAATTCTGCGTAGTAAACACTTTGGAGACATCGGGATCAAGGATAACAATACGATGCTCTTTGTTGAAACGAGCGGCAAACCGGTTTGGATGGGATTTCGAGTAATCAAACCTATATTCCCGCAGGATGTCATCGGAAGTTTTACGAACGGTTTTTAACGGTGCTGTTTTCTTCATAATCTTCACGTGCCCTTTTTGTTGCCCGCCGCGCGCTGAAAATGCGTATTACATCCCTGCCACGCTCGGTAAAACAAACAGGTAGTATGCGTTGGTTAATGGAATGACCAAATTATTTCTCGCTCTTCTGTTAAGGAGTGTTCCGAGTCATAAAAAATCCGCGCCACGGGGTCGCTAAAAACTGTTATGGCTTCATCAAAACCAATACCGTGCTTGCTGCTATTGGCTGCAGCCTTGTTTTTATCCCATTCGAATTTCAGTCCCATGAAATAAAATATACGAACGGTTATTGTCAATAACATAATATTTTGGAGCAATAAAGGGGACTGATTTATTTTCTGAAGTCGCCTAACAAGCTGTTTCACTGGACCTCTCACAACTTCAAAGCCAGCAATCTGCGTCGTTTGTTGACAATAAAAGCTGACATAAAAAAGGCCTGCTTTTGCAAGCAGGCCTTTTTTAAATTTAATTCGGCAGCGTCCTACTCTCCCACACACTTACGCATGCAGTACCATCGGCGCTGAAGAGCTTTACTTCCGTGTTCGGAATGGGAACGGGTGTTGCCTCTTCGCCATGGCCACCGAAAATCAATAAAAAATTACATATGGTTTACTAGCCATAATTTTGCATGAAGATAAATAAATATGGTCAAGACGCACGGCTTATTAGTACCGGTAAGCTAAATCTGTTACCAGAATTACACATCCGGCCTATCAACCTGGTGGTCTACCAGGAGCCTTCAGTCCGATTGCTCGGAGGGATATCTTGTCTTGGGGTTGGCTTCCCACTTAGATGCTTTCAGTGGTTATCCATTCCGAACTTAGCTACCCAGCGATGCTTCTGGCGAAACAGCTGGTACACCAGCGGTTCGTCCATCCCGGTCCTCTCGTACTGGAGATAGATCCCCGCAAATATCCTACGCCCACAGCAGATAGGGACCGAACTGTCTCACGACGTTCTAAACCCAGCTCACGTACCGCTTTAATTGGCGAACAGCCAAACCCTTGGGACCTTATTCAGCCCCAGGATGCGATGAGCCGACATCGAGGTGCCAAACCTCCCCGTCGATGTGGACTCTTGGGGGAGATAAGCCTGTTATCCCCGGAGTACCTTTTATCCGTTGAGCGATGGCCCTTCCATACGGAACCACCGGATCACTAAGACCTGGTTTCCCACCTGCTTGAGATGTCTCTCTCGCAGTTAAGCTCCCTTATGCCTTTGCACTCTGCGGCTGGTTTCCAATCAGCCTGAGGGAACCATCGCGCGCCTCCGTTACACTTTTGGAGGCGACCGCCCCAGTCAAACTACCCACCAGACAGTGTCCCCGACCCGGATTACGGGCCTAGGTTAGAACTTCAGAACAACCAGGGTGGTATTTCAAGGTTGGCTCCATCCCGGCTGGCGCCGAGACTTCAAAGCCTCCCACCTATCCTACACAGATTATTCCAAAACTCACTGTCAAGCTATAGTAAAGGTTCACGGGGTCTTTCCGTCTAGCTGCGGGTAAACG
>CAWDOY010000047.1:35000-250384 GCA_963803975.1 uncultured delta proteobacterium
TCCCCCCGGTAATCCGCCTCACCAGGTCCATGCCTGCCACAATGTTGCCCCACTGGTCATTGCCGCCCATCTGCAGAACACAGCCATGCTCCCGGTATAGATGCAGGAAGTCATAGGACTGCAGCAGCATGTAATTAAACTCTATGAAATTAAGCCCGGTCTCGAGCCTCACCTTATAGGATTCGCTGGCTATCATGCGGTTGACGCTGAAATGGCGCCCGATATCGCGGAGAAACGCGATGTAGTTTAATGACAAAAGCCACTCCGCATTATTAAGCATGAGTGCTTTGCCATCAGCAAAATCAAGATAACGGGAAAACTGCTGTTTTATTTTGCCGGCGTTGTCTTCGATTTCCTCCCGGGACAGAATGCGTCTCATTTCATTCTTGCCGCTGGGATCACCGATCATTGCGGTACCGCCGCCGAGAAGCACGACCGGCCGATGGCCGCAGCGCTGCATATGCATCAGGGCCATTATCGGCAGCAGATGCCCGACGTGCAGGGCGGACGCAGTGGGATCAAACCCGACATAGCAGGTTATGCCGCGCGCCATGAGCTCCGCCAGCGCCTCCTCTGCCGTCACCTGGGCGATAAACCCTCGGTCTTTTAATGCTTCATACGCCAACGCTGCCATACAGCGGAATTCCCTTAATGCGCATGCTGCTGCACACAGGTGCGCTTAATTCGTTCAATACGCCTGCTCTTGCCTGAGGCCGGGTCTATTTCAACCCACACCCCCTGAAGCTGCACATCATTCTCTGCAGTTGTAAAATGAGCAGGCATCTGGGTGATGAACCGCTTCAATGCCTGCTCCTTCTTTATACCAATAACCGAATCCGCCGCACCGGTCATCCCCACATCAGTAATGTAGGCGGTCCCCTGCGGGAGTATTTTTTCATCAGCGGTCTGCACATGCGTGTGGGTGCCCAGCACGGCACTCACCGAGCCATCCAGGAACCACCCCAGGGCAATCTTTTCCGCGGTGGCTTCAGCATGCATGTCAACAATAATGACCGGAGTTTTTTCGCGCAGCAGGTCAATTTCCCGCCGGGCAGTCCTGAACGGGCAATCAAGACTATCCATAAAAACCCTGCCGGCAAGATTTATCACCCCGATCCGTGCCGGCCCCTGTTCAATAATTCCGCTGCCCCTTCCGGGAGTTTCAGCCGGAAAATTTGCCGGCCGCAGAAGACGGTTATCTTTCTCGATAAATTTAACAATATTTCTTTTATCCCAGATATGGTTCCCTGATGTCAAGAGCTGTACGCCGCAGGCAAACAGCTCTCGCGCCAGGGTCTGAGTCAGTCCAAACCCGTCAGCCGCATTTTCTGCGTTGGCTATCGTAACATCAATTTTATAATCAGAAACGATGCCGGGCAGAAGCTCTGCAACCGCCCGGCATCCGGGTAATCCTACGATGTCCCCGATCAGTAAAACTCTCATCTATTTTCAAAAAGCTCGACAAGGCTATATGCCTGAAAAGCCGCAGCGCAACATGCCCTGCGCCATCAGAACCGTCTATTTTGCAAACTCAACTGCCCGCGTCTCACGTATGACCGTCACTCTTATCTGGCCTGGATAGCTCAGGGATTCCTCAATCTTCTTTGCTACATCCTTGGCTAACACCACTGAATCATCATCTGAGACGTCCTTGCTTTCCACGATAATGCGCACCTCACGTCCTGCCTGGACCGCATAGGATTTGCTCACCCCGGGGAATGAATTCGCGATCTCCTCTATATCCTGGAGATGCTTCACATAGGTGACCAGCATTTCCCGGCGCGCGCCGGGACGGGCTGCTGAGAGCGCATCTGCTGCCTGCACTAATACTGCAAGCACCGTCTGCGCCTTGACATCATCATGGTGCGCAGCTATGGCATGCACGATCTCTTCAACCTCGCCATACTTCTTCGCCAGGTCAGCGCCGATGACGGCATGTGAGCCTTCAACTTCATGGTCCACCGCCTTGCCGATATCATGCAGAAGCCCGGCACGCTTGGCCGATTTTACATTGAGGCCCAGTTCCGATGCCATCATGCCGCAGAAAAATGCCACCTCAAGGGAGTGCTGCAGCACATTCTGGTCAAAGCTGGTGCGGAATTTCAGACGCCCGAGCAATTTGACCACTTCCGGGTTCACGCGGTGGGTACCGATATCAAAGGTTGCCTGCTCTCCTGCTTCGCGAATGGAAACATCGATCTCCTGCCTGACTTTTTCCACGACCTCTTCTATCCGTGCCGGATGGATGCGGCCATCAGATATCAGCCGCTCCAGCGCTATGCGGGCCACTTCCCGTCTGGTGGGGTCGAAGGCCGAGATCAATATTGCCTCCGGCGTATCGTCAATAATGAGATCAACCCCGGTGAGCTGCTCAATGGTCCTGATATTGCGCCCTTCCCTGCCGATAATCCGCCCCTTCATTTCATCGTTGGGCAGATGCACCAGGGAGACTGTTTTCTCTGCAACATACTCGGCGCTGTAGCGCTGAATGGCCGATGCTATAATATTTCTGGCGATCTTGTCAGCGTTTTCCTTGGTCTCTTCTTCGACCCTTCTGATGGTGCGCGCTGCTTCGTGCTTTGCCTCGTTTTCAAGGCTCTGCATTAACAGGCGTTTTGCCTCTTCAGCGGTCATGCCCGATATTTTCTCCAGCATCTTCCGCTGATCCTCAATGGCATGGGTATATTTCTCCTCCATGTCCTTCACGGCTTTTTCCCGGCCCTCCAGGTTCTTCTCCCGCCGGGTAATTGCAACCTCTTTCTGGTCAATAAGATCGACCTTCTTTTCAAGGTTCTCTTCCTTTTGGGCTAACCGCTTCTCTATTTTCTGCAGGTCCTGACGCTTATTCCTGGTCTCCCGCTCAAAATCTGCTTTGGCACGGTAGAGATCTTCCTTGGACTGAAGCTGTGCTTCCTTCCTGATATTCTCTGCCTGCTTTTCAGCTTCCACCACTATTTTCCTGGAATGCTCCTCAGCAGATCCCACCTTACCTTCTGCAAGTCGTTTTCTGACCCAAAAACCTATGCCAGCGCCCAGTATGGCACCTGCGCCTAAAGCCAGTAATAATTTTAGTAATTCCAAGGTTATATCACCCCCTTTAAAGGATTAAACATTAATGTGTGTCACTATTTTGTTGATGTCACGCTAATTGCTAAACAATCAGGGGAGTTCAAAGAAATGGAATTCAGCTGCGGGGACTCACAGAGTAAAAGGAAAGCCTCCTGTTTATGAACAGCAGGAACCGGCTGCTTACTTATTCCTCCATAAACACGGGCTTTTTGCAGATTTCGGACAGGGCTTTTGTAACAGTATCAGTTACCATCTATACGGTACTTCCATGAGGATTTATTGATCCAAGACAATCTATGTATCAGTAGTTGCATAACCATTGATTCCTCAAGGTAAACGGTAATTCCTCGTAACCATGTAACACGTTATATTCTACGTAAGTGTTATAAAAACCCTATGCTTGCAAACATCCTGCAAAATCAAACTCTGTCCCTTTACTGAATTCACTACACCCCTGAATAACTGCTTATTGTTGTATCAATTATATCAATTAAACGCTCCGCAGTTCCCTCTATCTTCTTCCGTACTTCTGCAAGTTCTTCTTCTTTTTTAAAGCATTCATCTGCCAGATTAAGAGCTACCAGTATCAGCAAATTATGCGTACTGATAGCTGCTGTCTGCTTTTGAACCTCCTGTATCTTATCATTAATATATTTTTCAACCCGATCGACATACTCATTATCATAATTTCCCTTTAAAGTAAATTTTTGCCCAAGGACTTCTATTTGAACAGGCTCTTGCATCACGAATCTCTTTTCATGCTGATTCTAAAAAATCAAGTTTTTCAATAAGACTGTCCAGTTTTTTTCTCAGCACGTCCCGGTCTTTCAGTATTTTCTCCAGTTGCTTCTTAACGTCTTCACTTTCTTTATTTTTATACGCAAGCCGTGCTTCAACTTTCTCCTTATCGTGCTTCAGCAGATTATGCCGCTCAATAACGAGTTGGATCTTTTTTTCCAATTCAGCAAATCTTTCTAATTTCACGTTATTTTACCCCGTTGCCAGGTTGTATATAACTGTTATAGATTTACCTATTCAGGATGTAAAGTCAAGAAATTATTTGAGTCAAAGTTTATGCTTTATCTTTAATTTCCTGACTTAACTTCTAAAATCAAGGGTGCTGCGCTTTCCTTGACACCCTCATTAAACTGTTTATGGGGAACCTTTAATGCCCCGTCCTACGCGAGCGCTTTCCAGAATGTTGAATGCACCCTTTTTACCATTTTCATTACCGTCTCGGTCTCTAATAAAGGTTTTTCAGAAGGTTTGTTTTGAGTAACGGCTCTATGGTCATCAATCAAGGTTAAAAGGGTTTTTTTTGCCGATTCAGCAATGCCCTCCAGATGATAACCGCCTTCGAGCACAGCTAAAACCTTACCCCCGCACTGTTGCGCAGCACAGCCCATGAGCAGTGCCGTCATGGCTGAAAAACCCTCAGGGGTCACCTGCATGGCACCCAGCGGGTCACGATAATACGGGTCATAGCCTGCAGAGATTAAAATAAACTGCGGTTTATACTCATCTGCCACAGGGATGATTATTTCCTGAAACAACTTGATATAATCCGCGTCGCTCTGCCCGCCGCGCAGCGGTATATTTACGGTGTATCCGCGGCCTTTCCCTTCGCCAGTCTCCTCAATGGATCCGGTCCCCGGATAATAAGGATACTGATGGGTTGAACAATAGAGAACCTCCGGGCTGGCGTAAAATGACTTCTGGGTACCGTTGCCATGGTGGAGATCCCAGTCAATAATGAGAATTCTCTCCAGCTTATAGTGCTTAATGAGATAGTGGGCGCCAATGGCAATATTGTTGAACAGACAGAACCCCATGGCTCTGGACGTTTCAGCATGATGGCCGGGAGGACGGACCAGGGCAAACCCATTATCAGCCCTGCCGTCCATCAGCAACTCCAGCGCAGATAATACCCCGCCTGCGGCAAACACCGCAGCCTCCCAGGAGCCCGCTGACGCTTGTGTGTCCGGGTCGAGCATGGTATGGGGTTTCCCGGCGGTTTGTTCTATGCGCTCTATATAGTCAGGCGCATGATTCAAGGCCAGTTCCTCTTTTGTTGCAGCACGCGGCGGCACTTCAGCAAATCGCCCTGACAGGTCCTCATCCAGAAGCATGCGATAGATTCTTTCAAGCCGCTGGGGACTTTCCGGATGGTTCTCCCCGGTAATATGATTCAGATAGCGCTGATCTTTTACCACGATGGTTTTATGCATAGGGAACCCTTCCTTGTTAGATATTCATTTCGTGAGCGCATGCTGCCGGCTTGCAGAATACCGTTCTTCACGGGAAACAATTGACATTAAAGTTAAAGCATTATACATAAAGGATAGTATATTAACGTGCTGGTGAATATCATATGTTTGGCATTGGAATGCCGGAGCTTATATTAATTTTTATTGTTGCCCTGATCGTTATCGGCCCCAAAAAACTTCCCGATATCGCCAAGGCCCTGGGCCGGGCACTGGGTGAATTTCGCCGTGCCACTGATGATATACGGGAAAACTTTGACCTCGCCAGTCTGGATCACAAACCACAGAGTGCACCGTCAACCCCGCAGCCGTCCTCCCCGGGCACAGCACCTGAAGCGCCAACCGTCACCGACCAAAAGAAAGCACCGGAAACGGACCAGTAAATGGCAGATGAAAAACTTGGTTTCACCGAACATCTCGAAGAACTGCGCAAGCGCCTGATTATCTGCCTCCTGGCTGTTGCCTGCGGCTTCAGCGCTTCCTATTATTTTGCGGACAGGATTTTCCGGTTCCTCTCGGCACCGCTTTATAAGGAGCTCCCCCAGGGCAGCTCCTTCATCTTCACCGGTCTCACCGATGCCTTTTTTACCTATATCAAGCTGTCTTTTTTTACCGGCATATGTATAGCCATCCCGGTGATACTGCACCAGACGTGGCGCTTTGTTGCTCCCGGGCTGTATGAATCCGAGAAACGCTATGCAGGCCCCTTCATTGCGCTGGGGACGGCATTTTTTGTCACCGGCGTGCTGTTTGGCTACTATATCGTATTCCCCGTTGCCTTTAAATTCTTTGTCAGCTACAGCACCGACTCCATTAAAATCATGCCCTCCATTAAAGAATACCTGTCTTTCAGCTGCGCGTTTCTGCTGGCATTCGGCGCTATCTTTGAAATCCCCATCATACTTTTTTTCCTGGTACGGATAGGCATCGTCTCTGAAACCGTGCTGCGCAAAAACAGGAAATATGCCTTCCTGCTCGCCTTTGTTGCTGCCGCTATCCTCACCCCGACCCCTGATGTGGTGAACCAGGTGCTCATGGCAGTGCCCATCATCCTGCTCTATGAACTCAGCCTGATCATGATGAAGCTGCTGCCGGTAAAGAAGCCGGAACCGGAACCTGCCCCGTGACGCGCTACCTGGTTTTCAGCAGCTTCATAAAGTGTACGGCCGCAGGATAGAGGGATGGATCGTGTTGCCTCACAAATGCGGTGAGCAGCGTTTTATCCCTGCGAGACAGTTTTTTCGGCAGCTCGATCCTGAGCTGGACGATGAGATCACCCCGTTTTTTCTGCTGTGAAGATACTACCCCCCGGCCTGAGAGCTTAATCTCCGCATCCGTTTCAGTACCCTGAGAAATTTTTATTACCTCTGATCCCTCAAGAGTTGGAATAGCTACGCTTCCCCCCAGCAGGACCGTAAAAACAGGTATGGGAACCGCGCACCGTATATTGAGCCCGTCGCGCTTCAGCAACGGGTGCGGCTCAACCTGAATAACCACCACCAGGTCTCCCGCCTGGCCGCCAAAATAACCTGCCGTGCCCTGGCCCCGAACCCGCAGTCTGGTGCCGGTTTCAACGCCCGGCGGTACCGGAACCGTGAGCGACCGGCGCGAGTCCACGGTGCCGCGGCCATTACACTTGCCGCAGGGTGAAGTTTCCACCACGCCTTTCCCGCCGCAGGCATGGCAGATCCGATACACTTCCAGTGATCCCTGCCTGCTTTTCACCCGGCCGTTGCCCCGGCACTGCGGGCATACATGATCACTGCTTCCGGATTTTGCACCGCTGCCGTGACAGACCGCGCATTCTTTCTGCCAGGGAATCTTCACTTCAATATCAGCACCGAGCGCGGCATCAGTGAATGATATTTTTAAATTATATCTGAGGTCTTCGCCCTGACGGCCCCGGGGTTTGGCAGCTCCCTGCGGCTGGCCGTAAAAGCCGCGGAAAAAATCTCCCAGCAGGTCATTGGCCGGTGCGTAAAACAGGCGTTCCTCCTGGTTCTTGACTTCGCGCAGCACGTCCTGATGTCTGGTAAAAAAATCCCGGTCATATACTGATCGCTGCTGTGGATCATGTAATACCTGGTATGCCTCTGCCACCCATTTAAACTTTTCTTCAGCCTCTGCGTCATGCGGATTGTGGTCAGGATGATGCTGGAGCGCAAGCTTGCGGTACGAGCGCTTGATTTCGCCCGCGGTGGCGCCGGGCTGGAGTCCAAGGATTTTATAATAGTCAGGCTTCATGTTGTGTCTCTGCGCAGAATGTATTTGTTTGATTATTGATTAGGGGCTTGCAGGTTGTCAAGGAATTTACCGAACGACTGTTCAAACAGAACAAGGCAGGGCTTAGAAAAACCATGCCTCGTTCCTGATAAGGCATGGGAGAGTTTTTTTATCTTTTACAAAAGCCCATACCGGTGCGTGCCGATGGGCTTGCCGGTTTCCTTATCCATAATAGACCACTTGCGGTTGATGGGCGGAACTTCCGGCTGCTGCATGCCCTTCTGAATAGTTGCCTCAATCCATTTCACTGTGTTGGGGTGGTTTATAAAACCCTTCTGGTTAATGACAACGGAAGGAATGCCCTTGAGCAAATGCTGCAGCTCAAACTGAAGCATTTTTATGCCAATGCCGCAGATAACAACAATAACCCGTCCCTGGGTGGAAAGCCTGAGCGCTGTTTTCCGCGCGTCTTCATGCGCCTGGTCCCGCACCAGGTCTGCCGCATCGGACCGCAGGGTCATGCAGGCGACTTCCTTGAAGGGAACTGTTTTTTTTATCTCCTGCCCGATAGTTTCAAGCTGCCGCACCCACATGATGTTTTCCAGTTCTTCGACCGGTCCGTGCCCCACCAGCATGAGCGACTCCTGCGCCGGATTCTGTGACAGCTCACGCGCATAGTCTTTGACTATTTCAACAGCAAGCGGGTGATTATCCATGCACGACGATACGGCAAACCGTGAGTTGCTCTCGATCGGAGGACCGGCATCTTCAGTATAGACCCCCAGATCTTTGCGCAAGCCTGCCAGGTAGCGGACTTCTTCATGATGACTGCTGTAAGAAGAAGGGGATACATGTACAAATAAAATTTCATTTACTCCTTTATCTTCCAGCCGTCCGGCTGCTTTCGCCAGGGTCCGTTCCTCATCAAAGTCCATAAATGCCGGCTCGATTGGATACGGACTTTTGACCGTACTGATCACGCGCATAACGGTTTCATTCCACTGGGGAATGGGCGCGCCGTGGGTAATGACAACAACGCCCATGGCTTTCTTTTCTGCGGTATCAGCACAGCTGATAACAAAGCATGACCAGATGGCGAATAGCGTGCAAAGAAAAAGTCTCACTGCGGCGCCGGTTTTTCGCTTCATGGATGCCTCTCTATAATTTTATTATCCGGTTATGGGGAAGTGACCGCTGGCAAATAAAAACCCCGCTCCTACCAGAAAGCTGATAATGGAAAACAGAAATCCGATAATGGAAAGAATGGCGGTCAGGGTCCCGCTCCACTTCCAGGTAAACCTGCCGTGCAGCAGCACCGCATATACCAGCCAGGCAATAAGCGACCAGGTCTGCACCTGATCCCACTGCCAGTAGCTGCCCCAGATGAGCTTGGAGCGGAACATGCCGGTCACAATCAGGATGCTGTACATGACAAACCCTATGGCAATCATCCGGTAGCTGATGTCGTCAAGGGTCTCCCGTGAGGGCAGAACAGTCTGTACAGCTTGCGTTCCCTCTCCGCCGCGTTTGAGCAGGTAGAGGATGCTGGCAACAAATGACACGGCAAACGCCGCGTAACCGATGAAGCAGGATGACAGGTGGTAGTTGATATAGTTTCCCTGCAGAACCTCGGGCATGGCAACGATCTGTTTAGACACGCGGGAACTCAGGGTTGCAAACACCATGATCAGGAACGCAACCGGCAGGATAAAAACGCCGAACGCTCTGGTCCGTATTTTAAATTCAATGGCAAGATAAAAGACCAGCAGCATCAGTGCAGAAAAGGTGAGGCATTCATAGGGGCCCCGGATCGGCAGATGGCCCATGCCCACCCGGTATGACTCTATCCACCGTGCTATAAAGGCCGCACCGTGGATGGTCAGGCCAACAATGGTCATGATGGTCGCTATTCTGCCAACCCGTTCAACCTTAAACAGAACATGCAGTAAATATAATACCGTGCAGAAAAGATACAGCAGCGGCACTATTGCATATAGATATGTATTGATCATCTTTTATTCCTTTTGCAGGCTGTTCTTGATTGCCATAATCAGCTCACTGACTTCCCGCACATTCTTTGTCGCCGCGCCCGCCAGCGTCACGCTGCAACCGCCTCCGATTATTTCAACTTTTACCCACACCCGCTGATGCGAACAGAAAAAACAGATGCTGAACCCGGCGACCATAAGTATAAAGCTGTACCAGATGAGATCTTTTCCCGGGTCATATATTGCCTTCAGCGTGGTTGACTCCTTCTGGGTAATCTCCATCAGGCTGAACCAGTACCCCTGCAGCGGCGCCTGGCGGAACTGCACCGGGCTCTGTGCCACCCCAAGCGTTTCCGGCAGAGTCAGAGTTTTCAGCTGCACGCCGTCCGGGCGCAGGCGTGTCACCCTGATGCGCACGCCCGCGGTACCTGCTGCGAAACTGTCCCCGAGTTTCAGCTCGTGCGTGCTCTGCTGGTTATCGGGAGCAATGATTTTTATTTTAGCATAGGGAATGGTCTTACTGAAGCGGTCCTGGTAAATATCGATTCCATTATAATGCAGAGGCGTGGCAAAGTCCACCTCCTGTGTTGCAACGGTCGCCCCGTTTTTGATGATGGAAAGCGTGCTCTGATGTTTTTTAAGCTTTGATGATTCACCGTAGGAAATGGTCTTAAGGTCGTTGCAGAGCAGGGAAAAATCAAGGGCCTTCTCCTGCCTTCCGGTATCTCTGACCACCAGGGGATCAAGGAGCTGGTTTTTGGTGACTTCAAATGAGTATTGGAAGCCGGTGGCGGAAAGCATCGTGCCCAGGGCGAGAAAGAGCAGACAGAGGTGCGCGAGATAAAACCCTGCGTGGCTGTACCGCCCTTTTTCTGTAAACAGGTGCAGGCGGTCGCCGTCTTCCCGTATGATCCCGGTCTTCTTGAAGTAACCGGCTACCATGGCGAGCAGGGTCTGCCGGGCTGCCTGGTAATCAGAGACTGCTACGGTTTCGCAGATGGGCAGTGAAGTCCTGAGAGTTTCGTCAAGCTCTTTTGAAGAACTTTTAAGCACCGCGATGGTGCGCGGCAGCCGCTTCAGGGTGCACCCGATAAGGTTTATGCAGAACAGGGCAAATAGAACAAAAAAGCCCCGGGAGTGATAAAAATCAAACTTTCCTGCAGCAGAAAGCCATTGCCACGAGGGGAAGTAGAACACGAGCTTATCCTGCGCTATCTGCAGGATAAAAATAAGGGTAGCGACAGATAATAAAATTATAGTGAGATTTATCGAAGCCAGAAAAGAGGCAATAGCGCCGAAGATTTTTTTCATGCAGATATGTGCCCTCTTTTTTTAAAATGAAGTCAGTTTAATAATGTTAAAATTTCCGGAAATAAGCAAGAAAAAAGGGCTGGCGACTGCTTGAACGCCTGTTTTGTTTTGTCATAAAGATAATTTATATAAACCGGCAAATGTGATATGATGAAAACATTTAAAACAAACGTTTTTCAGTCGCGCAAAACTGTCCGTAAAACCGACCTATGACTATACCGGCATTTCTTCAGCCTTTTTTCTGGGAATATACTCACCAAAACATTGATACCGCAAGACATGCTTCTACCATAATGGCGCGTATCATGGAACGGGGATCATGGGAAGCCATGGTATGGCTTAAAAAAACATACTCCCCGGAACAGATAAAAAATTTTCTCATACATAAAGGGACAGACAACCTTCCCCCTCGCGAGCTGAATTACTGGCTGCTTATATCTGAGGTGCCTTCTGCGGAGCGGAGAAAACTTGTTGAAAGTGCTAAAGCCAAACATGTGTTATGGAGGGGTCATGCATCTTGAAGTATTAACCGATACCCAGCAAAAGGTTCTGTACCGCCTTGTCAGTGTGTTAAAAAACACTGATTTCTACCTTGCCGGGGGAACGGCTCTCGCGTTGCAGATAGGGCACCGGATGTCTCAGGATTTCGATTGGTTTATCCCTCACCTCGGTGAAGTTGAATCGTTGCTCAGGATGTTCCAGGCTGCCGGCATTGAATGCATGGTTACTTCCACGGACAGAGAAACCTGTTATGTATCAGTAGACAATGTTCAGGTAAGCTTTTTGGGCTATGACTATCCCCTGCTGCAAAAAAAAGTTTTATACGCTGATTACGGTATGTATCTGGCTGGTCTTGATGATATTGCCGCCATGAAACTTGCGGCAGTAGCGTCTCGTGGCTCTCGAAAGGATTTTGTCGATTTATATTTTCTCTTTAAACTCCACCGGCCGCTTAAAGACTGTTTAAGTCTGTATAAAGAAAAGTATCGGATACGGGATATTGGGTATGTGATGAGAAGCCTTGTCTATTTTGAAAATGCCGAGGCAGAGCCCGAGATGCAGATGATTGCATCGTTGTCATGGGCTGCACTTAAATCCGATATGGAACAGTGGGTAAAAGAAATAGCGTTATAGCTGCCCGGTCTCATCGGGTTGAGGCGCTGCAGCTTCTTCTTCAGCCGGCCGTTTGGCAACCGCAACCATGGCAGCCCGCAGCAGCCGGTCGTGCAGGTTGTAGCCCTTCTGAAATTCAGCCATTACCGTGTTCTCCTCATGCTCGGCACTCTCCTGGTGCGTCATGGCCTCGTGCTTGTTTGGGTCGAACACCTGGCCTACTGAAGAAAACTCCTTGACGCCGAACTTTTCAAGAGCCGTGACAAACTGCTTGAGGATCATTGCTATCCCTTCCTGCAGCGCCTTCTGGTCCGGAGAATTTTTTGCCTGCTCAAGGGCCCGCTCGAAATTATCTATGACCGGAAGCAGTTCACGGAACAGTTTTTCGTGGCCATAGCGGATGAGATCATCCTTATCTTTTGCCACGCGCTTCTTGTAATTATCAAAATCAGCCATGGTGCGCAGCAGCTGGTCATAGAGCTCCTGCCGCTCTTTTTCTTTCTGTTCAAGCTGGATGGAGAGTTCCTCTGCGGACGGGGAATCCCCTTTTCCATCTGCGGCGGCCGCGGCAACAGCTTCACAGCTCTTTTCATCTGCAGTGATTTCAACCTTATGAGAATGTTTAGTATCATGCTCATCACCTTTATGGTGAGTGAGTTGCTTTCTTGTGCATCATGCGTTTTCCTCCTTCACTTCCAGTCAAGCATTTTGCTTACCATCTGTGCGGTGTAATCCACAATAGGGATAATTTTCTCGTAATCCATCCTGGTGGGCCCGATCACTCCCAGAGCGCCCAGGGTATGGTTTTCCTTTGAGTAGGTTGAGGTAATCAGGCTGCAGCTCTCCATGTCCTGCAGCTCATTTTCAGAGCCGATGAAGATCTGCACCCCCTGCGCTGCCATTGCTTTATTCAACAGTTTTAACAGCCGCTCCTTCTCTTCAATTGCCTGAATGATGCGCTTCATTTTCTTCACTTCGGCAAACTCCGGATACTCAAGAAGGTTCAGCGTGCCGTCAACGTAGATTTCAGTCGCTTCATCAGTCTCAAGGGCTTTCTTGCTTAATGCCAGAGCTTTTGCACACAGCAGGTCATAGCTGTTCTTTTCCTTCTGCATCTCCTCGATAAGTTTCTTCCGTGCCTCCTGCAGGGTGAGACCTTTCAAAAGCTCATTTAAATAGCGGGCATACGTATCAAGGTCTGCCTGCGCTATATCTTCTTCCACCTCGACGATCTTATTCTGCACGACGCCGTTCTCAGAGACAAAAATGACCAGTATCCGATTCCTGCTGACATTGATAAACTCAATAAGCTTGAAGACGGTATAAATGAATTTCGGAATTACCACCACGCTGATATTTTTTGAAATGGTAGAAAGTATCTGCGAAGTCTCTTTCAGTAAATCGGTAAGCTCGCCCTCGGTGTAGGTATAGTGCTGCCGGATCCGCTCCTTCTCGGCCCGGGAGAGGTTGCGCACCTCCAGGATACTGTCCACATAAAATCGCAGCGCCTTTTCCGTGGGCACCCTGCCGGCAGAAACATGCGGCTGCAGCAGATAGCCCATCTCTTCAAGCTCACCCATCACGTTTCTCAGCGTCGCCGGGCTCAAGTCTATGCCGCCCTTGCGTGCCAGCGTCTGAGAGCCCACCGGGAATCCGGTATGGATGTACTCATCAATCAGGTCGTGCAGAATCTTCCTGGTGCGGTCGCCGATTTCTGGATGCTGGTCAGCTTTTCGTTTCATAGTTATTAAGGTAAAAAGGCAAATAGGTTAACAGGTTAAGAGGTCTTTACTCATTTTTATCTTTTCGCCTTTTGACCTCTTCACCTTTTTTCATTGTAAACAATCACTGCTTCATGTGTCAAGATGCTATCGGGCAGCTTTTTTCTTGACCTTTCTTGTGCCGCTGGTTCCCTGCGCGTCATCCAGCATCACTGATGGATAGTAGCACATGTGCATGCGGCAGGAGCGGTTATATGTCTCTGTATATAAGCTGCGCGCTTTCTCCCGAAACTTTTTTTTCGTCGGCTGTTCTTTTATCAGACTGTCCCGCAGGGTGTTAAGAAACGAGATATCTTTCAGCTTCCGCTCCAGGGGATTGCCCCGGCCAACAATTTTTACGCTGGTGATGCCCATGCGCTCGAACTCATACAGGGCGCACGCGCCGCAGGGATGATCGTCAACGTGGACCGTCTCCCAGATTTTCTGCCGCTGCACGACCGGGGATGTCTGGCTGACAAGGTGACTGTTGCCGTCAGCATCTATCTCCATTGCCTCAACCTGGAAGGGAAGCATGCAGGCGTTTCTGAACATGGGAAAAACTTCTTTTCGTGCCAGCCCATGATGAAAGGTGCAGAACCCGTCCACATTGATACAGCGGGAATTAAGGATAAAGAGCGTTGTTTCAATGGGCGGCATGAAGGAGACAATATCCTCTATCTCCTGAATGGTCAGGTGCCGGGGGAACGTGATCCGCTCTGCGCCGAGCCCTTTATAAAAGGCCGCCGACCGCCAGTTAAAGACCGTTCCGCCAGTGCTCACATGAATGGGCACCCGGTAGTTTTTTTCCTTGAGATACGCCATGAGCCCGTAATCAGTCACAATGAGAGCATCAGCGCCGGCATCAAGTGCTGCGTCTATATATTTCACGACCAGCGGCATCTGCTCCTGCGTGTAATAATGCTCATTGACCGTGAAAAAAAGCTTCCTGCCCAGGCCGTGGCTTATGGAGACAGCGGTCTTTAAATCCGCGAACCGCCGGAAGTGGCCTTTGCCGGCAGGCCTGCGGTTGATGGAAATGACCGGGTACTTCTCATACCACTCTTCTTCCAGCAGGCCGCAGTAAAATTCATCAGCTCCTGCTTGAGAGAGCTGTTCCACTTCTTCAATATTGTCTAAGGGGGATAAAATTTTCATTTCCAAGCACTCAGCCGTCAGCCTTCAGCTTTTTAATAAAGGCCGTCAGCATGCGTTTCACTTCAACTACCTCATGAGCACTGCCTTCATAATCGACGGCATTCAATAATTTGAGATCACGAGCCAGCAATAAATGATACTCCAGCTCACTTGCTGACCCCATTGCAATGTGGAGAAACCGTGCAAATTCTGCCTCACCATTTCTGCCGCAGCCTTCTGCAATATTAGCTGCGATTGAACTGCATGAACGCCGAATCTGACTTGTCAGACCATATATTTCTTCTCTGGGGAACGTTGCTGTTGTTTTATAGACAGCTAATGTCAGCTGATGACTTTTTTGCCAAACCTTTAATTCCTTAAAATCTCTCATATAGCTTATTGTGCTGATAGCTGAATGCTGAAAGCTTTTTACAACGGTATCTCCGGCTGTACCACGATCCGGTCTATCTGCCGACTGGTAACAACTTCAGGTATGGCGTCATTCATAAAAAAGATACTGTTGCCTTTCCGCACCAGCGGCAGCGTCATGACCGGATTGAAAAGAGTAAAGGTGTATTTCCGGCACTCTTTGCTGCAGGGAAAAACACCCACATATTCTTTCTGCTGACTCGTCTTCGCAGTTGGCAGTCAGGCAGAACCGGCTGGTCGATATGCAGGCAAAGGGCAGGTAGAGCGATTTATGGATATCAGCGCCGGTATCATCCAGGTTTATGCCCTGCAGCAGGTTATCAAGCTCAATCCTGAAGATATTATTTCCCGTTAAAAAACTTCTGATCTCAGGCACTGTGAGGCTCGTGGTCCGGCAGTACCTGCTGGTCTCCGCGGGCACCTGGTCAATGATGTTCATGATGCGCGGGCCCCGCTTCAGTTTCGTGAGCAGCCTTCCCAGCACCGGAGTGACCGGGAGCCGCGCCTCTTGTAAAAAATGGAACACACCCCAGTCATTGAACACGACCTCAGCCTGCGGGACTTCCCGCGCAACCGCCGGCAGTAGCGCCTCAAGCTGTTTCAGCCCCTTGTTGGTTACATAGGGCGTAACAAAGGTGAAGTCCATGTTCCCTTTTTTAACAACAGAGAGAACTTTCTTCAGCTGCTGCATTGTGGGCAGCAGCCGCTCACAGAACTCAATGCCGAAATAAAGGCGCGTAAAATTATCGTCGCAGTATTTCAGCTGTTCAACTTTAGATATAAAAACTGCCTGTTCCATAGACATTTATCAAAGGATTCAAGGGTCCGAGGGTCCCAGGGGTCGAGGGACCATAATAAAATTTTTTATCTCTGTGCCTTTGTGCCTTCTGCCTCTGTGCCTTTCTGCTTCGACACAAATTTCAGCGCTTCTTCCGCGTGAAACGAGCTTCTGACAAACGGGCTTGAGGCAACGTAGCGAAAACCCTTCTCTTCGCCAAGCTGCCGGTATTCTTCAAACACTTCAGGCCGGATAAACTCCCTGACCTCAATCTGCGCCGGGCTTGGCCGTAAATACTGGCCGATGGTCAGAAAATCACAGTTGACCTCGCGCAGATCCTGCATCACCTGCAGTATCTCCTCCCGCGTCTCGCCAAGCCCCACCATGATGCCTGATTTGGTGAATCGCCCAGGGCCAAGCTCCTTTGCATATTTGAGGATCGTGAGTGAGCGCTTATAATCTGCCTGCTGGCGGCAGGTTGCATAGAGCCGCGGCACGGTCTCAAGGTTGTGGGCAAGGATATCGGGACGCGCTTCCATGACCACCGCAAGGCTATCGCGCGAACCCTGGAAGTCCGGAATTAAAACATCGGTTGAAGCCTCCGGCAGCAGCCGGTTTATCTGCCGCACGGTCTCGGCAAACTGAAATGCTCCGCCGTCAGGCAGGTCATCGCGTGTTACCGAGGTGATAACCACATGCCTGAGCCCTAAGTCTTGCGCTGCCTGGGCTACATGCAGCGGCTCAATCGAATCTGGAGGCAGTGGCTTGCCGCCATCAACGCCGCAGAACGAGCAGTTGCGCGTGCAGATAGTGCCGAGAATCATAAACGTCGCGGTCCCGGCCGTGAAGCAGGTCCCCATGTTCGGGCACACGGCGCTCTCGCACACGGTGTGCAGATGATATTGATCAAGCAGACCCTTCATCCGGTTGAGTATTGATTCATCAACACCTTTTACCCGTATCCACTCGGGCTTTTTTGTTATGACCACAACTCAAGCCTCCATAGAGTTGCGGAGTTGCGGGAGTTTAGAAGTTATGATGTTAAATAAATTTCAACTCCTCAACTCCTCAACTCCGTAACTCTCAATCTAACTCCTTAACTGTATATATACTTTATGCTCTCAACTTTGCGACAAAACGTTCAACATCACTAATTTTGTGCGGCGCACGGTCAAATATCTCTGCATAATGAGCAATAAGCCGGCTGTTGAGCTCAATGCGGTCTACCGTCCCCCCCAGCAATGCAACCATTGAAGTTACACCCTTATCAGTTATACCACAGGGAACTATCATCGTGAAATGACTCATGTTCGGATTCACATTCAGGGCAAAGCCATGCATGGTAATCCAGCCGTTTTTAACCGCTATCCCGATGGCGGCAATTTTTTTATTGCCGGTCCATACGCCCGGATGCTTTGGATCTCTGCCTGCCTCTATGCCATAGTCCCCGAGCGTGTCAATCAGCAACTGCTCCACATTGCGAATGTAGCGATGCAGGTCTCGCCCCTGCTCTTTAAGATCCATGATGCTGTAGCCAACCACCTGGCCCGGCCCGTGGTAGGTCACATCCCCGCCACGGTCAGTGCGGCACACTTCAATTCCTTCCTGAGCAAGTATTTCAGTGGGAACAAGTATGTTGTTACGGGTTTCTGTGCGGGGGGCAGTAAAGACGGGATCGTGTTCCAGCAGAATGAGGGTGTCTTCTATTTCATTTTTTAAGCGGGCACTAACCAGTTTCCGCTGGAGTTCGAACGCATCGTTGTAGCTGATTCTCTCGACTTCCAGAACAAGACATTTTTTCTTTTCTCCAGTCATCGGCAAACAGATTCCGGTTCCTTTCTGCAAAATTGTATTTTTTTATATGTATCACAAAATTGTCTGTTTTAACAGGAGAAAGTATCCATATTGCAAGGGGAGGAAGAAGCAACCGTAAACAATTTTTCCCAGGCAATGGTTGCAGAGCAGTCTGCTGTACTCCATACCATGGGCAAAAGAGCCGGCAGACCGGGGAACTCTTGACAGGCAGCCGTGTTACTGATATATTTTTAACGTTTTATTATTAGTGGGATATTTCATAACATGAAGAGGACTATGGATATGAAACCAGGATTTGTAGACATCGATGTGTTGCGCCAGCAGCTCCCCTTTCAGAAGCTGAGACAGAAAGGCGGCAAACGGATTCAGACAGACTGGAAAGCTGAGTGGGACCGGTTTGACGGAAAAAAACTCTTCAACTTCGACATTTCAAGCATCCCCGAAGACAGGCTCAAAACCATGCGCACGCGCCGCGAGGTCATCCTTGACGGCAATCAGGCGGCGCTGTCAATTTTCACCCGTCTGGTTGACGGGTTCTGCGGCTACCCCATCACGCCTTCAACCCCGCTCGCGGAAAATTTTGCACGCGCTGCGTCCGCCGGGCAGAAAAACCTTTTCGGCCATGAGCTTATGTATCTGCAGCCCAATGACGAGCTTTCAGCCATGGTTGCCGTGGAAGCGATGGCCTGTCAGGGCGGCCGCTACGTGGACAACACCTCATCCCAGGGGCTGGTGCTCAAGACCAAGAATCTCTTCTCCGTTGCCGGCAAGCGCCTCCCGGTCATTATGACGGTCATGGCCCGTGAAGTAAATAAAGGGTCTCTCTCCATCCACTGCGGGCACACCGATTTTTATGGCGTGCGCAATGCCGGCTGGACACAGCTGGTTTCAGGCAATAACCAGGAACTGCACGAACTCCTGCCGATAGCATTTAAAGTGGCCGAACAGCGGCAGGTGATGCTTCCCGGCATGGTTATAGCTGACGGCTTCATCAAGAGCCACGCGCTGGAAAACATCAGAGAGCTGCCGGATGAATTCCTCAGCTATTTTGTCGGCGCGCCCAACCGGCTCTATCAGGGGGATTTTGATAATAACCCTGCCCTCACCGGCTCCTTCACTGACACCGACCTGACCATGGAGGGGCAGATTTCCCAGGACTTTGCTTACCGCTTCTACAAAAAGGCGGTCATCGCCGCCATGAATATGATGAACCAGATTCTCGGCACCAACCTGAAGGTGGTTGAGAATTACCGCACCGAGGATGCAGACCTGACCCTGGTGGTGCTGGGCTCGGCAGTGGGCGTGATCAAGGATGTGGTTGACTATTACCGCGCCAGCAGGGGCTGGAAAATCGGCGTGGTGCGCCCGGTTCTGTTCACCCCGCCCTGCTATGAAGAACTCGCCTTTGGCCTGCGTAACGCTCAAGTGATTACCGTGCTTGAGCGCAGCGCCGTGGCGCACAATTGTCTGCTCAAGGAAGACGTCCAGGCAGCCCTGGAAATATCGCTGCGAGCAGCCCGGGAAAGCTCCTCAGACAAAAAGCTCTACAGCCGCACCAATGCCCCTGAGGTCCTGCACGGGGTCTACGGCCTCGGCAGCAAGGACTTCAGCAAGTATGATGTTGCCGCGGTGATTGAAAACATGGCAGCGGCGTTCAATAACAAAGGTGCTGCCGTGCAGCGCGACTTCTATGTCGGCGTTGAAGGCCCGTACGCGCTCAAGCCCGCGGCCCTTGATGACTATAAAGACAAGGAAGTGGCCATGACCTTCATCGGCGTGGGCGCGGAAGGGGTGAAGACCTCGCTTGAGACCTCCGCCCTCATCTACGCTGAAGACAGCGGCGCGGGACACAAGTTTGTGCAGTCAGGGGCGCGCTATGGCGCAGCGCGGAAAGGTGCTGCTGTTTTCATGAACCTGCGCATCAGCTCTGATCAGATCCAGAACAGCTCCCAGACCACGGAAAATGATGTGGTCGCCTTCTTTAATGAAACCTTTCTCTCCGGGCAGATCCTAAACGAGTACGTCGGCGGCCTGAAAGAGCGGGGCCTGCTGGTGGTGAACACCGCCCGCAAGGCTGAAGAGGTTATCGCGTCCTTACCCAGGGCCATGAAAGAGATCATCATTGGCCGCACCATCCGCGTGAAGACCGTCAATGCCACCAAGTCAGCCCTCAAGCACCTGAAGAAAAACCTCCCGGGTGCCGCCATTGCCGGCATCATCAACAAGGAGCTCGGCATCCTCCCTGAAGATGAGTTTGAGCGCCGGTTCACCAAAATACTGGAGAAGAAAATCGGCACCAAAAAAGGTCAGGAAGCAATTGTTTCCAATATATCACTGCTGCGTGACGGCATCGAAGGCGCGCAGGGGGCCGGCGCTGCGGACGCCGCAGCCCCGGCAATCGCCGCCAAGCAGGCTTCTGCAGCAGCGGCAGAGCCGCTCCCTGAAGATTTCGGTCAGAGCTTCCGGGCAGCAGGACTCCCGATCGCGTTCGACAAGGACGATGAGCTGGGGACCATCAAGCCGATCAATATCTTTGAAAACTACCAGGAACATTTCTACAACGAGATGGTGAAGCCGATCTCAGAGGGGCAGCGGATTCCCTGGGACCGCTTCCTGCCGGCGGTTCCTGCGGCAACAACCCGCTACCGCGATTTAAGCTTTATCGGCACCCAGATACCGGTCTGGAATGCCGGGAAGTGCACGGCCTGCGGCATGTGCGCCACCCAGTGCCCGGACTCTGCAATCTACACGACCATCACTGACCGCGAGATACCGGATGCGGCGAGATCCTATTTTAAAATATTCAAAAAGCCGCCCAAGGGAATTCCCTGGGAACGGTTTGCATTAAATATAAGCATGAAGCCTGACGCATGCAAGGGCTGTGGCGCGTGCGTCCAGGTATGCCCCACCGAAGCGCTGCACATGGCGTCCAAGGCCGACATCAAACCGTCGGATGTCATGCCGGCACAGTACCTTGAATTTGACCGCACCTGTGACGCGGCAAAATACGTGGACCAGATGGCCCTGCCCCACCAGGTTCTGTTTGTCTTCTCCAAGCTCTATCCCGGCAAGCACACGCTCTGCCCGGGGTGCAGCGAGGGCGTCATCAACCTGCTCACCTTTTTTGCCGCCGAGTCGCTGCGCAACAGCCCCCAGGGCATTGCCACGCTGTACCAGGGCCCGCGCATCCTGTCGGAAAAAACCGAGCGCTCCATCGAGCGGATGCTTGCGCATGGCTTTCACATCTGCACCCTGAACTCCACCGGATGCAACCAGGTATCGGAGCTTGCCAATCCGTTTAATGCCCGCGTCTACCGCGCCGGGCACTACGGGTTCGGAACGGTTTCTGCCGCTGCGCTGGGAGCCAAGTTCGCCATGGACCAGGCGTTGCAGAACCAGTTCACCGATGTGCTTACCAAGGTGCTGGTGTTTGCCGGCGACGGCGCCATCTATGATATCGGCAACGGCCCGTTCAACTATGCACTCGGGGAAAACTATGACATCACCTGGGTGATCTACAACAATGAAGGCTACATGAATACCGGCGTGCAGAAATCAGGCGCGTCACGCTTCGGCAGCGACCGCTCCACCTCGCCCATGGGGAAAAAATACGCGGGCAAGACCACCACGCACCGCCGTCTCATCAGCCAGGCCATGGCGATCCCCCATGTCTATGCGGCCAAGCTGAGCATCGACAACCCCTACTATGCGATAAATGTTTTAAAAGAGGCCATCGCTTACAACGGCCCCTCGGTCGTGGAGTTCTTCTCCTACTGCCCGCAGGGGCACCAGTATCATGACTGGGCAGGGCCGCAGATAGCGCGCATGATGGTTGAGTCGCGCAAATGGCAGGTAATGGTACGCCGGCCATACCAGCGCCCGGACATTTCGGCAAATCCAGAGCCGGAAAAGATATATCCCACAGAAGGAAAGTCCTTCAAGCGCGGCGAAAAGCGGCCGCCCGCGGTCTTTGGCGACGTGGTCAAAATGCTGGGCCAGTACAGCAGGCACCTGAAAGACATGGAAGGGGTGAGCACCCCGGAGATAATCATGGTCAATGAAATGGTGAGCCTGTACCGCTGGATCGGCAACCAGTACATGGCAGGCCTGCGCAAGGATTTGCCTAATGAGAAAGAAGTGGAGCGGATTCTCGAGGAGCATTATAAGAAATAGACTGCTCAGAGGACAGACGTCTCAGAAGACAGACAACAGACGAGAGACATTCAGAGAACAGACAAGGGAAGACAGGCTGAGAGAGTAATTCAGCCTGTCTTCCCTTTTTTAAAAATATATGATGCAGTCTTGTGCCGGCATCAGCCTAATTTCTGTTTCTTATTTTCTGCGCCCATTCATCAATCAGGCTGTACCATGCCGGAACGACCAGAAGGGTCAGAAATGTCGAGGTCAGCATGCCGCCAAGCAGGGTTATGGAGATGGGGGCAAAGATCTCATATCCGTCGCCTTTCAGCACCGACAGCGGCAGCAGCCCCAGAATTGTTGTCAGCGAGCCCATGAGAATCGGCCGCAGCCGTATAGTGCCTGCCTGGATTATGGCCTGCCGCTTTTCAACGCCGCTTTTGCGCAGGCGGTTGATGTAATCAATAAGAATGATGGCATTGTTGACGGCCAGGCCCACCAGGATCAGGATGCCGATAAAGGACATCATGGAAAGTGTGGTTCCGGTGAGAAACAGGGTCACGGAAACCCCGATAAGCGCCATGGGCACGGAAAAAAGAATGGCCAGGGGCTGCAGGAACGACTCAAACTGGGCGCACATGACCAGGTAGACCAGCAGTATCACCAGGGCAAAGGTGAGCACCATGGCCTGCTGCATCTCCTGCATATTCTCGTACCCGCCGCCGCATAGTATCGTGTACCCTTCAGGAAGGTTGATTGCCGCGAGCTTCTGCTTTATGTCATCAACCGTACTTCCCAGGTCGCGGCCGGTGACATTGGCGCTCAGTATCACGACGCGGCGCTGCTCTTCGCGGTTGATGCGCGAGGGCCCGATGCCCTTCACCACTTCCGCGACTTCGTGCAGGTAGTGGATGGAGCCGAGCGGCGAAGGGATGAGCACTGACGAAAGTTTCTCAGGATCATTGCGGTCAGCTTCGTGGTACTTGACGCGGATGTTGTATTCATCTCCCGCCTCGCGGTACTTGCCTGACTTTTCGCCGAGGAAGGCGGTGTCAACCGCGGCCGCGACCTGCTCGACCGTAATGCCGAGGCGCGAGGCCTTTTCGCGGTCAACCTTTATCTGCAATTCGGGTTTTCCCGGCTTCAGGCTGTTATCAAGGTCGCACACGCCGGGGACCGCGCGCATGATGCCTTCAGCTTCACCGCCGATTTTCTCCAGTTCTCCAAGATCGGCGCCTGCAATCTTTACCTCGATCGGCCGCTCGCCGCCGCCGAAAAACCAGTCCATGGTGTCCATGTAATATATGACGCTCGTTGCGCGCAGGTTGATGCTCTGGGAGATGGAATCACATATTTCCCTGAAGCTTCTCTTGCGCTCGGCGCTTGGCTTGAGCTCAAAGTACATCTCCGCCTCATACACATCAGAGGGCGCGATGCCGAACACCATGTCGATGGTGCTGGCTTCCGAGCGGCCCACCATGGAGAGCATGGACACGTGCTCGGGCTGAGAGGCGACCACTTTTTCCATGTCCTTCATGAAGGCATTCGTGTCCTTGAGCGACAGCCCCGGTTCGAGCTTGATCACCGCGGTGCCGTCTGACTCGTCAAGCTTGGGGATGTATTCCGTGCCGAGCTTCTGCATCAGCGCGAGAGACAAAAGAAACAGCACCAGCGCGCCGAGCAGCGCCTTGCCCCGGTTATCAAGCACCAGTGCAATCATCCGGCCGTACCAGGCCTTTATGGAATCGAAAAAGCGGTGGGAATGCTTCAGCTCCCCCGCGCCGCGGAACTCCCGGGCGGCAAGGGGCGGCACGAGAGTAATGGCGACAATAAGCGACGCCAGCATCGAAAAAACCACCGTGATACCCAGCGAGCGCGTCAGGATTCCGGTGGCGCCGGATGAAAAAGCCATGGGCAGAAACACGATCACCGAGGTCAGGGTGGAGGCGGAGATTGCCAGCAGCACTTCGCCGGTTCCTGTTTTTGCGGCGCTCAAGGGCTCCTCGCCGCCTTCAATGCGGCGGATAATATTTTCAACCACCACGATGGCGTTGTCCACGATATGACCGATGCTGAGCGCGATGCCGCTCAGGGTCATGACGTTCAGGGTATCGCCGAAGAAATAGATGACGATAAAGGTCGCCACCACGGAAAACACCATGGACAGCATCATGGTAACGGTGGTCTTCACGCTCAGAAGAAACAGGTAGATAACTGCTGCTGAGAAGAAAAAACCCCAGAACGAGCTGTAGGCAAGGTGCTCAAGGGCGCCGCGGATGAGCCGGGAGGTGTCATAGACGTGTATTACCTTGATATCCGGCGGCAGCACTTTCTTGATCCGTTCCATCTCCGCTTTAATCCGGTCAACAACCTGCACGGTGTTGGCGCCCGGCTCTTTGGCAACGGTCAGAAGCACGGAATCGAAGCCATCGGTGCGCGAGTAGCTGCGCACCTCCTGGTAGGTGTCTTTGACCGCTGCCAGGTCCTTTAAATAGACAACGCCGCCCTCCTGCACGCGGACAATGGTGTTTTCGATATCCTTGAGCGTTGTGTATTTGCCCTTGGTGCGGACGATAAACTCATTGCGGCCAACATCCATATGGCCGCCCGGGAAGTCGATGTTCTGGCTTTTGAGCGCCGCAGTTACCTGCTCGAGGCTCACATTGCGCGACTTGAGCCGGTCCCGGTCAACTTCGATAAGTATCTCGCGCTCCAGGCCTCCCTGCACCACTGCGGAGGCAACGCCGGGAAGCGAGGTCATGCGTTTGCCCACCGTGTCTTTTATGAATTTTCTGCAGGGTGCGCAGGTCGCGGCCGCCCGGTGCTGTAAATACCGTAATAGGCAACCGGCAGAAGGTCCATGTCAAATTTAAGAACCACCGGCCGGTCAACCTCGCGCGGCAGAATAGTCAAGGGCAAGCTCAATCTGGTTGCGCACATCCTGGGCGCCCACGTTGAGGTCGGTCTCCCAGTCAAACTCCACCATGATGGCGCACTCGCCCTGCAGCGATACGGCCTTTACCTTGCGCACGCCGTCTACCGATGCGGCCGCCGCCTCAAGGTGCTCGGTGACAAGCTTTTCCATCTCCTCAGGCGCAACGCCGCGATAGCGGGCCATGATCGCGACAACCGGGTAGTCGGTGTCGGGAAACATGTCAAGGCCGATGCGGGTGAGCGCGAGCATGCCCAGGACAAACAAAACGATATAGGCAACGGCTATGGGTATCGGGTGGTCGACGGAAAAATCGGCTATCTTCATGACTTGATATCCACGTGATAGCCGTTCTGCAGGCGGTGGCTGCCCTCGGTCACCACAAGCTCGCCTTCTTTCAGGCCATCCTTTATCTCAGCTAAATTTTCTTCCCGGGCGCCCGGCGTGATCTGCCGCTGCTCAACGGCTCCGTCCTTCACCACAAAGACAAAGTAGCCGTCAGGCCGCTCAAGGATTTCATTGCCGGGGATGACCAGCACATTCTCTTTCCGGTCCAGGGCGATCCTGACCCGGGCGAACATGCCTGCTGTCAGTTTGCGGTCCGGGTTGGGTATGGCTATTTTTATGCGGAACGTGCGCTGGCCCGGCTCAACCAGGGGATTTACCGTGGTGATCCGGCCTTTAAAGGCTTCACCGGGGTATGCGTCAATTTTGATTTCAGCGTCCATGCCCTCGCGCAGGGATGCTTTGAGCTTTTCCGATACATCACACTCAAGCTTTATGCTGCTCAAGTCCATAACTTCAAGGGCCTCCCACTTGTACGCCCACAGCGATGATACCTCGCCCTCGTGCATCATCTTTTTTGTTATCACGCCGTCAAAGGGCGCGCGCACCACCGAGTCCTCGTATTTCTGCTTCACCAGTCCGAGCGCAGCGCGGCACTCCTCAACCCGCGCCCGGGAAATGGAATAGGATGCCTGCATGCCGTCGTAGCGGCTCTTGGCGATTACCTTGCGGTTATAGAGGGCGGAAATGCGCTTCCAGTCACGGGACTGCTGCTCAAGGTCGTGCTCGGCCTGCTGCAGCGTGGCGCTCGCCTGATCAATGCCGAGCGTAAAGTCCCTCGGCTCAAGCCGCAGCAGCACATCACCCTTCTTAACCGCCTTTCCCTCATCAGCACGGATCTCCTTTATTACGCCCTCGACCTTTGACCCAACCTTTGCCTGCTGAAATGCCTGGGTTGTTCCTGATACCTGCAGGTAGGACGTTATCCTGCCCCGTGCAACTTTGACAGCTTTAACCGGTATCTTTTTGCCGTCTGCAACGTTTTCTGAGGCTCCTTTGCCGGAGCAGCCCGCAAGGAGCAGGAAAAGACCGGCGATAAAAAAAGCGGTGGGTACTTTTTTTGTAAACTGTCTCATATGCTGTAGAGCTCCTTCTGTTTTTGTGAATGATGTACGCTTTGTTCGTTGAAGCGCAAAAAAAACGGCTGCCGAAGAACTGGTTGCTTATAAAATTTCTTTTCCTATTGCCCGCTCAAGCTTTGCTTTTGCAATATGGTAGTCATTCAGGGCATTGTAGTAATTATTCTGTGCCTGGGTAAGCAGCGTCTGTGCGTCCAGCACATCGGTGGTTGTCGCCATCTGCTCATTGTAGAGCTCTTTGTTGAGCCTGAAGTTTTCTTCAGCCTGCTTGATGGCGGTTTGTGCCACGCGTATATTTTTCTCGGATTCGTGTACATTCAGGTATGCTTCCTTAACCTCAAGAACGACAACATCGCCGGTCTGTTTCTTCTGTTCCTCAGCCTGTGCGGCAAACGATTTACTGGCGCTGACCTGATACGAGCTTTTTCCCCACTCCCAGATGTCCCAGCGGCAAACAGTTGCTACCGTCCACATTTCATCATCCTCGTAGGGACTGCCGTGCAATGACGCGCTGTCCCCCATCTTCTGGTAATTGGCAACTACTGACACGGTGGGGAAATATTTGCTTTTAGCCGCCGCTACTCCTTTTTGTGCCTGCGCCAGGCGCAGGGAAGCCTCTTTAATTTCCGGCCGCTTATGTACTGCCTGCTGCTGGCAGTCTTCGAGTGAAAACTTCTCCGGCTGATATGCCAGGATATCCTCCAGCGCGGCCGGCTCATTGACGCCGCGGCGCAGGACCGTATTAAATTGTGCCTGAGCAATCGCAACCGCGTTCTCTGCCTGAATCAAATTCTGCTGCACCTGGGCGTATCTCACCTCTGACTCCAGCAGGTCATTCTGGGGAATCATCTGCTCTTCATAAAATGCCCGTGCTACATCAACATGGGATTTCACCTGCTCAACCGCCTGGAGGGCGACCGCTTTCAGCTTCTCAGCTTTTAAAATATTGAAGTAAGCCTCCTTAACCTGCATAACGATATCCTGCCGGGCCCGGTCGCGGTTTTCTCTGGCTATGTCCACACCCAGCTTCGCAATCTGGTAGTTTGAGACCAGCGCCCCGCCGGTAAAAACAGGCTGGGTGAGATAGGTATTAAACTGGTAGCGGTTTTTCGTGCCGATTTTATATTCCGTAGGATAGGGGGCAAAATCTCCGGCGGGAGACTTCATGAAGGGGTCCTCGTTAAAGCGGGTATAGCTGTGCTCGGTGCTGATCCGGGGAAAAAAGTCAGTGCGCGCTGCTTTGCGCTCGTAGTCTGCCCCGGTTACCGCATGATCCGCGGCACGCACAGCGGTGCTCTTGTCAAGCGCGATGCTGATACTTTCACGCAAGGTTAACCTGTCGGCAGCCGCGCACAGGCTCCGGATGCCTGGGCAAATCTGCAGCAGAAAAAATCCGATTAGCAATAACCGATAGTTAAGCATACATTTTCCTCTTTTATGCGTGGGCGTGGGCTTACTCTAAAGCCTGCTTAAAAATGTTGATCTGCCGGTCCACCAGCTTCTGAAGCGTCAGATGGGTATCCTCCAGAATGTCCTCGAAAAATCCCTGCTTATAGTTGTATAGAAGTCCGTCAACGCTGGTAAACAGCAGCATGGCAAGTTCAAGGCTGTCGTAGCTCTTGGAAAGGCCCTTTTCATCCAGATACGCCTGCACCGCTTTGTGGACAAACGAGTAAGCTGTCTCCACCATGCCGTCAAAGCGCTGTATTAAATCCGCGGGGAGAGACAGCCTCCGGTAGCTTATATCAAGCATTTCCCACATCTCCCGGTGCTCAATAAAGTATTTTAAATAGGTTTTAAGTACGGTCTCGATCTGCTCAAAGGGCGGCATGTCATCGCTGCGCGATTGCTCCATCATGTCAATGAGGAACTGGAAACATTCCTCGTAGATGTGCGCATAGATGGCATCCTTGTTTTTAAAATAGAAATAGACCGTGCCGTTTGAGAGCCGCGATGCCCTGCAGATGTCTCGAATAGTTGTCGGTCGGTAGCCTTTCTTCAGGAATAGCTTTCGTGCCGCATTGAGGATGCGGGCAATCCTTTTGCGGCGCTCAGGTTCATGCAGCTGTGCAGCGGCTTCCTTCATGTGTGGTGTGTATCGGGGGTTTGCAAAACAAAATAGAGCAGCGTTCTAAAATTAAAGTTGTTTTATAGAGCACTGCTCTAACTATGTCAAGATTTTTAATACCGCCGGTTGTTGCTATGGGCAGGAACCTGCTCAATGAGGATGAAATGGAGCGGATTCTCGAGGAGCATTATAAGAAATAGACTGCTCAGAGGACAGACGTCTCAGAAGACAGACAACAGACGAGAGACATTCAGATAGCAGACATTAAGAAGACCGGCTGAAGAGTAATGCAGCCTGTCTTCTTTTTTTTGCTGCTGCGCCAGCTTTGCAGCTCTCTCGAGCATTTCTACCGCCTGTCTCATTATGGCATTATGAAAAATGTTTTTTTTAATTGCTAATTCTGAAAAAAGTTATATATTTATTGTTTTATTTTCTAAACTCTTTGTATTGATAGCCATAATGCTTGAAACCTATATCAAACAGTTCGAGCAGTATCTGCGGATTGAAAAAAATGCCTCTGAGCATACCTGCAGAAATTACCTGCTCGATGTGCGGGAGTTTGACGGCTTTCTATCCGAAAAAGGCCCTTCATATGTTTCGGGCGTTGCAAGCATTGATAACCTGACCATTCGGGCGTATCTGGGACTGCTGGCAAAGCAGCACAAAAAATCATCGCAGGCGCGAAAGCTCTCATGCCTCAGGACATTTTTTAAGTTCCTGGTGAGAGAGGGGGTCATAACGGATAATCCTGCAGCGGCAGTGCGAACCCCGAAGCTTGAAAAATATCTCCCGACGCATCTGACGGTTGACGAGGCGTTTGCCCTGCTTGACTCTGTGCCGGCAGGAGATGTGCAGCATGCACGGGATCGGGCACTGCTGGAGGTGCTGTATTCTACCGGTATCCGGGTGAGCGAACTGGTGGGCCTGAATCGGGGTGATCTGGAACTGAACCTGGGCATTATAAAGGTTCTCGGCAAGGGAAGAAAAGAGCGCGTTGTGCCCATCGGTAAAAAAGCCATAGCGGCATTAACCCATTATCTGAATCTAAAAGATACCGCACCGGGCACGGATTACCCGCAGGAAGGCAGGACTCAGCCGGCGGCGGTGTTTTTAAATAAAAGCGGCGGTCGCCTGACCGCGCGCAGCGTAGCGCGCTTTATTGATAAGTATGTACAGCACTGTGGCCTGCAGCGCAGCATCAGCCCGCATTCACTGCGCCATTCGTTTGCAACCCATCTGCTCAACGCAGGCGCAGATCTGCGCGCCATTCAGGAGCTTCTGGGGCATGAGAACCTGTCGACCACCCAGAGATATACCCATCTCAATATTGACAAGCTGATGGAAGTATATGACCGGGCGCATCCCCGGAGCAGGGAAAAGAGGTAAGGTAATGACGGAGTTTCACGGTACAACCATATTAGCCATCCGGCATCAGGGCGCGGTGTGCATCGCCGGCGATGGGCAGGTGACCTTCAGTTCAACCGTTCTCAAGCACGGAGCAAAAAAAATCAGGCGGATTTATCAGAACAAAGTGCTCGCCGGATTTTCCGGCAGCACCGCTGATGCCTTTACGCTGTTTGAAAAATTTGAAGAAAAGCTTGAGCAGTATCATGGCAATATCACCCGGGCTGCGGTAGAACTGGCAAAAGAGTGGCGGACCGACCGGATGCTGAGAAAGCTTGAGGCGTTGCTGATAGTCGCTGACAGCGAGCACCTCTTTATCATTTCCGGCAATGGGGATGTCATAGAGCCGGATGATGATATTGCTGCTATCGGTTCCGGAGGCCCCTATGCCCTTGCTGCTGCGCGCGCGCTGCTCATGCACGCAAAACTCCCGGTGCGGCAGATTGCTGAAGAAGCAATGAAGATTGCCTCTGATATTTGCATATATACTAATAAAGAAATAACGGTGGATGAGCTGTAAAGGGGCAGGCAGATAGGCAGCAAAGGCAACCCGCCTTCGCTGGCGCTCCGGCGCGGCACAGAGGCACAAAGCTAAACGAAAAGGTATATACGTAATAATGAAACCACTGAGTCCGCGGGAAACTGTTATCGAGCTTGATAAGTTCATCATCGGCCAGCGCAATGCCAAAAGGGCAGTTGCCATTGCGCTGAGAAACCGGTGGCGGCGGCAGCAGGTGCCGGAAGAGCTGCGCGATGAAATAGCGCCGAAGAATATCATCATGATGGGCCCGACCGGTGTCGGTAAAACAGAAATTGCCCGCAGACTGGCAAAACTTGCCCAATCGCCGTTCCTCAAAATCGAGGCATCCAAATTTACCGAGGTCGGCTACGTAGGGCGCGATGTTGAGTCGATGATCCGCGATCTCACCGAGCTGGCGGTGAATCAGGTTAAGTCTGAAGAGGCGGAGAAAGTGCAGGCAAAAGCGCGGGAGATTGCAGAGGAACGCATTCTGGACATTCTGCTCCCCCCCGCACCGAAGAAGGCGCCACCGCTGGAAGAGCAGCCTTCTCTCAGCGCAGAAGCCGGTCATGACCAGGCTGATACCAAGCAGCCTCCCTCAACACGTGAAAAGCTGCGAAAAATGCTTCGGGCAGGAAAGCTTGATGGACGGGAAGTTGAGCTGGAGACGACACAGCAGAACCTCCCGGTGGTTGAAATTTTTTCCGCCTCCGGCATGGAGGAGATGGATATTAACATCAAGGATATGTTCGGCAATATGTTCCCCAAAAAGACGCGCAAGAAAAAGGTCAAAGTACCGGAGGCTCTTGAGATCATCACCCGGGAAGAAGCGCAGAAGCTCGTGGATATGGATCTGGTCACCAGACAGGCAATAGAGCGCGTCGAGCAATCAGGCATCATCTTCCTTGATGAGATTGACAAGATTGCCGGCCGCGAGCACGCCCAGGGGCCGGATGTTTCGCGGGAAGGTGTGCAGCGGGACCTGCTGCCGATTGTCGAGGGCTCAACCGTAACAACAAAGTACGGCATGGTAAAAACAGACCACATCCTGTTTATTGCATCCGGTGCCTTTTATGTATCCAAACCCTCTGACCTGATCCCTGAACTGCAGGGCCGCTTTCCCATCAGGGTTGAGCTTAACTCCCTCTCCCGGGATGATTTTATCAGGATCCTTACCGAGCCGCAGAATGCACTGCTCAAGCAGTATGTTGCACTCATGGAAACCGAGGGCATTGCACTGGTGTTCAAACCGGATGCGATCGAGAGGATTGCCGAAATCGCAACGACGGTCAATGAGCGGACCGAAAATATCGGCGCGCGCCGGCTTCACACCATAATGGAAAAGCTGCTTGAGGACTACTCCTTTGATGCGCCTGAGATGACGGGAAAGAAAATTGTCATTGACGCTGCCTATGTGGCGCAGAAAATGGAACCCCTGCTGAAGGACGAGGATCTGAGCAGATATATACTGTAGAGAATGTCAAAGGACAAAATCCAAATGACAAATATTTTTTAATGCTATTTGACATTTGAGCTTTGAAATTTGAAATTGTTTTAAAGGACACAGCCATGTCTCATCCCCAGGATAAAGCAACCGTGCTGATGGAGGCCCTGCCCTATATCAGGTCCTTCTATCAGAAGACGATTGTGGTAAAATTTGGCGGCCATGCCATGATCGATGAGGAGCTGAAACACAGCTTTGCCATGGACATAACGCTCTTGAGCTACATCGGCATGCGGCCGGTAGTGGTTCACGGCGGCGGCCCGCAGATCGGGTCGCTGCTGAACAAAATAGGGAAAGAGTCGCGGTTTGTCGGCGGCATGCGGGTCACTGACCAGGAAACCATGGACGTGGTGGAAATGGTGCTGGTGGGTAAAATCAACAAGGAGATTGTAAACCTCATCAATCAGAACGGCGGCAAGGCCGTGGGCTTAAGCGGTAAAGACGGAAATCTTATACAGGCAAAAAAACTGCATCTGCCGGGAAAAGCCGGGAGCAGCAAAGCCTCCGTTGACCTGGGCATGGTTGGCGAAGTTGCCGCTATTGACCCTCAGGTTATCGATACCCTCGACCAGAGCCAGTTTATTCCGGTCATTGCACCGGTGGGTGTCGGGACTGACGGCCGTACCTACAATATCAATGCCGACCTGGTGGCAGGAGAGATCGCCGCCTCCCTCAAGGCTGAAAAGCTCATCCTGCTCACCGATGTGGTGGGGGTAAAAGACGGCAGGGGGAAACTGGTTTCCTCGCTTGATGCAAAACAGGCGCGCAGCATGCTGCGCTCAGGCGCGATCAGCGGCGGGATGATACCCAAGGTCAACTGCTGCCTCACCGCGCTTCAGAAGGGCGTGGCAAAGGCGCACATAATTGACGGCCGGGTCCGGCACGCAATACTGCTGGAGCTTTTTACTGATGGCGGCATCGGCACACAGCTGGTGAAAAAATAAAGGGCTTGCGTAACAATATACCTTTCAAGATGGTGCTATGAAAAATACGGTGTCGATTACTGACCAGAATATTTTCCAGACCTACAGCAGGTATCCGGTAGTGCTGGTTAAGGGAAAAGGCTCAAAACTCTGGGATGCGCAGGGCAACGAGTATCTTGATTTTCTCTCCGGAATTGCCGTATGCAACCTCGGGCACTGCCACCCGGCGGTGGTGCGGGCTGCTCAAGCGCAGCTGGGACAGGCTGATCCATGTATCAAATTTTTTCTATACCGAACCCCAGGCAGAGCTTTCTGAGCTTCTGACCAGGCACTCCTTTGCCGACCGGGTGTTCTTCTGCAACAGCGGCGCAGAAGCCAATGAATCAGCACTGAAGCTGGCGCGCAAATATTCTCAGGACCGCGGGCATAAAAAACGCTTTGAAGTCATCACCATGCACGATTCTTTTCATGGCCGGACCTTCGCCACGCTTTCAGCAACCGCGCAGAAAAAATTTCATAAAGGCTTTGAGCCGCTGCTGCCGGGATTTCGCTATGTACCGTTCAATGATATAGCAGCCCTGAAACGAGCTGTCACGCCGCATACGTGCGCCGTACTGCTTGAGCCGATTCAGGGAGAAGGCGGGGTCAACATCCCTGACGCTTCCTACTTGAAAAAGGTCAGGCAATTGTGCGACGAGCACGGGCTGCTGCTCATTTTTGATGAGGTGCAGGTGGGCATGGGCAGGACCGGAAAACTCTTTGCCCATGAGCACTACCGGGTCAAGCCGGACATTATGACGCTGGCAAAAGCGCTTGCCGGGGGACTTCCGGCCGGAGCCATGCTGGCACGAAAACATATTGCCGAGAGCTTTACCCCCGGCACCCACGCTTCAACCTTTGGCGGCAACCCGGTTGCCATGGCTGCAGGCGCAGCAGTGATGAAGACCCTGCTGCACGGCGATGTTCTGAACAATTGCCGGATGATGGGCAGCTATTTTATGAACGGGCTCATGGCGCTGAAGAAGCGCTACCCCGCCATCATCAAGGAGGTGCGGGGCAAAGGCCTCATCATCGGCATGGAGCTGAACAGAGAGGGCAAGGAGATCGTCAGGCAGTGTCTCCGCCAGGGCATCATCATCAACTGCACCATGGACAAAATCCTGCGCTTTGTGCCGCCGCTGATCATTACCAGCAGAGAAATTGACCGCTGCCTCAGCGTGCTGGAAAGCATTTTTGCAAAACTGTACATCCCGTAAGCCTTCCCTTGCATAACAGGGGGGCAGCGGTGGATTCACCGTAAGCGAGTTACCCATGAAACATAAAAAAGACCTTTTAAGCCTCTATGATCTGAAAAAAGAAGAGCTGGAGGAATTCTTAACCAGGGCCCTGGAACTGAAAAAGAAGCAGAAAAAGGGCGAGCTCTATCATCCGCTCAAGGGAAAAACCCTGGGCATGATCTTTGAGAAGCCATCCACCCGCACCCGCGTCTCCTTTGAGGTCGGGATGTTTCAGCTGGGGGGCCTCGCGCTCTATATGCGCTGGACCGATACCCAGCTTGGCCGCGGCGAATCGGTTGCCGATACCGCCCGCACGCTGTCACGGTATATGGACGGCATCATGATCCGCACCTTTTCCCAGGCAACCATCGAAGAGTTTGCCCAGAATGCAACGGTCCCGGTTATAAACGGTCTCACTGACCTCTGCCACCCCTGCCAGATACTGGCAGATATTCTCACCATACGGGAAAAGAGGAAAAGCTTAAAGGGATTGAAAGTAGCCTACATCGGGGACGGCAATAATATCGCCCATTCCTGGATCCATGCCGCCCTCAGGCTGCAGTTTGATTTGACGGTGGCGTGTCCCAAGACCCACAGCCCTGCTGCTTCTGTTCTGGAAATGGCGCAGCGGGAGGCAGCATCAAAGATTACGCTGCTCCACGATCCGTTCGAGGCAGTAAAGGATGCCCATGTCATCAGCACTGACACCTGGGTCAGCATGGGACAGGAAAAAGAGTATCGCGAGCGGATCAAGGCGTTTCAAAACTTTCAGGTAAACACGCGGCTGGTGGAAGCTGCGGCCAGGGATGTCATAGTCATGCACTGCCTGCCTGCGCACCGGGGGGAAGAGATAACCGACGAGGTGATGGACGGCGAGCATTCGGCTATTTTTGACCAGGCTGAAAACCGTCTGCATATACAGAAGGCAATACTGGAACTGCTCATGAGCTGATAAGCTGTCAGCTGACAGCCGTCAGCCTAATTTAATTTTTGCTGAAAGCTGACCGCTGACTGCTGATAGCTACCAAAGGAGGTTGCAACGTGAAAGACAGTAGTATTAAGAAAGTGGTGCTTGCCTATTCCGGCGGGCTGGATACATCTATTATTCTGAAATGGCTCATTGAAACGTACGGGTGTGAAGTCATCGCCTTTGCCGCCGACCTCGGCCAGGGCCAGGAACTGCAGGGGCTTAATGAAAAGGCGCTTAAAACCGGTGCCAGTAAAATTTATATCGAAGACCTGCGGGAGGAGTTTGTCAAGGATTTCATCTTCCCCATGCTCAGGGCAAATGCCATTTATGAGGGGACCTATATGCTGGGCACCTCTATTGCCCGGCCCCTGATTGCCAAAAGGCAGATCGAGATTGCACGCCAGGAAGGCGCTGAAGCTGTTTCCCATGGCTCAACCGGCAAGGGTAATGACCAGGTGCGCTTTGAACTCACCTACCTTGCCCTGTCACCGCACATAAAGATTATTGCGCCGTGGAGAATCTGGGACTTCAACTCACGCAATGCGCTCATTGATTATGCCAAAAAACACGGCATCCCGGTGCCGGTGTCCCAGGAAAAACCCTACAGCAGCGACCGGAACCTGTTTCACATAAGCTTTGAGGGCGGCATCCTTGAGGACCCCTGGAGCGAGCCGAAGGAGGACATGTTTCTCCTCAGCGTCTCTCCGGAGAAGGCCCCGGACAAGCCGACCTATATTGAAATCGGCTACGTAAACGGCGATCCCGTCTCCCTGGACGGGAAAGAAATGAGCCCGGCAACACTGCTCGATAATCTCAACCGGCTCGGAGGAGCGAACGGGATCGGCAGGATTGACATCGTGGAAAATCGCTATGTGGGCATGAAATCGCGCGGTGTCTATGAAACGCCGGGAGGAACGATCCTGCACAGTGCCCACCGCGCCATGGAGTCAATCACCATGGACCGCGAAGTGATGCACTTCAAAGACAGCCTGGTTACCCGGTACGCGGAGCTGGTGTATTACGGTTACTGGTTCGCACCCGAACGCGAAGTGCTGCAGGGAACTGTTGACGCAACACAGAACAATGTGACCGGCAGCGTGCGCCTGAAACTCTATAAAGGCAACTGTATCGTGGTGGGCAGGAAATCACCCCACAGCCTCTACCGGCCGGACTTTGCCACCTTTGAGGAGGACAGCGTCTATCAGCAGGCAGATGCCACCGGCTTTATCCGGCTGAATGCGCTGCGGCTGCGGATACAGGCTATGGCAAAGGAAAAGTTAGGGAGTTAAAGGAGTTATGGAGTGTGGGAGATATAGCGCGGTGAATGAAGGAAAGTATTCCTTGATAACTCCTCAACTCTTCAACTCCGCAACTCCACAACTGAATTCAAGAGGGATTGCATGAAAACTAAAAAGCCCTGGTCAGGACGCTTTAAGGAAGCAACCGACGCTCTCGTTGAGAGCTTCACCGCTTCTATCCAGTTCGACCGGATGCTCTACCAGTACGACATCAGGGGCAGCATTGCCCACTGCCGCATGCTCAAAAAGCAGAAAATCATTGCGCCCGCTGAAGCAGCCAGAATCATTGCCGGCCTTAAAGAAATAGAGCGGGAAATCGAGCAGGGGAAACTTGCCTTTACCGCGCGTCTTGAAGATGTCCACATGCACATTGAAAGCCGCCTGATACAAAAAATCGGCCCGACCGGCGGCAAGCTCCACACGGCGCGCAGCCGTAACGACCAGGTGGCCCTTGACGTGAGCCTCTACCTGCGGGATGCGGTTATTGATGCCATCCGCCTGCTTAACCGTCTGCAGGAGACGCTTCTTTCCCTGGCAGAAAAACATATCGCTGTCTCTATGCCCGGGTTTACTCATTTGCAGCACGCCCAGCCGGTGCTTTTTTCCCATCATCTGATGGCCTATTACGAGATGGTTACCCGGGACCGGGAGCGCATGGAGTCATGCTTTTCGCGCGTTAACCGCATGCCCCTGGGCGCAGCAGCGCTTGCCGGAACTCCCTATCCCATTGACCGGGAATATGTTGCGCAGCTCCTGGGCTACCCTCGCGTAACGGCAAACAGTATCGATTCTGTGAGCGACCGGGATATGCTCATCGAGTTCTGCAGTGCCGGCGCAGTTGCCATGATGCACCTCAGCCGCTTTAGCGAAGAGCTCATCATCTGGTCATCGCCCGAGTTTCAGTTCGTTGAGCTTCCCGATTCATTCTGCACCGGCTCAAGCATCATGCCGCAGAAAAAGAACCCTGACGTGGCAGAGCTCATCCGGGGGAAAACCGGCCGGGTATATGGGAACCTCATGGCTCTCCTCACCATCATGAAAGCGTTGCCTCTTTCCTACAACCGCGATTTACAGGAGGACAAGGAAGCACTGTTCGACACGGTGGAAACACTGAAAAGCTGCCTTGCCGTTTTTACCGCTCTGCTGCCAAAGGTGAAGATCAATGAACAGCAGATGAAAAAGGCTGCTCATCAGGGATTTACTACCGCAACCGACCTGGCTGATTACCTGGCAGCGCACGGCATCCCGTTCCGGGACGCCCATGAAATTGCCGGCCGGATAGTCGCCTCCTGTATCAGCACCGGGAAAACCCTGGAGGATCTCACGCTTGCTGAGCTGCGGAAATTCAGCTCTGCCATAGCTGCAGATGCGCTCTCGTTTGTGACCGTAGAGCACTCCATCAACAGCCGCGCGGCCATCGGCGGCACAGCGCGGCAGACCGTCGAAAAAGCAATTAAAAAAGCCCGCGCAGAGCTGAAGAAACAGCGGCGCTTCATTGCAACAGCAGCACCTTCATGGCACAGGGGGTAGGCGTATATGGCGGCGTACCTGAGTATATTTCGCTTTCATAGGCACCGGCTGCTTTTGCAGCGGGCCGCAGTTATTATTTTCTGTTGTTTCGCGCTGCTTGCATGCGGGAAAAAAGATGACCCTTCGGTTCCGCACGCGATTGGTCCGGAGCCGGTTAAAAAATTCAGGGCGTTTGCCCGGTCAGGCGGAATCATTCTCGCGTGGAGACCGCCCACAAAAAATACCGACAAAACGCCGCTTCTTGACCTGGAAAGCTTTAAAATATACCGTGAGGAAGTGGCCGCGGCTGACCGCTGTAAAAAGTGCCCGAAAAACTTCCGCTTCTTTTTCGAATATGCCTATACAGGTCCGCGGGGGAAAATCCCTGAGCGGGACATGTTTTCCTATATTGACAACGCGGTCAAAACGGACCACGTCTATGCCTATAAAATTCAGTGTCTCAATGAGCGGAATATGCTGGGGGCTTCGTCAGAAACCGTGACCGTATTCTGGGACGTGCCTCCATCTCCGCCATCAGACCTGCGGTGTGAACGGCAAGGGCGCACGCTCCTGTTTGCATGGAAACAGCCCGCAACCGTTGAAGGCGGGAAACCGCTTGAGGGGAAGGTGGGCTTTAATATCTATCGCAGCCTGCAGAAGGGAACCTATGAAGGATTTCCCCTGAACGCTGAATTGCTCACAGAACCAGCGTATCAGGATACCCCGGATACCTACGACCAGACCTATTTCTACACGGTCCGTGCCGTCCGGCAAATGTTTGACACCGCCGTTGAAAGCGCTCCCTCAGAGGAATTGGCTCTGCTCTATGAAGACCTGATCCCCCCGGGCGCCCCGCAGGGGCTGACAGCAATACCTGACCGGAACGGTATGATTTTAAAATGGATAGCAAAGGCTGAACAGGGTGTGGCAGGATTTAATGTGTATCGCAAAGACGCGGGCGGAGGAGCGTTTGTCCGCCTTAACAAAGAGCTCATTCAGGATAACTCCTGGCGAGACACCACGGCGCGCGTCGGTAAACGCTATATATACGCAGTAACCGCGGTTGATCAGTCGCTGCGGAAAAATGAAAGCGAGCTATCAGAGCCGGTCAGTATTCTGCATTTGCCGCAGTAATTAAAGGAATGTCAAATGACCAGGCCCAAAGTTCAAGAAAAGATTTTAGCCACAGAACTTCACAGATTTTCACAGAAAGAGATTTTTAACTTCAGTGTTATTCTGTGTTTTCTGTGGCCATACATAAAAAGTATTTGGTTCCGGCTTGTCCGGGTTAGGCTTTGACATTTATTTGACATTTGAGCTTTGAAATTTGTCATTTACTCTGAGGAAATAGAGTATGCACGATTTCCAGTACCGGAAAAATGATCTCTGCTGCGAGCAGGTGCCGATTGAAAAAATTGCGGCTGCAGTGGGGACGCCGTTTTATCTCTACAGCCGGCAGACGCTGGAAAACCATTTTGCCTCATTTGACGGAGCATTCACGGCCATCCCCCACCTCACCTGCTACTCGGTGAAAGCAAACTCCAATCTCGCTATCCTGAAAACCTTTGCCCGGCGCGGCGCCGGCGCAGACGTGGTTTCTGGCGGCGAACTGTTCCGCGCCCTGAGCGCCGGTGTCCCGGCGGAAAAAATTGTCTATTCCGGGGTCGGCAAGCGGCCGCAGGAAATCACCTATGCACTGGATGCCGGTATCCTCATGTTTAACGTGGAATCACCGCAGGAGCTTGAGCTGGTGGCAGAGCTTGCGGAAAAAGCAGACCGGAAGGCCCGCATAGCGCTCCGGGTCAACCCGGATATCAACCCCGGGACCCACCCCTACATTTCAACAGGACTTAAGGAGAATAAATTCGGCATCAATCTGCAGGACGCGCTGCAGGAATATGAAAAGGCGCGCGACAAAAAACATATTGACATCACCGGTATTGCGTGTCATATCGGCTCCCAGATAACCGAGGCCAGCCCGTTTGTTGAAGCCCTGCGAACACTAAAGAAACTGGTCATGGAACTGCAGGGCCGCGGGATAGCCCTGCGCTACCTTGACCTCGGCGGCGGCCTGGGCATTACCTACAAAAAAGAGTCTCCGCCGCAGCCGCAGCAGTACGCGCAGGAAATTGTCAGCGAGCTGGCCGGACTGCCCGTTACCCTCATCCTTGAGCCGGGACGGGTACTGGTGGGCAATGCCGGTATCCTGGTGACGCAGGTGCTCTATACTAAAAATTCCGGCGAGAAAAATTTTATCGTGGTGGATGCGGGCATGAATGATCTGATACGGCCCAGCCTCTACGGCTCCTATCAGGGTATCCAGCCGGTCAAGAAAAAAAAGGGGCAGAAAATAACTGCCGACATTGTCGGCCCCATCTGCGAGTCCGGGGATTTTATAGCGAAAAAGAGGAAAGTCCCGGCATTCGCTCCCGGTGAGCTTATGGCCGTTATGAGTGCCGGTGCGTACGGATTCAGCATGTCATCCAACTATAACTCACGGCCGCGGGTTCCGGAAGTGCTGGTGACCGGTGAAACATGGTCTGTCATCCGCGAGCGGGAGTCCTATGACGACCTGATCCGGGGCGAAACAATACCCGGGTATTTACGGTAACCCGGTGCAGACTGCGGAGATCACAGCAGATAGTTTCCGTGCCCGCTGCGGATATCTCGTATGAGAATTCCTTTCTTCAAAATGAGCGGCAGCGGTAATGACTTCATCATTATAGACAACCGCAGCCGCCGGATGGAACAGATTGCCCTGCCCGCCTTTGTCCGTGCAGTATGCAGGCGCAATGTTGCTGTCGGTGCAGACGGGCTGATACTGGTGGAAAACCCGCGCACCGCCGGCTGTGACTTTGCCTGGCGTTTTTTTAACGCGGACGGCAGCGAGGCGGACATGTGCGGCAACGGCGGCCGCTGTGCTGCGCGTTATGCGGTTATAAACAGCATTGCTGCCGCCAGGCTCTCATTTGAAACCAATGCCGGCATTATTCATGCGGAAGCACATAACGACCGGGTAAAAATTGAGCTGCCGTCCCCGCAGGCAATCGAAATGAATATAACGGCGGCAGCTGATGATACTCCCCTGCTGCTCCATTTTATTAATACCGGGGTTCCCCATGTGGTGACATTTGTCAGCAATGTGGAGAAGGTGCAGGTGCGCGAGCAGGGTAAAGCGCTGCGCTTTCATCCGCGTTTTCAGCCTGCCGGCACCAATGTTAATTTTGCAGCAGTGGACGGCCCGGCACAGCTTTCTGTCCGCACCTATGAGCGGGGCGTTGAGGATGAAACACTGGCATGCGGCACCGGCTCGGTAGCTTCAGCGTTAATAGCTTCCGCCCTGGGAAGCGTTGTATCCCCGGTGCAGGTCATAACCAGGGGCGGTGAAACGCTGACCGTATACTGTGACAACGCGACCTATCCTTTTGGCCGGGTTTATCTGGAGGGAGCGGTGCGGGTTGTCTGCAGCGGCGAGATCTGGGAAGAAGCATACCAATGAGTTGAAGAGTGGGTGAGTGTCGGAGTTGAGGAGTTTTATTCTTCAACTCGTAACTCCCTGACTCCTGAACTCATAAACTCATCACGGGAAGGAGAACTGCACGATATGTTTACAGGTTCGATGGTGGCGCTGGTGACACCGTTCAAGAACGGCAAACTTGATAAAAAGGGGCTGCGGGCACTGGTTAAATTTCACTTAAACAATGGCACTGATGTCATCTCTCCCTGCGGCACCACCGGAGAGGCAGCTACGCTCTCTCTTGAAGAACATGAACAGGTGGTCAATATAGTCGTGGATGCTGCCGGCGGGAGGGTGAAGGTACTGGCCGGGACCGGCTCCAACAACACCGCGGAAGCCCTGCGCCTGACAAAACATGCGGTCAAGGCCGGCGTTGACGGCTGCCTGCTCATTACGCCCTACTACAACCGGCCCACCCAGCAGGGCCTTATTGCCCACTTTAAGAACATTGCCGAAGCAGTGGACATTCCGCTGGTGCTCTACAATGTGCCCGCCAGGACCGGGGTCAATATACTGCCGGAAACAGTGGCAAAGCTGGCACAGCTGCGCAACATCGTCGGCATCAAAGAGGCAAGCGGGTCGCTGTCCCAGGTGAGCGAGATAATAAACCTGTGTAAAAAAGATTTTTCCGTTATTTCAGGTGATGATGTAAATACCCTGCCTATTATGGCAGTGGGCGGAAAGGGGGTGATATCAGTAACCGCAAACATTGCCCCGCGGCTCGTTTCTTCCCTGGTGCGGGCCTTTGAACAGGGGCGTCTTGATGAAGCACAGCGTATTCACCATCGACTGCTGCCTCTGCATAACGCTATGTTTCTGCAGACCAATCCGATCCCGGTAAAGACGGCTCTGGGACTCATGGGCATAATCTCTTCAGAGATGCGTCTTCCCATGTGCCCCATGCCTAAGGATCTTACAGAGAAGCTGAGGGGAATTCTCAAACAATACGGGTTAGTCAAATCGTAATACCACAAAAACGAAAGGAGTTAGTCTATGAGAAAAGTTTTACTGATTACCGCACTGATCGTTGGCGCAGCCATCCTCACCATGCCGTTTGCAGCCATGGCAAAGGAGGCGGCAAAAGTTTACGCAACCGTTGGCAACGAAACAATCACCCAGGCTGATATTGACTCTAAAACATCCATGCTGCCGCCGCAGTTCCGGGCACGCTACGAAACTGCTGATGGAAAGAAAAAGCTGGTGGAGCAGCTGACCAAAATGAGCCTCCTCTCCCAGGAAGCGCGCCGGCTGAACCTTGATAAAAAAGAAGAGGTGGCCAAACGCATCAAGGAAATCGCCGATAACCTCATCATTCAGGAGCTGATTAAACAGGAAGTCATTGATAAAATTAAGGTGAGTGATGCGGACCTGGAAAAATACTACAAGGAACACCAGCAGGAGTTCATCGAACCGGAGAAGGTAAAGGTCAACATTATCATGTTCAAGCTGAAAGACAATGCAACCCCTGAGGAGAAGAAAGCACAGAAGAAAAAAGCCGACCTGGCACTGAAGCGCTTAAAGAAGGGGGATGATTTTGAGAAGCTGGCAAAGGAAGTTTCAGAAGATGAGCGCACCAAGAACAGCGGCGGCAATACCGGATTTTTCTCAAAAGGGAAACGCATGAATACCTACGGAGAGAAAGTTGAGGAAAAAGCCTTTGCTCTCAAGACAGGACAGATAAGCGACATCATTGAAGAGAAAAACGGCTATTACATTATAAAAGTGGGTGAGAAGAAGCCGCAAAAAGAGGAGACCTTCCAGGAAGCCAAAAGCAAAATTGAGCGACGGATGCAGCAGGAGGAACAGAAAAAGGCCTATGATACCTACCTTGAGTCGCTGAAAAAACAGTATCCGGTCAAGATCAACGAAGAAAATATCGCCGCCGGAGCACCGGCATCACCGCCAGCTCCACAGCCGCAGCAGCCGAAACCTGCTCAGCCGTAACGTGTTTATATTGAGGAGGGCCACCAGCCCTCCTCTTTTTTTAGTTCCTCTTTCTGCCTGCTTGATTCACAGGAACCGGCCATGCTGCTGCGGTTCGGTATCGGCAGCGTCATGGTAAAAGTTCTTGAAAAAGACCGCTATTACCGCGTTACCCGCAGCAGAAATAACAACGGCTGAGCCGGCAGGTGCTTCCCATTGACTTATGCAATCCCTTTCATTATAGTTCCATCCCATAGAGGCAACTCCCGGTCATGCCTACACCTGCAGAGACAATAATCCGCGATCAGGTAATCAGCAGGAAGGGTACACGATGAAAAACAGAATCGGCTTTGACAATAAACGCTATTTACAGGAGCAGACAGCCGCAATTCTTGAGCGGGTGCAGATGTTCGGCAACACGCTGTATCTTGAATTCGGCGGGAAACTGCTTTTTGATTATCATGCGTCCCGGGTGCTGCCGGGCTTTCATCCCAACGTGAAGATGGAGCTTCTGCAGAAGCTTAAAGACCGGGCCGATATAGTGCTCTGCATCTACGCCGGAGACATTGAGAGAAAAAAAGTTCGCGCTGATTTCGGCATCACCTATGACGCAGATGCTCTCAAGCTGATTGATGATTTAAAAGACTGGGGCCTTGAAATAGCCGCGGTGGTGATCACCCGCTTTGACAACCAGCCAGCGGCAAAAATATTTAAAAATAAACTCGAGCGCCGCGGTATCAGGGTCTGCGTGCACCGCTTCACCAAAGGCTACCCCACGGACGTGAACACCATTGTCAGCGATGAGGGGTACGGCAGCAATGAGTATATAGAAACAAAGAAGCAGCTGGTGGTGGTTACCGGTCCCGGCCCCGGCAGCGGCAAGCTTGCCACCTGTCTTTCACAATTATATCATGAGCACAAGCGGGGCGTTCAGGCCGGCTATGCAAAGCTTGAAACGTTCCCGGTGTGGAACCTCCCGCTCAAGCATCCGGTCAATGTCGCCTATGAAGCCGCCACTGCCGATATCATGGACTTTAACCAGATCGATCCGTTTCACCTGGAAGCCCACAACAAAACCGCCATCAACTACAACCGCGACATTGAAATCTTCCCGGTGCTTAAAAGGATACTGGAAAAAATATCGGGAGCAGGGTCAGTATATAAGTCCCCCACGGACATGGGTGTTAACAGGGTGGGCTTCGCCATTACTGATGATGCCATTGTTCAGGAGGCGGCAAAGCAGGAGTTCATCCGGCGGTATTTCAGGTATAACTGCGAATACGCGATGGGCTTTGTGGAGAAGGAGGCGGTGCAGCGGGTTGAGCTGCTCATGAACGAGCTGGATATCAAGATCGACGATAGAAAAGTTGTTGCCATGGCCCGCAGCGCGGCCGCTGAAGCCCAGCAGCAGCAGAAAGGCAACGAGGGCATCTTCTGCGGCGCTGCCATTGAACTGCCGGATGGCACCATTGTTACCGGCAATAACTCCTCGCTGCTGCACGCGGCATCCAGCAGCGTTATCAATGCCATAAAAAAGCTTGCAGAAATACCGGCAAAAATTCACCTGCTGCCCCAGAACATCACCGAAACAATCGCACAGTTTAAAACAAACATTCTGGCGCGCTAAAACCGCAAGCCTTGACCTGGAAGAAACACTCATAGCGCTCAGCATCAGCGCCATGTCAAACCCCGCAGCACAACTGGCAATTGAGCAGTTGAAAGAGCTCAGGGACTGCGAGATGCATATAACGCACATCCCGACCCCTGGTGATGAGGGAGGCCTGCGCAGGCTGGGAATAAATGTCACCAGCGATCCTGATTTTTCAACCAAGAATCTTTTTTTGCAGTAAGCCTGAGTGTTACTGGAAGACGGGGACATTGCCGGAAACGAGTTAGTCCCACAGGTGGGCGAGTTTTCTCTTAAGCTCTTTCTTGTCGGGATAAAAGGCGTGATCAAGCGCAGTTCTATTGAGCGCCTTTAAGTCCTCCCGGGTCACGCCAAGCTCCTGGATGGCAGTTACATATTCATCAGTCAGCGTGATGCCGGATATGGCGGGGTCATCGGTATTGAGGTTGAGCGGTACCTTCTGCTGCATGAGCTGTTTTATGGGATGCTCCTTCATGGAGGCTACCACCCCGGTATGACAGTTACTGGTAAGGCTCACCTCAAGTAAAATATTTTTTTTCCGCAACAGCTCTACGACAGCTGCATCGTCCACCGCCCTGATGCCGTGGCCAATGCGGTCAGCATGAAACTCCTCAACTGCCTGCCGCACGTTTGCCGCACCGCCTGCTTCCCCGGCATGGATGGTCAGCCCCAGCCCTGCCTGCTTGGCCAGGGCAAAAAGTCTTGCATAGGGGTGCGCATTATTGTTCACCTCATCACCGGCCAGATCAAGGCCATAAAACGATCCGGGCGGCAGGCTCGCAATCATGGCAACGGTCTGCTCCGCGGTCGCAACACCATAGTCCCTGCTGATGGTAAGGATGGGGGTAACGATAATATCAAAGCTTTTACTGGCACGGGCTATAGCGCCACTCACACAGTGTACAACATCACCTTCGCTGAAACGTTCACTGCAGGCAAAGTGGGTTGGGCTGTAGCGCAGTTCCAGGTATCTGACCCCGTCTTCTGCCGCATTCTGGACTGCCCTGAAAGCTATCTCTTCGACAGCCGCAAGGCATGGATAAAAGCAACGGAATACTTTGAACTTGCTGAGAAAATTTTGGAAGCTGGGTGGGTCGTCAACTACCTGTATCAGCGGCCGCAGGGCTTCAACCTCATAGGCAGGCAGATCTCCACCGTATTTGCGGGCAATCTCTACAAAGGTCTCCGGCAGGATGCTCCCCTCAAGGTGACGATGGAGGTCTGTTTTGGGAAATATTTTTATCTGCTCAAGAAGAAGTTTTCTATTCATATCCATGGACAATTGCGCTATTATTTATCTATAAATTATGTATAAAGTAGTCAAGCTTATAAAATATCGGAATAAAATTTAATAACTATAACAAAATGACAGCACGTAACCGACACCGTTTCCAGACTATCTTTTTCTGTATAGTATTAGTCATACCCCTTTTTTGCTCGGGGTGTGGAGAAACGGAACAGCCCCCGTTTTTCACGGCACAGGTTCATCGACATCTGGAACCAGACGTTTACAGATAGAAAATTTTAAAATATTGTATGCGTGGGAAGAGAGAGGAGAAACCCCGTTCCTCAGACCCTATGATTATCATGCCAGGGAACTGATTGTTGAGGTTATGGTACCCATTCCGGGAGATGCGCATCGCGTGGATGTTGTAACCAGGAAGATACCATTTCAAAATCTTGAAGCAATTTGAGTTTATCCGCGGCGCAGCAGACAAATACTATTAAAATCGTGTTGAACAACAATGAGGAAATTCTGGCAACGGACAAATTCCCGCGAGTTTGAAAAAAGGGGGCGCTACCGGCCTTGCAGATTATGCAACCTTCGTTGAAGGCGTCACGGTTAAGGACGGCAAGCGGGAAAAATTCAAAGCTGATTTGTATAACATAAAAAAGGTGGTACTGCTACCGGCAGCGCTGCCGGGCTAACGGAAAATATTTAAATATGGATTGCAGGATAAGTTCATACAATAAAGCCGCACGCCTGACTCTTCAAGCATAGTTAGTATGAACCCTGCCCTTTTTAATAACTGATTTTTTTCTCCGGCCATCCTTTCGAACAGGATATCTTCCCGCCTTCAGAAACAATGAGCGCTTCCGCCCCACGCAGACTCTCTACCATGCGCATGCCCTGCTCCGGGCCCAGCACAAACAGGGCGGTCGAAAGCGCATCACTGGTCATACCATCTGGCGCAATAACACTCACCGACTGCATGTGCGGCACCGGCATGCCGCTGCGCGGGTCAATAATATGGGTTCTTCTTTTACCGTTCTTTTTATAAAAGTTTTCGTAATCGCCGGAGGTTGAAGTTGAACTGTTCTGCAATGATATGACGGTCAGCAGACCTCCCTGCTTGCGCGGATGCTGAACACCGACCTGCCAGTGTGTTCCATCAGGTTTTTTACCCAGGGCGCAGACCGTGCCGCCGGTGATCACCAGGGCATTCTGAATGCCCCGTTTTTTCAGAACAGCCATGGCCTTGTCTGCAACAAAACCTTTAGAAAAAGACCCCACATCTATCCACATGCCCTTTTTCGCAAGCCTTCCGGTTCTCTGCACCGTGCCGGCTATGGGTGTCTCAGACAAGTTCGATCTCCCGATAATTAACCCGGGATTTTGCCCGGCGTATGGTCTGCGCATCCGGCTCACTCCCGGACAATCCAACCTCATCCCTGCCGAAGCCCCACAGCTTGAGCAGGGGTCCTACGGTGATATCAAGCGCTCCTCCGGTAATGCTGCAGAAGAAAACCGCCCGCTTCAGCGCCTCCATGGTCTCCGGGCTTAACGGAACCGGGGCCCCGCCTGCCTGTTGATTGATATGTGAAACGTCACTTCCCGGATCATAGGTATTGAGCAGGCTATTGACGCGCTCCATCTCGGAGAATGCTTCTTCTATTGTCGCGTCCGCATTATTCCCCCATGCCTTGATTTCTACAAAGGTATGGAGCATAGGCTTTGAGCGCGCGATTATCTCAGGGGGACCGGAAAAAGCAGGTGAACAAAGGCAGCAAACCATAATTAGAAAGGGCCAGAAATAATATATTTTTTTCATTTATTTTCTATCCCTCGCAACCGTTCATCCAGCGGAATAGTATATATAATTGATTATAGACATTTTTTTTAAAAAAAGGCATATATAAACATTTAAACAGGATTTTTATGAAGCAGACCTTTTTCATTGCAGACGTTCATCTGGATCGGGAATACCCTGAGAGAAAAGAATTGCTGCTCTCATTTTTGGATATGCTGCAGGCCGCAGGAGGAGATCTCTATATCCTGGGAGACTTCTTTGATTTCTGGGCCAATAATAAAACTGTTTTAAATGATAACCATGCGGTTTTATCGATCATGAAGGAGATAACATCACGGGGCTCAAAAATCTATATGCTCATTGGCAACCGTGATCTCCTGCTGCAGCAGAAGGCGCTGACACCATTTGGCATCACGTTCCTGGGTGAAGAAGCTACCATCACGCTTGACCATAAAAAAATATTTCTCACCCACGGGCACTTACTCTGTACCATGGATTTAAAGTTTCAGCAGTACAAAAAAAGAGTGTGGCCGCTCTACCGGTTTCTTGACAGAATACTGCCCGGATGGATAGAAAATTATCTTGCCAGAAAATTTATTATCACCAGTAAAAAAGTGATAGATTCCCAGGACCAGTCCCGTTTTCAATTTTCAACTGCGGCGCTCACCGGCTGTTTTAGCCGCGGCATCGATGTAATCATCTGCGGCCATGCCCATAAAGCCGCAGCAGAATCATTTGACGAAAAGCTTTTTTACACACTGCCTGCGTGGGACCGGGGCGCCGGAGGCTATCTCAAATATGGTGACGGCGGCTTTGCTCTCCATGCTGTTCCCGCGCGCTCGTAATTAGAAAGGCTCAGGTACTATGTATCGCAAAAATTTTATTGTCCCGCTTATAGTAATTGGCATAGTATACGGGGCCTATATCGCGTTTAACTTTGCTGTCTGCAAAATTATCGAAACACGCCTCACCCATACGCTGGGCCTTAAAGCACGGATTGGCAGCTTCAGGCTGTATCCCTGGCGGGGCATGATAGCAATTGAAAAATTTACTATTGCCAATCCCGAAGGCTTTTCCAATAAACCCATTTTTTCCATAAAAACATGCTCTGCTACTGTTAAACTTTCCTCCCTTACCCACGATATAATTCCTATCGAGGAATTTAAGCTGCACGGGATTGGCATTAATGTTGAGCACAATAAAGACTCGTTAAATCTTGACTGGCTGAAACATGACGTTAGCCCGCGCGCTGCCCTTAAGGACAGCGATGATGCAGACAAGCAGGAGCATCAGGATGGGCCGCAAAAGAAACTCTTCTTGATTAATCGCTTAAAAGCAAAAAACATAGAAGTGCGGTTTGCTTCAGCCTCCATGGGGCTCAAAGCAATTCATTTTAAAATTCCTGGTGTGGTGATCAATGATTTTTCTGAGCCTGATGGCAGGCCACTGGCAATTGATGAAATTTTATATAAACTGGTCTGTACCATCATAGATAAACTCTCAGCCCAGGGACCTGCGAACTATCAAAAAGAAATTAAAAAATTTTTAATGGAACAGCTGAAAAATTATTATAAAAAATAAAACCTGCTCTCTTTCATGGGCCGCTTCGATTTTCTATAAATTTTTTCTCGCCATAGAAAACAGGGTCCTGGATATGCTCACCTTTACACAGCGGGCATCTGCTTGGCGCCCTGAGATGTTCCCGCTTGGTAAACCGGAATCCGCAGCCTAAACATTCCGCAGGCACCATTCTAAACTCGCTCTTCAGCGATCGCTGTATGTAGCGCAAATGATCATAGACCTCTTTTTCAGTTATATGCTGCAGTTTGGAAATATCCCGCGCAGTCCACTTCCCTTCATACAGTAACGCAATAATGTTTTTACGCACTGTTGCCATAGTGAGTTCCTCCGGACAATAGATGGTTAGCTATTAATCTGAAATTTGTAATAATAAATATTTCCGCAATAATTATTACTAAAATTAATTTCTAAGATTTTAACATGAACTATTGCCATAAAATGAGACGTATCATTTTGTTTTGGTCACTCTGAAATAATAACGATTGCTATGAAAATATTTAAAAAAATTAATGGATTATTTACTACCGTTACTTGCGATAAAAAATCCATAAATTGTTTTCAATATGCTGATTAAACATGATATTTATATATATAGGTGATATGATACATATTGAACTTATTGCATACATAAAATTAAATTGAAATTTTTATTTTGACAAATAGAGACAAAATGAATTAATATGATATTATAAGACAACATATTGTAATTATATTTTTTATTATTACAATAAAACATAAATAAGATTCATGAGAGCTAATTAAATTATAAGCCTTGCTAATATTATTTTTTAACTTGTAATTTATAATAGTAGAGGGGCAAAAAGTACAGCAAAGGGAGGAAGCCGACATGAGAAGAAAAAATAAAGAGTTAAATTCAGATACCTCTATTCTCACAGCAGACGAAGTGGCAGAGTATTTAAAGCTCTCCAAAATCACCGTCTACAAGCTGGCAAAACAAGGGTCTATTCCCGGATTCAGAGTTGGTGGCTCATGGAGATTTAATAGATCATTCATCGAAAAAATGATGAAATAAATTTGCGGAAGTTCGACTTGAAAAAAGAGTTCTCGTCACGATGACAGAGAACTCTTTTTTATTTTAAACCTGCCAGATACTTTTTATGCATATACGGGGGAATCTTTTTTACAGGGAAAAGGCTGTTGCAGGGAAGATGAAGGTGGTGGCGGTGCAGGGATTCGAACCCCGGACACTGCGGATATGAGCCGCATGCTCTAGCCACCTGAGCTACACCGCCGTATAAAGAATCATGAACTATCGCTTCAGTGAAACAGTAAATTATGATATTAATATATGGATTTTATTTGTCAATGATAAATTACCTTGTAAGCTGCACAGAGCTTTTTTTCCAGGACAGATTACTGCATAGTCGCATTATTATCTCTATACGCCGGATAAATAAAGACGGGATCCTTCCAGCCCTTGAAATGCTGCTGCAACCATTTGTTCCGCACCTTCCCCTCAGCGGTAAATCAGTTCTCATCAAGCCCAACCTGGTAGAGCCGGAGCATTATACTACCGGCCAGACCACAAACCCGCAACTGGTTGAAGCAATCATCATCTGGTGCCGTCAGCAGGGCGCATCAAAGATTGCCATCGGCGAAGGCCCCAGCTACTTCCAGCCGCAATCGGCGCTGCGGGAATGCTTCACACAAACCGGGATTGCTGATGTGGCGAAACGACAGAACGTCCCCTGGATTCTCTTTGATGAGGGGCCGTTCAGGGAATTTAGAAATCACTCCCCAAGAACCCCTAAGATTTTCTACGTATCCGAGCATGCCTTCACCTGGGAGCACGTCATTAATGTTCCGGTGCCAAAATCCCATTACCTCACCACGGTTTCCATCGGCATGAAAAATTTGAAGGGGTTCCTGAAGCGGTGCGATAAGCCGGCTTTTCATTACGCGGGCAGCGACGGCATACATGGCTCGGTTACCGAACTGAATCTTTTAATCCGCCCTGCGCTTACCATTGTCGACTGCACTGCGCCGGTGCACACCAACAAAAACTTCCTGCTCGCAGGCACTGATATCGTTGCCGTAGATGCAGTAACCACCTCCCTCATGGGACTCAACCCGCGGAAGATAAAAACAATTCAGATGGGACATGCGGCCGGTCTGGGGGAGATGAATGTTGCGAAGATTGATATTCAGGGAGATGACCTGAAAAACTTCCATATGAATTTTGAACAGCCGGAAGATTATCTGAGAAGATCCTTCCCGGGAATTACCCTCTCGGCGCAAAGCGCCTGCAGCGGCTGCCTCATCCCGTTCTTTTCTGCCCTGCACCGTATCGAAGAGTTGGGCTTCAACGGAGATGATGCATTCGCCATCCTTATCGGTAAGGATAGTTTTAATGAGACTGCAAAGAAGATGCTGGTTATCGGCCAGTGCACAAAGGAGCAGGCAGGAAACAATTGCCGGCTCAACGGCTGCCCGCCGACCAAGGAAGAGATGTTTGAATTTTTACGAGAGCACCTTTTAAAACCAGCCTGACACCTCTCTTCCTTCAACGCCGTCTTCTGTGTCGGACAACTGCCCGTCCGCTGGAAGGGCCTGTCACGGGCTTCTTTATTATTTTTGATAAAAATTGTTTACCCCTCAGGTTCATAGGATAAATAATGTTCACTGTCAATAGCAATTGGGTACAGGATATGATATGAAATGTGTCTACTCTTACCAAACAATGGGTTTCTTTACTGTGTTGGCACTATAGATAAAAGTACTGCATGATTGACAACAACGACAATCACGAAGAGATCAAAAGCAAATCCCAGTTCAAACGCGAGATGATCGCGCTGCAGGAAATGGGAGAGGAACTGGTGAGGCTGAACGCGGAGCAGCTGGCAAAGCTTCCACTTACCGATGAGTTGCGGGAGGCGATTTGTGCTGCCCAGGGCATGCACGCACGCGGTGCCCGCTACCGGCAGATGCAGTATATCGGCAGGCTGATGCGCGAAGTGGACCCGGCTCCTGTTCAGGATGCCCTTGATATCGTGAGGAATAGACACAACCGGGCAACTTCCCTGCTGCATCGTTTAGAGAAATGGCGGAATGAGCTTATTGCCGGAGACCATGAGGCTCTTGAGGAGGTCTTTGCAGCATTTCCCAATGCAGACCGCCAGCACTTACGACAGCTGGTGCGCAATGCGCAGAAAGAAGAGGAGGCAGGAAAACCGCCGAAGTCTTCACGCGAGCTGTTCCGCTATTTGCGGGAGCTGCAAGAGGAAGGCAATAGGCAACAGGCACCAGGCAATAGTATCGATCAGGATTTGTTACGGTAAGCCCCGGCCTTCTCAAGCGACTCAGCCACATCTTTAAGGCCAAGGCTCCCCAGTTTCTCCTTTGTGGGCACGCCGTTATTGTCCCAGCCGCGCAGGCGGTAATAATCATCAAGCGCCATCTCCCACTGCTGCGGATCAATTTTTTCACCCTTGTACTGTCCGCTGGGCACCGGCTCATCCGCCCACTTGCCCACGAGGTGATCATCTTTACGCGTAATTCCTTCCCTGCAGGCATAGGCTCGCTCCACATTATAAACGCGCTCGGTAATGGTGAGCATGACTTTCTCGTCACAGTGCATGCCGGTTGCCAGATAATAGAGCTGATACAGGTCGCTGTATTTGAAGTCTTTGGTCCCGGTGCCGAGCCCCAGCAGGAACCGGCACAGCTCAAACAGGTCGGGAACCATGGATACGTGCTGATAATAGATAATGGGCGCAGCCTTGTTGTATGAGAGGGGATTGAGGACTTCAGCAGTGCCGAATTTCTCAATGGCCTGCTCCGGCGTCATGACGGGATAGGCCGGGAATTCGACCGGCACCAGAGCACGCAGGTGATCGGCCCCGCGGGTTGAAGTTGCAAAGCCAAGGGCTGTTCCTTTCAGCATCCGGGTGTCAACCCCCGCCATGACCATGCCTTTTGAATGGCTAACGTATTTCTCTGCTTCCCTGCCGAACTTCGCTGCCGCTCGCACAATGCCCTCGGCAAAAACATCCCCCACGCCTTCACGGAACGCGATTTTCTCCATCAGCTGCATCATTGCATGATAATTCCCCCAGGTCAGTTCAAGACCGTCAAGTTCCTTTTTCGAAACAACGCCCTTCTCATACCATTCCATGGCTACTGACGCGGCAGCTCCAAATTCAATCAAATCAATGCCGAACTGGTTGCCCATGTTGTTCATCTTGAAGATCGAAGCTATGTTTGCATTGCCGCACACCGGCCCCAGCGGGGTAAAAGCCCCCTCTTCTATCTTGTTGCCCCATTCCCCGGCAAACGGGCCCTCTTTGATTTCATATTTTTTCCCGCAGCCAACCGGGCATCCGAAACACGGTTTATTAGCCTTATAATATTCCCCTGCCACTTTGAGCGGCTCAAAGTTTTCTATGCCCTCAAAGCCGCCGGTCTGCTGGAAGTTTCTGATAGCCAGGAATCCGGCTTTGTCTGTTCCAAAGGTGCCGGTAGAGCCGCCCTTCTTTCGGAAATGGTCATAGGCGCTTGATGCACCAATCTTTTTCTGCAGTTCTTTTGCATAGCGGTTAAAACCTTCCGGATCAAACAGGGGCACTTCCTGCGATCCCCTGACCGCGACCGCCTTCAGCTTCTTTGAGCCCATCACCGCGCCCATCCCGGTGCGCGCTGCGGCGCGCTCTTCGTGAATGACACTTGCTATGCGCACCAGATTTTCCCCCGCCTGCCCAATGGATGCAACCCGCACCCGTTTATCGCCGAGCTCCTCCTTAATCATCGTTTCGGTCTCGCGCACATTCTTCCCCCACAAATTGCGCGCCGGACGGATTTCCACTTTGCCGTCATCAATCCAGAGATACACCGGCTCTGATGCCGCGCCAGTGATGACAATGTGGTCAATCCCTGCCCGCTTCATTGCAGGACCGAAATAGCCGCCGGCATTGGCATCCCCCATGATGCCGGTCAGCGGCGACTTTGCTGTTACGTTAAAGCGTGCCGGGCAGGGAGCAGCTGTTCCTGAAAGCGGCCCGCTGCCGAATATGAGCACATTCTCCGGTGAATACGGATCAATGTGCGGCACTGTCGCGTCAAAAAGAATGCGGCTGTTTATGCCCCTGCCGCCTACAAAGTTTAGCCGCAGGCTCTCACTGAGAGGCTGCCGTTCAAACGTCCTGTTGCTTAAATTAACCTTGAGAATAGTTCCTGTTTGTGCGATCATGATTATCTCCTTATGAATTTATTTTCATAATGACGGGTATCTTCGTGGTGACGATATTATAAGCTTTGCGTAACGCGCTCCTTAATAGTAAGCGGCATACAGCACATCTGAGCGGATACTGCACAGGCCCCGACTGCCTACTTCCTCCTGCCAATCTCTTCAATCCTGGCCGCAAGCTTTTCCAGGGCTGCTTCTGAATCGATGTGCCGGGAAACCTCTTTACAGTTATTAATAAGTTCTGTGTCCGCAAGCATGGCACTGAGCTTCCGGCTTAGCCGTGCCGCAGTGTATTGACGGGCAAGAATATAGCTGCCAAGCTTTCTGTTGGTAACCCGGTAGGCATTATCAAACTGGTCGTACGCCAGGGGTCGTATTAACTGGGGAATCCCGGCCTTCAAAGCCTGTCCGAGCGTCCCGACACCGCCATGGTGCACAATTGCCCGGCAGGAAGAAAGCACGTTACCCAGCGGTAGAAAAGAACAGGTCATGATATGTGGCGGCAATCTATCAGGCAGGTCATCTTTCTTCGGCGTCAAAAAAATGCCCCGCGCGTTGATCATCTCCAGCGCCTTTACCGATTCCTGAAAAATGTTTTTCCCGAAATAAAAAGCTGTGCCGAAGGTAAAGACTATCGGCGGTTCACCCTGCTTTATGAAGCGCTCTGCTTCCGGGGGCACCTGTTCGTTTCCGTCGTACAGAAGAAAATCAAACATCTCGGATGGTGCGGGCCAATCAGGCTGCTGTTGTGCAATATCCCGGGAAAACATGGCAGCGTTTAAGCAGCCGGAAAACAGCCATTGATTAGGTATCCGCCTTACCGGCTTGAGCCCCAGCTCGCTTCTAAAACAGTTTAATTCTTTTTTTATGCACGGATCAAAGATAAAAATATCGGCAAGCCACCACAACAGTTTTTTGTACCAGGCGGGAAATCCTTTGCCCATGGGAATGCCGCCTATCTGGGCAGTGTCTTGCAGGGTTCTGAACATGCTGGGAGCAAGGTGCAGATGCACAACCTTTATTCCCTCTTTCTCTTCGGCCAGCTTGCTTGCAAGGGCAAACGGCGTGGATACCACCACAAAATCTTCCGTGCGCTCCTGCATGATGATAGGGTAAATGATGCGCATGCCCGGCAGTAAACCCTTCTTTATTAACGTGGGCAGGGCTTTCCGGAAATGCCACAGGTCGGGATCATTGGTTACCTCTTCATACTGCTTCCGGGTGAAATGCGGGACAAATCTGATCGCCTGATCTTCAATGAGCTGCCGGTAATTTTCCGAAGTACAGAAGACAACTTCATGCCCTTTGCTCTTGAGCTTGAGCGCGACCGCAAGGAAGGGATTCACATCACCGCGGCTGCCTATGGCAATGACAAGAACTTTCATAAGTATCTTTTTTATCCAAACACGTTTGCAATAGTATTACATGATATACTATATAGGGTTAAATAAATCCATAGTTCATACTCACGTAATGCATCTTTAGTTTCTCTCAGGTCGACGCAATGCCGCAAACACTGCAGTGCAGAACCATAAGCAGAACACGCATCAGACCAGAAGCAAACATCACGGGGACTCTCAGGCTGAATGCCCTTGATCACTTTGAGTCATGGTTCCTGCTTGAAGTGGTCTATTTCTATCAGCACGCCCTCGATCCCGCCCGTCTGCAGCAGTCCCTGCAGCAGGCGCTTAATGACTTCCCCATGCTGTGCGGGCAGCTCCGGGCTGCTGCTGATGGCTCCCTCTGCATAGACTACCCACGTGCAGGCGTTCAGTTTTCAGTATGCGGATGTGACGTCACTATTGAAGAAGCAAGCAAAGGATTGCATACAACGTACACGGTATATGATTTTATTGAAAAAATTAATCCCCTGCTGTTTTCTGTTAAAAATAAGCCCCTGGCTTCATTCAAACTTACCCGGATGAAGGGCGGCGGCAGTGCCCTGGGAATTTCTGTCGCCCATGCGCTGATTGATGCATACAGCTTCTATTATTTTATACAGCACTGGTCGCGCATTCACGAGGGGCTGCCCGCCGGCACCGCCTCTGCATGACCGCAGCCTGCTTTCCGCGTATAGTGAAGCAGACAACGGTTTTTCCGGAACGGCAATAAAGTCCCCTGATACCTGCAGAGGATTCCGCCTTCTGACCTCGTGGCAGCTGCTCAAGCTCATCTCATCCTTTATCATGCAGCAGAAATCCATCGTGTGCAGTGTTCTGCATTTCAATCGGCAACAGCTCCTGGCGATAAAAAATGCTGCGCTGCGGCTGGGGCCGGTATCGATGGGGGATGCGTTGAGCGCTCACCTGTGGCAGTTCTGCACACGGATTGCAAGAGCTGCTGAGACTGCCGCCTCCCGCAAGCTGCTCATTCCAGCCAACATGCGGCCGCTGATACATCATCCGCAGTCCGGGCATTATGTTGGGAATGCCATTGCACATTTGGAACTCGTATACAGTCAGGAACAGCTTGACCGGGCCGATATTGCCGCCATAGCACATCAATGCAGGAAGCAGGTTGTTGCTTTTGACCAGGGGCATATCAGGGAGCAGATGCTGTGGCTGCGGCAGCACGAGCAGGAGAAACATCTCTATAAAATTTATGCTGATATCGACCCCTATGCAGGCGACTGCATGATAAGCAATCTGTCGCGGCTGCCGGTCTATGGAGCCTGTTTTGACCGTGAACAGCCGTTTTGGGCCGCAGTACCCGCTATACCGATTCCCTGGGTATTACAGATAATGCCTGCCCCTGACGGAAGCGGAGCTGTTGATGTACACGCTCATCTTCCGCGCTCTGCCGCAGATACATTGCAGGGTGATACCTGGCGGGATGAATTATATAAATACGGGGAAGCAGCTGATTCTGAAGCAGCGGCAAATCCTGCCGCTTTCAGCCCCGTTGATTGAACACCGGGAGCCTTACCGCTTATTTCTACCCGGTTGTTGAATAAGTTGTTTTTCCCAGGCTGGTCAAAAATGCTCAGATGCAAGGCTCCCGAAATCCTCCAGAAGTGAGGCATACTTCTGGGTACGTCGCAACGACGAAGGAAGAGGGAAACGCCGCAGATGGGCGTTTTTCAACAGCCTGCTAATCAACAAAAAAGGCCTGGAAAGATATCCAGGCCTTTTTATGTAAAGTGAATCCGGAGATTTATTAATTACGTTAATGCCCCTTATGTTCGCTCTCTTCTTCTTTGGGCTTCAGGTATTTTTTCCCGGCCATTGACATGAACGCCAAGGCAATCATCGCCAGCCCGAACCCGTAAAAAAGTTTTTCCGCAACTCGCAATGGCGCCTTGTCAAACACCTCAGATTTATGGATGGGCCCTAAATTTAAAGCGCCTTTCCCCGGCTCATGACATTTTGCACAAACCGGCTGCTGCCGTTCCTTCGGCCCGTGATTGGCAACTTCAAAGTGACAGTCCAGGCACCGGTCAATGCGAAAATCTCCAGCCAGATTTACCTTCCCGTGGCCTTTCAGTTTTGCGACAATCGCAGAACCAATCAGCCCCGGACCCTCCACCAGTCCCTCATGACAGTTACTGCAGGTCGCAGGCACATTTTTAGGATTTATGCTGGAGCGCGGATCATCGCTGTAAAAATTATAGTGCATGGTATGGCAATCATAGCACTGCGGCGCCCTGGTGTTACCTTCCTTTAAGAGCTTCGCATGCCTGCTCATCTCATACTTTTTCAGAGCCTCCTCGTGACATTCCTCGCACTTCACATCAGCAAGCCCGCTTGCCGGGTGATCCTGCGTTGCCCCTGTATGGCATTCCACACAGGTATAGTCAAGCTTTCCGTGGATTGACTCTGAAAACAGTTTTTTATCCACATACAAATTATGAACCGTGCCGGTGCTGTCAGTTTGAGTGAGGCTGCGGTCCTGATGGCATTCAAGGCAGTCATCTATTGACTGAGACAGCGCTGCTCCGGGACCCACTGCCGCTATCAGCAGGACCAGTAACCACAGGGAGAAGCATGTGCCGGGGACTTTTTTCATCGTCTTACTCATTTCTTCATGGCATCATAAATATATTCAGCAATGTCCAGCGCCTTGATCGAGTCAAACACATTCTTTGCTTTCAGGCCGTCTTCCAGCATAGTGAGGCAGTAGGGACATGCTGTGGCAATCGCATCCGGCTTCGCTGCAATTGCCTGCTCGGTGCGCGCCTCATTTATTCTCGTGCCCAGGTGCTCTTCCATCCACATCCTGCCGCCGCCTGCACCGCAGCAGAAGCTCCGGTCAAGCGTTCTATCCATTTCAACCAGAGATATACCGCTGATAGAGGTGAGGAGCTTGCGCGGCTGGTCGTAGATATCATTGTACCTGCCCAGAAAACATGAATCATGGTAACAGACGTTCATTTTACCGGGAGAGCTGTTGAGAGAAATTTTTTCTGTGTTCACAAGGTTCAATAATAACTCGGTGTGGTGCAGAACCTCAAAGTCTGTTCCATACTGGGGATACTCGTTTTTCAGTGCATTGTAACAATGGGGACATATCGTAAGGATCTTTTTAACGCCATACTGCTGGAAGACGCCGATATTATACTGGACGAGGCTGTCGTACAGATACTCATTGCCGATTCTCCGGGCAGAATCACCGCAGCATCCTTCCTCTGTTCCCAGAATCGCAAAGTTGACGCCGGCTGCCTGCAGGATTTTTACCATCGCTGTTGAGACTTTTTTATAGCGGTCATCGAAGGCGCCGGCACATCCTGCATACAGGAGGATATCCGCGGTCCCTGCCTCAGCCATGGTCTTCACGCCAAGATCTTTTGCCCAGTCACCCCGCTGGTGCCGACCGATGCCCCAGGGGTTGCTGTTGTTTTCCATATTCTTAAACACTGCCTGCACTTCTACCGGAAAATTTGATTCCACCAGCACCAGGTTGCGCCGCATCTCTATAGTTTTATCCACTGACGTGATAAAGACCGGACACTGGAAGTGACAATTGAGGCACAGGGTACAGGACCAGATGGTATCGTGCTCGATCACGTCCCCGATTAATGCCTTCTCACTAACATCTCCATTATGGGCGGATTGCGCACCCTTCTCTTCCATGTGCGTCCGCAGATCCTGGTAGAGTTTTTTGGGTGACAGCGGTTTCTGGGTCAGATGAGCCGGGCAGTTATCCTGACAGCGACCGCAGCGGGTACAGGCATCAAGTTGGAACAGCTGCTGACGGGTAAATTCATCAATGCGCGAGACGCCGAAGGTTTCGGCAGTTTCAAAATCCGTAATCTGGCGAAGAACCCCTGGCGGCCCGTATTTCCGCAAGAAAATATTAATAGCAGAGGTTATGATGTGAAGAAATTTGGTGTACGGTGTGCAGGCAATCAAGCCTAACACCAGGAACAGATGAATACGCCAGAGAAGTTTATGGATGGAAACCTGCGTGCCGGGTTCAGCGAAGGAGAATAAAGAGGCAAACACATACCCTGCCGGAGCCCATACGCCGGTCTCTCCGGTAATGCTCAGCCGGAGCCCCTCCACGCAGAAGCCAAGAAAAATAATCGCAAAGACCCAGATCAGGGCTATCGCATCCTCAGCACGGGTATCGCTCAGTCGGTCAGGTCTTTGAATGTAGCGCCGGTACGCTGCAAGTCCGATCCCCAGAAGCCCCAGGCTTCCCACCGCGTCAAGAAACAGGGAAAATAGATTGCCCAGCAGCTGCGGAATCGAAAACTTGACCTGTACCGCAAGTATGATCAGAAGGGGGATAGCGCAAGCGCAGAAGATAAAAAGATGCATGAGCCCCGGATAGAGCTCCCGCAGAATGCGTTTATGGCCGACGGCATATACAATAAAGTCCTTAAGCCTCTGTCCAACCCCCTCTAAACGCTCATCTTTCTGCCCCATCATCCACAGGCGGACCCGTCTGATGATACCGATGGTGAAGATGGTCAGCGCAATAAGAACCCACAAGGGGTCAAGTGTTGTGAGCATGGTCCGTTAGTGTGCAAAACTCGCAAACAAAAATTCCGGTCTGTCGGAATTTTTGCGAGAAATATATTCCTTGATAAAAATCCTAACCTTCCGCCTTAAGCTTTTTCATCTCCTGCGTCATGGCAGGCACTACTTTAAATAGATCATCAACAATACCGTAGTCACATTTGGAGAATATGGGTGCTTCAGCGTCCTTGTTGACGGCTACAATCACCTTGGAGGTTCCCATGCCGGCATAGTGCTGTATTGATCCAGAGATACCGCAGGCGATATACAGATTGGGCGACACCACTTTCCCGGTCTGTCCGACCTGCTCAGCCACCGGCTTCCAGCCGGCATCAACAGCAGCACGTGATGCACCTACGGTTGCACCGATAATCTCCGCCATATCTTCAAGCAGCTTGAAGCCTGCAGCTTCCTTCATGCCGCGGCCACCGGAAACAATGACTTCCGCCTCGGTGAGATCCACTTTCGCGGCAGCAGTTTTAATCGTTTCGACAATGGTCACACGGATGTCACCGGCTGCAAGTTCTGCGGCTACCTTTTCAACTGGCGCCTTCTTGGATGCATCAGGCGGCGTTGGAATAAGTACGTTAGGCCGAATAGAAGCCATTATTACCGGCGCATTGGGGAATCCCACATCCGCATATACTTTACCTGCATACATAGGTCTCCGCACGCAGAAATTTCCGCTGTCATCGACTTTTAGTTCAGTACAGTCAGTAGCAAGGCCGGCGTTTACTTTGGCAGCAACTTTTGCAGACAGGTCTTTGCCGACCACGGTTGCGCCAAACAGTACCATAGAGGGCTGCTGCTTGGTGATGATATCTGCCAGTGCTTTTGCATAACCGTCTGAGGTATAATTGGCAAGCAGCTCATGCTCCACGAAATAGACCTTATCTGCTCCATAAGAAGCGCACTGGTCAGCAACGCTCTCCGGTATATTCTTACCAAGAACAACAGCACATACCTCTTCGCCCTTTTTGGCGGCAATTGATTTAACCGCGCTTAGTATCTCAAAGGTAACCTTTCTGACTGAAGTTTCAGTCAGCTCTGCGTATACCCAAATTCCTTTTCCCATGGTTAGATCTCCTTTATCGTTATACTTATACAAAAACGTATTGCGTTTAATTACCGGCCGTCCCGTTAAATTGCCTTCGCTTCTTCGCGTAACAGTTTTACCAGTTTTAAAGCTTTTGCTTCCGGCGTCTCTCCATCAATAATTTGCGCAGCTTTCCGTTGCGGCGGGGCATAGCACTTCAGCACTTTTGATTTTGCGCCTGCAGCACCGATTTGTGCAGCATCAAGCTTCAGATCAGCGGCTTTGACTGCCTTGATTTCTTTCTTTTTTGCTTTCATAATGCCGGGAAGCGAGGCATAACGCGGCTCATTGAGACCCTTCTGACAGGTAATAACTGCTGGAAGCGGTAATTCTAAAACTTCTTCTCCACCCACGATCTGGCGGTTCACTTTCACCTTCTTTTTATCCGAAGCGACTTCAACCTTTACCACCAAATTGGCATGCGGAATATTGAGGTATTCGGCAAGTGCCACAGCCACCTGGGCTGCATCATCATCAATCGCCTGTTTGCCGCAGAAGATAATATCATATTCCATACCTTTGATCTGCTCGGCCAGGGCACGGGCCGTCGTAAAGGCATCACCGCCATCCAGGGCCGGATCATCAAGGTGCACGGCTTTATCTGCACCCATTGCCAGTGCCGTCCTGATCGATTCAACACCCCGGTCCGGACCGAGGCAGGCAATAGTTACTGTTCCCTGACCAAATTTCTCTTTCAGTTTGAGTGCTTCTTCAACCCCATACTCATCATACGGATTAATAATAAACTTAACATCCTGTAAAAGAACATCAGAACCATCCGGCTTTACTCTGATCTGTGCTTCTGTATCAGGAACCTGTTTTAAACATACAATGCTATTCACGTCTACCTCCCTGTTTACATTAATTTATGATCTTTAAGCTGTTATACAAGCATCATCAGACTTTTGTTCAGTATGCAGTATTTACTCATACGCGGCTGATGTGTCAAGAATTTTTTCAAGCTATCTAAGCTATCTATTCAAGAATCTCTCCCCTGCTTGAACGGTGCGTAAACTCTATGGTTCATAGACGCTCTTTGAGCATGGTGCCTGGGTTTTTATCTATGTTTAAAAAAGGGGGGATTGGCAGTCAATCCCATCAATCAATCTACAGCAACTAAGGGTAATTTAGAGGGGATATTTGGGGTTATTTTTTTATTGGGGTGATAGGGGATTGACTGCCAATTTTCGAACATTTTGTTCTTCTATTTCGTTTCGTATTTGTCCATTAACCCGCTCCTTTTCAGGAGGGGGGCTGGCAATCAACCCATATCAGCAAGCGTTATCAGGTTGAAAATTCTTCTCCGAGGGGATTACAGGGTCCACAATCATCAGGTTGATTGCCAGCGAATTTTTCATTGAATAGAGAGCAAAATAAATGCCAAGGCGATAAATATTGCCATGGCATTTATAATTTATTGATTATGCTTTATTATTTATATTTTCAGCGGCTTATAAGCATTCCATTTTAGCAATAAACTGGCTCCCTGAATTGCCATTTTGACAAAGCCATTATAACTACAGCATTATGTGATAAACATTCTAATATGAAAATGAACACTAATATAATGCAAAAACAGCTACTTGACATATTGACAACCGTTTATTCGTTCTCTTCTTTTTCGTCTTTGCTTTTATCAAATCTGCGATAAATTGTTCTTGTTGAAATTCCTAATATTTTTGAAGCAATATTCTTATCATCTTTGAACTGCTTAAGCGTTGCTTCCATTACCATCCTTTCAATTTCCTTGAGAGGTGTTCCTATGGGGATGCTCAGCATACGTTCTGCAACTGATAAAACTGGGTTCTCCTGGGCAGATTTGATTATTTCCTCCGGGATATCTTCTAGTGTTATTTGATCCCCACGTGTTAATACCACAGCCCGCTCAACAGTATTTTCCAGCTCCCGCACATTCCCGGGCCAACTATATTTAGATAAAATTTCCAACGAATCCCTGGAAATTTCAATTAATTTTTTATCATTCTTTTGACAATACATCTGCAAAAAATGATGGGCTAACAATGGAATGTCATCTATTCTTTCTCGCAAAGGTGGTATTTTAATATTAATGACATTTAGTCTATAGTATAAATCTTCACGGAATCGTTTGTTTTCTACTGCCTCTTTCAGGAGAATATTTGTTGCAGCAATAAGCCGAACATCTGCCTTGAAAGTTTTACCCCCCCCCAGCCGTTCAAACTCACCATTCTGGAGAACCCGGAGAAGTTTAACCTGAACTGAAGGAGTTATTTCACCCACTTCATCTAAAAACAGGGTGCCGCCATGGGCAAGTTCAAATCGTCCCTCCCTCCGGGCAATGGCCCCGGTAAACGCACCGCGCTCATAACCAAACAACTCAGCCTCAAGCAGTGTTTCAGGAAGTGCTGCACAGCTTACTTTTATAAACGGTTTATCATTTCTTGTACTCTGGTCGAGAATTGCCTGGGCAATTACTTCTTTACCAACGCCACTTTCTCCCGTTATGAGAACCGTAGCAGAACTGGACGCTACCTGTGAGACCAGTGCCAATACTTTTCTCATAGCCTGGCTTGTCCCAATAACATTTACTCCCCGTTGAGAAGTCTTTAACCTTTTGTTTTCGCGACGCAGAGCAGGCTTTTCTAAAGCTTCTCCAACGATATCTACAACTATTTTCCTGTTCACCGGTTTTTGCAGCAGGTAAAACAGCCCGGAAGAATGCATAAGTTCGGCAGTATCTTCGACTGTTCCATGCCCGGTTATCATTATTACCTCAATCTCCGGTGATATTGCTTTTGCTGTTCTTAAAAGCGTTACGCCATCGACTTTAGGCATCTTGAGGTCAGTTAAAACGAGGGAAATCTCATGCCTCCGGAGAATAGTAATGCCTTCCTCTCCGTCACCAGCGGTCATAACCGTATAACCTTGTTTTTGAAGAATCTTGGTGATACTGTCTCGAATCCCCGGCTCATCATCAACCACAAGGATTGGTTTTTCGCGGGTTAAGTTTATTTGCTCTTCAAGATTATATATTTTTTGCAATGTTCGATCCTTTAGTAAATAAAATGCAAGCCGCCATCACGGTGGTTACGCGTCCCCCTTGAGAAGTTTTATCGTAAACCGTGTACCCTCTTCCCGCCTGCTTTCACAAAATATTTCACCATTATGCTCGGTAATGATATGTTTGGTAATAGAGAGACCAAGACCGGTGCCGCCGACTTTAGTGCTGAAAAAAGGGGTAAATATCTGATCGAGGTTTTCATCTGCAATGCCTTCACCGCTATCCATAAAAACAACTTCAATCCATTTATCTGCTGAACGGGTTGCAACATCAAGAGTTCCGCCGCCCTTCATGGCCTGAATTGCATTCCGGGTAATATTGATAAACGCCCGGCGAAGCTGTTCGTAATCAATCTGAGCAGGCGGCAAATTGGGCTCAAATGATTTTTTTAAGATAACTTTATTTACACGAAATTCTTCATTTAAAAAAGAAAAAATTTCCTGGAGAAGCTGATTAATATCGCCATTGAGCAGTGTTATGGTAGGGAGCCTCGTAAACTGCAGGTATTCATCTATTACTTTGTGCAGACTGTGCAATTCAAATTTAATTATTGAAACAAGTTCTTTTGCTTCTTTTGTGTCTACCGTACTATATGCTTCGATTTCATCTTCCAGCAGCTCTGTATTTAATGTCAGTGCGCTCAATGGATTGCGGATTTCATGCGCTACCTGGGCCGACATCTTGCCAATGATCGCCAGTCGTTCATTCTGGATATTTTCAGCCTGCAGCAGTCTTTCTTTTGTTACATCTTTTACGTACTCGACAACCCTGACTGTTTTGCCGTTTCTATCTTTAAGCGGGAATGTGTAGAGGTGAAAATAATATTTCCTGCCTCCCAGCGTTATACTGACCCGTTCCCTGAAAGCTGGCTGACCTGTTTCAAAGGTCTCTTTCGCCGGACAACCGAGGCAGAGTTCATCCCGCTGCAAAAATACTTCATGACATGGTTTGCCGAGTAAAAAATCAAGGGGCTTATCCTGCCAGCGGCATATTGCTTCATTCGCCGTGAGCACCCGGTAATATTGATCAATAATCGTAATGCCATCAGTAATACCGTTAAAGACTTCCTGGCTCCATTGCAGGTTCTGATTTACCTGCTGATTTTTCTTTTCCTGCCACAGCAGCCACAGTGCACCAATTAAAATAGTGCCGATGAAACTCCCCAGAAACAGGGCCAGGCGTTTAGTGCTCTCGCTCAGCTGGTCTAACACCTCATTATACGGGGTAGACACACCGATTGACCACCCTATTTCGCGCAGCGTGATCGGAGCATAGGCAATCAATTTTTTTGTCAGCCCTTTTGCTTCCGCATGCCAGCCGCTCACATATTCGCCCGTGCCTTCCTGACCTCTGACCATCTGCTGATTAACAATTTCTTCCAGCCTGCGGGAAGAAAACTCTGGCAAACCCCGTTTAGAAGCCTCTATTGCTTCTATTCCTTCCATGCTTTTATTAGGATGGGCAATAAGGATACCCCGGTTATCCACCATCCAGGCATAACCAGTCTTCCCTGACCGTATGGGATAAATAAATTTGTTCTTTATGCTGTTGAAATCAGCGATACAGCAGATCCATGCGGCAGGCTGCTGGTCGCTATCTGCCATAGGGACGCCAATAACAAAAGAGAAAATCGCACGCGGGCTGTCGCCGATGGTGGTTATATTCGAAATAAAGGGAACACGGTTGGCCGCTCCGTTGGCAAGCACGCCAGTAAGCCCGATCGTATCCGCTGAAAAGGAAAAAGACTGCGGGGGATAGCTATAGATAATAGTCCCGTCCGGGTTTGCGAGAAACATGCAGAGTATCTGCCCCTGGTTATTCGCCAGCACAGAGCTGAATATTTTTTCCGCTGACCGGTTATGTTCCTCAGCCGAGGACAGGATATCTGCTGCAATTCTCAGGGTTCCTTCAATATTACTGATCAGTTCCCTGATACCCCGCGCAGCTTCCCGAACCAGAAAAAGCTGCTGTTCATTGAACGCATTGGCAGCGTTCAATTCCATAATACGATAGCTGTTAAAACCAATAGCGAGTATGCCCGCAATAATAATAATGGTGGCAATCCATATTTTAAACATGGGAAGGAACAGTTTACCCATTCTCATATCCTCTTAATGTATCCAAATCGTGTTCAGTATGATTCACCAGATACGTACTGCTGCCATGCGCACTATTCTATGAGATGCGTGATGATCTGAAAAGAGTTGAAATAATAGGCAGGGAGTATCGGCAGTAAAATAGATGGCAATTAAACTCCCGTTCAATAAGGCTTCATAGTCTCTTCTTTTATTTAAAAGTATAACTGCCTTATGTATTAAAATCAATCAAAATTCATGCAACAGCTATGACAGGAGTTATATCGCAGGGTCACGCGCAAGGGAGAGGTTGAAAAGATAACAGGGGAGAACAGTTTTTGGCATAGGGCATTTGGCCGAGGCTTTAAGCCTCGGCCAAATGCCCTATGGTAACAATTGTTATTGTCTTCCTTGAACTAAAACATCTACTACGGCAGGATCAGCAAGGGTCGTGGTGTCACCCAGATCAGAAATTTGTCCTGCAGCAATCTTTTTCAGAATTCTTCGCATAATCTTTCCGCTTCGGGTCTTGGGAAGACCGTCTGCCCACTGAATCTTATCAGGGGTTGCAATGGGCCCGATTTCCTTGCGGACATGTGCGACAAGCTCCTTTTTGAGATCATCAGACTTTTCGACACCAACGTTCAGGGTAACGTAGGCATAGATACCTTCGCCTTTAATCTCATGGGGGAACCCGACAACCGCAGCTTCCGCGACCTTGGGATGGGCAACCAGCGCGCTCTCAACCTCGGCAGTTCCCATGCGGTGACCTGAAACATTAATAACGTCATCCAGGCGGCCCATCAGGAAGAAGTCGCCGTCCTGGTCTTTGCGGGCGCCGTCACCGGTGTAGTATCTGTTAGGGAACTGGGTAAAGTAGGTGTCTTTAAACCGCTGATGATCTCCATAAACGGTTCTCATCATGCCGGGCCATGGTTTGGTAATAGTCAGGTATCCGCCTTCATTGACATCAGCAGGGGTTCCATTTTCACGGACAATCTCCGCAGCCACGCCAAAGAACGGCCGGTTTGCAGAGCCCGGCTTAATCTTCATGGCACCGGGAATCGGGGTGATAATAAAACCGCCGGTCTCGGTCTGCCAGTAGGTGTCAACAATCGGACATCTCCCGCCGCCGATCTTGTTGTAGTACCACATCCATGCCTCAGGATTAATCGGCTCACCGACGGTGCCCAGGATCCGCAGGCTGCTCAGGTCAATTCCCTCAACCCATTTGTCGCCCTGTGCGGCGATGGCCCGGATTGCGGTCGGTGCGGTGTAGAACTGATTGACTTTGTATTTCTCAACAATCTTCCAGAACCGTGAATAATCAGGCCAGCTTGGCACACCTTCAAACATGACGCTTGCAGCGCCGTTTGACAGCGGGCCATAGACAATATAGCTGTGTCCGGTAACCCAGCCGATGTCTGCGGTGCACCAGAAGGTATCCTCATCCTTGAGATCAAAGACATATTTCAGCGTGGTAGTCACGTACAAGAGATAGCCAGCTGTCGTATGCAGCGCACCCTTGGGCTTTCCCGTTGAACCGCTGGTATACAGGATGAACAGTGGATCTTCAGCATCCATCTCTTCAGGCTTACAGTATGACCTTGATGTCTTTTGCATTCATCTCCTCATTCCACCAGGAATCGCGACCCTCTTTCATGGCGCACTTTGAGTTGGTCCGGTTGACAACCAGACAGGAGGTAACGCTGGGACATGTTTCAAGTGCCTGGTCAGCATTAGCCTTCAGGGGGACCGACTTTCCGTTCCGGTAGGAAGCATCGCTGGTGATGAGGACTTTTGCTTCACAGTCCTGAATTCTGTCTTTCAGGGCGTCTGCACTAAAGCCGCCGAATATGATACTGTGAATTGCGCCAATGCGTGCGCAGGCAAGCATGGCAATGGGAAGCTCGGGGATCATGGGCAGATAAATGGAAACCCGGTCGCCCTTCTTGACGCCTTTCTTCTTGAGAACATTGGCAAATTTATTCACCTCTGTATACAGCTCCATGTACGTGTAGGTGCGGGCTTCATCGACCGGCTCACCCTGCCACATGAGGGCTGCTTTGTTCTTTCTCCAGGTTTTTATATGGCGGTCAAGGCAGTTGTAGGAGATATTTAACTTTGATCCCTTAAACCACTCAACCTTTGCTTCCTTGAAATCATAGTTGAGCACCTTATCCCACTTCTTGAAAAATTCTATGTTTTCATTTGCCATGTCGCCCCAGAATCCATCTGGATCCTCAATTGAGCGCTTGTACATCTTGTCATACTGCTCCATGCTGTTGATGTAAGCTGTCTTCTGCAGCTCCTTAGGGACGTCAAAGACCTTCCCCAGACTTGCTAATGTTGTCATTGTTTTTTTCTCTTCTGCCATTTCCATCCTCCGTGTTAGTTTAACGATTTATGGTGTTCAACCCCTAAACGCCATGCTGAGTCAGTATAAAACCCCGTCTGTAATAAAGTTTTAAAGTCTGTGAAAACCGGCGAGGGGAAAATAATAAAGGCAAGTAATAAGTGAAAATAATTCAAGTAGTATGCCAAGGCGTAAAATAATTTTTGCATGTTAATTCAGATAGTTTTCCATGTCAATCTATTTTTTATTTCTCTTTAATTGCCATATTGACAAGATGTGATTAAATTGATTACATAAAATTTATACGATATTAGCCGTTCGCCTGTCAAGTTGGCAAATGATAATCTAAAAGTTATGTAAATGCCGTCTTTTTAATTTATTTTTTTCATGCTGCTCTCTCAGTACGGACTCTGCCCTGGAAGAAACAATAGCGGTTAAAGTAACCAGTTCGTTATGAAGAATACATGGTAAAATAAGAAGTTTGAAGATTGCGCTCAGAATCCATCTGCTGTGCAGCGGGGTCCTTTACTTTCTTTGTGGCTCATTATTTGCACTCAATCTAAATAAAAACATTTTTCAATATCATTATTTGAAATGGAAGCTCATTAATAATCAGAGCATAATTACAAAATATGCAGCCCATCGATAACAAACCCGCCCCTGGTGAAAGTGGCCACAATGGCCTTCATCCGTTAGAGGAGACGGTGCTCTCTCTCTCAACGGGAAAACTGTATCAGCTTGAGCAGCAGGAAAAGCCCCATCTCTTTGTCATTCCCAAGATAGATGAGGTTGATGAAAAAAAGGCTGCACCTGTTGAAACGGTCTCTCGTGATCAATTTGCCTCACTACATACTGCGATTAACGAGGCCATTGAGTTTATCAGCAACCAGATCCTTGGCAGAGAGCAGATTATCCGGCAGGCCTTTTTTGCCCTGATGACCGGTGAGCACCAGCTTCTCATAAGCCGCACGGGGATGGCCAAATCAATGCTTGCCCGTCAGATTTTTGCCTGCTTTGATGGTGCCGTGTTATTTGAAAAACAGCTCACCAAGGATACCATGCCTGACAACCTGTTTGGAGCCTATGATATAGAGGCTATGAAGCGCGGCAAAATGATACACAATGTGGAAGGATCACTGGTTCTGGCCCATTTTGCCTTTCTCGATGAAATCTTTGATGCCAATGACATGCTGCTCAGATCTCTGCTGTCATTGCTCAACGAGAAACAGCTGGTTAATGGCGAGCAAATCATCCATTCTTCTCTCCAGAGCGTCATCGCTGCAGCAAACTACATCAGGGTGACAGAAATTCTTGAAGCAGTACTCGACCGCTTTTTATATAAAAGCTATATCCCGGAAAACAAAAACCTCTACTTCCAGCACTCCATTGACACGGTGTACCAGAATAATTTCGGCACCATCCGCATGCCCGACAAGAGACTCAGACTTAAAGACTTTACGGTGGTAAAAGAGTTAATCAAGAGCAGAGCTATCGAGATACCAAACTATATTTTGCTTCTCAAGAATCATATTCTGCGACAGTACATTGAAGAGACCAGGGAGCAGGTGCCCGACAAACGAAACTTTACCATCAGTGATAGAACAACTGCCAAGTCACAGGACCTCCTGCGGGCCTCTGCAATCCTTGACGGCCGTTCTCTGGCACAAGAGGCTGACCTTGATAATCTGCATTATATGATGTGCACGCTCGGGAGGGATGATGAGAAGGTGCGTTTTACCAAAATCAGTTCAGCGGCACGACGTTATTTTCACCAGGACAAAGAGTTGCTGGAGAACATCTTTGACGGCTTTGGCATTTTTAACTATCTCAGGGCTTGTAAAGATCCCGAGCTGTTAAAAAGCGATGCAACCTTTAACCCCATAAAAGCACGTCTCGAGAAACTGGTTAAAAAAGAAAGCTCGGTATTAAGAGACTATCTGGATAAAATTAAAAATAAATTTATCTCCATTCCCCGGAACACCATCATTCCTGAAACCTTTGCGGTCCTGGAAGAAATCTGCGACCTGTCGCTCAAAGGTGCACGGACAAAAGAGGCACGGGAGATCATTGATGGTTTCAGGCAGGATATTTTTAACGAAAAAAAATTAATTGCTCCGGGAACGTAACCCACAGGCCTCATGTGTTTCCATGCAGCACGATCCGCTTCTATCACAGCTCAGCTTTTATATCCCGTCATGGGGAACACGCAACAGCTCTAACCTCAACTTCCCGCCTGAACTCGTCAAGATATTCTATATCGCCCGGGTCATCTTTAGCGACCATAGTACGCTCAAGATAAAAAACCAGGTTTCTCCGCTCTTCAGCAGAAGCCGGATATTTTCTTCCAGCACGCACCCATCTCTGCAGCAGCAGGCGCGACAGCAGATCACGCCCATGGACAATTCCCTGCAAATTGGCAAGATGACCCTCATGAGCGATATTTCCCGTCTTATCCCTCGTGAGCATACCATCTACACGGAAAACATTTTTTATAAAAAGCTCCTCAACCGTGAGCTCATCAAGATCATCTACCAGGGAGCCCGCGAGGAGGCGGTATCCGTTGATACGTTTGTCGGCCGCGAGGAGGCTGAGCTCAACAGGAGTCAAAAAGTATATATTCTCTTCGACAATTCCACTTCAATGAATGGTGAGAGTTTTAACAAGATTTTTGCCGCCAAGGCTATTGCCATAGAATATCTGCGAAAAGTATCGGGGGAATCCCCGCAGATCTATTTTCGCTCGTTTCACAGTGACGTGGGAGATGCTGTGAAGGCCCGTACCAGCGGCGAAATATACCGGCTCATCGACCATATCACACGCCTGCAGACTGGCGGCGGGCACATAACAAATATCGGCTCTGCTGTTGAGCAGGCACTGGAAGATATTCAAAAGGATCCTGAGCTGAGAGAGGCCGAAATACTGGTGCTGACTGATGGTTTCGGCCCGGTGTCAAATGATCTGAAGGCGCGGCTGGGCAGCATCAAGCTCCATGTTATTCTTATCCCCGACCTTGATATTGCAAAAATTCTTGAGCTCTATCCGGATCGTAAAACCTGGGAAGACGGCGGCCCGCAGGGAACGCGACCCATGCCCGAGTTCTGGCAGTATTACAGCAAAGAACCTCCCCCGCTGCGCCTTGAGGGAGATCTGTACGAGAATACTGTTCGTTCCTACGAGACAGCCGGGAAATCCGTCAAGGAGCTTAAAAGGCAGGAAATCCTCCAGGGCCTTAACCAGATTTATACCATACGGGAGCACTGTGAAAATTTTATCTTTGTGGTCATAACCGCTTTGTTTGGTGAAACCTTCAAGTGCTACGAAGAGGATATCAACAGCATGGCGGCAGCCATAGAGGAGCTTAAGCAGCTCTCAATTGAGCAGCTGACGCATAATGAAAAACTTTCCCTGCTGCAGACCCTGAATTTTATGTCAGAGCTGCTCCTGCTGGCCATGGAGCGTGCAGCAAAAAAGACCATGAAAGCACGCATCCGCGGACTGCTGCAAGTGGTGGGCATACTGAAGGCACGTCTTCTTGCCGACCCGTGGCTGTTATCCACAATCAAGGTTGCCGATGATCATGTTGATATAAAATTTACAACCACCATGTCCTCTTTTTTCAAAGATTTGCCGCTTGGTAAAGCCCTGGCCATGCTGATCAAGTTTCTCTGGCAGACATTCCGCGAATCAGCGCAGAGGTTTTTTGCCCCGTTAAGGAAATTTCACATCAGACAGGAAAAAGTCTAAATTGTTATTCTCGCCCGGATATGATATTTTGTGAAGAGTTATTTACGCACTATACTTGCAGGAGAAAGGATACGCTGACATGGAAATTACCCCCAGCCCCAGTTACAGCATCACTATCAGGATCGAGCTTGAGCATAAGCCGGGCATGTTTGCGCGGGTTGCGGAAGCCATTGGCAAGGCGGGAGGCTCTCTTGGCTCCATTGATATAGTCGCCCGCTCCAGAGAAAAAACAGTTCGCGACGTTACCGTGGAGGCCCGGGACCATCTGCATGAAAAACAGATCGTCAGTTCGCTGAACATGGTTGCCGGCAGCCGTGTTATTGATGTCTCGGATGTAACGTTCTTATCACACCTTGGCGGAAAAATTGAAGTGGTGAATAAACTGCAGCTTAACAAGCGGGAAAACCTCGCCATTGCCTATACGCCCGGTGTTGCCCGCATCTGTACTGCCATCCATAAAGACCCTGAAAAAGCGTACAGCCTGACCATCAAGAAAAACACGGTTGCCGTGGTTTCAGACGGAACCGCCGTGCTGGGGCTGGGAGATATCGGCCCGGAGGCAGCAATGCCGGTCATGGAGGGCAAGGCAATGCTGTTTAAAGAGTTCGGCGGCGTTGATGCGTTTCCCATCTGTCTCAGCACCAAGGACCCTGATGAGATAATTAAAACAGTGAAATATATCTCTCCCGGCTTCGGAGGAATAAACCTTGAAGACATTTCCTCACCCCGCTGCTTTGAGATTGAAACCAGGCTGCAGGCAGAGCTGGACATTCCCGTGTTTCACGATGACCAGCACGGAACAGCCGTCGTAGTGCTTGCTGCTTTGTACAATGCCTTGAAGATCGTCGGCAAGAAAATGGAGAATTTAAAAGTGGTGGTAAGCGGCGTGGGTGCAGCAGGGGTTGCCTGCACCAAAATTATCATGCTCGCCGGTGTGCACAACATCATTGGGGCAGATCGGGCCGGAGCGATTTACAAGGGTAGAACCGAAAACATGAATCAGGTAAAGGAATGGTTTGCCGATCACACGAATGCGGATCGCGTCACCGGCAGTCTTGCTGAATGTATGAAGGGAGCCGATGTCTTTATTGGTGTTTCTTCACCAGGACTTTTAACAGCGGCTGACCTTAAGAAAATGGCAAAAGATTCGATAGTCTTTGCCATGGCCAATCCTGTTCCCGAAATCATGCCGGAGGAAGCACTGCCCTACGTGCGCATTATGGCAACGGGAAGATCCGACTATCCAAACCAGATCAACAATGTGCTCTGCTTTCCGGGGATTTTCAAGGGGGCGCTGCGCTGTTGCGCACGGCAGATTAATGAGGATATGAAACTTGCTGCAGCCCGTGCCATAGCCTCATGCATCCCCGAGGATGAACTAAATGAAGATGAGATTATACCGTCGGTGTATAACCGGATGGTTGCAGATAAGGTGGCGGATGAAGTGGAAAGAGTAGCTGTTGCTGCAGGCCTTGCCAGAAAACATCCCAGCGACCACTCGCTCTTCGAGGTGTCAAATATTCAGAGCTGATAGTCCCGAATAAAGCGCCGTTTATGTTTGCCGGCACACCGCCTATTCTTTCTCCCAGTAGGGAAGAATGCGGTTTATAATGTACATGGTCACAAACGGCATGGCAAAAAGAATCAGCGCCACCAGCAGCCCTTCCCTGCCTAAAAAACTCGGCATATAACTGGTGAACCCCCGCAGGCTTTTTGAAAAAAGCTGCCCGCCGACAACCACATTCCAGCGCATGGCAAGCACCTGTATAAGCAGCAGCACCGATGAAATAATGCCCAGCGTATTGCGCGTTGATTCTTTGAGCTTCCAGAGAGAAACTATGCCCAGCATCACCATCGGGATGGTAGAGCAGACGATCAACTGCAGAACGACATAGCTGAACTGCAGCCTGCCGCCGATGAGTTGGGAAATAGCCGACCAGGACTCCTCCCCTTCATAGCCCATGCTGAGAAGTTCCAGAAGTTCAAGGGTCACGTCGACAATAAAGAATCCCCACAGATAGCCGCAGAGTGACTGCATGCAGGCCGAGTCAACCGTCTTTCCCCTCAGCTTCATAATAATGGCATATGATACGATAAGCACCGCGATGCCTGAAACGATTGCTGACATGAGAAAGATGACCGGCATCAGCGGCGTTGACCACCACGGATTTGATTTAAGCGAGCCGAACAGAAAACCCACATATCCATGCAGCACACACGCTGAGGGAATGCCAACGGCGGCAAGAAATGTTGTTATCTTATGATCCAGGTGCAGCGCCTTCTCCGACACGTCAAACACGCCCAGAGACAGCACAGAGTAGAATAATTTCTTCAGCCCAATGCTCTCCTGAGCCAGTCTCACCATATCCGGCCGGAATACAAACCAGATTTCAAGAGCCACAATAATCAGATAAAAAGTGTAGATGTAACCAAACCCTGACATGGCAGATGTGAACTTGGGTGTGAACATGATGTTGAACGCCCGCTCCGGATGGCCGAGATGAAAGAGAAGCGGTGTGCAGGCAAAAAGCAGGAACGAAAAGGCGGCAACAAGCGCAAACCTGGCAACAGGTTTAAGCTCTTCCCTGCCGAATACATGGTAGAGAGAAGAAACAATGAATGCCCCAGCGACAAGCCCGGTAATATACGGATACAGAACAATCAGCAGACTCCAGAGCACTTCCACTTCATTGGGATATAAAAACCCCTGGGTTACGGCCTCAAGCATTATCGTACCTCCTTATCCAGGCCCACGTAAAATGTCTTCGGGCTGTTGCCGGTTTCCGGTTTGAGCACGCCGATCCGTTCTTCACGTAAAATCCGGGCAACCCGGCTTTCCGGGTCTTTCAGGCTGCCAAACAGCCGCGCTTCAACGGGACACACCACAACGCAGGCCGGCATAAGGCCCTTCTTTACCCGGTGATAACACCAGGTGCATTTATCAGCCGTTCGACGCTCGGGGTGAATGTAGCGCGCACCATACGGGCATGCCTGCACACAGTAGCCGCATCCCACACAGTGTTTCTCATCGACCAGCACCACACCCTCTTTGGTGGTATAGGTTGCACCCACCGGACATACCTGAACGCAGTTAGCCTCGGTACAGTGGTTGCACAGCTTGGGAACAAAAAATGACTTTTCAATTTTTTCTTTTACTTCGGTATCTTTAAAACCATGCACAGCGCCGTGGGGCGAGTCCACATAAACCGTATCGTCAGCAGTGATGATATATCTCTCAACCCAGGTCCGGAAGAACTCTTCAGGCACGTGGTTTTCAGTTTTGCATGCCTGTACACATTTGCCGCACCCGATACACCGGTGAGTATCCACTATAAACCCGTAGAGTTCATGCGATGAACCTTTCTGCATGGCCCTTCCCGCAGCAGGGAAAAAAGAGCCCACAGAAACCAGAATACCGCTCCCTAATAGAGTCCATCCTGTCTGTTTAATAAATTTTCTGCGATCTGCATTCATATCGTTATCCCTTGTAAACACTCTTGTCCTGATATAATGCCACGTCTTTTACAGAGGCACATGCGGGTTATGGCAGTCAATGCATTTTAAGTCGGGCTCAAATGCTTCTTCCTGGTCTTTCATGTGCTGGGCGAAGGAGTTTATTTGCGGAAGAAAATCAGGCCGGCCAATAACCTTTTCATGGCAGCTCATGCACGATTCCACCGTGGTGTCTCGGGGCACTGTATCTTTGGTATTCTTGTTGTGCGCCTGCCAGAATCCATGGCATGCTTCACAGGCAACCGCAGCATGACCCCCTGCCCGGGAGTCCTTGATTAATTTTTCATGGCACTTGGCACATTTTTCTGTGCCCTGATAGAGAGCGTACATGTTTTCCTGCTCTGCATCAGAATCGCCCCGGTGATAGCCGTACTGGTAACTTCCGTAGGTCCCGAAAGACTCGGGAACGAAAAAACCACGGACTATAAAAAAACCAATCACGACGGCTATCAGCACAACACATAACCTGATGATATGATTAAAATGCCCCATGAATGCCTCTCAATATGTTGCAACTAATCTTCTTAAATGCCAATTTGGCAAAAGATCATTGAAATTGCGTTCGCTATTGCAGGATACCTGATATCCAACTAATTTTAATTCCTATACTTTTAAACCAGAAGGAGAAATAATTTAGTATATAATTAGCATGTACTGTGCCATAAAATACTATCCCTATGGTTTAGAAAATCCCTCAATTCCTCCTTACAAAGAGTCCGCCTTTTTTTAATGCTGGGTGTTTAGCAGGGATACCGGATAGTATGTTGAGAGCAGAGTACAAACAAAAGATTATTTTTTCAAGTTAAATAGTAGCTGCTATTCTGCGACTGGCTCCAGGAACAAAGTTTCTTGACACTCGCGGTAAAACATGTTTAAATTCAATAAGTCCAACAAGTCGGGGCGTAGCGCAGCCTGGTAGCGCACTTGAATGGGGTTCAAGTGGTCGCTGGTTCAAATCCAGTCGCCCCGACCAGTAAAATCAAGCACTTAGCAGCACATGCTGAGTGCTTTTTTAGTGTCCACTGTATAGTAATTGTATAGTAGACATGAGATGACAGTTAATTTCTCACGCAAAAAAGCGGAGCCAATTAATTACTGACTCCGCTTTTGTTGTGTAAATTCAGTTTTTGCTATCCACGAACTCCCTAATCCCAAAACCCTAATATAAGCCTCGGCGTTGCACTCACTGGCCCATGCATAGTTGAGTTGCCATTCAGGTCTATGTCTTCCAGTTTGTAGTAATAGGTCTTTCTGTTCTTCACATCCGTTATCAATAAACTCATAATGATGCACCTTGGATGGATGAACCTTGGGCGGGGATTAATGATGCATTTATTTTGGTGTATTTACCATCTTCTGATTCAGAGCGGTAGAGGTTGAAACCAGCGTTGTCGATTTCGGATTCTGTTGTCCATTGAATAATTTTTGCTTCTTTAGGTGTAGCAGTAAAAGAAGACAAATTAATGAGTGTTGCTGGTGCAGTTGTTGTGGTCGTAGATTGCTGTATAGTTGTAGTGGTTGATGTTGTTTCAGTCACATATTCATACACCCCCATATCATAACCAGCACCTTGGGGTCTTTGAGTACCTTCTATATCAATAGATGGAGCGCCACTGCTCGTTCCACTATCAATACAGAGGGAAACAGGCTGCAGGTGGAAATCTCCGGGCACCCAATAATCATCCCCTATAGATGCAGTACCATTAACATTCCAGAACCCGGCATAACAAATTGAGGGTTACTGCTAATTTCCCCGTGCCAGTCCATCCACCGTAATGTCTGAGTAGGAAACGGTAACGAAAATGCTCGAAATTGTATCGGGAAGTCCGTTTGCTGTATTTCCCCAGATTATTGTGTTAATGACCAGAGCAGGGCCGCAGAATCTTCCGGCGCCTCTTGCATCGGAAAGTTCCGCCATTATCCGCTCTGTTTTGAGATATAGTACAATTCACAATGGTTGGTGAACCCTCGCTATATATTCCTCCTCCTCCATAAGCGCATAAATTACCACTAATAATACAATTTATAATAAGCGGAGCCCCGTCATAACAATAAATCCCTGCTCCATAGACTGAGCGTCCACCATATATAAAACAATTTGAAATAGTTGGTGAGGCGTTATAGCAACTTATATTACCTCCTTCGAAATTCAATCCATGAACGATGGTAAAGCCATCAAGCACTGTGTCACGTCCCAGTCCTGAACCAAATGCTACAGCACTGGTGAAACCACTACTACTACTCTGTGCGGCATCAATAATAGTTCTGCCCGAACCATTCACTGATTTAACAATCAGCTTTTTGCTTACAATTATTGTCTCATGGTAGGTGCCATCATAGACTAAAATTGTATCTCCGGTGGTAGCAGCAGTTATTGCAGACTGTATAATGGTGAATGGCTTGCCACTTCCTACCTCAAGGGTTGCCGCATTTATGCTTGAAGAAACTGATATTACTATTACCGCGACTGCTAAAAGAATGTTCTTTCGTGTTTTCATCTTTTGTTCCCTCCTCTAATTCACACTAATAGTTTTGTTAAATTTCTGGAATAGTCCCCAAACCCACTTGGTGTAGCACTCACCGGACCACGCATGGTTGACTTACCGTTCAGGTCTATGTCTTCCAGCTTGTAGTAGTAGGTTTTTCTGTTCTTCACTTCAGTATCAATAAATTCATATGACGCACCCTGGGTGGATGAGCCTTGAGCAGGAATTAGTGAGTCATTGATCTTGATATAATCACCATCCTCTGTTTCAGAACGGTAGAGGTCGAAGCCAGCATTGCCAATTTCTGCCTCTGTTGACGTATTGAATAATGACTGTGCTGAATTGTAGGTGTAGCAGTAAAAGAAGACAAATTAATGAGTGTTGGTGGTGTAGTTGTGGTGGTCGTAGATTGCTGTATGGTTGTTGTGGCGGCGGTATCACATATTACATCCCAATTTCCATATCCGCTTCCGTAACACCGTTCAGGATGAGCGCCACACGTAGATGCTCCACCACCATGTATATTCCAGCAAAAAGTCCAGATGCCACTGATACTGACAAAGTTTGAACACTCAAGTCCCAAACCTTCGATATAGTCTGATTAACAACCGCTGGACCAAGCAGGTTGCTGGACCTTGCAAATACTGGATACTGGAATAATTGCTGAGTATGCTTCATACGCAGCCTGCTGAGTTTTTGAGGTTTCGTTAGTTTGTCTGGACCCACTTCTGTCACCTGTCCACACAATGCTACATCCTGCTGATGCCTGCGTAATGTGAAAACCAAAGAGTATGAAAACAATCAGAAATAAAAAAATTATCTTTTTCATAATTGTCCTCCTCTTGTTAATTTCTCAATACGAAAATCAATCGCGGTGTAACACTCACCGGCCCGTGTATGGTTGACTCTCCGTTCAGGTCTATATCTTCAAGTTTGTAGTAGGAGGTTTTTCTGTTCTCAACATCTCTATCAACATACTCATAAGATGCCCCTTGGGTGGATGAGCCCTGAGCAGGGATAAGCGAAGCGTTTATCTTGATGAAATCTCCATCCTTTGTTTCAGAACGGTAGAGATTAAAGCCAGCATTATCGGTTTCTGCTTCGGTGTTCCATTGCACAATAACTTTTCCAGATTTAGGTGTAGCAGTAAAAGAAGACAAATTAATGAGTGTTGCTGGTGTAGTTGTTGTGGTGGTGGTCTGCTGAATGGTGGTGGTGATGTTGTTACCACATATTACATCCCAGGTGCCAAGTCTTGTCGAGCACCTATCAGGATTGAAGACATCAGGACAAACTTTATAATCCCAAGAGCCGTCTATACAAACGCTATAACCTGAACCACTCCGGTGACAACCAATACTGGAGATTTGACATTGGTCAGAAGTATTCCAATAAAAATTACAATTACAAAGGTCTAACTCACACTGCCATTGCAGGTCATTAAACAAAACCATAGATAATTCTTGTGCTGCTTGCGGGGTTCTTGATGTTTCATTTGTTGGCACTGAACCACTCAAATCACCTGTCCATACAATATTACATCCTGCTGATGCCTGCGCAATGTTAAAAACAAAGAGTCCGAAAACAATTAAAAATATAACAATAATCTTTTTCATAACTGCCCTCTTTCTTAATTTCTCAATCCAAATATCAACCCGGGGTTGCACTCACAGGGCCATGCATAGTTGACACTCCGTTCAGGTCTATGTCTTCAAGTTTATAGTAATAAGTCTTTCTGTTCTGGAATTCGATATCAGTAAACTCATAGATTAGCGCCTTGGGTGGGGGAGCCTTGTGCAGGGATCAGTGAGTGTTTATCTTGGTGTAGTTACCATCCTCTGATTCAGCGCGATAGATGTTAAAGCCGGCGTTGTCGGTTTCGGATTCGGTGGACCAAGCGAGAATAACGCTTTTTGACTTTGCATAAGCTTTAAAATCCCGCAGCGTAATCAGCGTGCTTGATTCGCAGGTGCTGTTGATACATTCATAGTTCCCCGCAGTGCACTGATACCCTTCACAAGTTTGAAGATAGCCCATGTCAATAACGCCAGATGTGCAGGTATTGTCTTTACTGCAGCAGCCCTGCTGAACTTCCGGCACATAGGTTTTAATAGGTTGCATAACCCCCCTGCAGATGTCGCTACAACACTTTTCCCCCGGATAAAAAGTACCTCCTGCATAATTTTCACAAAAGGAGGCTTCATTGAGTGGCGGGGTATCTCCACAACGATAACAGCCCATCATTGGCATATAATAATCGCACGCCCCGGTGTCCTGGGCATTTGATTTGCCGGATGTAACCAATAGAACAGGAAATATGATTGCAAGTAGAGCTATTATTCTGAGTTTTGCCATGTTCCCTCCTCCTTTATAAAGGCGCTATTCTATCAATAATTCTCACCCTGTTTACCGTCTGACAGAGTTTTAATAATCTATTTCCCTATTCCATAAATAAGCCGAGGCGTTGCTGATACCGGTCCATGCCTCTTAGGGGCTCTTGATCAGTGGCCCGTGACCAGTGACTCGTGGCCAGTGACCCGTGGTTTGTGTTTTATTTAAGCCCCTGAGATCAGTCTTGGTGTTGCTGAGACCGGCCCGTGGAATGTGCCTGCTCCATTGTTATCAATATCTTCCAGCTTGTAGTAATAGGTCTTTCTGTTCTGGACCTTTGTGTCCGTGAACTCGTATGCCGCACCTGAGTGGAGTAACCTTTAGATGATTATCACATCTCAATTTTATACATTCGCACGGGATGGAGATTCAAGTACCGTTGTTCGACCATAGGGACTTTCCGGCCGCTCTTACTGACTTTTTTCATTTAATGGGCGCAAAATTTTCGCCCCATTATATAATTCCCAATAAAATACGCCAATCAATGAGTGTCCCCAGTCTATTGATAGAAACTTGCTTTCGGATAGAGAAAATATAGGCCGGTGGTGGTTGTGTGTCAACAATTTGTTAAAAGATATGGGCAGGGGTTAACCGAACAAAAATCAACATCTTGTGGTATGCCTTAAAGGCAGGAAAGTGCAGCTTATGTATCAGCAGCGATGAGAAGTTTAGCAGCCTAAATTCATTGATGACTTCTTTTGCAAAGCGCCAGTGACAGTTCAAAAAAATCATAGCAGTAGTAGCAACTCGGGCTCCATGATGCAGGGGGGTTCGTTATCAAAACCGGAAGATAACTCTCATAATTGCCTCAAAATATTTAATCTAATTTTCTTCCGTCAGCCTGTAAGGCTGCAACTGCTTTTTTAATGTCTTCTTCTGCACCACCCCTGATTTTAGGTTTTGCATAGCATCGAAGGGAGATATGAACATTTCCCGGATCTTCAATTAAATCTGCTGTAACAATATGCATGGACAGTGCTTTTCCATTATATTTTTTTGTCCCAATAAAATATGTATTATAATAGGTTTTTTTATCTTCTTTACATTCAATGTCATTCTGTTTTGCCCAGTCATTTAATAATGAGGCTGCCTTGTCAAGATTTGCCTTAACACGCAAACGGGTAAAATAGCATCTTTTATCGCTTTGTGTATTTGTCCATGGCCTTATTGATAATTTGTTCTTATTTTTATCAGTAAGATTTCCGGGCTGTAATGACTCCCAGAAGCTTCTATATTTTTTTACCTCTTTTTCTTGTAGCGGCGTAAGGGAGAGGATCTTTGTACGTATGTCATTTGCGAATGCCTCTACCCTTTCAGGAATAAGTGATTCCCACATGTCAAGCCCTGTCCATCCCACTTTATCTGCAGGCATGGTTTTTCCAAGGATCCATATCAGCCTTGCATCATTTGAATTGAGATAACGGTTTACCTGGCGCCCGCCAAATGCCCCGAGTGTTATTGGTTTTAATTTGGGGAATTTTTCAAGTGTATCAAAGAAATAACTTCTCCCGCTCGAAAGATGAGGCGGTTTCCCGGGCATGTATATGATTATGGTTTCATCAATTTCACCGCAGGTAAGAAAGTATGCAATTTCCTTTTTTGTAAGTTCATCATGGAACCTTTCAATAAATTTATATGTTGATTTATGCGGTTTTTCCCATCTTGTGTATCCGCCGATTATTACATAGTCATAGGGCTCTACAGTTAAAACTTGATTATACATTTTTACATCCACATGATTTTCAAAGCCGATCAGAGCTTTTAACCAGTATGCAACATCAGCTGCTGAGCCGTATTGGGTTTCATAAGCTATTAGTCCTTTTTTTCTACCATGTTACTCCTCCTTGTTTTATATCTATGTTGTGGTTATCTAAGGAGTTGCAAGCAATATAAATGCAGCAAAGAATTGACAGAAATTCGCTTTTGGATGAGGGAAATATAGGCTGGGGAGGATTGTGTGTCAATAAAAAATATGCCGCAAAATATGTAAAGGATTATTGCGACAAAAATCTACATCTTGTGGTGGGCATTGAACATTGAAAAGTGTAGACTAGTGTATCAACAGCGATAGAAGTTTAGCAGCTTAAATTCATTGATGACTTCATCTGGTAATATGCAATTGTCTGCTACGATCAAAATCGTGATTTTTTGTTTATCGTTAAAGCTCCCGATTTATGTCGTCGTCTCGGCACTGGTAAAGCCGGTAAAAACCACCGGGATGATTTGAGAGTATTCAAAGAGAATTACACCCGTTCCGGCAATAAATGCTGTTGGTTCAAAGGAGGAACCAACCAGAAGCATAATGATGTCGCCTGTTTTGGTTCCGATTTTAGCATTAAGCGAGATATAGGCGCCTGTAAACAGGCTCAAGACGGTAACGTAAAATCCATCACCCTTAAAACTTGAAATAGTAAGACCGCCGGTATCGCTGAATAAAACCGGTGAGCTGAAAACATCCAGTGAGCAGACGAAATAGCAGACGTACTCATTGCCGGTAACAACATTCGGGCCAATACTGTTTTCAGCACGGGCGGTGCTTATGAGTAAACCACCTGCGAGAAGCATACAGCACAATGTAATTTTTATTATTTTTCTGTTCACACGTACCTCCTTATTTATTTTGTCTGGTATGTCATTATTTAATATGGTTAAAATCCCTGTTTTAGAAACTGACAGGGTTCCTCTATTTGACTTCCGGGGGCTGAAGCGGGACTTGGAATGGCTCGGCCAGCGTGAAATCAAGGTTGGTTTGAGACGGAATGCGAACTTCCGGACCTTTGGTCAATGCCTGATATGCTAGAGTTCCACCTGCTCCAACGCTCGCACCAATGGCTGCACCCTTGCCTCCGCCGAAAATTCCTCCAATTATTGCACCCGCCCCACCTCCAAGCACTGTCCTTTTGGCAGTCTGCTCACCGCGAGATGCGCTCTTATGTCGCACACTGCTGCTGTTTAACAGAATGGACTGCCCCTGTACAACCAAATGATCCAAAACGACTTCAAGCTCACTTGAACCCTTAATGCTTCCTGAGGATTTAGCATTTACCAGTTTGATATACACATCAGTTCCCTTGGGTATAACGACCTGATTACCAACTGTAATAGGAACATAGAGGGAGGAATGAAACAGGGAGCCAACCTGGCTCGACCTGGAATTAATTGAATCGATCATCTTGACCTGTATCTCTGTCCCTGCAGGGATCGTGATTACAGTTATTACCTTAATTGCGTCATTGACCTTCTTGATCCCGGGAGTGACACCAGCCAGCTCAACAGCCTTCTTGTGAATAGCATCATTTGATACCTCGCCTGACAAAGTAGCCTCCCCCTTTGACATGGTAACTTGAATCGATGCGGTCTTCAATTGGGGCTCTGAATAAAACTTTGCCTGGAGGGCCTGCGTCATTTCCTCATCACTCGGGGTCCTGGAACAGGCTGCGCAACCTAATGCCAAAACGACCAGTAGCAACCAATACGCTGAAAGATTTTTTAATGTGGTAAGCATTTTTTAATTCCTTTTTTCGTCTTTGCTTCAACCCAGCAAGTTAAAGGACAACAGCGCACTTTAATGACCCTATCTGGCAATAAATAAAATGCAGGTTACAGATTATACAGTTCCTCATCGTTCAATAATACAAATCCGGCTTTGGAAAGCAATGTCACTGCTTCAGGCATTTCCTCCACATCAAAAATCATTACCGCCTGATTTTTATCTTTAATGACAAACCCGTAGGCATCTTCGATATTGATTTCCTTCCGGGCAAATACTTCTGCGATCTTCTGCAGGCCGCCGGGCTGATCATCCATGAGGACGGCAATGACCTCCCGCAGATACGCAGTGAGCCCTTTTGCCCGCAACGTTTCAGTGGTTTTTACCGGATCGTTGACGATCAGTTTAATAATGCCAAAACCCTGAGAAGTGGCGATGGTTATGGCCCGCATATTAATATGTGCGTCTTTAAGAATTTTTGTAAGCCGCTCGAGCCGTCCCGGTTTGTTCTCTGCGAAAATACACACCTGCTGCGCCATGGCAAACCTCCCTGTTCCCCGTTAGGCGTTCTTGATCAATTGCCTTCAGTGTACTATATTCCCCTGTGAAAAATTATCAAAAAGGGTCCAGGGATTCGAGGGTTCATGGGTTCTAGTCTTTTTTAAAACTTTCACTTGGCCACTTGAATCCCAGACCACTTGACTCCTTTATCATCCCCACTGTTTCCGGTTGTCAAGAACCCGGACCGCCTTACCTTCGCTCTTGGGCAAGGTATCCGGCTCCACCAGCTCCACGCGGGGCGTCACCAGAAGCTCAGACCTGAGATCGTCAATAATCCGCTTGCGCACGCTCTCAAGATGCTTTAAATCCCCGGTAAACATCTCTGCCCGTATCTCCGCTTTAACGGTCATAAAATCATTGTCGTCAATGGTGTCAAGAATAATCTGGAAATTGGACCCGACTTCCGGGATGGCCATGAGCGCCTTCTCAATCTGAATGGGGAACATATTCACGCCTTTCACAATGAGCATGTCATCGGTTCTTCCTTTGATGCGGCTTATGCGGCGATGGGTTCTGCCGCAGGGACAGGGCTCCGGATAGACAAAAGCCAGATCACGGGTGCGGTAGCGCAATAGCGGCATGCCTTCACGCCGCAGGCTGGTGAATACCAGCTCCCCTTCAACACCATCCGGCACCGGCTCAAGCGTGGCAGGATCAATCACCTCCAGGATGTAGCTGTCTTCCCAGGTATGCAGGCCGTTCTGGCACGGGCACTCAAAAGCAACCCCGGGGCCATTCATCTCGGAAAGGCCGTAGGAGTTGTATGCCTTGACGCCGTATGCCTGTTCTATCCGCTGCCGTGTCTCTTCGGTATGGGGCTCAGCGCCGATGAAGGCAATCTTAAGCTTCAGGTCTTTTTGCGGATCTATGCCCATAGTGCGGAACGTCTCAACGAGATGCAGGCCATAGCTGGGGATGATGTGGATAACCGTGGTATCAAACTCCTGCATGAGCATGATCTGGCGCTTGCTGTTGCCGGCACCGGCAGGAATCACCATGGCGCCAAGCTTTTCCGCTCCGTAGTGAAAGCCCAGACCCCCGGTAAACAGGCCGTAGCCCATCATATTCTGGAAAACATCGCCCGGCCGCACCCCGGTCATGTACATGCAGCGGGCAACGAGTCCCGCCCATTCATCAATATCACGGGCAGTGTGGAAAATGACGGTCGCCCGCCCGGTTGTTCCCGATGAGGAGTGCATCCTGACTATCTGTTCCCGGGGGACGGCAAGAAACCCGTAGGGGTAGTGCTCCCTGAGGGTATCCTTGGTGATGAAAGGGATGCGCCGGATATCATCCAGGCCTTTTATTGTATCGGGTGCTATCCCCTCCTGTTGAAAGAGTGATTGATAGTATGGTGAGTTTCCTGCCTGCTCCACGGTTTTCCGCAGCAGCAAGAGCTGCATCGTTTCAAGCCCGTCTCTGTCGAGCGTTTCAATATCCTTATTCCAGTACATTACGCGAGACCTCTCTGTTTTCTGTTCCGCTATAAAACTCCCGGTCATTTCCGGTATTGTTAGACCATTACCGGTTTGTCGCATGCCCCCGCTGCTTGACCATACGGTTACAATTTATTGCGATAGAGAGCGGGGTCAACGGCCCGCACCATTGCCTGAATATCTAAACCACCGTCAAGAAAGGTGTTTATTTTTTCTGCCAGGAGCTGCGGCGCAGTCACAATATCAGAGTAGTTTACCGGAAGCATTGCAAAGCTCCGGTGGTTATGAATCCAGTGGTTGAATTTATTGAGCTGGCCTTTAAAAAGCTCGGCCAGCTTGTCATCACTCAGGTTTGCGCCTGTTTTCCCTGATCTCTGCAGCATTCTTTTTTGTGACGCAAGAACTTCGTAGATGTTTCGCTCCATGAAAATGACCCGGTATTCATATTCCAGCGGCAGGTCATATAACAGGCTGTAAATCACTTTTACCACCTTGCCCCGAGCTGTCGGCACCCATGAGGGATCGTCCCGGGTTTTTTTGACCGGCTCAAATTCGTAATATCCTTTCGGGTTATCCTCGTCCCGGGTGCGCTGGTGATCGGTGAGCACGGGGATGCCGCCCGCTTCAATCATCTGCATCATCATTGATGTGCCGGAGCGGGGAAGGCCTGATACAATCGTAACAAACGATAGATTCATCGAAGGTTATCCTTTACTGGTTGTTTGTTTTCCTGTAGCTCCCGCGAGACTGCCAGGGGGCGTTAAACGAAAGAATTGCTGCCGCCCTCAGGCAGAGAGCCTGCCTTTTATAAAAGGGCTGGTAAGCAGCGCGGAGATCATTGATATGATACAGAACCATACCAGCCACCAGTCTGTTCCACAGATAAATGAATGCCGCGCCGGATAGGCAATGCTGATTGAAGCAACCGGACCCGCAGCGCTCAGCGGCTGCTCAAGGGGATGCATAATAACATCTGCCGCGTCTGTGCCCGGGCGTTTGGCGCTGACGCGCATGAAACCTGTGCCTATTGCCAGCTGCTTTACAATCTGCTGATCGCCCACCTGAAATTTGAGCAGATGGGTTCCGTCCTGTACCGGCTGAATCGTCCAGCAGATCTCTTTCCGGCTTGCAATGCGCATGGGGCCGGCAACTATTCGCGCGCCGGGACGGGCATCAAGGGTTACGGCCGGCCAGTGTTCAGAAGCATTGTTCAGTTTCAGATTCACGACTACCGGCGCATCTCCCAACTGCAGGGGACGGGCCTGATACCACAGGCCCATCTGGGCAAGAATGAGGCTCAAGGGTATACTCATAATCAGCACCGGTATGAGTGAATATACGAACAGTTTAACGGAGCACAGCATCAGCCGTGCCTCGGACTTCATGGTAACCGCTATATTGTCCCGATAGAGGCGAACCGCCAGCAGACTGGCTTTGATATCATCAATGGTGCGGGTTAAAGCGCGCTGGTTTGAAGTGTACTTAAATATAATAAATAACGGGATCCCGAGAACTGCCGAAATAATCGTGATTGAAAGCCAGCCCGGAACCATGGCAATCGGGGCCAATACCAGGCCGCAGACAGTGTTTGCTGCCGAGTTCACTATGAAAAGAAAATAAATCAATCCGCTCATTACTCAATATAGCCCAAACCGCGCAGCTGTTCTGATACTGCCTTATCATCATCAGGTGACGCCTCAAGCAGGGCCAGCTCTTTTTCAATAACAGAGGATACAAACTCTTCAAAACTGCTGTACCCCGCAGCTTCCGCAGCCTTTTTTGCCCGCTCATACAGCTTGCTGTCAATTTTTACTTTGGTCATGGCTCGCTCCCTGGCAATTATACTTTAAATATATTTCGTCCGGTCATGGTCGCCGGCACCTTTACGCCGAATGCCGTCAATATTGACGGCGCAAGGTCAGTAAGGGCCGACGCAGGGCTTATGATGTCCTGATTGCTGAACAGTATGCCCGGCAGTTCAGAGGAATCCATGCAGTGGTCAGCTGCCCAGGCTGAATCATTATCTGAAAGTATCTCTTTGGGCATATCTCCCAGGCATGATTTCCACGAGCAGCGGAAATCGCGGCTGTAGCCGATAATTAGATCCGGCGCATACTTCTGCTGCGGCCCTGAATATATCTTGTCTGCTCTGCGCGCTTTGCAGATAACGGCCCTGCCGTCGCTATCCCGCACTGCCTCAAGCTTCTGCACAAGCTCTTCCAGAAGGGTTTCCCGCTCTGCAGCGGGGTCCACAATCCCGTACTGCTCCCGTCCTCTCTGGTTAAGATAGAGGCTGTTGATGCCAAGGCCGTAGGCCCTGGTTTTTGACCAGTCAACGTCAGAAAACAGTGACGTGCACTCAGGCGGACCCAGGTACCCGTTATCCCGCAGCCAGGTGTTCAAGTTGAACTGGCGCCTGAAGTTTGCAAATCCGTGATCACTCATGATAATGATATGCGCCGTATCACCGTACCGCTTCATGAGCGCTCCGACCAGCGCGTCCATCCTGCCGTAGAGATCCTGCACATGGGTGAAATATTTTTGCGCTTCAGCTGCCGTGCGGTAGGGATGTTTTGCCGCGGTGTCCCACCACAGCATGTGGGACTGCATGTCGGTACTGGAAAAATAAAAAAAGAGCAGCCCGTCATCATAATTGCGCAGCGCGTAGTCAAGCAGCTGCATGCGCTCCTGCAGCACATACTCTGCCTGCCGGACAAATTCATCATCACTGAAAACCTTGTTTGAGAGGGCCTTATGGTCTTCCTGAAAACCCGTATTGTAAAAAAGCCCCAGCTGCTGAGACAGCTCCGGAAGAAATGCGGGCGGCTCGGTAATTTTTATGGCCGGGTCGTTAGGATCAGTATTTATGGGGGTAACATACAGCCTGAAGTTGGGGGCCGCTTCCTGCAGATAAAACCGGCAGATGCCGCTTATTTTTTTGTCAGGCACCAGCGCGGGGGTTGAAAGGCTGTACTCGATTCGCACCCAGGGGCTCCATTCACCCTGCTTCATAAGTATCGTCTGCTGCTGAATTTCGACGACAGCAGCCCTGTCGTTGCGGTTGCGATGCACGATAAATTCTATGGTTGCGTCCTGCGGTTTTTTAAGAAAGGTATTTTTTGGGCCAATTAAAATAAGCGGCCGGGAGGTTTCGCCGTCAAAATATATTTTTGACCGCCTCCCTCCCCCTTCGCTGACGGGTTTCTCCGGGCCGTCTTCGGCAAAGTGCTGGTAGGTTCCATAAGAGCCCAGCAGGTCAGGGGTCCCCATTCCTGCAAGGCAGCGGTGATTCCCATGCGTTGAGGAACTGGGCGGGTAGTTTGACGGCAGATCGTAAAACGTTGAGGGAATACCCGCTGCATCAAGATACTCCCAGAACGGCACGCCTTCGCGCTTCAGCACGGTCCGGGGAGGGGTGTGATTGAAGGGCCAGAAATCAAGCTGCATTTTATGCTCGCCCAGTTCCAGGTAACCGACACCGGGCATTGTTTCAGCAGCTGCAAAAAAAGGTAACGCCTGTTTTTCCGGATTGCGGTGGATAAAATCAAATATACCGTGGGAGCCGGGGCCCGCGCCGTTGATAAAATTTGCCCAGGCAACCGGGCTTTGCGGAGGGTTGCTGGTAGCAAGCGGCCGGAATCCATTATTCTTTCTCAGCCGGTCAAGATTGGGCAGCCGGCCCTGCTCCATCAAACGGATGCAGAGCAGCGGGTCCATGCCGTCAAAACCTATGACAATAACTTTTTTGCCCGCAACCCTGCGCGGCTTTTGTTCCTGCGCGCTTGCTGCGCGGGAGCTTATTCCAGCTGCCAGCGCTGCTGCAGCCGCGGTCGACTGTTTTATAAAATCCCGTCTGGTAAGATGTTTCATAACAGTTACGTCCTATGAGATCGTTTTCTGCCCGGGGCCGTCCACCTGCAGGGATTTCCCGTCCATGTGGGAAGGAACCGGAACCCCGAACATTTCAAGTATGGTCGGCCCGATGTCCATGAGCCGCGGGTGCTCGTCATGAATCATGCGATTGCTGAACAGAATGCCCGGAACCAGTGATTGATCAATGCAGTGATCGCCGCTCCAGGCTTTTACATTATCGTGAACGACCCGGCCGGTTACTTCTCCAATGGCAGTTTCCCATGCCGCCCGGTAACCCGCATTATATCCGACGAGAAGGTCCGGAGCATCCTGTTTGTAGGGGCCCTGATAAATCTTCATGGCATTATAGACCCTCTTTATTACCGGCTGTCCGTGCAGGGGATCAATAAAACCTTGAAGCTTTTCGGCAAGTTCCTCCCGGAGCTGCACTGCTTCTGCCCCGGAATCTACCATCCCCTGCGCTTCTCTGCCCTTAAGGTTTAGATAGATGCCGGAAAGGCCGATGGCAAAGGCTCTGGTCTTTGACCAGTCAACACCTGCCAGATTTTTCCTGCCGCGCCCATTCTCAGTGAGCGACAGATAGCCGTTTTCCTCAAGCCACCGGTTTAAGTCTATGCCGTAGCGAAAGGAGTTAAACCCGTGATCGGAAATCACCATCAGCAGCGTGTTGCGGTCACGGCATTTTTTCATCGTCTCTCCGAGTATTCTGTCAGCATTCCGGTAAATCTTTTCAATTTCCGGTTCTGCTGCCGGCTGATAGCTGCCCCGGTGCGCGGGATGTTCGGGGTCAAGCTGGCGCCAGAAAGAGTGCTGTACGCGGTCAGTGCCGTCAAACACACACACGCACAGTCCCCGGCCGATATTGTCAAGGGCATCAAAGAACATGCTCACCCGCTCCCGGTCGGTCTGCAGGCACTGCTCAATAAACTGCTCATCACTGATGCGCTGTTCATTCAGCGCCCAGCTGTCCTCAGCCAGGCCCAGGGTTGCATACCGGCCCTGACGCTTGGCCAGGTACGTTGCATAGACCTGCGGATGGCTGATGGGCATTACCGGTTTATCCGGGTCAATGTTTATCGGCGTCACATAGAGCTTGAAATCCGGCTCAGCTGCTATCAGCAGAAACCTGCAGATGCCCCGCACCTTCATCCCCAGAGAGGCCTTGAAGGTAACCGGTATCCAGTCAGAGTATTGTCCTGCGATGAGGGCACAGGTTGCGCCATTGAGATGCAGCACCGCGCTCGTAGCATCCTGAATGGTTATTTCAAAAGGGCATTTCAGGACAACGCGTGCTTTAAGCATGGGATCGTGCGGCCCTGACAGCTCTGCTTTGATACGGTTGCCGGTTCTCTCTACCTGATGTACTTCCCCGCCGGTATTCTCGCCCGCGCCGGCAGCGCTGGTCGTGTAAAAGGAAAATATTCCCTGGGATCCGCGCAGATCCGGGGTGCACATTGCCGCAAGCTGCAGGCCGTAAAATTGTTCCGGCGGAAAGGTAATGGGAACGCGGATTATGTTGCTGAAGATGCCATGCTCGCCGAGCGTCTTCCAGAAGGGAACACCTTTTCTCAGCAGACGGATATCACCGCGCCCGAGAGGAATCTGATAGCGTCCCACTGACAGGGTGCGCAGCGGCCCCTTAATATCGGTAGAGCTCAGCTTGGGGGCATACGTTTTACGATCGCGCGTGAGAAAGTCAAAGATATTATGTTTGCCCGGATTTACCCCGGTCTGAAATGAAGACCAGGCAACCGGTGAAATGGGGGGAATAGTGGACAGCAGCGGTTTAAAGCAGCCCTGTTCCTGCAGCTTTGCAAAATTGGGCAATTTACCCTCATCCAGCAGTTGCGTGGTCAGCGTATAGTCCATGCCGTCAAATCCAATAACAATTGCTTTTTTGATGCGGCTGCGGGCATACACTCTGCGGAACCGGATACTGCGCACGATCGTCCGGATCGGCCAGGTCACCAGTATTATAAGCGCAGAGACCAGTGCGGTAAATAAAACTAAAAATGAGCCGCCAACCGCAAAACCGGCACCCGGACCAATATAGGCGCTTGCAGAACCGGGAAGCAGTGCACTTAATAGTACTGCAAGAGCGACCAGCAAATATTTCATGCGTAAGCCAACATAATTATAACTGTTTACAAAACTCTCTTATCAATAATCTTTCCGGATTGCTGCAGGTTCTCTTCGAGTGTTTTCCGCTCCACCAGCTTTACCTCCACTCTGAGGCCGAGGCGGCGCATAAGGGTGCTGCGTGTCTGCTCCAGCAGCGAGCGCTGCCGCTTCATCTCATCAAAGAAGATGTTCTCTGAAACTGCCACATGGACCTCCAGGGTGTCGCGATAGTCGTCCCTGGTCACCACAATCTGATAGTGCGGCTCGCATCCTTCTATTTCCCTGAGCACCTTTTCAATCTGCCCGGGGACAACATGGATCCCTTTTACCACGATGATGTCATCCACCCGCTCCATGACCCGCTCCATTCTCACCAGCGTCCGGCCGCAGGTACACGGGCTGAAATCAAGGCTGGTTATATCCCCGGTGCGATAGCGCAGCAGGGGAAATGCTTCGCGGGTGAGGGTCGTCAGCACCAGCTCGCCGGTCTGGCCGGGCGGCAGCGGGGTGCCGGTCTGCGGGTCAATGATTTCCGGCAGAAAATGGTCTTCAGCGAGATGCAGTCCGCTTTTCGCGTCACATTCGCCGGCGATGCCGGGGCCTGACAGCTCGCTCACGCCGTAATTATCATAGACAGCGATAAAGAGCCGCTCTTCTACTTCCCGGCGCGTCTTTTCCGACCATGGCTCAGCCCCGAACAGGCCTTTCCTGAGGCTTAAGGTTTTCGGGTCGATGCCCAGTTTCCGCAGCCGGTCTGCAAAAATCAGAGCAAAGGACGGCGTTGCCACCAGCACCGTGGTCCGGTAGTCCTGCATGATCCTGATCTGGCGATCGATATTTTCGCTGGATGCGGGAATAACCGACGCGCCGATGCACTCGGCGCCATGGTGCAGGCCGAAAGCGCCGGTATAAAGACCGTAGTGAAAGGAGATCTGCATGACATCGTCGTGGGTCACCCCGCCCGCGGTCAGAAACCGGGCGACCTGCGTGCCCCAGTTCTTCAGGTCATTGCGGGTGTAGCCGATGACGGTCGGCGTATCGATGGTCTCGGTGGTGGTATGAATACGCACCACCTCGCGCAGCGGAACCGCAAACAGGCCGTAGGGATAATTGCTCTGCAGGTCCTGTTTGGTAGTGAGCGGCAGGCGCTTGAATTCTTCCAGGGTTGAGATGTCTTCAGGGACGATTTTTTTCTCGTCAAAAATTTTCCGGTAGAATGATACGTTCTTATAGGCGCGGTTAAGGCTTGACTGCAGCCGCTCTAACTGGAGCTGCTGCAGCTCCTCGCGGGGACAACACTCAATCTTTTCTTCCCAGATAGCCATGTGCTTCTCCTATTCCCAGATCGGTTTTTTCTCTTTGCCCAGATAGGCACGCTGCACTTCCCTGTTTTCCAGCAGATCCCGCGCATTGCCCTCAAACATTATTTTCCCGGTCTCCATGACATAGCCGCGGTCTGACAGTTTGAGGGCGGCCCGGGCATTCTGCTCCACCAGAAAAATGGTCGTCTTGCTCATCTCCCTGAGCCGGGCAACCGTTTTGAAGATTTCCGTGACCACCAGCGGGGCCAGCCCCATGGAAGGCTCATCAAGGAGCAGTATCCGGGGCCGGCTCATGAGCGCCCGCCCGATAGCAAGCATCTGCTGCTCACCGCCGGAGAGGGTGCCGGCAAGCTGATTCTGCCGCTCCTGCAGAATGGGGAACAGGGTAAACATTTCTTCTATATCGCGCTGGATTTTTCTGCTTCCGTCGCGGCGGTATCTGATATAGGAGCCAAGCTTCAGGTTATCAAGCACCGTCAGCGGATTGAATATCTGCCGTCCCTCGGGCACCTGGGAGATGCCCATCTTAACCACACGGTCCGGACTTTTGCGCGCTATGTCTTTATTATTATACATTATTTGCCCGGTCCGCGCATTAATAATCCCGGAGATGGTATTGAGCAGCGTGGTTTTGCCTGCGCCGTTGGCCCCGATTAACGAGACAATTTCTCCTTCCGCGATGTGCAGGGAAATATTCTTCAGAACGTGAATCTCGCCGTAGAAGGTATTGATGTTGAGCAGCCGGAGCATCGTTTCTATTCCTCCTTGCCCAGATACACGTCAATTACTTCCTGGTTGGTCTGGATTTCCACCGGCTTTCCTTCTGCAATGCGTTTTCCGTAATTGAGCACGATGATTTCATCTGAAATATCCATGACCAGCTCCATATCATGCTCCACGATGACCACTGTTATGCCCATCTCTTTTATGGTGCGGATAAGTGTGCCCAGCTGCCGTGTCTCCTGGGTATTGAGCCCTGCTGCCGGCTCATCAAGCAGCAGAATCTCCGGCTCGGTCGCCAGCGCCCGGGCTATCTCCAGCAGCCGCTGGCTGCCGATGGGAATGCTGGCGGCAGGCTTGTCTGCAATGTCCTGAAGGCCGACCATTTCCAGATAGAAGCAAGCCCGCTCGCCGGTGACCGGCTCCTCCCGGCGCATCCGCGGCAGCCGCAGCGCCGAGCTGATAATGCCTGCCTGCGTCCGGACATGGCGGCCGACCATCACATTCTCAAGCACGGTCATGTTGCCGAAAATCTGGGCGGTCTGAAATGTCCGGGCAAGCCCGCAACGCGTTATCTCATGCGGCTTCAGCCCGGAAATAGTTTTCTGGTTGAGAAAAATAGTTCCCCGGTCAGGCGCGTGCATGCCGCTCACCACATTCAAAAGCGTGGTTTTCCCCGCCCCGTTGGGGCCGATAATCGCTGTTATGGTATTGCGCGCAATGAGAAAGGTGAGGTTGTCCAGCGCCACGACCCCGCCAAACCCCTTGCGTATATTTAATGACTCTAAGATAATGTCGCTCACGGTTCCTTAAGCCTTGCTTCGTCCGCGCCGTATAGTGCTGTATGCCATGGCAAACCCCTGGCTGAGCCCTCCCGGCAAAAACATGATAATAAACAGGAGAATGAATCCATAGACAATTACATCGTAATCCTCAAACACGCGCAGATATTCCGGCAGTATGGTGAGCAGCGCTGCTCCCAGGATGCAGCCCCAGATATTGGCCATGCCTCCCACCACCACCATCATAACCAGCAGGATGGAAAACATGATATTGCACGTGGTCGGGCTGATAAAGGTTACGAAATGCACATACAGGCTTCCTGAAACCGAGGCAACCAGCGCGCTCAGGATAAACACCTGAACCTTTAACTGCGCAGCGTTGACGCCCATGGCAGTGGCGGCAAGCTCACTGCCGTGAATAGACCGTAATGCCCTGCCGACGCGTGAGTTAATCAGATTGTTAATCAGTATAAAAATGATGATAAAAACAATCCACACAAAATAATAATATTTCATGTCTGAATCAAGGACAAGCGAGCCGATCTGAATCCGGGGAATCTCGCCGAACCCTGACGGCCCGCCGGTCAGGTCCACCGCCGCATTGAGGAAAATATTGACAATCTCGCCGAACGCGAGCGTCGCCATGGCCAGATAGTGCCCCTTTAACCGCAATGACGGGACGCCGATCAGGTACGCCACCAGTGCGGTCAGGACGAGCGCCGCGATAAAAGCAACAATGATGGGAACGTGGTAGTAAACCGTGAGTATGCCGGAGGTGTACGCGCCGATGCCGAAAAACGCCGCGTGCCCGAGAGATATCTGGCCGGTGTAGCCCATGAGCAGGTTAAGCCCCATGGTGGTAATGCTGTATATCCCGATAAAGACCAGAATGCTCAGATAGTAGGGGTTCTTAATAAAAAGGGGCAGCAGAAAAATGACCACTGCAAAAATCAAAGTTGCGCTGTGTCTGTTGAGCTTCATAATATCAAAAACAGGGTTCAAGGGCTCAAGTGATCAAGGATTCAAGTGCAATGCGTTTACAAAAATCGCTTGAACCCTCGAACCCTGGAATCCTTGAACCCTCTTGTTAAAATTCTTTCAGCTTGCTTGCCTCGCTCACGCCGAAAATGCCGCTCGGCTTTACAAACAGAACCAGCAGCAGCACTAAAAGCGCTATGGCGTCTTTGTAGCCAGAGGAAATGAGCCCTGCCCCCAGTGATTCAAGAATTCCAATGAGCAGCCCCGCGACTACCGCCCCGACGCCGTTTCCCAGTCCCCCGAGCACGGCTGCCGCAAATCCTTTCAATGCCAGGATGGCTCCCCGGTCATATTCCATAAGGGCAACCGGCGTTATGATAATCCCGGCAGTGGCTCCCAGCGCCGCGCTCAGGGCAAAGGATAAGAGCACCATTTTTTTAACACTGATGCCCACCAGGCTTGCCGCGGTGGGGTTTACGGCGCAGGCGCGCATCGCTTTCCCCAGCATGGTAAAGTTGAAAAATCCCGCCAGAATGATGACCACCACAAACATGATCCCCAGAATCCAGAGGGTTTGCGGCAGGATGGTTGCGCCGAACAGATAAAACGGCTCTTCCCCTGAAAAGTGCGGCAGGGTATAGGTTTCCTTTCCCCAGAACAGCATGGCCGAGCCTTTCATAATGATTGAGCCGGCAAGCGTTATCATGATCAGGATCAGCACCGACGGCCGCTTGAGCGGATAGATGGCAAGACGCTCAAACAGTGCGCCGATGAGTGTTACCATGATGACAGAAAGCGCAAACGCCGCGATCATGGGAATTTTCAGCACCGTGGTAAACCAGACCATGAACATGCCGCCAAGCATGACAAATTCACCCTGGGCAAAATTTATAATGCCGGTGGCATTGTAAATAATATTAAACCCCAGCGCTACCATTCCGTAGATGGTGCCTATGGTTATACCGGTCAATAGAAACTGCAGTATCTGACTGAAAAGCGACATGCACAACTACTCCACCCTGAGAAACAGATACCAGTCACCGGGGCTCCCCGCGTCCCTGCGGACAGGTGCCCCGCCAGTCGGAAGACGTCTAAAAATCTGCACGATAGTAACTCATTATGACGTCTGTGTAAATTACAAAAAAAGAGGCTAAACCCTAAATATAAAACCGGTGTAGCCTCTCATATGCTGCAGTCTAATGTTCACGGTTCAGGTATCGTGAAGCTTTAAACCTTAAACGTGAAACCTGCACATTACTGTGCCGGCAAAAACTTTCCGCCCTTTATGGTGATCATTTCAAACGCATCTTTGGTGAGACCGGTATGATCTTCGGGTGAGTAAGTTGAAAACACCGCCGGTGCCGACAAAGTTTTTAGTGTTTTCAATATAGTCCCGGATCTTTGCCCGGTCCGGCCCGACTGCGCGCAGGGCGGCGATCACCAGGGTAAGCGCATCATAGGCATGCCCGCCAAAGGTGCTCACATCGTTTTAAACTTTTCCTCATAGTCCTTCTTGTATTTCTCCAGCAAAGCGCTCTCTGCGGGTGGTCAGCCGGCAGCGAGTCCACCACCAGCAGCCTCCCGGCCGGGAACAGCACCCCGTCTGCTGCATCGCCGGCAGCTCGCGCATATTTGATATTGCCAAACCCGTGGCTCTGAAACAGCGGTATGGTCATCCCGAGCTGTTTCCTGTTTTTGATAATGGTTGCCTGACCGGGCACAATGGACCAGTTGACAATTGCCTGAGCATCGGTGCCCTTGATCTTGGTCAGCTGGGCCGTCATATCGGTATCTTTCGGCCCATAGGTTTCATCCGCGACAATGGTAATGCCGTACTTTGGAGCAAGCAGGGTGAGCTGCTTTCTTCCTTCCATGCCGAACCCCTCGGTGGCGGTAATGATAGCAACCTTGGAGATATTCATTTCTTTCATCTTCTCATAAATCCTGATTGCTGCATCGCTGTCTTTCTGCGGGGTTTTGAAGACCCACTTTCGCACCGGGTTAACGATCGCCTCCGCAGCCGCGCATGATACGAGCGGCACCTGCGCCTTTTCTACGATGGGTATGACCGCCATGGTTGTCCCGCTCCTGGTGGGGCCGACAATGGCCAGCACGTTGTCTCTGTTGATGAGCTTCTGGACCGCCATGACAGCCTTTGCTTCTTCTCCCACCGTGTCTTCAATGATGATCTCCAGCGGGTGCCCGTTGATGCCGCCCTGGGCATTGACCTGCTCCTGGATCATCTTAACGGTGTTGCGCTCAGGTTCCCCAAGCCATGCCGCAGGACCGGTTATGGCGAATACCGCCCCGACCTTGTACGGCTCCGCTGCCATAACAGAACCGGCAGCGCCGAGTATCCATACCCCTAAGACAATAACCCCAAAAACTTTTTTCATTGTACCCTCCTCCTCGCGTGTTGTTGTTTAAGTATCCCCTCATGTATGTAAAACCGGCCGTCAGTCTTCAGCACAAACCCTGCTTCAAAGCCGGCTGCTAAGCACTGCAGGCTTATTTAACCAGCGCAAATGCGCCGCCTTTTACCGTGTACATCTCCAGCGCATCCTTATCAAGTCCCACATGATTGTCGGCAGAATAATTAAAAACGCCGCCGGTGCCGACAAAATTTTTCGTGTTTTCGATATAGTCTCTGATCTTTGCCCGGTCCGGCCCCACAGCGCGAAGCGCTGCAATAACCAGGTGTATTGCATCATAGGCATGGCCGCCAAAGGTGCTCACGTCCGACTTAAAGCGGCTTTCATAATCTTTCTTGTATGTGGCAAGAAGCGCCTTCTGCGGATGGTCTGCCGGCAGCGCTTCAACCATGAGCAGCCTCAGGGCCGGGAACATGAGCCCGTCTGCTGAATCGCCTGCGGCCCGGGCATATTTTATGTTGCCGAATCCCGGGCTCTGGAACAGCGGTATGCTCATCCCGAGCTGCCGCCGGTTTTTAATCACCGTGGTCTGGCCGGGAACAATTGACCAGTTCACCAGCGCCTGAGCATCGGTGCCCTTGATTTTGGTGAGCTGTGCCGTCATGTCGGTATCCTTGGGCCCGTAGGTCTCATCTGCCGCAATCGTAATGCCGTACTCCGGAGCAAATCGCTTGAGCTGCTTGCGGCCTTCCATGCCATAGCCGTCAGTGCTGGAAATAACCGCCACGCTGGTGATGTTCATCTCTTTCAGCTTATCGTAGATCTTGAGCACGCCGTGGCTGTCATTCTGGGCGGTCTTGAATACCCATTTCCTGACCGGCCGTACTATTTCCTCTGCTGAAGCACACGAAATCAGCGGCACCTGCGCTTTCTCCACAATCGGGATGACCGCCATGGTGGTGCCGCTGCGTGTCGGCCCGACAATGGCGAGCACGTTGTCCTTATTAATGAGCTTATTTACCGCAAGTACGGTCCGGGTTTCCTCGCCCACCGTATCTTCCACAATGATCTGCAAGGGGTGACCGTTAATGCCGCCCCGGGCATTGATCTCTTCTTCAACCATTCTAACCGTATTGCGCTCGGGCTCCCCGAGCCATGAAGCCGGCCCGGTTATGGCGAATACGGCGCCGACGACGTAGGGCTCTGCTGCAAAAGAAACTGGTGATAGAGCGGTGAGCACCGCCAGTGCTGCAAACAATAAAAATAGCTTTTTCATAGTACCCCCTGTTCTTGAATGAGTCGTGATTGCAGCGGCCCCACAAAACCCCCGGCCCCTGGGGATACACCATAAACAACGGGTCACGGGCCACGGGTCACGAGGCACGTCGTTCACTCCCTACAGGCAGTATACTTTTTTTCCCTCCAGCACGGTAATACCTTTGCTGGTGAGCGTTTTAATGGCTTTATCGATTTCGTCAAAGCGGAAAATGATGACCGCATTGTCAGAGCTGCGCTCGACAAATGCATACATATATTCCACGTTGGTGCCTTCCTTCTGCAGAAGGTCAAGGATGTGCGCCAGTCCGCCCGGCCGGTCATTCACCTCTACTGCCACAACCTGGGTCATGCTGACGGTAAACTGGTTGGACTTGAGCACGCCAATTGCCTTAGCGCTGTCATTTACAATCAGGCGCAGGATGCCAAAGTCTGACGTATCGGCAAGGGAGAGCGCCCTGATATTTATTCCTGCTGCGCCCAGAACCCTGGTGACTTCAGCAAGACGGCCTGATTTGTTCTCTAAGAAGATGGATATTTGATCTACTTTCATAAGTAATTCCTCCCGTTATGGAGTTACGGAGTGCAGGAGTTGCGGAGTTAAAAATATAAACTCCAAAACTCTCCAACTCCACAACTCATCAACTCGTTATATTTTCCTCTTGTCAATCACCCGTTTGGCTTTGCCCTCGCTGCGCTGGATGGTCTTCGGCTCTACCAGCTTACACTTACAGGTAACGCCAAACATCTCTTTTATATCCTTTTCAATCCGCTTTTCCAGCCGCTCCAGCTGCTTGATCTCATCTGAGAATACTTTTTCATTCACTTCCACCTGCACCTCGAGCGTATCAAGATTGCCTTCCCGGTCCACGATGAGCAGGTAGTGCGGCTCCACCCCTTCAATCTGCATGAGAACGCTCTCAATCTGCGAAGGAAATACATTAACGCCCCTGATGATCAGCATGTCATCGGTTCTGCCGGTGATCCGCTGCATGCGCACAAAAGTTCTGCCGCATTTACATATTTCCGGGTAGAGAACTGATATGTCCCGGGTGCGGTAGCGTATCACCGGGAAGGCCTCTTTGGTGATCGAGGTAAATACCAGTTCGCCCTTCTCGCCGTAGGGCAGCGCCTTACCGGTAGCAGGATCTATAATTTCAGGAATGAAGTGGTCTTCAAAAACGTGCAGCCCCTTCTTGGCTTCCAAACATTCGCTGGAGACGCCCGGGCCGATCACTTCGGTCAGCCCGAAAATATCGATGGCGTCAATGTTAAATTTCTTTTCTATCTGCTCGCGCATGTTCTCTGACCAGGGCTCTGCGCCAAAACAGCCCACCCGCAGCTTGAAATCCTTTGCCGGGTTTAATCCCATTTCTTCCGCCACCTCACCAAGATGCAGTGCATAGGAGGGGGTGCAGGTGATAGCGGTCGGCCCGAAATCCTGCATGATGATAATCTGCCGCTTGGTATTGCCCCCGGATATCGGTATAACCGACGCGCCCACCTTTTCCGCACCGTAGTGCAGCCCGAGCCCGCCGGTGAACAGGCCGTAGCCGTAGGCATTATGCACGATGTCGCCCCGGTGCACACCGGCACAGAACAGGGTCCGCGCTATGAGCTCAGCCCAGGTATCAATATCGCGCTTGGTATAGCCGACCACGATCGGTTTTCCCGTGGTTCCCGAAGAAGCGTGAACCCGCACCACCTGTTCCATGGGAACGCTGAACAGGCCAAAGGGATAATTGTCCCGCAGGTCATTCTTGATGGTGAAGGGCAGAAGCTGCAGATCCTTCAGGTTTTTACGTGTGACGGCTTGACGCCCAGCTCATCAAACTTCTTCTTGTAAAAAGGTACTGTCTCGTACACCCGCTCAACGGTTGCTTTAAGCCGTTTGAGCTGCAAAGCCTCAAGTGCTTCGCGCGGCAGGGTTTCAAATTCTTCATTCCAGATCATAATAGACCTCCCGTTAAAAGTTTAAAGTCTAAACCCGACGTTACTAAACGCTAAATAAAAACTTTAGAATTGAAACATATTACGAATTTCAGGATTTCACCTTGTGTTTCTGCCCAGCATAAATGCCTTGATATTAACATCAACCAGTTTCGGTGGAAGCATTGAGGAAATGACTTCCTTCCACAGGTTCTCATCCACACCAAAATGTTTGGACAGCGCCCCCAGAAAAGCCACATTCAACGCCCGGGCGTTTCCCGCCTGTTTGGCAATATCCAGGGCATCAACAATCTCAACCCGTGAGAAGCGCTCGCGCAGCAGCTCCGGCAACTGCTCCGGATAGGTATCGACACCCAGGGTAACGGAGGGCGGCAGCACCTTCTGCTTGTTGACAATGAGCAGCGCATCGCTGCGCAGAAAATCAAGGTAGCGCACGGACTCGAGCAGCTCGAAGGAGAAGAGCACGTCTGCATCACCTTTTTTAATAAGGGGCGAATAGACTTTCGGCCCGAACCGGACATGGCTGCTGACGCTTCCCCCGCGCTGCGCCATGCCGTGCACTTCGCTCTTCTTGACATCATGTCCCGCGCGCATCATCACTTCCGATATGATTTCGCTGGCAAGGATAACACCCTGTCCCCCCACGCCCACCATGAGAATATTCTGTACCCGGTCAGTTGTTTCCATCTTTTTTCCTTATCGCACCTTTCCTGCAAAGCTGTGAACAGAGTTCGCATCCGATACACAGACTCGGGTTGACGAATGCCTCACCCTTCTTTTTCTTCAGTTCTGCCTGGTCCTGCGGCAACAGCGTGACCCATTCAAGAGCCGGACAGCCGAGCTGCAGGCAGGCTTTGCAGCCGATGCATTCACTGCTCTCCACATATAACAGGGGCCGCTGCGCCCCCTTTTCGACCCGCCGGTACAGCACACAGGGAGAGTCGGTAATGATGACCGAGGGCTCAGGCCGGTTGAGCTCCTTTTTGAGGACTGTATTAAGTTTTTTCAGGTCAAAGGGATCAACCTTTTTGACGTTCTTTATGCCCAGCGCTTTAACAAGTTTTACATAATCAACTTTGGTTGTTTTTTCTTCCCTGATGGTCATGCCGGTACCGGGGTGGTCCTGCCTGCCGGTCATGGCCGTGGTCCAGTTATCAAGTATTATAATCGTGCAGGCGCCGCGGTTATACGCCACATCAAGCAGCCCGGTAATACCGGAGTGGAGAAACGTTGAATCCCCGATCACTGCCACCACGCGGCCAAGCGCCGCGCTCCCCAGCGCCTTGTCCAGGCCCATGGCGTGCCCTATGCTCGCCCCCATGCAGATACAGGTATCAACTGCTTTGAGCGGCGGCAGGCAGGCAAGCGTGTAGCAGCCGATATCACCGGCGACAAACACTTTCAGTTTATTCAGAGCATAAAACAGCCCCCGGTGCGGGCAGCCCGGACACATGGTGGGCGGCCGCGGCGGAAGATAGGGCAGCGCAGCTCCTTTTTTTTCTGCCCCGGCGGCCCCGCCGATGCCCTGCTCCGCAGTGCCCGGATCAAATTCCCCGCAGGAGGGAAATACCTCTTTGCCGATTATCTCGATGCCGAGCGCCTTCACCTGCTCTTCAAAAAACGGGTCAAGCTCCTCAAAGGCGTAGAGCTTTTTCACCTGGCGGGCAAATTCTTTAATCTTCTTTTTGGGAAGGGGATACACCATGCCCAGCTTCAGAAATGAATAGCCGGGGAAGGCCTCCCGTGCGTACTGGTAACAGGTGCCGCTGGCGATAATGCCCACGGACGGGTCCTGCAGTTCCACGCGGTTTTCCGGCAAAATCTTCAGCAAAGGCTTCCAGATCCTTTATGCGCTGCTCCACCAGGGGGTGGCGCTGCCGCGCGTGGGCAGGGACCATAACATATTTGCTCGGCTGTTTTTCCAGGGCGGGCGCGGCAGGGCGCTGCTGCGGCTCAGAGAGCTCTACAATCGATTTGGAATGGGAAACGCGCGTGGTGGTGCGCACGAATACCGGCGTGTCAAAGCGCTCGCTCAGCTCGAAGGCCAGTTTTAATATAGTCCTTGGCCTCCTGGCTGTCAGCGGGCTCCAGCATGGGGACTTTTGCAAACTTTGCGTAATTCCGGTTGTCCTGCTCATTCTGTGAGCTGTGCATCTCCGGGTCATCCGCGGTCACAATGACCAGCCCGCCCTTGATGCCGGTGTAGGAGACCGTAAACAGCGGGTCTGCCGCTACATTCACCCCCACATGCTTCATGGCGGCAAGGGCCCTGCGGCCGCCGATGGCTGCGCCGGTGGCTACCTCCAGCGCGACCTTTTCATTGGGCGACCACTCGGCATAAACGCCTTCGTAGGTGGCCATGTTTTCCAGTATCTCGGTGCTCGGCGTTCCCGGATAGGCGGTTGCCACTGCCACGCCAGCCTCATACGCACCCCGCGCAATTGCTTCATTTCCCGTGAGAATAACTTTCATGGCTTTGCTGTCACCTTTCCCGTAGTATGGATATTGCGGCTGTGCTGTGCAGCCGAGATTGACAGTCTAATTTTTTTGAACGATTTTTGCAACAGGAATTAAAAAAAGGGTGAGTGTTTTATCACTCACCCTTCAGATACTGCAGCAGAGCTATGGTTAGTAGAAAAGAATCAGTTCTACAAATCCATAGTTGTTATCCGTATTTCCCTTATAACCCTTGGGATCATCCAAATACAGGAAGTAGTATTCAAAGAACAGCTTAACCTGCGGATGAATGGTATAGACTATTAACGGCGAGAAACAAGACCGGTCCCAGGCGCGCTTGCGTTTATGTCCGGATAGCGCTGCTGATCGTACTGGGCCTTTTCGTATTTAACGTAGAAGTCGGTATTAAACTGTTTCAGCTTGTAGCCGGCCATGGCATACCACCAGTTGGCCTTCACGTCGGAAACCTGGCCCCAGAAGTACTGGCTCTGGAAGTGGAACGGGCCGCGCTTGTACTCGAGGTCAAACCCGGTTCTCCACTCGCGGTTATTGGTAGCGGGGTTGCCCAATGGATTACCCGCTGTTCCCGGGTTTCTTCCCATCATGGAATTAAAGGCTGCCATATCAGCGTTGCTGAGGCGCTGATGGTAGCCGGTGACGCCTGCTTCAAGTCCTTCAATAGGCGCATAGGCAAGACGCATGCTGAGCGCCTTGTTGCTGTTGTCGTCAATGTTCATCTGGTTCTGTCTCAGATACCTGATGCCGGCCGGGCGGGCGCCGAAGCGCTGGGCTGATGACAGTGACCAGCCGTTGAACACGGCAAAGTTGGCCTTAAACCGGTTCCACTTGGTCAGATACTGGATACCGGTGATGCGGGACTGGCTGTTGCTCTCGTGGAAGAGACCATAGTCGCTGTATACACGGTCCGGACCGGTGGGGGAGATGCCGTACGCAAAGTTTCTGAATTTTCCTACCTGCAGCATGCCTTTTACCGGACCACCGAAATCGTTCAGCAGGCAGAACTCATGCCGGAATTCCGCGAACGCGCTTTCAATAAAGGTGGTCGGTCCTGCCCAGTTTTTATAATCACTGAACCCGACACCATCAGGAGCATTGCCGCTCGGATGCCACCATACATGGAACTCGCCGGATATATTTTTGGTAATGTCATAGCGCAGGTTGAACGCAATCTCGGTGACGTCAAACGTGGAGGCTTCCTGCTGTCCATCCTGCAGCCTGCTCCTTACATAGCCGCCCAGTTTCAAGCGGCCGAATTTCTTTGCCAGGTCATCAATCACCTTGTAGCGGCTTGAAACCTCGGCCATCTTGGTTTCCACCTGCTGCTGGGTGTTTGCTGACTGCTGCTGGGCAACAGCTGCGTCCTCTTTGGTCTTTTTGAGCTGGGACTCCATATCGTCGAGCTTCTGCTGCAGCTCATCCATCTGCTTTTTCAGCACTGATATCTGGCTCTCGACACTTGCCGCAGATGCATAATACGGAATGCACAAAGGCAAAATAAAGAGCATTGCTGAAATGAGTACTATTAATTTTTTCAAGGTTAACCCTCCTCTAAATAGTTACAATATAAATTGTATATCTTTTTTCCCCACGAACGAACTTATTCTTCGGCAGCCGGTGGCGGAGTAGCTGACAACTCAATCTTTATCGTGAAAGCTGAAAGGAGGTATTATATCAGTAGGATCCAGGTTGCTGACGCTGGTCACGATCAGCCCAAGGGCTGCGAAACCGAAATTTGACTTGATGGGGATTTTAGTCACTATGGGCAGCGGGTAGGTATTGCTTGCCAGGATATAGTTCGGTGTCCCGTCAATAGCGTAGTAGAAGCCGAACAGCATATAGCTGTCTTTATAGGTAAAGCTTTTTGATTTATCCTGCGGCGTAATGGTAACGGTAAAGGTGTCGGAAGCATCGCCCAGCGCGACGAGCAGTGTCGTGGCTATGGGCGCCAGCTCCTGGGTGTTGAAAAGGTCATTGACGTAGAAATTGTCCTGCTTGACGCTGGGTGGGCTCATGATAAAAAGCTTGTCCAGATCCGTCTGGGCGCTGGCAATCGAAGCACATACCGGCAGATTGCCATGAGAACGGTTAGTACAGATAGACAAATGCTCTTTTTTTCAAGTACTTCATGTCTGTCCCTCCCATTAAATTAAATTGTATTTTGGTTTGTAACCCCTGTCAGAGCTTTTTCAGGCGGGCATAGAACCACCAGCGGTTCTATGGTAATTGTTGCCCTGTATAGTATAGGTATATTGATATGTCAAATAAAAAATTATGTTTTTTTAAATAATTTTTAGTCGTAAAAATGCTATGAGATGGTGAACGGTCTCTATGCTTTTCTGTTTCTTCACTTTTTTACTATCAAAAACTACTCAGTTGTGTTATCCGTAAAACCCCGTGAGCAGCGCCGCAAAAGCACTGCTTGTAGCCCTGCGGTATGCGCGCCATGATAACTTTTTATAAAAGGAGCAGCCGGTGAGTAAAAAATTATTTGTAACAGCTCTACTGCTAAATGCTTTTGTTTTTATGTGTTGTCATGCGGCATTCGCCAGCGAGTTGCGTATTGCTATCTTCCCGTTTTCCGTCCACACCCAGGATGACATTTCCTATATCCGGGACGGCATAACATCGCTGCTGCCCTCACGGATTGCAGTAAGCGGCAGGCTTTCAGTTATTGACAGCTTTCTGATCCGCAGTGAGCTGGGCAAACTTCCGGCAGAGCATCCGCTCACGGCAGATGTGGCGCTCGGGAAAAAACTGAACGCGGATTATATCCTCATCGGCAGCATCACCAAGATCGGCGCCAATGTGAGCCTGGATACGCGCCTGGTCAATACTGCCTCTCCTGATGATGTCACACCGTTTTTCATCCAGAGCATCGGCTTAAATGACATGCTTCCCCAGCTCACTTCCTTTGGCGCCCGGGTTCGGCAGAAAATCCTCGGCGGCGGCCCTGAAACAGATGCCGCTGCGGCGCAGCAAGCGCCGGCGCGGCAAAAACTGCGGGCTCCGGCGATGAACCAGGCCCCTGACGAAACGCTTGAAGCACCCCTTGAACCTGAATACCAGACCGTGGTGCAGCCGCGGGCGGAAAAAAGGCCCCCGCTGTTTGACGCCGCGCCCTTTTATACGCTGGATATTGATGGTGAATCACTGAGCTGTATGACCGCGGCAGATGTTGACGGCGACGGCGCGAAGGAACTGCTGCTGTCCGCTGCGCACAGAATTATTGTTTATAAATGGGCTGAAGGCGCCCTTAAGCAGAGCGGGGAAATAAAAACCGATATCGGAGAGCACATTGTCCACATAGATACGGCGGATACCAACAAAAACGGGCGGGATGAAATTTTCGTCACAAGCTTTGAGAAGAGCGCTCCCAATTCGTTTGTGCTTGAAGCGGCAGAGGCAGGAGCATACTCCCGGCTCGCAAAGTCCCAGCGCTGGTTTTTCAGGATATACCAGCCTCCGGGAAAACGGCTCATGATAATGGGACAACATGCCGGCGAGACCAGTCCCTTTGGCAATGTGATCTACACTTTTTCCTGGAAAAACGGGGTACTGGAAGCGCGCAATGAATTCCTGATTCCGGAGTCCCTGCAGCTTTACAGCTTTCTGCAGGCAGACCTCGAAGGCGACGGCAGTCTTGAATATATTGCGTTTGACAAGGGGGTGTTCAGCTATCAGTATCAGCTGACCATTTTTTCCGGCCTGGGCAGGATGCGCTGGCGCGACCAGCACCTTAAACTGGGCGGCGAAGTTAATTATTTTACCAAACGCGTCTACGCGAACGATATTGAACAGAAAGAGTTCCTGCCCATGCGCATCCTGTGTGATGATTACAACCAGGACGGCAGGCTCGACTTCATCGCCGGCCGCAACTCCAAAAAAGGCAATCTTCTCAGTAAGAGGATGAGCGGCTACAACCAGGGAGAAGTATGCTGCCTCAACTGGGACGGATATGATCTTGCCCAAAACTGGTCAAGCGGACTGCTGGGCGGTTACGTAACTGATTACGGGGTGTTCGATTTTGACGGGGATGGGCAGAAAGAGATTTTTGTTTTATCTGTTTCAGAATCAGGAATTTTGAGCAAGGTAAAAAACCGGCTGTCCGTCTTCAAGCAGGCAGCAGCAGCGCATTAAAAATAATGATAATGCGACTGGATACTACATTGGTAATGCATGAAAGCCCGTGATCTATAATCTTTACTGGAACCTTATCTACTATCAGGTTATTGAAAAAGTAGTTTCTCCCAGGCTGGTCAAAAACATCCAGATGCAAGGCGCGCGAAATCAAGAGGAATGAGGCGTACTTTACAGTACGTCGCAATGACGAAGGATGAGCGCAACGAAGCAGATGGGCGTTTTTCAACAGCCTGTTAGGTGCTGGTCAGTACCTGATTCAGTATTCCCTCGGGGAAGCTTAAAAACCGCGCTTTTTCCACCTCAATTTTAATAATATCCATGGGAGTTCGGATTGCCTTGAGGTTCATCTGCTTCAGGTCCTGCCGCTCCTCCAGATTCATGATTCTCCTGGCCTCTTCGTATAACGGACCATCCTGCGGCTTTATAATGACCGCTTTCCCCCATACCTGCAGGCCGGTCACAGACTGAAACCCGGTGTATTCACCCACGATGCTCAGTGATACGTTCGGGTTGTCCCTGATATTTTTTACCTTGCCGCCTCCCTCGGTAAGAATATACAGGGTAAGCCCCCGGCTCCGGTAGCGCACCGGCGTTGAGCGGGGTATATTCTGCGCGCAGGTGGCCAGGGTGCAGATTTTCTGCTCCTGCAGAAAGCTTATTATCCGTTCCTTTAATTCCTCCTGCGGTAAGCCGTTTGATTTTTCCCTTCAGTAAGGTTACAAAATCATTTTCAAGCTTTTCATTGTAATCGCTTTCCATGTTTTCCAGGCGTTCATCACTCATGGCTACAATCCATCCTAACCCGGACAAGCCGGAACCAAGGTTAACCGCAAAGATAAAAAAGAACAAAGAAGATTGAATTGGAACTCAGGAACTCACAAAGGTAAAAACAAATCCTGATTTCTTGAGTTCCAGATGCGGCTCAGTTATTCCTGGTACTCCTCAAACTCTGCGTCAGGTTCTGCAAGCCCGTCACCGGAACCAAATTCCATGGCCTGCACCATTTCCGGGTATGAGGATTTAATGCCTGCAGGAAAACATTCATCGGTGTCAGTTACCGGCTGATCATCAGCTTCCGGATCCTGCATAACCGTGTCGATATAATTTTCTGCCCGCTGCAGCATTTCGTGCGAAAGAGCTGCCGTGGCACCGTCAGCATCTTTTCCTTTTGCCACTTGCATGCAATACTTCTTCCGCCAGGCGCTCATAGTCACAGTGCCCGTTTGACCGCTTGTCATACATGCCCACCGGCAGGCCGTAATCAACCGTTTCCCGAAGCCTGATGTTGTAGCGGACTATGGTATTAAACACATTCTCGCCGAATTCCTCGGTAACCTTTTCCAGAACCCGGCGCGAGTATTTAGTCCTGCTGTCAAACATGGTGACGAGCGCGCGGGACACAATATCATGACCCAGCTTATCCTTAAGCAGCATTATTATTTCTATCAGCTTGGCCACCCCGCGCAGCGAAAAGAGGCTCATATCAATGGGGATAATGACCTCCTGGCTTACCCGGAGCGCATTAAAGCAGAGCAGCCCGATGCTGGGCGGGCAATCAATAATCAGGAAATCATAGGGGGTTTTAAGAGCGGCAATCGCCTCCAGCAGCCGGTCTTCCCTGCCGTCCCTGCCGGCCAGCTCCTGCTCAACGGCACTCAGTATGACACTGGACGGTGCCAGGCTGAAGCGTTCATTTATCGCAACCGCAATGGTATCGATCCCGGCGTTTTCGTCTTTATGCGGGCTCAACACGTCATACATCGTGCCCTCAAGTTCTGACGACTTTCTCTTCAGACCCATGGTAGCGTGTGCCTGCGGGTCGCAATCAATCAGCAGCACCCGCTGGTTTCTGAGAGACAGGGAATAAGCGAGGTTGATGGCCGTTGTGGTCTTGCCGCACCCGCCTTTTTGATTTGCTACAGCAATTATGCGCATGAAAGCTCTCCTTGGTTTTGTTTTAAAATTATCACCACAGAGGTCACAAAAAAAATCATTATTACGTATTTAAAAAAGAACACAGAAATCCTCTCTGCATTTTCTGCAATCTCGGCTGTCCTTATTTATTTATATCAAAAGTAAAATTTTCGTCAAGGGAAAAATACTATATATAGTGGCCAAAACAAAAAATAACCACTATTTATGGGGCACATCAAGGATAAGGCCAGGAAAGGTGGTTGTAGCAGCAACGGGAAAAAACTATGAGGAATGGTTTTTATTCTTCAGCACCACTAACATTATAAGAGAGACAACGATAAAAGCTAAAGCCAGCACCTGGGAAACGGCAAAGGTCTCCAGTATGAGATAGCCGCGGGGGTCTCCGCGAAAATATTCTATAATGAGCCGGGAGAATGAGTAGAAAAAAATCCACAGCAGGGCCAGCTGGCCGTCAAAGGTTTTTCTGCTGCTCCAGGCCCACAGCAGCAGAAACGTGGCAAGCGAAGCAAACGATGAATAAAGCTGCGTCGGGTGCAGGGCAACGCCGATCCGGGCCAGGCTCTGCGGGTCGGTAAAAGTGACTGCCCAGGGATAGCTGCACTCCCGCCCGTAGCAGCAGCCCGCAAAAAAACAGCCGATGCGGCCGAAAAAATCACCCAGGGCAAGGGCAGGCGCAAACAGGTCAAAGGTCTTCCAGACCGCCATTTGATGGCGCTTCATATATACAACGCCGGCAATAAAGGAGAGAATAAACCCGCCAAAGAAGGTCAGCCCGCCCTGCCAGACTTTTAAAATATCCAGCGGATTATGCCGGTAGGAATCAAGGTTCGTCAGCACATAAAAAAGCCGCGCGCCGATGATTGCGGCAAGTATTATGTAAAACGCAAGGTCAAGGATGGGCTGAGGGTCAAGCCCCTGCTGCCGCGCTTCCCTCAGAGCAAAGCCCAGTCCGGCAAGAAAGCCCATGGCTACAAACAGGCCGTAGGCCTTTATGGAAAAGTAGGGGGTCTCAAAAATGATCGGGTGCATTGCTTGAGTTTTATCCTGCAGCGTGACGCTGTTTTTTGTTTTTCGTGTCAAGCAGCATATCAAGGGCAAGCAGGCAGATGCCAATCGTTATGGCAGAGTCTGCAACATTAAAGGCAGGCCAGTGAAATGAAGAATACCAGTGGAGATCTATGAAGTCAACAACCGCCCCAAAGCGAAACCGGTCAATCAGGTTTCCGGCAGCACCTCCCAGCAGCAGGGAAAAGCAGAGCAGTTGCAGGCGCGAGCCGTCTTTTATCTGCGAGAGAAAATAGATAATGATAAAGACCGCCACGCCGGAAATCAGAAGCAGCATGGGGACCCGGTAGCGGCTTCCAGCCTCGGTTAAAAGGCCGAACGCGATGCCCGGATTCCTGATATGAACGATGTGAAAAAAATTGCGGCTGACTTCTATCTGATGATGGAGCGGCAGGGTCCGGCAGATCGCAAGCTTGGTCAGCTGGTCCAGTGCCACGACTGCCACTATGATACTTATGATAAACAGATACTTTTTCATCTGCCGGTCCCGTCAAGTGATGCGAGAACCGCTGCGCACCGCTCGCAGGCTGCAGGGTGTGCTGCGTGCGCGCCAACGCGGGGAGAATATTTCCAGCAGCGACCGCACTTTTCCCCGGCAGCAGCAGTAATCTCTACCTCGCCATCAGCAACCAGGTTTTCAAAGGAAGCATCGCCGCCGCCTTCTTTTTGTTTGAGGGTGACCTGGGAAACGATAAAAAGATCGGGGAGTTCCTGCTCGTATTCCTGCAGCCGGAGGTACAGCTTTTCCTGAACACGCAGCGCCACGCATGCCTCAAGGGCATTGCCGATCTTTTTTGCGGCGCGCGCCTCCTCCAGACTTTTGAGCACCCGGTCCCGCACCTGCAGCAGAATACTCCAGCGCTCTGCTATCCCACGGTTATTATAGTGCTCCGGCAGCACGGAAAAAGACGCAAGATGCACGCTCTCTGCCCTGCCGGCCTGATGCGGAAGATACTTCCAGGCCTCATCAGCAGTAAAGGAGAGTATCGGCGAGCAGAGCCGCAGCAGGCTTTCAAGCACCATATGGAGCACGGTCTGGGCAGCACGCCGCGACGGGTCAGCGGGGGCTGAGCAGTAGAGGCGGTCCTTTAAAATATCGAGATACACCGCGCTCATATCATTAATGCAGAAGTTGCTGATGCTGTGGTACACGGTATGAAACTCATATGCCCGGTACGCTTTAAGCACCCGGGCGGCAAGCGCCTGCAGCTGATGCAGTGCCCACTGGTCAAGCTCCGCAAGGTTTTCATACCGGACGCTGTGCACCGCCGGGTCAAAGTCACAGAGATTGCCGAGCAGGAACCGGCAGGTGTTTCTGATTTTTCGATACCCTTCAGAAAGCCGCTTCAGAATGTCGGGCGATATGCGCATGTCCTCACGGTAGTTTTCCGAGGCTACCCACAGGCGCAGCACTTCTGCGCCATACTGCTTGATGACCTCCTCCGGGGAGATCACGTTTCCTTTGGACTTGGCCATCTTTTCGCCTTTGCCATCAACCACAAACCCGTGGGTGAGCACCGCGCGATAGGGCGCGCGGCCCCTGGTGCCGACACTTACCAGAAGTGAGCTGTGGAACCAGCCCCGGTGCTGGTCGCTTCCTTCCAGGTACAGGTCAGCGGGGCTGCCAAGCTGGGGCCTCTTTTCAAGAACCGCTGCATGGCTCACGCCTGAGTCAAACCACACGTCAAGGATATCAGTCTCTTTTCTGAACGCACCTGCCCCGCACTGGCCGCACTTCACGCCCGGCGGGAGCAGCTCGGATGCTTCACGGGAAAACCAGACGTCACTGCCGTGCTCATCAAAGAGATCTGCCACATGGTTGATGACCGGGACTTCAAGCAGCACCGCGTTGCAGTCGCTGCAGTAAAAGGCCACAATCGGCACACCCCAAACCCGCTGCCGTGATATACACCAGTCAGGACGGTTCTCGATCATGCCGTACATGCGCTCCCGCCCCCACGGCGGAATCCAGTCCACCTGCTGAACGCAGTCAAGCGCCTTTTTCCGCAGGTCATTTTTTTCCATGGATATGAACCACTGCTCGGTGGCGCGAAACACCACCGGGTTTTTGCAGCGCCAGCAGTGGGGATAGGAGTGGACAATCTCCTCCTCTTTCAGCAGCGCGCCCGCTTCCAGCAGTTTTTTATTAACCGCGGCGTTGGCGTCAAACACAAACTGGCCGCCGAAAAACTCAACCTCGGGGACAAAGCGGCCGGCATCATCCACCGGCGCGTAAATATCCAGATTATATTTCAGCCCGCTCTCATAGTCTTCCTGTCCGTGTCCCGGAGCTGTGTGGACACAGCCGGTGCCCGCATCCAGGGTGACATGGGAGCCGAGGATCAGCAGCGACTCCCGCCCGTAGAGCGGATGGCGGCACTTCATTCCCTCAAGGACGGCTGCGGAAAAAGTTTCTTTAACTGCAAAGTTTTCGATGCCCAGCGTGAGCATGGTCCGCTGCAGCAGGCCCTCGGCAACGATAAAAACTTCGTCCCCGGCCTGTACGGCAACATAATCAAAGTCCGGGTGCAGGCAAATGGCCAGGTTTGCCGGTATGGTCCATGGCGTTGTCGTCCAGATAACGACCGAGACCTTCTCCCCTTTCAGTAACGGCAGCTTGCTGCTGATATCTGAAATGAGCGGAAACTTTACATAGATCGACGGTGAGCGGTGTTCCTGGTATTCAACTTCAGCCTCAGCCAGCGCCGTCTGGCAGGACGCGCACCACTGAATGGGCTTCTTCCGTTTATAGACAGAGCCGGCCTGCACAAATTTGCCGAACTCCCTGACAATAGTGGCCGAGTAATCCGCGCTCATGGTGAGATACGGGTCAGCCCATTCCCCGAGCACGCCGAGGCGCTTAAATTCCTCGCGCTGTATGCTCACGAACCGGGCGGCATATTCTCTGCACAGCTTCCGCACTTCCACCTTGGGGATAGAGCCCTTCTTTTTTCCGAGCTCCTTTTCCACCTGCAGCTCGATGGGCAGGCCGTGACAGTCCCATCCCGGCACATACCTGGTCTGGTACCCGTCCATGGTCTTTGATTTTATGACAATATCTTTCAGGATTTTATTCAGAGCAGTGCCGATATGAATATGCCCGTTTGCATAGGGCGGACCGTCATGAAGGATAAATTTTCTGCTGCTGTTATTGAGCGCAATAATTTTTTCATAGAGCCCCGTTGCTTCCCACTTTTTCAGCATCTCCGGCTCCTTGACTGCAAGGCTTGCCTTCATCGGGAAATCAGTTTTGGGCAGATTTATGGTATCCTTATAATCCATTCAATTCTTCCTCCGTAGCAGGATATATCCATGACAGTACTATCAGGTAGTTGAAAAAGTGGTTTTATCCCAGGCTGGTCAAAAACATTCAGATGCAAGGCGCGCGAAATCTCGAGGAATGAGGCGTACTTCACGGTACGTCGCAATGACACCCCTCTTCATCCCCCCTTGCCAAGGGGGGACACGGGGGGTAGAAGATAACGCAGCAGATGGGTGTTTTTCAACAGCCTGATAGCAGGCCGTAAAAATTACCATATACGGGCACAAAGTCAAGGGAATAGCGTGCAGAAATGGTTCTGCCAATAATCCTGGACATCTCATTTAAATTATATTATTAGTTTTTCTGATAACAAATAGTAATATAAATACAGCTATATATTTGAAGCAATGCGCCGTCTAATCTGTCATTCTACTTTTATTTTTACTTTAGGTACTCTGCCAGTGGTCCGTGAGTAGCGGAGAAGATACTACCAGGCCATGGGCAGAGTTTACCCGCTGCCCATGGCTTTTTTTATAATTGAAAAAGCCATGGAACCAGATCGTTCATGGCTTTTTTTTATTTACGTAACGGTTTCAAACCCAAGCACTCAGAGAAAAACTCTATATACAATAATTTCTCAGAGTCCTGTGGTTATAGTTTGACAATACTTTGTTTGAGCAGAAGGAGGATACACAGATGATCATAGTTATGAAGGCCAAAGCATCCGAGAAAGAACTGCAGGAAGTGCTCAACACCATTAAGGAGTTCGGCTACCAGCCGCACCCGATCTATGGAACAGAACGAACCGTAATCGGTGCGGTGGGAAGCGAGCGGGGCAAGGAAAAACTGCAGGCGCTGGAAATGCTTCCCGGGGTGGAAAAGGTGGTTCCCATCCTCCAGCCCTACAAGCTTGCGAGCCGTGAGGTAAAACCCGAGAAGTCGGTCATCGCCATCAGCGATACCGTGCAGATCGGCGGCGATGAGGTGGTGGTGATTGCCGGCCCGTGTTCCATAGAAAACGAGCAGCAGATCATTGAAACTGCACGTGGCGGTAAAGGATGCCGGGGCAACCATGCTGCGCGGCGGAGCATTCAAACCCCGCACCTCACCCTTACAGCTTCCAGGGCCTTGAGGGAGAAGGGCTTGTGCTGCTGGATAAGGCGCGGCAGCTTACCGGGCTTCCCGTGGTCACGGAAATAATGAATCTCGAAGACATAGAGCTGATTTCAAATCACGCGGATATCCTGCAGGTGGGAGCGCGCAATGTTCAGAACTTTGCCCTGCTCAAAGCCCTCGGAAAATGCAGCAAGCCGATCCTGTTGAAGCGCGGCATGATGACCACTATTGAAGAGTTCCTGATGTCAGCGGAGTATATCCTGTCGGAAGGCAACCAACAGGTCATTCTGTGCGAGCGCGGGATACGGACATTTGAGACCGCCACCCGCAACACCCTTGACCTGAGCAGCATCCCGGTGCTGCGGGAGCGCACCCATCTCCCGGTCATTGTCGACCCCAGCCATGGGACCGGCCACTGGAAGCTCGTTGCCCCCATGTCGTTTGCGGCAATTGCCGCAGGTGCTGATGGCCTGATGATAGAAGTGCATCCCCATCCTGATCATGCCATGAGTGACGGTGTCCAGTCGCTCAAGCCCGGTAAATTTGCAGAGATGATGCAGCGGCTGGTTCCGTTTGTAAAGGCAGCGGGAAGAACGATACGGGAAGGGTGAATCAAGGGGTAGGTGAACCCGCTGCGCCAGAGCGGCAGCGCGGCGAGCCGTCGCGTCGGTGCAAGAGGTTAAAAGGTCAATAGGTTACGAGGTGAAAAGGTAAAAAGATGAAAAGACAAAGAGGTGCAACAGGTTCACTGTAATCCTACACCTTTTAGCCTTTTAACCTCTGTAGCTGTTAACCTGTTTAGTAGATTGTCTTTACTTTATATCCGGCAACGAGCTGCATGGTTACCGGCATGCCGTTTATTTCCGCCAGCAGTTTTGCCTGCTGCTCGCTGCCGAAGGTCTTTTTAGCGATAATGGTAAACGTGTCACCCTCTTGCGCAGTATATATTTTTATGTGGCGTAAATTCTCTTTCGGGCCGTAGGCAAGCCCCTCAAGGTAGTCCTTGTACCGGTCAGATAATATCTGGCCCTTTGCAGCACGGCCCGGCACTCCTGCCTGGGGTCCGTTATTGATCTGCTGCATGGCATTATTCATGGCCAGCATAACTTTTGACTGCGCTGTTGACCGCTCGATACGGTTCATCATATCCGGGTGCGTTGAGTTATACACCTGATCGCCGATGGGACCCTGCGTTATCCGGGAGAGATTTTTCTGGAACGACGCCATCTGTTCCGGGTCATAGCCTGCCTTGCTCATGTAGGCAACACCCTGCTCATCTGCAATATATTCCTTCTCCCGGCCGAATCCCATCATGACAGAGTTGAGCAGCATACCGGTTGCTTGCGCAACATCAGCTCCTCCCGGTGCTGCAACGCCTGCAAGCACTGCAAACTGGGCAAGCATCGATTGCGATATCTGGTTTGCGCTGTCTCTGCCGACGACATGCCCGATTTCATGGCCGAGCACTCCGGCCAGCTCCGCCTCGCTGTTCAGGTATGCAAGCAGCCCGCGGGTGATGTAGATGTATCCGCCGGGAACGGCAAATGCATTTTCCATCGGGGTATCGAGCACGGCAAAGTGATAGGTAATATCCTTTCGCTTGCAAACAGCCACCAGCTTCTGTCCTACTTCGTTTACATAGCGCTGCAGATCTTCATTCTCATAATAACCGAACTGCTTTATGATTTCCGGGTGTGCCTGCCTGCCAATATTGTGTTCGCGTTCCTCGCTCACGATGTTAAATTCGCTCTGCAGGGTTACGGGATTGACCATGCACCCCGTCAGCACCACCATAAAAGCCCCTAATACTATGAGCGACAGCTTAGATGCCTGCATAATGATAGCGTAGATTACCTCCTTAGTGCCTGCTGTAATTTTAATAATCATTATAATTATATTATAGCACGTTTTTTACCAGCTTCAAATAAGCGTTTCTCCCGTGAAACACTTCAATCGCGCCTGCCCTTGTGCATATTGTTTCCGATCTCTTCCATCAGCTCAAGCTGTATCTCCTGGATCTCAAGCAGCCGCTGCCATTGCCGCGTGACCAGATGATCCATTTTTTCATGCAGCTGCCTGATTTCCAGCTCTGCCTTCAGATTAACCTGATAATCATGCCGGGAGCGAAGCCGGTCTTTAGCTTCCTGGCGATTCTGGCTCATCATAATGATGGGGGCTTGAATGGCGGCGATGCATGAAAGGACCAGATTCAGAAATATGAACGGATACGGATCAAGCGGCTGTCTGAAAAAAATATAGCTGTTGCCGCCGATCCATAAGAGTATGAAGAAAAAAAAGATACCAATAAATTCCCAGCTTCCGCCAAACGCTGCTAATTTATCTGACCAGCGCTCGCTCAGCGTAAGCTTTTCTTCATATTCAAGATCTATGTCCCGGGAAAGAAGCTCCTGTTCTTTTATGCTCTGCACCACCTCCATTTCCAATGTTGAGAGTTCACCCTTTTCCGCTTTTACTTCCTGCTCAACATACTGGTTTCTGAAGCGGTTCAGATCAGCAAGGCAGATGAAGCTGTCGGCTGACCAGTCAGGACATTGATGCTTTATCAGTTCCATGATTGATTCACGAACTGCTTCAGCAGGCAACACGTCGCTCAGTTTTTTCTCTTGCCTGCAGCACTGGCATTGAACTGTTCGCTGCTTTTGCCTTGGCATTGCGTTCACCGGATTACGAAACTGATGGGTAAAGCCCCCCGCATTACTTACAATACGGGGGGCTTTGATTACTTTTTACTTTTTACAGCCACATCCTTTTTTTGCTGTTTTAGCTGGTTTCTTTGCTGCTTTGACAGGTTTCTTTGCGGTGCTTTTTGTTGCGGCCATGGGTTCCCTCCTGTAAATCGTTATGTTGTTTAGCTGATTGTTTTGTGCTTCAGTGCACAGGCTTGTTATGAAAAACTTTATCAAACCAATGATGCTATGTCAATAAAGCTCATGGTTTTGCCCGTTGATTTTTTTCTTCTTTCCTGATAGGTACAGAGAGGCCTGACATACTTATGCTGCAACAAAAAAATAGAAGACTTGCAATGCACATCAGAGAGCAGTTGGAAGCGATTGAAAAAAAGACCCTGGCACCCCAGGCAGCGCTGAGCTGCAACAGCAGGGGCAGGCTCATGGCGGAAGACGAATGCGACCTGCGCCCCGCGTTTCAGCATGATCGTGACCGCATCATTCATTCCAAGGCGTTCCGCCGTCTGAAGCACAAAACCCAGGTATTTCTCGCCCCCAGCGGTGATCACTACCGGACTCGCCTCACCCATACGCTTGAGGTTTCACAAATTGCCCGGACTATCGCCCGGTCACTCTTCCTTAATGAGGATTTGACTGAGGCTATCAGCCTCGGCCATGACCTTGGGCACACGCCGTTCGGCCATGCGGGTGAAGCGGTGCTGGACAAAATCATGCCCGGGGGATTTCGTCATCCTGAGCAGAGCCTGCGGGTGGTGGATGAGCTGGAAAAGCTCAATCTCACCCATGAAGTGCGGGAAGGCATACTGAAGCACTCAAAACGGGAGGGAGAAATTCTGCCCGATGACCCGGAACTGATTCCCGGCACGCTTGAAGGTCAGATCGTGCGTATCGCCGACACCATTGCCTATATAACACATGATCTGGATGATGCGCTGCGGGCAGGGCTGGTGACTCATGAAGACATCATGGACGGCGCGCGCGACATTATCGGAATTCTCGGGACCACCAGTTCGCAAAGAATTGACACCATGGTGCGGGATATTATTACCACTACGCAGAAGAACAACCTGGAGAAAATTTCGGTAAGCCGGGAAGCGATTGAAGCGGCACGCAAGCTGCGCCGGTTTCTAAACGACCGGGTCTATTATCTTCCGGGGCTGCTGCAGGATTTTACGCGGGCGTCAAAGATCATTACCGAGCTCTTCGATTACTATCTGCAGCACAGTGACCGCTTCTTCCAGGAGGCGGGGAAAAGCCCTGACACTGAAGATCTGCATATCCAGGTCTGCGATTTTATCGCCGGCATGACCGACCGTTACGCCTTCAGCACCTATGAAAAAATTTTTCTTCCGCAGCCCTGGCTTATCCTGTAACCTTGTCTGCTGCAGCTCACGGGGGAGGGGTGTTTACTTTGTCTTTGAGCAGGTCATTTAAAACCGCCGGCAGCACCTTTTCAATAAATATATCCATCACATCTTTTTTCAATGCTACCCGGTAATCATAAAAACTGCCCCTGATCTCAACCGGGAGCACGGTCCACCCGTCTTCCTGGGGGAGGTATTGTCTGATTTTATCGCTCACCATGCGCCCTGCCAGATTGGGAGAAATTTTCATAATGGTGTCAACATTCAGAGAACCGTCAAGGCCAATCTGACCATCAGGATACAGACCAAGGTCCTGGTTGGTGAACGACCCATCAACATCAACCGCACCATCATGCAGTTTGTACTGCACCTGCGCCTGGTCAAAGCGGAAGCCGTCGCCTCCGTCCATTCTTATAAACGAGGCAATGGCGCCCATGCTGGGCAATCCCTTGATCAGAGCATCACGCAGGGTAAAGAGTCCCTCGCCCTTCAGATTCTTCATGAAACGCACCGGCGTCACCCCATTCCCGCTCAAGGTGCAGGTGCCGGAAATCGTTCCATCTACAAAATTTTGATAGGAGGGCGATAGTGCCTGGGCCAGGTTTTTCAGTGATGCCTGATCCAGTCGCAGGTTAAGAGCGTAATCAAGTCCTTTGACCCCCAGGTCGACCAGGCCGGTAAGCTTGAACGCTCCCTCACCTATGGAGCCCATGAGTTCCTTGAGATGCAGTTGATTTCCCTCCAGGGTATAGGTGCCGTTCAGGTTATTGATCGCCATCCCGGCAAAAGAGATGCTGCCCATATCAATAGGCCCCCCGAGGGTAAGTCCCCTGAGATCAAAGGGCCCCACTTCCTCTTTTTCAGCCTCTTCCGGTGTGGTTTTATCGCTCAAGAGAAAATCAGCTGCATTAATGTTTGACGAGACGATATTGATATTGGCCTGCGGGGCCCCGCCCAGATAGTTGCGAATTTCTCCTGCAAGGGTGATGGTTGATTTCTTGATCCCGATTTTCAGATCGCTCAGAGCTATTTTAGTAGTATCAACCAACCCAATCCCTTCTATGTCCGGCTGATAACCGCCCAGGGGCTTATAGGTAATGCGATTTCCCTTGAACATAATCCTGAATTTGGTGAAAACCGAATCCGGCAATTTACCCTCCACATTCATGGTAAGGTCAGCCTTGCCTGAAATGCTTGCCTGATCCAGCATAAACGGAAGATTGCGCGGCAGGTGGCGGAAAATATTTTCCAGGGGGAAGTCGTCTGCCTTGAGCACAAGCTTTATATACGGGTCCGTGCCAATTCCTTTGATAAAGCCCTCTCCATGATATGCTCCGGAAAAAACTGTTCCCTCTATCTTCTGAAAGGTCAGCAGTTGTTTGGGAATATCCCACATTGTGGCAAAATTAAGCTTTGCCTCAGCACCCTCTAAATAAATCTGCTGCTGTGCCTCCTTATCAATAAATGAAGCGATGCCTACCGACATCCCTTGTAAATGCACATTTCCCGTCAATTTAACGGACTCGAACTTATCTATTTCCAGTTTTGAATCAATGGTTGCGATCCCTCCCTGCACCGGAATCTTATAGAGATTCAGATAGTCCCTGAGGATTGAAAGATCGGCGTTCGTCAGGGAAATATCTGCCGTAAGGGATCTTTTGGGGACAGATATTTTCCCGTTCAAAGTAAACACGGAGGCATCATTTTGGTTAATGCGCGCAGTAATACTAAAGGGAAATGAAAATAACAGGGACACATCGCTGATCAGCATCTGCACATGGTCGAGCGCAACAATAACCGGCTGAGGAAACTCCCGGGCGGTGCTTTTCACGGTAACCGTGCCGCTGCGAACCTCGACATGACCGGGAAGCAAGATGACGCTGAACAGGGAAGTGCTCTTGGATGAGGGTGCGACGTTGCGTTTACTCAGCTGTCCCGAAAGGCTGATATACTGGCCCAGGTCGCGCTGATAAAAACGAACCTGCGGGCTATACAGGACAATCCCCTTGATGAACAGCCTGTTTAACAGCAGCGGCAGCAAACGTATTTTTACCGTTACATCAGGACACATCAGCACATCATCTTCTTCCCAGGGAAATGATTTGTGCAGCACCACATCCTTCAGCCGGATGCCGTCAAAGAGGCTGATCTGGACACTGCCAAAGGAAATCTCCCGCTGCAAATACTGGGCAATCTCGGCAACAAAGGTCTGTCGCACTTTCAGCGGCGTGAGGGTTATTTGTGCATACAATACCACTATGACCGCCAAAAGCAGTGCCGCGGCTATTAGTATCAGGACTATGGTGCGCAGTGTTTTCATAATCAGATGAGTCGTTTTGTCATGTGCCTACTTCTATATAATATTATTCTGACACATTGCAAACTAATCTTTAACCATAAGTAAAGTTGTCCGGGGAATACTGTCTATGGCAGGATTGCGTGTGACCGGCAAGGGTAACCGGTGCTGCGCAGGTGAAGTGCGGCGGGACAGACGGGCGGATACTCTCAGGCGCGGTCAGTAGTGCGAAAGTTTCCGGATAACGCTCATATTGTTAAAATCCTCCCTGTCTGTCTTTCGGGGAGTTTCCATAATCCCTGGTAAGGGCTGCAGCACCGGATGGTTGACGATGCGGCGGAAACCGGGGCGGCCGATGAAACCTTCTCCAATATGCCAGTGCCGGTCAGCATGTGACCCCAGCGGCGCCTTTGAGTCATTGAGATGCAGAAGCTGCAGTTTTTCAAGACCCAGGTGGTATTGAAATTCATCCAGCATTGTTTCAAGCCCCGGTTTAGTGGAGAGATCATATCCTGCCGCAAAGGCATGGGCGGTATCAAGACATATTCCAATACGACTCCCGTCACTCACGCCGCGCACAATATGGCGCAGCTGACGTATGGTATAGCCAATTTCAGTCCCCTGCCCTGCGGTATTTTCCAGGAGCACCGTAATGCTATTGGGGGCCATGGCAAAAGCCCTATTAAGAGCACTGCTTACGCGTTCACCTGCTTCATCTTCAGACCGGATACCCCGGTGACCTACGTGGGCGATAACAGCGGAAGCCTGCAATGCCTCTGCTCTCCTGAGTTCTTCACTCAGGGCATTGACAGAGCTCGTAAACAGTTTTTCATCTGATGAAGCAAGGTTTGGAAGATAGGGCAAATGGATAAATACCGGCGCAATGCCGGTCACAGCGAGGGATTCTCTGAAAGCTCGGACCTGAGCGGCATCAAGCTCTTTATAAGCCCAGCCGCGGGGGTTGCGGGAAAAAAACTGGATAGTCTGGCACTGTTTTGTCAGTGCCCGGTCTATGATTTTTGCAAATCCGCCGCTGATTGAAATATGAAATCCAAACCGCATAGAGGAATCAGAAAGAGAAAAGTTATTCGCAGCATGAAGAAGCCAAGCCGCAGAAGGCGTGCAGGCAAGGGCAGGAGCGCTGGAAGCCGGGCGCTGTTCAGGCAAGTATGTTAATGAGTGCCGCGACAACCGTCGGGTCGTAGATTCCTGATTCAGTTTCCCTGACTATCTCATCCAGCGCAACAGACCGCTCCCAGGGATCCCGGTAGGGCCTCCATGATATGAGCGCATCATATGCATCAGCTACAGCAATAATTCTTGAGCCCAGGGGAATTGCATCCCCTCTGAGTCCATCAGGATAGCCGGTACCGTTGAAATTTTCATGGCTGTGACGGACAATCTTGAGCATATACTCATTTTCATAGCCCATTTTCCGCTGGGAGTTGGCCCCCTCAACCGGATGCTCCTTAACAAGTTCCATCTCGCGGGGCGTTAGAGTTCCATTCCGGTTTAAAAGGTGATGGGGAACAATCTCTTTGCCAATGTCTGCTATGTAACCGGAGTGCATGATATCAGTTTTTTCCTTGTCAGACAACCCTAAATAGCCGGCTATGGCATAAGAGAACAGGGCAACCATTTTGCCATGGCCAATGCTGCCGTCGAGAGCTTCAACCGGCAGCAGGACATCCTCAGGTATCTGGATAAGGTCCGCAACCGGGCGGTACTGTTCTGCAAAACGCTGGGAAACCTTACTGCGGTCCTCAAGGGGATCCTTAATGCCCGTAACCTCGTAGGCCTCTATCCGCTGCCGTCTCCCCTTGATATTGATTGAATCCTGCTCACGGATTTTTATGCTCGCTTCAGCATACGAGAGTTTGGCGTTTGCATTACTCGGATCAAGCTGCATAGCACGTTCAAAATATTGCAGGGCTTCAACCGGCTCATTAATTTCCAGATGAATTTTGCCAATACGATAATAGTGCTCGGGGTTATCCGGCTCTGCTGCAGCCTTTGCATGCAACTCCTCAAGGTGCAGCTCTTTCTCTATATTGACAACATCCCGGGTAGACACATCACGCTTTTTACGGGCATTAATAAACCTGCTTACTGTTTCGTAGGTGTAGCGATCCATTAAAACCTGCCCCGGTGCGCAGGCTTTCTGCAACCGGGCGCTTATGTTGACCACATCGCCAATTGCGGTATATGACTGACGCTTGTTTCCAACCAGGCCTATAATAGTCGTTCCCGAGGCTAAGCCGATGCGCATCTGCCAGGGATACTCCATCCTGGCCATTTTCTCCTGCATTTTAATCGCAGCCAGCACCGCCATCAGACGATACATTGAATAATCCAGGGGGGCGCCAAATTCGCTCATGATACCGTCCCCCATGTAGTGGTCAATGTGGCCGTTATACGTGATGAGTATTGGTTCCATATCCGCAAAGTAGCGATTGATATCACGGATAACTATTTCAGGAGGATTTACCTCTGAGTAGGTGGTAAAACCAACCAAATCAGAAAAGAGGATGCTGACATTGCGCTTTTCATTCCGCAGCCGGCCTTCGATAAGTAATTTCACCACCGAAGAATCCATGGTTGAGTAGAGGGCCATCTCCACTTTGGCTTTTAACGATTCTATTGCCTCTTTTGATTTTTCAAGCTCCTCGGTTCTCTGCTTGACCATCACCTCCAGATTCTCGCTGTATTCACGCAATGAATTATTAGCGCGGTCAAGCTCTTCGGTGCGCTGCCTGACTTTAGATTCCAGGTTTTCGTTGTAATCCTTAAGTGCTGCATGTGCGTTATTCAGTTCTCCCTGCTGGAATTTAAGTTCCTGGTTGAGCTGTCGGGTAACAGCTACCTCCATAACCAGTTTTTCTTGAAGCCCGCCCACAATAGCACCGGCAAGAATGAGAAAGCAGCCCCACGTGACAAGACGGAGATAAAAATAGATTGACTTGGCTTCCGGTATAACTGAGTCCGGATAGATTATTATATAAAGAAACATAACCAGGACGGTTAAAAATGCTGCGAGCACTGCGTTGCGGCGCCCAAGATAATAGCCGCCCAGGATAATAGGGAGAAAGTAAAAATCAAGAAATGCAAATTTCTGTGGTATCAGGTAATGAATAACAAAGGTGGCCGCCAGAATGAGGGAGACAAAAACGATCTCGAAATATTTTCGAATATAAGCACTTAACACAACCCGGGAAATGCATGCGTGCGGCTGCTCCGCCCCCTTGTTATTGCCTTCCTGGGCAATAGTATTTGCTTCATGTAAGAACATTGTCGACTTGATGTCCACTAACATTGTATTAACACAAATATAAATGCGTTTTTGTTTTACCGCCAGCCTGTTTGCGCTAAAGGTATTTTCGGAAATCACATATAATTACTTTAAATAAAATAAATACCGTGTAATCTTTTGCCGATTCTTCGCGATGTTCTGTGGTGCAGGAGTTGCGAGTTACCTTCAGGTACTGCTTTTGTTACCCACGGTATAAGACCAGAATAGTCATGTAATACCGGCAATAAGCGCATCCCTGTCTCATGAAAAGTAATTCCATGGTACCTGATAATTTTTATAAACTTTAATACCGGGATACCGATAGAGACAAGCGGGGAAACCTCAGAAGATAAGAGTAACAAAATTATAAAAGGCGATGAGGTTTAATGCAAAATCCAATATTAAAAGGAAACAATCGATCCTGGCAGAGGTTTAATGTACTGCTGAAGACCCGGTATTTACTGGATGATTTCAGCTGGTACCGGGAGGGCGTTATTATTGACATAAGCAGACAGGGTGCATCTATAAACCTGCCGATTGATGAAAATGTAGCACTGGGTAATAGTATTATTCTGGAGATAATTACCAAACAATTGGAAAGCATTACCATGAATGGAGAAATTACCTGGATTAAGCAATTTGAAAAGGCCTTTCTTATTGGCGTCCAGTTCAAGAAGCTGCTTGATTTTCGTCTGCTGGGGAAAATATATTAAAATCCGTCTTTTTTGCTAGTACATAGCTGCCAGTTAATCTCTGCACCTTTTACCTGTCCTGTTAAAAAAATCCTTTCTATCTTAATCAAGGTTGATTAATATTACTTTGTTATCGATCAGTTGCTGTACTAACGAATCCCTCGATGAATGAAACATAGCGATTGTAATGCACCATGGGTATCGCATGAAAGCTCTTGTCTTTGATGGTAATCTAAAACTGCTCCACGACCTCCCCCTTCCCGTGAGGGCTGCAGGTGAAGCGCTCATTAAAGTTTGCATGGCGGGCATCTGTCAGACTGATCTTGAAATAACCAGAGGGTATATGACATTTCATGGCACCCTTGGCCATGAATTTGTCGGCGTTGTCGTGGCGTCAGACGACCCGTTGTTAACAGGGAAAAGGGTGGTGGGCGAGATTAACTGTGTCTGTGGCTCCTGTGCGAGCTGTATCTCGGGAAGGTATCGCCACTGTACCCGCAGAACAGTGCTGGGGATTGCCGGGAAAGACGGCGCCTTTGCTGAATATTTGGTCCTGCCTGAAAAGAACCTCCACCTGGTGCCTGACACTATCAGCAATGAAGAAGCAGTCTTTGTTGAACCGCTTGCTGCGTGCTATAGAATCCTCGAGCAAGTCACCCTGCAAAAAGAGCATACGGTGCTGGTCCTGGGCGATGGGAGACTGGGGCTCCTGTGTGCCCAGGTTTTAAAAACAGCTCAATGCCGGGTGACACTTATGGGTAAGCACCGGGAAAAGCTTTCCCTGTTAGAGGGGATGGGCATTAACTCCGGATTGATACATGAAGCGACCGGGGAACTCTTCGATATGGTGGCGGACTGCACGGGTTCACCGGAGGGGCTTCCGTTTGCCTTACAGGTTATTAAACCTCAGGGAATTATTGTCGTCAAGACAACGATTGCCGCGCGCCGATCTATTGACCTGAACAGCATGGTTATTAATGAAATTCAGATACTGGGTTCCCGCTGCGGACCGTTTCCGCCTGCAATTCAGGCCCTGGAGAAAAGACAGATCATGGTATCCCCCCTTATCTCGCAAATCTTTGCCTTTAACGATGCCGTGGCAGGATTTCATGCAGCAACGCAAAAGGGAGCTCTCAAGATACTGCTGCACCTGTAATTTTAATTGACATGACTGCTGTTTTAGCCAATAAATACATTAACATGATACTAAACAAACATACCCGGTATATGGTTGGAGCATTAAAAACCCTCATAGCACTTTCACTGGCACTGGGTCTGCTTGCTTTATGCAACAGGCCGGCTTTCGCGGCAAAAGAACCTGAAAATCAGTCGGCTGAGGAAGTGATTGAAGGCATGGTTAAGTTTTCAGGAGGGCTCATGAGCGTACAGGCACGGGACTCGCGGCCAGAAGAGCTCATGAAGGAAGTGGGAGAAAAGTGTTCAATTAAAATCGTCCTCTACGGAGATGTTTTCACCGATACTCCCGTGAGCATCCAGTTCCAACAGGTTCCGCTCCGTCAGGGAATAGAGCGTATACTGAGAACGGCAAGAATTAAAAACCACCTCACCCATTTTGGTGAGACCGATGAAAACCGTGAGCGGATTGTGCAGCTTGATCTTATTGGCAAAAAAGGCGGGCAACGGGAATTGACCAGCGGATCTTATCCGCAGCTGAAAAAACAGCTCGCTGAGCAGATTAAAGCACCTACCGAGAATACTCAGCCTAAAGTTGTGCCGCCGCAGATGGGCAAAGATGATGCAGAACGGATGCAGCAGAATTTCCTGAATATGATGGATCAGATTTTGGAACAGAAGTTTGAAAAAGGGGAAGAGCCCGATCCAACGGCGATACTGCAGCTGTTCAATGATATGGTCCCTCCTGAGATGAGGGATAAAATTCCTCCGGAAGTTCTGGAGCAGATGGAAAAGCTGAAAGAGTAACGTGCTCATCCGCCTATTTCAGGCGGGGATTCCCTCCATTAACCCACCAGTCGCCCTTATCCTTGAACCACCACGATGTTGAATCTGTCGCAAGAATGGCCCGGGCCAGAACCTGCGCCCGTTCAGTCCTGAGCCTTTTAATGGCAAATGCAAGCCACTCATCCGCATAGGTGTTGCCCAGGTCCTTGTATTCCTTCAGCATCAGTATGAGCTCAAGCTGGTCAGCATCATTGGCAATCTGCGCTTCTCTGGTCTCAGCCCGGTTAAATTCCTCAATGATGCTCTGTATGTCATCACCAAACGGAATGGTTTCCGCCAGGTCGCGGACGGCCTTCTTTTCATCAGCAATGACATACTTTTTGTTTACATAGTTAAGGTCCCCGGTACGCGCCTCAGGAAGGTCATGGAGAAAGCACATCTTCAACACCTTCATTTCATCCACATCCTGTTCCATGCGGGCAAGCGCATAGCCGATATAAATCGACGCGGAAGACATGTTCTGCAACCGACTCTTCTCCTGACCCTAAAAATTGCAGCCCCGTTCGCGGCGTTCTTTTCAGCATCCCCACTTCAAAAAGGAAGTTGGCAATATTCTCCATTTGGTTCTCCGTTATATCTCACCGCAGAGAACGCAGAGATCGTCAGGAGGTATGAAACAAATTAAATCAGGGTAACCAATTCTATCAAATTAAACAATAATTAATCCCTAACTCCTGCGCTCATTAACTGCGTACTCGCTGCGGTGAACAGTTTTCAGCTCATGAGATATGCTTCGATGAAGCCGTCAAGTTCGCCGCCCAGCACCGCGTCAACGTTGCCCATCTCCTTGCCGGTGCGGTGGTCCTTCACCATCTGATAGGGCTGAAGGATATAGGAGCGGATCTGGCTGCCCCAGGCTATCTGTTTCTTTGATGCATTGATCTTATCCAGTTCCTTCTCGCGCTCCTCCATTTCCTTCTCATACAGGCGCGCCTTCAGCAGCTTCATGGCCGTGGCGCGGTTCATGTGCTGGGAGCGCTCGTTCTGGCACTGCACCACGATGCCGCTGGGAAGGTGCGTAATGCGCACCGCGGAATCGGTCTTGTTGACATGCTGCCCACCGGCGCCGCTGGCGCGATAGGTGTCAACCCGCAGGTCCTTGTCGTCAATTTCTATGACCACATCGTCTTCGATGTCGGGATAGACGAACAGCGAGGCAAACGAGGTGTGCCGCCGCGCGTTGGCATCAAAGGGGGAGATGCGCACCAGCCGGTGTATGCCGATTTCCGCCTTTAAATAGCCGTAGGCATAATCGCCGTTCACGATGAAGGTTGCGCTTTTTATGCCGGCTTCTTCGCCCTGCAGGATATCAACCAGCTCGGTCTTGAAGCCTCTTTTCTCCGCCCAGCGCAGATACATGCGGAGCATCATCTCCGCCCAGTCCTGGGCCTCGGTGCCGCCGGCCCCGGCATGAATGCTGACGATGGCGTTATTAAGATCATTCTCACCGCTCAGCATCTTCTTGAACTCAAGCTCCGCCACCTCCTGCTCAATCCGGCCGGTGCTCTGCTCAAGATCCGCGGCCACGTCCTCTTCAGCCCCCTCTCGGGCCAGTTCCAGAAGCACGTGGCTGTCTTCTACCTCCTGCTCCAGCTTGTTCCACAGGGCGAGAACGTTTTCGATGGTTTTCCGTTCCTTGGATATTTTTTGCGCGTTCTTTGTGTCTGACCAGAAATCAGACTCGTCCGATCTCCTTATCGAGCTCCTGAATGCGCGTCTTTTTCTGAGTTATTTCAAAGATACCCCCGCAGCGTTTCCATTCTCTGCTCCAGGGAACTGATTTTTTCTTCCCACTGATTTAGCATGGCTGTTCTCCCGTATAATGAAAATGTTTAAAATTGTTTTTGCCGGCCCCGTGCCGTGATGAACGTTATGCCCAGTACCGCAAGGCTCAGGAGCGTGCACAGAAGCGCAAAAATATCCCCGAAGCGCGAATAAAAGGTCAGTTCTTTTTCCAGTAAAATAATACCAGCTAAAGATGCCGGAGTAAAGAGTTTGCTTTGCTGCACGATTCTTCCGCTGGCATCAATAATAGCGCTGATGCCGGTGTTGGCGGCGCGGGCGACAAAGCGGCGGTTCTCAACCGCGCGCAGCACCACCATGGACAGGTGCTGATAGGGCGCAGCAGTGCGGCCGAACCAGGCGTCATTGGTTATGTTGACCAGAAAGGCTGCTCCATTCCTTTACAAACCGGCGCACCAGGTCCGGAAATATTATTTCATAGCAGATAAGCGTTCCAAAGCTGCCCCCGGGGAAGCTCAGGTTTTTAACTTCGCGGCCGGAAGTAAAATCCCCGATACCGACCACCATCTTGTCAATGAACGGGAACAGCTGCTTGAGCGGGACGTATTCACCATAGGGCACCAGATGAATTTTATCATAGCGCCCGTTAATGGTTCCCTCCGGAGAAACCAGAAACGCGCTGTTAAAATAGTGCGTTTCATTACCGTCATTCTCCCACGCCGGGCTTCCCAGCAGCAGATATGCACCCAGCCCTGCGCGCAACCGCGGCCACCATTTCCTGATACAGCTTTTCGGACTGAAAAAAGAACGGGGTTGCTGCTTCCGGCCAGATAACAAGCGCAGGCTTCTCCGGGGCAGCGGCCAGGGTCAGACTGCTGTAGATGGTCATGGTCTCATCAAGAAATGCAGGGTTCCACTTTACGTCCTGCGCAATGTTCCCCTGTACCAGCGCAACCGTCAGCTTTTCACCCTCCTGCCGGTCATAGCGCTCCAGCCGCGCCCGGCCATACAGCAATGAAGCTGCCAGCAGCAAAACCGTAATGGCAATCAGCTTATACGGAACGGTTTTTTTCAGCGCGAAGGTTTCCAGAAGAACAAAAATGACCCCGTTTACCAGAACCAGTAAGAAGCTGATGCCATAGACGCCGGTTATATCCGCAATCTGTATCACCGGAAGCGCCAGGAACTGGGAGTAGCCGAGGTTCTCCCAGGGAAAACCGGTAAGAAACCACGATTTTATGTATTCGCCTGCAGTCCAGAAAAACGGCAGCGTCGCAATGACAGCGATTCCCTGCCTGCGTTCCACATAGCAGCTGCACCACACCGGAGCCCCGATAAAAAGGCTCAGGTAGGCGGCAAATAAAATGAGCACCAGAATTGAGAGCGCAGCGTTCATTTTACCATAGGTGGTCATGGAGACCGTCACCCAGTAGACCAGGCCCAGGTTAAACACCAGTCCGGTAACCGCGCCAAGAATACAGCCCTGCGAGGCATCCTTGCCCCTGACCGCCCAGAGCAGCGGCACAAGGCTCACCCAGGCCAGGGCAAACAGGTTCCATTGGGGAAAGCTGAGGATCAGCAGCAGGCCTGAAATGGAAGCTAATAAATAGTCTTTTACCTTCATTACTCTTGAAAAATACTTGCCATTATGACTTCATCTGTATTAGAGTGTAGACCCTGTCGAATAGAATCGAGCGCTGACCTGCACACCATTTCATGTATATGATTAAATTCTTACAGGAGTTTTTATGACCAGCCAGCCCTGGCTTTCATCATATGACCGGGAAGTGCCTGCATCGATTGAGTATCCGGACCTGCTCATCCATCAGCTCTTTGAAAAAGCAGCGGGCCGGTTCCCTGACCATACGGCACTCAATTTTTTTGGCCATGTAATAAGCTACCGCGAGCTGCAGGAAACAATCCTGCGCTTTGCCGGAGTGCTGCAGAGCCTTGGTGTTAAGCCGCGGGACCGGGTGGTCCTTTTTCTGCCCAATACTCCCCACATGGTAATTTCATTTTATGCAGCGCTTTCTATTGGTGCCATGGTAGTGCCCACCAACCCGCTCTATACTGAAAAAGAGCTCGCGTTTCAGATAACTGATGCCGGGGCAGAAACACTTATCACACTGGACCTTCTCTATGCAAGAGTAAACAGCATAAAAACCCGCACTCCCCTGAAGAGAATCATCGTGGGGAAAATCGAGGATTACCTGCCGCCGCTGAAAAAAATTCTCTTTCCTATTATAGGCAAAAAGGGCGTTGATGTTCCGGCCATAGAGGAATCCGAAGAACTGTTCCTGTTCCAGCATCTGCTGCGCAAAAAAACTGCCCCGCTGGTTGCGCCGGACACAAAACCGGGAGATACCGCGCTGCTGCAGTATACCGGCGGTACCACCGGCACCTCTAAAGGCGCCATGCTCAGCCACCGGAACATTGTAGTAAACAATGCGCAAATGCGCCACTGGTATTTTGTGGCGAGAGAGGGCCAGGAGACGTTTATCTCCGTGCTGCCCTTTTTCCATTCTTACGGCATGGCGGCGGCGCTGAGCCTGCCGCTTTCACTCGGCGCAACCCTCATCCTGATACCACGCTATGTCCCGAAAGATGTCTTAAAAGCAGTAGAGCATTGCTAAGGCAACATTTCTCCCGGGCATCCCGGCAATTTATGCCTCCCTCAATGCCTATAAGGATATAAAAAAGTACGATGTCTCGAGCGTCGCGTACTGCATTTCCGGATCAGCCCCGCTTCCTGACACCGTGCTCAATGACTTCGAGCGTTTAACCGGCGGCATTATCATTGAAGGATACGGGCTCACGGAAGCATCTCCGGTAACCCATTGCAATGCCATCGGCAAAAGAAAAATCGGCAGCATCGGCTTGCCGGTGCCGGACACTGACTGTAAAATCGTCGATATTGAAACGGGGACGGAGGTTCCCCCCGGTGAAGAAGGCGAGCTGTGTATCAGGGGGCCGCAGGTCATGCAGGGCTACTGGCAGAAGCCGGAAGAAACGGCCCAGGTTATTCGGGACGGATGGCTCTACACCGGGGACATCGCGCGCATGGATGAAGAGGGGTTTTTCTACATCGTGGAGCGGAAAAAGGACATGATCATATCAGAGGGGTATAATGTCTACCCGCGTGAGATTGACGAGTTTCTGATGACCCATCCCAGTGTGCGCGACGCTGCCGTCATCGGCGTGCCTGATGAGCTGCGGGGCGAAAAAGTTATAGCCTATGTTATCCTGAAGGAGGGCTGCAGCGCCACCCAGGAGGAGATTATAAAATACTGCCGGGATAATCTTGCCAAATATAAAATCCCGAAAAAAATTATTTTTAAGGACGAACTCCCCAAAACCATGGTCGGCAAGGTGCTGCGCAGGGTGCTGCGGGAGGAGGAATGCAAGACGGCAGATGCCGTTTGATTTCCGGATTAAACACCTCGCCGGGAGCATTGCAACAGAAGTAACCGCATACAATTTTATTTTCTAACGCTGAAAGCTGAACGCATCTGGCTTTCAGCCGGAGCACTGCCATGATAGATCGCTACGCACGCGACATAATGAAAAAAATATGGTCTCCCGAGAACCGCTTTCAAAAGTGGCTTGCGATTGAGATTGCTGCCTGCGAAGCGCTCTGCACACTGGGCCTGGTGCCGGAACCGGCGCTGAAAAATATTAAAGAGAAGGCGCGCTTTGACATCAAGAGGATTGATGAGATTGAGCAGGTTACCCGGCACGATGTTATCGCCTTTACCACCTGCGTGGCGGAATATGTGGGTGAAGATGCCCGCTATATACACTGGGGCCTGACCTCGTCTGATGTTCTTGATACCTCTTTCTCCCTGCTGCTGAAAGAATCCGCTGAAGTAATTCTTAAGGATATTGACGATTTTCTTGCCGTGCTCAAAGACAAGGCCCTGCAGTATAAAGACACCGCCATGATCGGCCGCACCCACGGTATACACGCCGAGCCGATCACCTTCGGCCTCAAACTGGCGGTCTGGTATGACGAGATGAAGCGGCACCGGAAGCGCATGGAGCGAGCCAGGGAAAATATCAGCTATGGCAAAATCTCGGGCGCGGTGGGCACCTTTGCCTACAATCCTCCGTTTGTGGAACAGCATGTCTGTGAAAAATGCGGCCTCAAGCCCGCCCCGATCTCGACGCAGATACTCCAGCGCGACCTGCACGCCGAGTACTTCACCACCCTGGCCCTTATCGGCAGCTCGCTCGATAAGTTTGCCACTGAGATACGGCATCTGCAGCGCACCGAGGTCTCGGAAGCGTCGGAATTCTTTTCCGCCGGTCAGAAGGGTTCCTCTGCCATGCCCCACAAGCAGAACCCCATCCTGTCAGAAAATATCTCGGGCCTGGCCCGTATTCTGCGCGGCAACGCGCTTGCTGCCATGGAAAATGTAGCGCTGTGGCACGAGCGTGACATCAGCCACTCTTCTGTTGAGCGGGTCATCGGTCCCGACAGCACCACCCTGCTCGACTTCATGCTGGTCAGGTTCACCGGTCTCATTAAAAATCTGCTCGTGTACCCGGAAAAGATGATGGCAAACATGAACATCACCCGGGGGATATTTTTTTCACAGAAATTGCTGCTTGAGCTTACCCAGCGCGGAATGACCCGTGAAGACGCGTACCGGCTGGTGCAGAAAAACGCGCTGCAGGCATGGAGTGAGCAGAAGGATTTTATGGAGTTAGTCCAGGGCGACCCTGAAATTACCCGGGTTCTTGCCAAAGAAGAAATCGCCGCATGCCTGTGATATCCGCTTCTTTTTCCGGCACGTCGATGAAATATTTAAACGGGTCTTTGCCGAAGGATGATGACGCGGGCGGTATTTCTTGACCGGGACGGCACCATTAATGTTGACGTTGGCTATCTGAACCACCCTGACCAGATGGAGCTGATTCCCCGGGCTGGTGATGCGATCAGGCTGCTCAATGAGGCTGGCTTTAAAGCAGTAGTGGTCACGAACCAGGCAGGAATTGCCAGGGGGCTTCTTCAGGAAGAATTATTGCCCGCAATCCACCAGCGTCTTTCAGCGCTGCTTGATCAAGAGAAGGCGCGGATTGACGGCTATTACTATTGCCCGCACCATCCCGAGGCGGCCATAGAACAGTACCGGATTGCCTGCCAGTGCCGCAAACCTTTTCCCGGCCTGATACGTACGGCTGCTGCTGACCTGGGAATTGATGTGGCGCGCTCCTGGGTCATCGGCGATAAATCATGCGACATAGAACTTGCCCACAACGTTGGGGCCGGGGCAGTTATGGTCATGACCGGATATGGCAAAACTGAATTGGCGCTTCATGAAGAGTCGCAGCGTCAGCCTCCGCATCACATTGCAGCAGATCTGTATGCTGCGGCGCAATGGATTCTCAGGGAGAGCCGGTAAGCAGCGGAGGATGCAGATAAACGCAGATGTAAGGGATGCATAATGATAAGCAAAGGAGAGCGTATGGCCCTAAGCAAAGACTTACTTGATATTCTTGCCTGTCCCCAGTGCAAAGGAGATATTCGGTTAAATGAAAAACAGGATGGTCTTATCTGTGATACGTGCAAACTGCTCTATCACATTAAAGACGACATCCCTATCATGCTGATTGATGAGGCAACGAAGCTGGAATAATGGTAGCCATCAGCGCACAGCTATCAGCATTCAGCTAGTTTTTTAGCTGACAACTGATAGCTGACGGCTGACTGCTTCATCAGTATGCCGGATAACCGAGCCGTGTGGCCGGCTTCATCATAGCGATGGCCTGCTCGGGGGTAAATTGTGCAAGCTTTTCTGCCAGCTGCGGCCGCTCTTTTTTAATCCGATCCAGATGCGGCTGCATTCCCCGCATGATATGCCCGTAGAGGTTAAAGGGATTGAGAGACCAGAACAGTTTCTGGGTAATAACCTTGTGCAGATAATTTAATTCATCCTCGTTAAAAATACGGAAAAAGACCGGATAGCAGAGAAAGTCTTTATAGTCATGCGTTTCCGGCCAGTTCTTCTGCCACCACTCAATATAGTCCATAACGCCTTCCCGGTCGGCCTTGCCGGTATGCAGTGCTTTGCAGACCGCATTGGCTGCCTTATGACCTGACAGCAGTGCCCCGGTATTTTCAGCTTCGGCAAACCAGCAGCTGTCCCCCACAAACAGCACATTGTCCTTGAATGGTTCCCGGGCAGGGCCCCAGGCATTGATCACCGCGCAGCGCTTGTGCGTTACCTCGACCTTGTTGAACCATTTGCTGAAGGTGCTCTTCTGGGTGAAAAATTTAAGCTTTTCATCACCGTGCGATATAGAGCCAGTATTCGTCATCCCGGTAAGGGCTCGGGAGCATGCAGAAATGTACTGACCCCAGGTTCCCCTGATGGTCAAACGCATTGCCCATGCAGATCATCTCCGAGCGGTCAAATTTGACACCGGTTATATAATAGCTTACCGAGGCGGAGGTGAAGAGAAAAACTCTTTCCTGGTTCAAACCAAGCCTTCGTGCCAGGCGGGAGTTGATGCCGTCGGCAGCAATACAGAAGGTACCGGTAATCTTGTCCCCGTTGCTTGTCAGCACCTCGACTCCTGCTGCCGTCTTGCCTGACATCAACAACATTTCGCTCAAGATAAAAATCAACCCCTGCCGTCTGTGCTTCTTCAAACAGGCCCTGCAAGCAGTGCTTCCTTGTTAAAAACAACTGCCGCCAGTGTCCTGGCCCGATGCATTTGCTTCATAATCCCCTATTTCAATACGGTCCTCGGCATTGGGAGCGATGAAGTGGGTCCCATAGAATTCGCGGTAGCTGCCCTTATAGTTGACGGAAAAGTTATTCACCGGAAAAATCCACTTCTGCTTTTCACGGGAAAAGTACATTCGCTCATTATAGAACGAATCCATGTTCATCAGAAACATCTGAGCGCAGGCCCGGTACACGAGGGCAGGATGGGTTTTTCTCTCCAGAAGAGCCACGCTCAATCCATTTTCAGCCGCGGTTTTTGCAGCCTCCAGGCCTGATGTACCTCCCCCGACAACAACGAGATCATATTTCTTGCTCATGGATCAACCTCTCTGAAATGTACTATTATAAGTCCGTCGCCGGCACTGAGATTTTTTTGCTGTCCCCTGTATTCTCTTGTCTGCTCGCCCGCCGTAGCTTTATGCGCATGTGGATAGCGAAGGCGGGTCTTCTGTATTCTGTTCTCTGCCATCTCTTTAATAGTTCGGATACCCTGCCCGGGAGGCCGGCTTCATCATGGTAGTTGCCATCTCGGGCCGGAACATGGCGATCTTTTTCGCCAGAGCGGGGCGTTCCTGCTTGATCCGCTCAATATGCGGCTGTATGCCGATCATTACCCGCTCATAGAGCTTGAACGGGTTCATGGTCCAGGGCAGCTTCTGCGTGACAATCTGATGCAAATAGTTGTGCTCATCTTCAGTAAACAGGCGGTTAAAAACCGGGTAGCAGAGAAACTCCTTGTAATCATGGGTTTCAAGCCAGTTGCGCTGCCACCACTCGATATAATCCATGACCCCTTCCCGGCCGGGCTGTCCCGCTGTGCAATGCCGTGCAGACCGCATGGGCGGCCTTGTGGCCGGACAGCAGCGCGCCGGTGTTTTCCGCCTCGGCAAACCAGCAGCTGTCCCCGACAAACAGCACGTTGTCCTTGAACGGTTCCTTTGCCGGGCTCCAGTTGTTGATAACCGCGCAGCGCTTATGGGTCACCTGGACATTATGAAACCATTTTTTAAACGGGCTTTTCTGGACAAAATACTCGAACCGCTCCGCGCTTTGGATATAGAGCCAGTACTCGTCATCGCGGTAAACGCTCGGCAGCATGGAAAAAGGAAATGTGCCGCGCCCGCTGGGGCCTGGGCAGATGCCGAGGAAAATGACCTCGGAGCGATCAAACTTGACCCCGGTTATATAATAGCTGATCGCCTTGCCGGTGTTGCAGAACACCCGGTCCTTATTCAACCCGAGCTTTCGTGCCAGCCGTGAATTTGCGCCATCCGCAGCAATGCAGAAGGTCCCGGTAAATTTCTCACCGCTGGTTGTCAATACCTCAACGCCCTGAGCGGTTTTGCGGGCATCTATCACGTTGCGCTCAAGATAATAGGTAACGCCTGCCTTTTTTCCCTCGGCATACAAACCGCCCAGCAGAACACCCTTGTCAAAAACCACTGCCGGGATTCCCGCACCTGTTGCATTGGCTTCATAGTCGCCGATCTCGATCCGGTCTTCTGCATTGGGGGCAATGAAATGGCATCCGTAAAATTCCCGGTAGGTACCCGGATAGTTAACCGTGAAATTATTGACCGGGAACACCCATTTTTTTGTTTCACGGGAAAAGTACATCCGTTCATTATAGAACGAATCCATGTTCATCAGAAACATCTGGGCGCAGGAGCGCTGAATTTTTCCGGGATCAGTTTTCCGCTCCAGAAGAGCAACCGCGAGTCCGTTTTCAGCCGCGGTCTTTGCAGCTTCCAGCCCTGAAGTGCCGCCGCCCACCACTATGAGATCAAACTTTTTTGCCATAACAAACTCCAGACTTTTCAGATAACACTATACCCGGTCTTTACCGGGCACACCATACCATAACCATGCGGGGTTAAAAAGTAGAATTTGCATCCCGTGATGATGGGGTGCTGTCCATTGCTTGCCCGCCGTAGCTTTATGCGAAGGCGGGTTGACTATTGCCTGCTGCCTATTGCCTATTGCCTAATACACGCTCTATAGCCCAACGCAATTTCCGCAGCCGGAGAAACAGCCGCATGCGCATAAAATCTTTTCTCAGTCTTTTCCTGATGCCGGCATCTGTCCCCCAGTAGGAGCGAAGGAAATAAAGCTGGTCCCGCTCTGTCAGCGCCAGGCCCTGCCGGCTCAGTTTTACCATAGAGCGGCAGCAGCGCACCATATTGCTGCTGCGCTGGGCAGGAGAAATGTTTTCCTGTGCCCGCGATTTATCCCAGTCTATTATATAAACCGTATTCCGGTGCTCCGCATCTATGAGAATATTTTTCAGGTTCAGGTCCCCGTGGTAAAAGCCCCGGTCGTGCATAGCGCGGATGGCCCGCGCTGCCCGTGCAAGGAGCGCTCTCCTTTGTTTCTGAACGTTTCTTCAGCTGTTTCGGCACGGGCGGCGCTTAAAAATGCCGGCAGATCTCTGCACCCGGAAAGCTCTCTGGTTATAAGATAGCCGCGATAGAATGGCCCGGCAACCCTGAACGCGACCGCGGCCAGTACCGCTGCGGTGGGAATGCCGGCTTGCAGGGCAGCTGCGCCCACCCGCAGCTCTTCTAAAGGCCGCTGGTCCCCCCAGTACAGGTCCCGCACCAGAAAACGCAGCAGCCCTCCCCGGCGATAGGTCTTTATGATCATGCGCTCGCCGGGTCTGCCCGTCTATGGGAACTGCAGGCGTTGCGCCTCTTCCGCTATAGCGGGCAGAGCTGTCCCGGCACAGGGCACGGAGCTTTTCAGGATTATCTATACCCTGCTGCAGCAGCTCTGCCTTATAGTCTTCCCGGACAACCACGGTTGTATGGCTGTCCCTGATAAGAGCAAATCCCGGGGGGCATGTAGCAGATGGTTTCATTAAGACGCCTGCCAAGGGTATTGTTAGTTCTGCCGGAGGTGAACCAGCACCGCCTGAGCCGCATAATAAAATCCCCCTGCCGTCTCTGTCAAATACTAAAATTAACAGGCCCCGGCGCAGGAAGGCCGGGGCCTGTTCCATAATCATCCCGTTGTTGCGCAGTCATCCGGGTTCCGGAGGTCGTTCATTCCGCTGTCAGTTCCCTGTGCAACGGATTTCATACCACAGCCGGGCCACTATTTATCGAACTGGGGATCCCCTTCAAATTTTATAGACTCAATACAGACACCTTTTATACCGCCATAGCCGGGGTAAACTTCCCCGTACACTTCTACTTCCCTTCCCACCAGGGGAACCAGCGTGGCCCACGTGTTCAGCTTTGGTCCTTTTTTCTGCGCCTCAGTTAAGACTCTCGGTATGCGGGGTGAATTCATGCTCTGAGATACGCTTTCACCTTTCCGCGGGGTCGGGTAATACAGGGTCCCGTCTTTGGTGAGAATAAAAACCTTGCTGTTCCGCTCTGCGCTGAATTTGGCAGGCCGCAGCTCTTCTTTCGAATAGGGCTGTTCATAATTTTTTTGTGGTGAGGTAGTACCGTTAAAAAGAGAATTTCCCTCCACAGCAACACCTTTTACGGTCTTTCCCTCCTGAGCCGCAGCAGAAAACTTGTCCTCTATAATCTTCATGCGCTCTTCATACGTAAGTTTTTTAGCTGCTGCCTCTTCAGCCTGGACTGATTGTGCAAAAAATATGGACACCAGAGCAATAAATATATATTTCCAATTTCTCATATTCTCCTCCTCTAATCATTAAAAAGTGCTTAAACGTGACGATCGTGTTTCAATTATATAACATCCTTTGATTCTATCGCTTCCCTTTTTCTCTTGCGCAGATCATTGATAATTAAATAGGTTGAAACCGCAAAACCGCCGATAATGACCGACATGATGGGCCAGTTGATATGCACCCAGGGTTCTTTCAGCATGCCCCATTTGGCAAGAATTTCCACATCATTCCACAGAATGGTCACGGTCGGAATAGCGTACTTCAAATTGGCCCCGAATTTGTCATATCCTAGCAGTTTATAGCAGAGGTAGAAAAACACTGAGAACGAGGCAAAAAACACGAGATAGGTGAACCAGGACTCTTTGCCGAAAAGTTGTTCGTCGTAGGCGATCATGAGCAGGACATAAAAGGTCCAGGTTACCATAATATATTCGAAGGCAGTACGCGGCCCGTAGTTGTCAATCTTTCCGGTAGCAACCACCCCGCGCATAAGCCGGAGCTTTCTTCTCAGGAAGTAAATGAAATTACACCGGACGCTTTCCTGATACATGAGATAGGTAAAAACCATCACCAGGGCCATAACAGACCATTGCATCAGACGGTATTCCGGATAGCTGCCGTTCCATGCGTAGGTGACCCCCATGCGTTCCCCGGCGTACATGAGGCTGTATTCCCAGGAGAACCACATGCCGAATCCGCCCATGATGCCGACAAAACTCTGCCACCCGTCGCTTTTTAAGAAGCGGGTCAGGTAAATGGTTACAAAACCGACAACAAAACAGATCTTGCCAAAATCAAACTTGATTTCAGGACTGTTCTTTTCAATCAGCACCATTACAATATGGCCGATCGCTGAAAGCCCGAATATCCACACCAGAGATACTGCAGTATAAAAGATGGATTTTAATGAAATGATTTTTTGTTTCGCCATGATCTATCCTTCCTTTCATGAAAATTGAAAAACTATGTAAAGCTACTCTGGTAGCAGTAAGCAATACTGAAACCGCACGATTACGTGAACACCATCAATAGCGGTGATATGAAAGACGGATATGATACGAGAATAATTATAGAAGCAGCTGCACGGTGGTGGTGATGGAAAGGCCTATCGGCTGGCACAGCGGGGAAAAGTGCGGCCAGCGCACTTCTGACAAAAACGGGGCGCTGGCAGGAAGCGGGGTTTTTAAGAAGACCGGTGCCTGCGGGGATTGATATTCATTTTTTACCAGCTTCCGGTTTTTTTTAAAATCATCCTGATGTATCAGCAGCTTGCCCCCGTGGCCGGCAGTGATAATTTCGGCATAGGGACACAGCATTAGAGAGACAAAGGAAAACAGAAGTAAAACTCTGAGGAAGCGCTTGCTATGGTCCTGCATACCGGGGCCTGTTGTTTAGCTTTTATTTGCCTTGCGGAACGTATCCATGACCGGCCGCAGCAGGCTATACATTTCATCAAGGAGTTTTTTTCCGAATGGCGTAAGAGCATAATACTTGCGATTGGCTCCCTGCGCTGAAGGCTCTGCATAGCTCTTCAGTATGCCGTCCTTTTCCAGAGAGCGCAGTTTTTTGTAAAGATTGTTCCGGTCAATATCAAAAAGCCCGTTGGTTATGGTTAAAATTTCTGCCTTTATCTCGTAGGCGTACTTTGCCCCCTGGTGGATAAGCGCGAGAGCTGCAAACTGTAAGAAGCCCCTCTTTAAATCAAAGATGAGCTGGTCCATGTGCCGCCTGACGATTTGATGCTTATCTATATCATTCATGTGGCCCTACCAATAGCAGAAGTTTTTTGATGAAATAGTTCCTTTAGATGTAGTCTTTAAGAATACTATTATAATAACACCAGGGCTTTGTCAAGGAAAAAAAGGATAGAATGTAAATAGGGTCTATTGTACTGGATTTTTTTGTGCTATATATGGAAACCTGTTCAGCAACTTAACAAGCGGAGAAACGTATGTATTTTGTTGTATGTGTCAAAATGGTGCCTGATACCACCCAGGTAAAGATTGACCCCGTCACCAATACCCTGATCCGGGAGGGGGTCCCGTTTATCACCAATCCGTTTGATACCCATGCGGTGGAGGAGGCTCTGCGTTTAAAGGAGAAATACGGCGGCCGCGTAACAGCCCTTTCCATGGGGCCGCCTTCCGCGGAAGTTATACTGCGCAAGGCGCTGGCCCTCGGGGTTGACGATGCCGTGCTGTTGAGCGACCGCGCCTTTGGCGGCGCGGACACCCTTGCCACCAGCACGGTCCTGGCCGCGGCCATTGCCCGGCTGGCACAGCAGGAGCCGGTTGATATCGTGCTCTGCGGCAAGCAGACCATCGATGGCGATACCGCGCAGGTGGGGCCCGGAATAGCCAGCCGCCTGAAATTCGCCCAGCTGACGCTGGTTGACCGGGTTATTGAGATTCACAAGGAAAAGAAGATCATCGTGGTGCGCCGGGCACTGGAAGACCGCTACGAAATCATAGAGTCAAGGCTGCCGGCAATGATTACCGTGGTGCGGGAGTGCAATCTGCCGCGCTACCCGACCGTGCCCGGCAGGCTTGAGGCGGCAGAGGTGAAGCCGCCGGTCTGGACCAATGATATCCTCAAACTCGATCCCAACACCATCGGCCTAAACGGCTCGCCGACCCAGGTGCGCAGAATCTTCGCGCCCCAGCGGGAAAAGGGCGAGATCATTGGAGGGAGAAGGAGATAAAAAAGATTTCGCCGTGGACACCATATTCGGTAAGCTTAGGGATTGGGATTTTGTGACACTTGAAAAATAAAGGGCTCAGGAGCTGCTGAGAACAGGAGTTTTACGGTTTATTAAACTCCCTGAACTCTTCAACTCTTAAACTCCTTAACTCATTTTTGGAGGATGTAATGGAAGAAAAGCAGCAGAAAAAGAAACCGCGGGGAAAGGTACGGCTGATTCCCGGTAAATGCATTGCCTGCGGGGCCCGGTGCCAGATATCCTGCCCGGCTGATGCTATCCAGATGAATGACCAGGGCGAGCCGGTTATTGATCTGGAAAAATGTATCGGCTGCCGCAAGTGCGTCAAGGTATGCCCTGCGGAAGCCCTGGAAATGGTGTTACCCTGAAGATGGAAAAGCTAATTACCGTGATGGCGGTTGAAAGTATAATCAAGCAAGAAACAGCCGAGGTGAAGAAAGACTGAATCAGACATCACGGAACTGGAAGGGGTATGGGTGTTTGTGGAACAGAGCGACGGCAAGGCACATCCGGTATCGTGGGAGCTGCTGGGCGTGGGCAGAACCCTTGCCAATGACCTGGACGTGGAACTTGCCGCGTTTATCCTCGGCTCAAAGATCAGGGGGCTTGCAGACGAGGCCTTTACCTACGGCGCGGACAAGGTATATCTTATTGATGACCCCCTGCTTGCCCAGTATCGCACCGAGACCTACCTCAACGCCACCATCTCGCTTATTCGAAAATACAAGCCGGAAATTGTGCTTATGGGTGCAACCGGATTGGGCCGCGATCTGGCGGGAGCAGTGGCCACGGAGCTGAGGACCGGGCTTACTGCAGATTGCACGGGCCTGGGCATTGACAAAAAGCGGCGGCTGCTGGAGCAGACCCGCCCTGCCTTCGGCGGCAATATCATGGCCACCATCATGACCGAAAAGGTGCGGCCGCAGATGGCCTCGGTGCGGCCCCACGTTATGCCGAAGCCGGAACCGCAGGCCGGCAGAACCGGTCCCATGGTCACCGAACCATTCCTGGTCGCGGAAAATCAGATACAAAGCGCCGTCCTTGAAGTGATACCGCTGCTGACCGACGGCTCGGTCAATATTGGCGGAGCCCCGGTGATTGTGAGCGGCGGTCGCGGCATGCTGAACTCCGACAGTTTTAAATTGCTCTTTGATCTTGCCGAGCTTCTGGGCGGTGTGGTCGGCTGCTCGCGCAGCGCGGTTGATGCGGGCTGGGTGCCCCATGAACGCCAGGTCGGGCAGACCGGCAAAACCGTGCGGCCGAAGCTCTACATTGCCTGCGGTATTTCCGGCGCCATCCAGCACCTGGTGGGAATGCAGGATGCGGAATATATCATTGCCATAAACAAGGACAAGAACGCACCAATTTTTGAAGTTGCGCACCTCGGCATTGTGGGTGATGTGTTCGAGGTTATTCCCGCGCTCATTGACAAGCTTCGCAACAGCGGAGCCCATCCAGTGACCTGATAGATATATTGATGTACTGCAGGTTAGAAAGGAGCTCACTTGAGCAGCGTAGAATTATTAGTCTTTTACCTGGTGTTCATCAGCGCGATGGCGCTGTTTTTAAGAAATGTTTACCGGCTCTTTGCCATGATATGCCTGGGCCGCACGGAAAACCGCTTTGACCATCTGCGGACGCGGTTTAAAAACATGTGCGTCTATGCCTTTGCCCAGGCGCGGGTCGTCAGCGAAAAATTCGGCATCAACCACTTTTTCCTGTTCTGGGGCTTCATGGTGCTGGCGCTGATCAATTTTGAATTTCTGGTGTCAGGACTGTTCCCCCGCTTTTCCCTTGATTTCATCGGCGGCATTCCCTACGGTATCCTGCTGCTCTCGGCTGATATCATGTCGCTGGTGGTTCTGGTGTGCGTGATGGTCGCGGCCGTGCGCAGGATATTTTTCCGGCCTCCCCACATCGAGGCAAGCTTTGAAGCATTTTTCATCCTCTCGCTGGTCGCGTCCCTGATGATCGCCTATTTCGGGCTGCATGCCTGTGATATACGCCTGCGGGAAGAATACATGACGTCCTGGACCCCTGTTTCTTACGCCGTTTTCACCCTCTTAGCCAATGTCCCCACCCCGACAATACACCTGCTCTCCCGCATATTCTGGTGGATTCACGCGCTGGTGCTGCTCTTTTTCTTGAACTACCTTCCCTACAGCAAGCACCTGCATATCCTGACCGCGATTCCGAACTGCTTTTTCAGAAGCTTCTCCTTTGTGACCACCATACCGCGCATGGTCTTCAAGCGGGGGATGCGTTTTGGCATCTCCAAGATCATCCAGTTTTCCTGGAAAGACCTGCTCGATTTTCTCTCCTGCACGGAATGCGGCAGGTGCGCGCGCGCCTGCCCCGCCACCTTCACCGGCAAGCCCCTCAACCCCATGCAGGTTATTCACGAGGGCAAGCTGAACCTCATGAAAAACGGCACGGCCCTGCTCACAACGCGCGCGCCGGACACGATTGCCCCGGCGCCGGAAGATGCAGCCATGGCGGTCCCCCTGATCAACGGCGGAGAGGACAATGTCTCAGACCGACGCCATCTGGGCATGCACCACCTGCGGGGCCTGCATGGAGAAATGCCCGGTGTTCATCGAGCACGTGCCGAAAATCATCTCGATGCGGCGCCACCTGGTAATGGAAAAGGCTTCGTTCCCGGAAGAGCTGATCGGCTTTTTCGAGAACTCCGAGCAGCGCTTCAACCCCTGGGGCATCGCGCCCAGCGAGCGCGACAAATGGGTACATGACCGCAACACGAAAATCCTTTCCCACGGCGCGCGGGTCGAATATCTTTTTTATGTGGGCTGCGCCGGGTCCTTTGACTCCCGGAGCCGCCAGGTAACCACTGCTCTGACCAAAATATTCAATGCCGCCCATCTCTCCTGGGGCATCCTCGGAATCGAAGAAAAGTGCTGCGGCGACTCCCAGCGGCGGCTGGGCAATGAATATGTGTTTGACCAGTTTGCCCGGGAAAATATCGAGATGTTTAAAAAGTACGGGGTCAGAAAAATCATCACCTACTGCCCGCACTGCTACAGCACGCTTAAAAACGACTACCGCCAGTACGGGGCTGACTTTGAAGTCATCCACCACACCGAGCTCATCAACAGCCTCCTGCAGCGGGGCAGCATAAAGCTTAAAAAACAGCACGACTGCTCAATCGTGTATCACGACTCATGCTACCTGGGCCGCTATAATAATATTTACCGCGAGCCGCGGGAAATACTGGCGAAAGTGTGCGGCGGCAGCCAGCCCCTTGAAATGCCGCGCCGCGAGGCAAAAAGCTTCTGCTGCGGCGCCGGCGGCGGCAGGATGTGGATGGAGGAGGATACCGGCAAGCGCATCTACCTTGAGCGCACCCAGGAAGCACTTGCTACCAAACCGGCAACCATCAGCGTGGCCTGCCCCTACTGCCTGACCATGTTTGAGGACGGCGTGAAGGACGAAAAAGCCCAGGATAAAGTAAAGGTGAAAGATGTTGCAGAAATTGTCGCAGAAGCGCTGATTAACGACACCATGATTTCGATATAGAAGCAGCGCAATAGTTATCTCAGGCAATCAGCACAAAGCAGGAGCCGCAGCAGCTCCTGCTTTTTTTAATGACTTTTTATTAGTTTATTAGGGACAACCACCACATACTCCGCTTTGTTTTCGTGAAATCCTCATAGAGACTACGTACAGCGCCCGTTGATTTTAAACAGCTTTCAGCAGGCAGCTATCAGCAATTGTTTATCGCTTGTTGCGGCGGCGTTGAATGCGCCTCGCAATGACTATTTAAAACGAGTGTGAGCGGATGTTTATTAACGCATGGAGCAATCATTAGATCAGTAAGCGCTGTTTGTAGACGTTTTGGAACTGCTCCGGTATGTCTGCCTATTTCCCTCTTCATAAAACCAGTTACCTTTTGCTCCACAACTCATAATCCAGGTCAAGCGTGTCCTAAACCTGGGTTGTAATTTCTTCAAAACACAAAATAAATCATTATGATAAATAGCGAAATTGGTTTTTTCGATTTGAAATTCTCTCTATACTCGTGCCATTCCCTTAACCCAACAACCAATAAAGGAGTGGCATATGAATTCAGGCAAGACAATTTTTGCTCAGGTCATGGATTTTCTCCCAACCTACGAATTTAACAAATGTGTAAACCGCTATCACGGCAATTATCAGGTAAAAAGCTTTTCATGTTTAGATCAATTTCTCTGTATGGCTTTTGCCCAACTTACCTACAGAGAAAGTCTTCGCGATATTGAAGCATGTCTGCGTGCACGGCAGAATAAACTCTACCATATGGGAATCCACAGCACTATTTCAAAAAGCAATCTGGCCTATACTAATGAACAGCGGGACTGGCGTATATATGCTGACTTTGCTCAAGTACTGATTCATCAGGCCAGAGCCTTATATAAAGACGATACGTTCGGCGTAGAACTTGATCAGACCGTGTATGCCCTTGATTCTACAACCATTGATCTATGCCTTTCGTTATTCCCGTGGGCGCGATTTCGCAAACACAAGGCTGCCATTAAATTGCATACGCTCATGGATCTGCGGGGGAGCATCCCTTCATTCATCAAGATTACCGATGGCAAAGTCCATGATGTACATATGCTTGATGTTCTCATTCCCGAACCAGGTTCTTTTTATGTCGTTGATAGAGGGTATCTGGATTTTTCCCGGTTATACTCGCTGGCTCAATTACTGGCATTCTTTGTCATTCGTGCTAAACACAATCTCGCTGCCCGAAGAATTTATTCCCACCAGGTCGATAAAGCAGCCGGTCTTATCTGTGATCAAACGGTGATGCTCACGGGATACCAATCACTCAGAGACTACCCTGATAAGTTGCGCCGGGTTCGTTATTTCGATACCGAGAAAAATAAGCAGTTGATCTTTCTCACCAATTGTTTCTCTCTGCCAGCCCTCACCATTACCCTGCTTTATAAAAGCCGCTGGCAGATAGAATTATTCTTTAAATGGATCAAACAGCATCTGCGCATAAAATCATTTTATGGCACTTCTGAGAATGCGGTAAAAACCCAGATATGGATCGCCATCTCAGTCTATGTGCTGATTGCCATTATTAGAAAACGACTCAAGATAGATATCAGTCTCTACACTTTTTTACAAATCCTGAGTGTCACGGTCTTTGAAAAAGCTCCTCTTATTCAATTGGTTGCAAACTTTGATTACAATAAAATCCAAGTTGTCAACAATGTCCCCGCTAACCAGTTGACTTTATTTGACTATTCTTAGGACGCTTTTGAATCCAGGTAACATGCTAAGTCAAGCACGTCCTCTTTGCAGTTGTATCTTAAAAGCTAAAAAAATTCACTCGCGGGTCAAACGTCACTACGTTAAAACCCGACACTACCCCCTGGAGGTCCTCTGACAATGTCCCCCATTTTTTTTGGACACAAGGAATTTTTGTTGTTATATAAGGGGCATGAAACAAAGCGGGCAAGAATTTTCCGTCGAGACAATACAATGGAGTAACTATTCAGCACATTGATCTTTGACATTCATAAATTCAGGCCACTGTCCCTGAAACAGTAGACGCAAAGCTTGGGTCGCAGTAATTCCTTGTTTCCTACAAGTCGACAGATAGCTTCGGATTCGGCAGAAGATTTTTGCGCCGTCCATTGATCTAAAGCAACCTGATATCTTCTGTTGTACCTTGGTCATCCGCAGGTCATTTTCAGCCTGATTGTTTGAGAAAGGTACGTTGGTTTCAACCATGAATCGCAATGTTTCTTTCTCGAAGTCTCGCAAGCGTTCCAGAAGATTTCTTGCTTTTGATCGTGCCGTTTTACCTTGTATCTTTTTCTGCTGTTTCATCTGGTGGCGGGCATTCCTGTTCAGCTTCAAACAGCAGAACCCGGTAACGTTTTCTGTAATGTTCCGACGCTGCTGTTTCAAGGCGACCTCCTGCATCATGGGTGGCCTTGTTGATTTCCTTCAGAAGGACAATCATCTTCTCTGCCCACATTTGCTTGTCTTGCTCGAACACTCTTTCAAGCTCTCGCAGGTGATGGGCATTGCAAAGCGCATGGGAGCTGCCGTATCTGAAGTAGGGTTTCCAATGATCGTGACAGATGGTGCCTTGGTACTTTGGCAGTATCCCCATCTCGTCTATCGCTTCACATCCTCGTTTGGCGTGGGGATAAAAGCAGGTAAAGCTGTCATTAGAGACATTATGCAGCCAACGTCTGATGCCACCGATATTGATACCGGTTTCGTCGCTATGAATGAGCGATGATACCACAAGCTGCTCTTTGACCCATGACTCAAAGAACTCAAGGCGATCAAAAGCATCCTTGTTTGAATTATAGATCGTTCCGGCACTGACCGGAATACCAATCTGATCCTGGAAGTGATCCTCGATGCGGTTGTACGGGATCAGCTGATACTGGGACATATAGACAGCGTTGACCTTGACACCGATACCGTATTGCACCGGCCTGGTAACGTCTTTCGGAAAAGGAGCTACGTAGCGCTTGCCATTTTGATCTTCCAGTATCTCGGCCTGCCATTCGGTAACAAACATGCTGATATCCAGATCGACTACCTGGCGGCTCTCGTATCCAACTGGTCGATAGTTACCTGGTGGCAAGGTGCTTCTGTCAACCGGGATCACCTTGACCAGGTCCGGATCGGGAAACGGCTTCAATGTGGTTCCGATATGTCCATGCTGTCCACCTGGTTTGCGTACACCGGGTTCTTTCGGCCCTTTCTTTCGATTGGGATCAGATGACGGCGGCTTGCTGCTGTTCTTACTGTTGAGTCCCAAGCGGTTGGCTAAAATGGTAACAAGAAGCAGCAGCACTTCAAGACTGGCCTTTAGTGCCGGAGATAAATTCGTCTCGGAGGCAATCAGGTCGTTAACCCGTTTGATGGCTGCTTCTACGTTAATGTTCTCAACTGTCATTCAGATACCCGTGTTTTGTGATGAGCCACTATAACACAGGTTTTTGAGGGCCTATTTTTCGCGCCAGGCGGCCATATAAGGCGCTATTATATTTTACGTACGGACCGCTCTGTTATGGTGCTCTGCAATCACGACAGATGGCCCACAGAGCCTTCAAGAGTGGGTTACGAGAGAGGCTTCAAGGTGAGTCGATTTTTCAAAAATCGTCCAAAACCCCTGTCAAGAACTTTTTTCAAAGAACGCAAAATAAATTATACTGAATAGTTACAAAAAATGAATGTTAAAATACTTGAGGTGCCATTATGACCACCTATTCATGTTCAAAAGCTCAGCAAAACCTTGATATGATACTAAAAAAAGCTGACAAAGAAGGTGGTGTCAGGATAAAAACAACGGATGGAAAGTTTTTTATTATAAAGCCGGAGGCCGGACTCCCATCACCTCTTGATGTGAAGGGGATTAACCTTGGATTAACAACAAGTGAAATTATCGACTTCATTCATGAAGGAAGAAAAAAATAATCACCTCCCGAAATGCATATCCATTGACCGCTCCACCCCGCCCTTTGCGCCGAACAGAACCTTCCATATGCCGACTCCCGGGTCATGGTCAACCAGTGTTTTCAGGTAGTCTTCAAAAACCTCCTGCGTTTTCTTCAAATCTTCCCCTGCCACCGGTTTTGCCCGGTCAACCATGTCGCAGAACAGGTTCAGGTATTCCTTCCACAGACTTACAGCCTGTTCTTCCAGTTCCTCCGGTATCACCACCTGGCAGGCTGCCTTTGAGAACACTTCCTGGATTTTATCCTGCCGCCGTTTCGTATATTTCAATTAATTCCGGATAGCGCTCCTGAACTTTCAGCATCTCTCCAAACAGGGCTGAATCATCGTGATGGGTTTTGCCGGTGCGGTGGATGTCCACAATGACCATCCTCTTTTTCCCGGTGCGCATAATTTCTCCCGCAAATACCGGCAGGTCAAGCTCCACCCGCGGCCGGATAAACATGGAGCGCACAGAAAAATAAACTGGCAGATCCGGCCGGATAAAGACGATGCGCAGCAGTTTGTCCGTGCTGAACACCTCGCCGTTTATGTTCATGAGCCCGAGTGCGCGAACCGGGCGCTCCGGGAACGGATGTTTTAATTTCACCGGCTCAAGCATATACCGCTTCCTCAGCTCTTCCTGCACAATAGAATGTATGTCCATTAAGCTCTTCATACAACTAATCCTCCATGTTTAACAAAAAGCTTAAGTTCAGCGAGTGCGGGAGTTGAGGAGTTTAGGCGTTGAGAAACTCCAGCACCCGTAACTCCTTAACTCTGAATCTCACAACTTTTGTGCATGTCAATCTTGTGAGGAATTAAAATTTTTGTATCCCTTTATTTATATGATATATTTTAAGAAAACAAACCGTGCTGTAGAAGAATGGGAAAACCTGTGGCGCAGTATATCATTGAAGCAGAAGGTCTGACAAAGAAATTTGACGGCTTTACGGCAGTTGACGGAATAAATTTTCATGTCACTGCCGGCGAGTGCTTCGGCATCCTGGGGCCCAACGGTGCCGGAAAAACCACCACGGTGCGCATGGTGTACGGGTTCTCCCCCAAAACCGCCGGAACGCTGAAAGTGTTCGGCCTCGACATTGAGAAGGACTGGCGAAGCATTAAGTCGCGCATCGGCGTATGCCAGCAGGAAAACAGTCTTGACCCGGATCTCTCCGTGGAACAGAACCTGCTGGTATTTGCCCGCTATTTTGATATCCCCTCCGGCAGGGCACGCGAAAAGGCGCAGCAGCTTCTTCAGTTCATCTCCCTTGATAACCGCCGGGGTGCAAAAGTAACCGAGCTTTCCGGCGGCATGATGCGCAGGATGATTCTGGCGCGCTCCCTTATCAATGACCCCGAGCTTTTAATCCTTGATGAACCCACCACCGGCCTTGACCCCCAGGCCCGCCACCAGCTCTGGCAGCGGCTTGAGGAGCTGAAAGCAGGCGGCCTCACCATTTTACTGACCACCCACTACATGGATGAGGCCTCCCGGCTCTGTGACCGGCTGGTAATCATGCACCAGGGGAAAATCCTTGTTGAAGGAAAGCCCGCTGATTTAATCCGGGAACATGTCGGCCACAATGTCATAGAGGTCGATGACCCGGCAGAGAACTTAAGGGCATTTGTTAAATCGCAGAGCCTTGAATGTGAAGACCTGGGCCACCGCCTGATAATCTATGGCCAGGGCAGAGATGATCTGTTCCATGAAATCGGCGACCGCTTTTGCACGGGAGGCTGCATACTGCGCATGGCAACCCTTGAGGATGTATTTCTCAAGCTGACCGGAAGGGAGCTTAAGGAATGAACAACCTGTTATCCGTGAGCATCTCAAAGCGCTTCTGGCGCGTCTGGCAGCGAAACTTTACCGTGTACCAGAAGATATGGAAAATCAGCTTTATCCCGCCGCTGTTTGAGCCGCTCTTCTATCTGCTTGCCTTTGGCATCGGCCTGGGCGCCCTGGTAGGTAAAATCTCCTATCATGGCGCGCCGGTTTCCTATATTGCTTTCTTAGCCCCTGCGCTCATTGCAGTAAATATTATGAACAATGCCTTCTTTGAAAACACCTACGCATCATTTGTGCGCATGTACCATCAGAAAACCTTTGACGCTATGCTGGCAACCCCGCTGTCAATTGATGAGATCATCACCGGCGAGATAATCTGGGGCGCGACAAAATCGGTAATCGCCACCGCTATCATGCTGACCGTAATCAGCCTGTTCGGACTCATTCATTACCCTTCCGGCCTCCTGATACTACCGCTTGCCTTTCTCGGCGGCATCGCCTTTGGCGCCATCGGCATGTATTTCACCGGCATCACACCGACCATTGATATGTTTAACCTGCCGATATTTCTTTTTGTCACACCCATGTTTCTTTTCAGCGGAACATTTTTCCCGGCTGAAAATCTGCCCGCATGGGCGCAGGCCATGGCCCTTATCTTCCCGCTCACCCACCTGGTCACGCTGGTGCGCGCGCTCAGCCTCGGGTCGATTACTGCTCATCTGCTGTGGAGCGTTATGTACCTTGTTATCTTCTGCCTGGTCTTCTTCCCGCTCGCCCTCATAAAAATGCGCCGGACGACTTATCAAGTAATAGCCCATAATATTTATATGTTCCGGCTATTGCCTGTACCTGAAACCCACCACCTTGTCTAAAATTGAAGACATCACATAACTACCTCACAACTCCTCACATTTTCTTTTTTCAATAATTTCCCTGAAGCAAAACAAAACTGCTCACTTCCTGCCGATGAAATCTTTAAAACAAAAATAGCAAACCAATTCAGCCGGTTAATTCATAGCGGCAATACTGGCACAGGACTTGCGATAGTGCTTCAGCAAATAACGCGCGTTACACAAAGAGCATCCCGGACAAACAGGTTTTAAAGTCGGGAATAACAAACACAGGCAAACACAACAAATCAGAGGAGGAAAAGACCATGTTAAAAAGATTCTTGAGCATCTCATTACTGCTGGCAGTTATTGCCGCGTTCACCATCCCGGCATTTGCCGAAGAAACACCTGCAGCGGCGCCGGCTCCTGAAAAACAGGTCGCTGCCGAGAAAAGCATAGTAAAAGGCACAATAGAAGCGCTGGATACCAAAGAGAAGAAAATCACCATTGACGGAACCGTCTATACCCTTGGCCGCCGGGCTGCCAAAGCTGACGTTAAAGTTGGCGATGTGGTGGAAGCAACGGTAAAGGATGGCAAGGTGAAGTCAATTGCCAAGGCACCGGCAACGGCTAAAGAGTGAGTATGCTGTCATGTAAAAGATTCCCCTCGCAGGAAGAACCCTGCGGGGGGTGAACAAATGCTGCACCGGCAGTTCGCACAAAAACATCTGATAGTCGGTGGCAGATACAACAATAAACCAGGGGAGAATGAGCCATGCGGTCAACACATATAAAACCGGATGAAATAATCTCATTGCTTAAACACCGTCGTCTGTTGCTGCTGGCATGCTTTCTCAGATTAATAAAAGTGCGTTATACGGTAGAACAAGCGAAAGGAGGTGAGATACGATGAAAAATATTCTGTCAATACTCGTGGCCATGCTGTTTGCATGCTCCCTGTCAGGCGTGAGTTTCGCGACCGAACCGGCAGCTCCCGTACCGGAACAGCCTAAGATTGAGGAAAAAGCTCCGGCTGTTGATGAAGTAAAGGAGGCGGTGGAAAAAAAGGTCGAGCAAAAAGTGGAGCAGGCGACTGAAACAAAGCAGGAAGCCGAGCAGGTCCCGGCTGCCAAGTAATCGCTTTGCCTTTCAGGATACGGTTAGTACCAGAGGCACTGGATGGTATACCCAGTGCCTCTGGTTTTATTTTATTTCATGGCAGGTTATGCGTTATGCACCAGCCTTCTTGCCTTCTTTTGCTTTTTTTTCTTTACCCTTGGTAATTGCCGTGTTAGGGCACACCCGTGCGCAGGCACCGCACTCAACGCAGGTGTCGGTAATTTTATAGTACCAGTCATATTCAACTATAGATTTGGTGGGGCAGATCTCCCAGCAGGTCCCGCAGATAACACAGTCTTCAGTTATAAAGTAAGCCATACGCTTCTCCTTTCATTAATCCAGGACATGACCGCTTGATATGTTTTCAATGTTCTCAACTATGAGCGGCAGCAGGTCATAGTGAATATTACAGAACATTTCTCCGGGCTCAAGATGCATGAGGAACCGTGACGGCGGATCTCCAAGGGTATGGGACATGGTCTTTGCTTTGTGGACAACGGGAAATGACTGGGTACACCAGGCAGTTCCCTGGAGTCCGTGCACCAGCTCGCCGGTCTTCCATGTATACACTTTGCACAAACGCATAATGCGGTTGGCATCCGCCACGATCATAACCTGGTCGGGATTTTCAACGTCTTCCAGTTTCCCGATTATGAGGTACTTGTAATGTTTATAATGGTGGGGTATCTGCTGGTTAACCCTTCGCATTACCTGCCGGTCGGCATAGGCTTTATTCTTGCCGAGCGATGTTGACATGCCGGCATCAAAATCTTCTTTCGTCATTTTCTTATTCCCGATTCCTGCGTATACGGCACCGCCGCACAATACATTCTTATTGGTGATATAGAAACTCTTCCGTCCCTCCCAGATTTCCGCAACAATGGCACACATAAATGAAACATCATCGCCATAGTATTCAAACCCTGCCGGAACCTCATCACACAGCTTGAAGGCTATGATATCCCGCTCATATCCTTCGAGCTCTTTTAACTTTTTCGCGTACTCCTTGTTTTTACTCATTGATTCCTCCTGAAAGTAGGTAATGTAGAACCGGTTATTGACCGCATCATCCCTCGTGGTAGAATATTTTTTCTCTTTTATGTTAATAGTATATTACCTGATACCGTGCAATAAAAATATTTTTCACTTATGAGCACCGGTGCGTTATCCATTTCGCTCTATTATAAAAATATTTTTTATCCATTTCACATGGTTGAAGATAATCCCTGTGATTGAAAAGAGAAAAACAGTATAGCCATCTAATTTTACTGCCATAAAATTACTTCACCGCAATCATGCACCATCCGCTTATAAAATGTATCGCTAATTTTGATTTTTAAAAACTGCTTCTCTATCAGAATGCCTTTCATTTTTTTTATTTAAAAATATCTCTTGACTTGATATTGCAATCTATCTATTTATGGAACGCATTCAAAAAGAAAATTTTGCAAAAAAACTAAGGCGACCAGCTTCTCTGTTCCTCTCTTTCTTTTTTATACTAAAAGAATTGTCAGCATCATAGCCAGCGGCACTGAAGCGTTGCAGACTACTGTTCCATACATGTTAACATCTTGCGCTGATTCGTCACGTATGCAAACCGTTCAGGAACAACTGCTCGAAACCATAGACTACTTTCCCACGCTGTGCCTGAGCCAGTATTTAAAAAAGATATACCAGCAGGCAAAAAAAATATCTTCCCGGGGGAATGCACCTATCCTCATCACCGGCGAAAAGGGAACCGGCAAGGAATTTCTCGCCAAGAACATCCATTATATATCCTCTTCGCTCCAGCACCCTTTTTTCATTATGAACTGCTCCCACCTGGCACTTGATCATTTTGAAAAAAAGCTGGAGCAGTACCTTTCCGCACTGCCCCATACGCCTGATGCTGCAATCCTCATCAGGAAGCAGCCCGCTGAAAAATGGGCGGAACCATATTTCTGCGCGATGTGGGCAAGCTGGATAGTCACATTCAGGGTAAAGTATTCGATGTGCTAAAAGAAAACTGCGGCAGAGCGCTGCGCTCATCAGCGTCTTCCCATCCATCCATTCATCTCATTTTCTCCTTTTGCCAGAATAGTGAAAAGCCGGAGGAGAATGCCCCGTGCAAAGAATCCCTGCAGAACATATTCCGCCCGGACACGCTCAATCTTATACCGCTGCGCGAGCGATTGGAGGATATGCAGCCCCTTGCTTCATTTTTTATTGACCGGTTCAGCAAAGAGTATGGGAAGGACATCGGCGGGATACACAGCGAAGCGCTCGGTCTGCTGAAATCCTATGCATGGCCCTGCAATGTAAGCGAGCTGAAAAATGTCATGGAGAACGCGGTGCTGCTTGCGCAGGGCCCCCTGATAACAAAAAATGACATCCGCTTCAACATTTCCAAAAAGTCAATCACCCTGGAAAGCTTTTTCAGCCAGGAAGATTTTTTTGCCCTGGAAGAAATAGAGCGCATCTACATCCAGACGGTTTTGCGCAGAGTAAAGAACAATAAGAGTAAAGCGGCAAAAATTCTGGGCATTACCCGGAATACCCTGCAGAATCGCGTTGACTCGTTCACCAAACCTGCTGCAAAAAGCAAGGCCGGGAAAAAATCACACCAGCAAACACTTCCGTTTCCCGGCTAGCCCGTGCGCAGTGCTTTCCGGTATTCCTGCCACAAAGCTTCCCTGTCGATACCGTGGTCAATAAAATCCCACGGCAGAGTCTCGGAAAAATCCCTGGTGCGATAGACATAGAAATCAGGATTGAGCGGCACTTCTTTTAATACGCTGCTCCAGGTATTTCCTGTTTCCAGAGCCCGGATAAGAAATGCGCTGACACGCCGGTCCCCGCGGCTCAGGAGCGCCTGGAGGTACCCCCATTTGGGAATCTCATGGGTAACAGTAACCTTTTTCTCTTTTCTGAGTCCCCTGCTGATAATTGTCAAGCGCTGTTTGAGCTCGGCGCGGTCGGCAAAGGGGTGCCACTGAAACGGCGTGCATGGCTTGGGGACAAAAATGCCGACAGAAAGCGTTATCTGATTCAGCCACTTCTCTGCGCGCGCCTCTTTAAAATAGGTATGCTTAACGCGCCGCGTCAGGTCCGCGATTGCCTCTATGTCGTCTTTATCCTCGGTCGGAAGCCCGATCATAAAATAGAGCTTTATGTATTGAACTCGAGAGCGCGCCAGCATCTCCACTGCGCTGAACAGCTGCGCATTGCTCAGATCCTTGGCTAGTACCCGCCGCAGCCGTTCACTCCCGGTCTCAGGAGCTATGGTAAAGGTCTTATGCCCGCTTTCTGTCAGCTGGCGCACCAGGGAATCAGTGAGGGCATCACCGCGCATAGATGAAATCGAGACCGATCCCCCGCGCTCAGCGATAGAGCGCATCAACAGCTCTATATCCGGGTGATCAGCCACTGCAGCCCCCAGCAGGCCAATCTTTTGTGCCGCGACCGGGCCTGCCAGCAGTTCCTGCTGTAAGGTGTCGGCGCTTCTGATGCGATACGGCCGGTAGACATGGCCTGCCGCGCAGAACCGGCAGCGCCGTGGACAGCCCCTGCTCACCTCGATGAGCGTCATGTTGCTGAATTCGGTGCCGGGCGTAGTCAGGCAGGAACAGGCGCTCACCTGATTCAGGTCTTTCACCCATCTGCGCCGTATGCGCGCAGGAAATCCCTTCTCCGGAGAAAACGCTTTAATCGTTCCGTTGTCATGGTAGGTGACCTGATAGGCCGAGGGGATATACACGCCGTCAATGCCGGCAAATTTTTTCAGCGCCGGCTTTATCCAGCGCGTTCCGCTGCGCTCTTCCCGCAGCACCGTGAGCACCTCTTCGAGCACTTCTTCTGCCTCACCGATAACAATCAGGTCAAAAATGTCTGCCAGCGGTTCGGGGTTCAAAAACAGAGCAACGCCGCCGCCGATAATTAACGGGGCATAGCTGTCGCGCTCCCGCTGCAGCGGTGCTATGCGCCCCTGCCTGAGCATGGTGAGGATATTGAGGTAATCAAGTTCAAAGGAGACCGAAAAGGCAATCACCGGGAAGGAATTGAGGGGCTGATGTGACTCAAGGGAGGAAAGCGGTGTGCGGTTTTGTTCCGCTGCGATGCTTCTATCCGGCAGAAATACCCGTTCGCATACTACATCTGCGGCACGGTTGAGCTGCCGGTAGACGAACTGGAAGCCCAGGTTGGACATGCCGACATAAGTAGGTATTGGGAAAGGCCAGTGCAATTTTAAGCCTGCCGCCACCTGCCTTATGGACGGCGCCCGATTCTTCAGCCGGACCGGAAAGTGCTTTTTTCAATGACGCAGTAGCGATCCTCCCTGCAGGTAGTTTATGCCGGCATGGTCTGTTGCCAGCGCCTTATTTATAATCAGCCTGATTGCGGATAAACGTGGGGATATCATACGCGCCGTCATCGGCAAATTCGCTGATAATAGTCCCCAGCTTGATAACTTTGGCCGGCTCTTTGAACAATGCGCCGCTGAACCCTGCTGCATTCACCACCGGGGCATCACGGGTTAACCGGTTTGCTGCAAACTCGCTGCCGAACTGTTCTTGTAAAAGCTCGGCGGTGCCGGTCAAAGCCCGTGGCAATGACCGTTATCTGGATCCGGTCGCCGAGGGAATCATCGATAACAGCACCGAATATAATATTTGAATCTTCATCATCATGGGCTTCCTGCTGAATGAGCGAGACCGCTTCATCCACCTCATGGAGAGACAGAGAACTGCTGCCGGCAATATTGATGAGCAGGCCCCGCGCACCGCTTATGGAAATGTCTTCCAGGAGCGGGCTGGAGATGGCCTTGCGGGCAGCTTCCTTGGCGCGGTCCTCGCCGCTTGCAATGCCGATGCCCATGAATGCCATGCCGCGCTCGCTCATGATGGTTTTAACATCGGCAAAATCAAGATTGATGAGGCCGGGAACGGTCACCAGGTCCGATATGGATTTGAGCCCGTGCAGGAGCACTTCATCAGCCATCTTGAAGCTTTCGACAAAGCTGGTCTGCCGCTCAACCACGCTGATGAGCCGCTGATTGGGAATGGCAATCAGGGAATCAACTTTATCAGCAAGTTCCTTTAATCCCTCCTCTGCTATGCGCCTGCGCCTCTTGCCTTCAAAGTTAAACGGCTTGGTGACGATAGCAACGGTGAGCGCTCCCAGCGCCTTGGCTGCCTCTGCTATGACCGGCGCAGCGCCGGTACCCGTGCCGCCGCCAAGTCCCGCGGCAATAAAAATCATATCCGCACCCTCAAGGCTCTCGCGGATTTTATCAATGTCCTCCAGGGCTGCATTCTTGCCAATGTGCGGATCAGCACCTGCTCCCAGACCTTTGGTCAGCGCTTCTCCCAGCTGCAGCCTGACCGAAGCCTTACTGTTTTTCAGCGCCTGCACATCAGTGTTTGCTGATATAAATTCAACGCCTTCCAGATTGGAAGCAATCATGGTGTTGATTGCATTACAGCCGCCGCCGCCAACACCAACGACCTTGAGCTTTGCCACCTGACCGGTTTTTTCTATGAATTCAAACATAGGTTACCTCCCCCTTGCAAGTTTTATAGTACCTCTTCAAACCATTTTTTAACTTTTTGACCAAGCTTGCTCATCGCATGTTTGCCGCCGCCTCCCCCATTGACTCCATTTGTTTTTGCGCGGCTGCCGAACAACACCAATCCCACCCCGGTTGCATATATGGGGTTGTTCATAGCGTCGGTTAATCCCCCGACTCCCTGCGGGTAGCCAACACGAACCGGCAGATGCAATACCTGCTGCGCCAGTTCCTCGATTCCTTTCAGGAGGGCAGTGCCTCCGGTGATAACTGCTCCGGCGGACAGAAATTCCTTAAATCCTGATTTCAAAAGCTCCTTTTGCATGAGCGTCAGCATTTCTTCCATCCGCGGCTGAATAATCTGGCACAGCATTTTACGGGCAATGGGGCGCGGTTTGTTTTCTCCAATGGTGGGCACGTCGATGGTCTCCTTGCTGTCAACCATCGACATCAGCGCGCACCCGTACTGCCGTTTTATGTCTTCTGCTGCTGACAGCGGCGAGCGCATACCTATGGCAATGTCTGAGGTGATGTGGTCTCCACCTAAGGGCAGCACCGCGGTGTAGCGAATACTGCCCTTGCTGAAAATGGCGATGTCCGTGGTGCCGCCGCCGATATCAATGAGCATCACGCCAAGCTCCTTTTCATCTTCAGTGAGCACTGATTCCCCTGATGCCAGCGGCTGCAGCACGATATCCTGCACATTAAGCCCGGTACGGTTGGTGCAGCGGATAATATTCTGCGCCGAAGTCACCGAACCGGTCACAATATGCACGCGTGCTTCAAGCCGACCGCCGGAAAGTCCCAGCGGGTCTTTAATCCCATCCTGATCGTCGACGACAAACTCCTGGGGCAGTATATGAATAACTTCCCGGTCCATGGGAATCACCACTGATTTGGCAGCGTCCATGGCGCGCCGTATATCCCCCTTTTTCACTTCTTTATCTTTAATGGGTATAACACCGTTGCTGTTAAATCCTTTAATATGGCTGCCGGCAATTCCGGTAACGACGGTTTTAATGTTGAAGCCGACGCTTTTTTCCGCTTCTTCAACCGCCTTTTTTATTGATTCCACCGTACTGTCCATGTTGATGATGACGCCTTTTTTAATCCCGCGCGACGGCTGTAATCCGCAACCAATGATAGTGATGCCGTTCTCGCGCACCTCGCCAACAACAGTGCAGATTTTGGTGGTTCCTATATCAAGACCAACGATGGTCTCGGGATTCTTACTCATGGGAACTCCTCCGGTATAAACTCTTATCTGCTACGAGGCAGTTCTTGGTATCTGATAATTGTGGAAAGCTATACCACAAATAGTAGGAAAATTTCCAATAAATACTATATATAGTAAAATTATTTTCAAGCCCTTTGTCACGCCGGGCATTTTATGATTATCCTTTCACCGTAACATATGCTTTTTGAGCTGATTTTAAATGAATCGTTTCAGGCGCCAGCCCTTTGTTTTTAAGGTCATCAACTATTTTCCACAGCGCTTCCATCTTCTCCGCAAAGTCCCCGAACCCGACATATATTGCCATACGTTCAGGAGCGGTGATAATGGTAAAACCTGCTGTTTTATCTATGGTTATTTCAATCTCTGACCCTTTAAAGCGCTGGTCCTGTGCTATGGAGTCAAGCAAACCCAGAGCACTGCGGATCAGGTGCTGGCAATGCTCGCTGTCGCGGTAGAGGTCGTCTTTAGAAAGCCCGCTCAGGAGCGGGTAGTTAAGCTCAGCGGCCTGCGCCTTTTTGTAAATCTCGCCCCGCGCATCGACCAGATAAAAATCTTCCAGCCTGATAACAGCCCGCGGTTTTCTCTCCTCCACATATATTTCCAGGGTGTTGGGGAGTTTTCGCTCGAGCACTGCTTTATATATATAGGGATACTGTTCAAGCTGTGAGCTTTTCTGGTTGAGATTGACTGAGAGCAGGTTCATGCCTTTTTGGATCTGAGCCTGGGCCATAATGTCTTCAGGGCTGGTCAGGGTGCAGCCGAAAATCTTTAATTCTCTCAGTTCAAACAAACTGCTCTGCCGGACGAAGGGTGCGCCTGTTAGTACCAGCGCCACGATAGCGATAACAACACCGATCCCTGCCAGCAGTTCTTTTTTATCCTGCAGGCCCGCCCTGCGTCCGGCCCTGGCCGGCTTTTTATATGATGGTTTCCTTTTCCGGGTAAAAAGATTCATGTCTGTTCCGCCGTTACCTGGTTGGTGGCGTGTGTTTGTGCAGAGCAGCACTCCACAACATGTTTTCCACCAGATCCGGAAAATCGATTCCTGCCTTACCGGCTGCTTTGGGCAGCAGGCTGGTCTCGGTCATTCCCGGCACGGTATTGACCTCAAGAATCAAAGGGTTGCCGCCCCGGTCAACCATGAAGTCTACCCGTGCTGCACCGCTGCACCCGAGGGCCTGAAACGCACGCAGCGCCAGGTCCTGTATCGCCATCTCCCGTTCAGCGCCCAGCCAGTCAGGAAAAACATATTCAGTTTCACCCTTCTGGTATTTGGCCTGGTAATCATAAAAACCATTGCGGGGAATAATTTCTATAAGGGGCAACGGCCGGTCATTGAGTATCCCCGCGGTAACTTCCCTGCCGGTAATAAATTCTTCAATGAGCAGCTCGGTGCCGAAGCGCAGTGCGGTCTCAAGCGCCGGCAGCAGTTCCTCCCGGGTCCTGACAATGCTCACGCCGATGGTTGAGCCCTCTTCAGAGGGCTTGACAATCATCGGGCAGGGAATGCGTATATCAGCCAGCAGGTCGCCTGCGCCTCCCGGTGCCGCGCACAGCGACTGAAACCCCGGCGTTGGCAGGCCATGGTAGGAAAATATTTTTTTAGCCGCCACCTTGTTCATTGCCAGTGCACTGGCAAGCACTCCTGACCCGGTATAGGGTATGTGCAGAATTTCGAGCAGCCCCTGGATCGCTCCATCTTCTCCCAGTGCGCCGTGGAGCGCGATAAAGCCTGCCTCGACTGCTGCGGCCTGCAGTTTGTTTACCACCTCCCGGTCCGCATCAATGGCAACCGCGGTATACTCTTTATGCTGCAGCGCCTTGAGAATGGCGCTCCCGGTTCTGAGGGATATCTCCCGCTCCGATGACAGGCCGCCCATGAGCACCCCGATCTTGGTGTGCCGGAAGCGTTCCCTGAGCACGTCAGGGGGCTGCGGCGCCTGCTTTGTGGTACGGTTCTCCATGCAGTGCTTCTTTCACTTATTATTTCTATTGCTGCGTGCCGGCCGAAGCCTCTGGTATTATCCGGGCAGTTCCTGCATCAGCGTCTCGCCTGCCTTCCACACATCACCTGCTCCCAGGGTGAGGACAATATCGCCGGTTTTCAGGATGCTCTTGAGATGTGCCCTCATCTCGTCCCCCGGGGAGATGTGGGTCACGTCCTTGCATCCGTAGTCTTTCGAGCCCTTCACATAAGCCCTGGGCCGTCACCTCGGGGATCGGGCTTTCACCGGCAGGATAAATGTCGGTCACCAGAAGAACATCCGCGTCGTAAAATGCGACCATGAATTCGCGGTAGAGATCCCTGGTGCGGGTGTAGCGGTGCGGCTGAAACACCACCACGAGCCTTCTCTGCCATACTTCCTTTGCCGTGCGCAGGGTGGTCTTAATTTCAGTAGGGTGATGCCCGTAATCATCAACCCAGATAATCCCCTGCTTTTCCTCACGCACCTGGAACCGCCGCTGCACGCCCCGGAACTGGGCCAGCGCTTCCTGGATGACCGCGAACGGCACCTTGAGCTCAAGGCCCACCGCGATGGCGGCAAGGGAATTGTATACATTGTGTATGCCGGGAATTTTCTGCTCCACCGTGCCCAGCAGCTGGTCATGCTGCCACACCGAAAAACTGCTCTGAAATCCCTGGAGCGAAATATCGCGCGCCTGCAGGTCTGCCTGTGCGGCACACCCGTAGGTCAGAAAACGCTTCCTGATTTTCGGTATGATGCTCTGCAGGTTCTCATTATCCAGGCAGATGACCGACAGCCCGTAGAAGGGGACTTTATTGATGAATTCGAGAAAGGTCTTCTTGATGTCCTGGATGTTTTTATAGAAATCCATGTGCTCGCGGTCTATGTTGGTCACTACGGCGATGGTCGGCGAGAGCTTGAGGAACGACCCGTCACTCTCATCTGCTTCCGCGACCAGAAAGTCGCCCGATCCAAGCTGGGCGTTGGTATTGGTGGTGTTGAGCCGCCCGCCGATGACAACCGTCGGGTCAATGCCGCCGTGGCCGAGTACTGCGGCAACAAGTGAGGTGGTGGTGGTCTTGCCGTGCGCACCGGCGACAGCGATGCCGTATTTCAGCCGCATCAGCTCTGCAAGCATTTCAGCGCGGGGAATAACCGGTATGCTGCGCTCCTGCGCGGCCAGGAGTTCAGGGTTATCAGGCCTGACGGCCGATGATATAACCACCACGTCAACGTCGGTTATGTTTTCCGGCAGATGCCCGTCATAAACCGTTGCCCCCAGTGATGCCAGGCGCTGGGTGATATCAGTGCGCTTCACATCAGAGCCGCTCACCCGGTATCCCAGGTTAAGCAGCAGCTCGGCAATGCCGCTCATGCCGATGCCGCCGATGCCGACGAAATGGATATGCTGGTCTTTCTTATACATGGCGCCTCAAAAAACAGTTACTATACGATTGCATGAATCTATATTTAATGAAATATTCTTCTCTGTTTACGTCCCCGTCGGGCAACAAGCTCATAGCAGTGATCAACAATCTCCCGGGCTGCCTGCGGTTTTGCCAGGCTTCGCGCCTGCTTCTCCATCACCTCCAGCTGCTCGCGGTGTGATTCCGCATAAATAATTGCCTGCGCCAGCTTCTCCCCCGACAGCTCAGCCGAGAGAATCATCTGTGCCGCACCACGGTCAGCAAGGACCCGGGCATTTTTTTCCTGATGATTATTGGCTGCGTGCGGATACGGCACCAGAAGCGCCGCCCTCCCGCAGAAGGCGAGTTCCGCAAGGGTTGCGGCACCGGCCCGCGATAGTACCAGATGGGCTTTGCCGTAGGCGCTCGTCATGTCATCGATAAAGGAAATAATCTGCGCGTCCAGCCCGTGCTTTCCGTAAACGCCGGCAAGCATTGCCGCATCAGCTGCTCCGCTCTGGTGGATAATGCGGACCCGCTCTTTAAGGGCTGCAAGATGCGGAACCGCTTCTGCCACTGCCTCATTTATTTCATGGGAGCCCTGGCTTCCGCCCAGCACCAGGATGGTGAACACGCTGTCGCGAACAGGCATCCGGTGCTCAAGAAGCGTGCGCCGCAGCGGCATCCCGGTGAAGACCGTTTTATCCTGAGGAAAAAAAGAGCTGCTCTCCTCGTAGGAAACAAACACCCGGTCCGCATAATTTCCCAGTATCCGGTTGCTTAAGCCGGGAAAGCTGTTCTGCTCGTGAATCACCGCGGGTGTCCCCTGAAGCGCTGCAGCCATGACCGCAGGAGCTGATACATAGCCGCCGACCCCGCACACAATGTCGGCATTAAACCGGCGCAGGCAGTTCCGGGACTGCAGCAATGCTCCGGGCAGCAGCAGCAGAGAAAGCATCTGGCCTGCCATTCCCTTCCCCTTGAGCCCCTTCACCCGTATGGTCTGCAGCGCAAATCCGAGCTGCGGCACGATGCGCGCTTCAAGACCGTGACTGGTGCCGATGAACAGTATGGCGTTTTCCGGGTCACGCTGCAAAAACTCCTCTGCGATGGCAATCCCGGGGAACAGGTGCCCGCCGGTACCTCCTCCTGCAACTGCCATATTCATTGTCGTACCCGACAGTCACTCTGATCTGAAATGCCCACCAGTATGCCGACACTCAGAAGATTCATCAAGAGCGATGTCCCCCCGTAACTGATGAAGGGAAGCGTTGTTCCTTTGGTCGGCATCAGCCCCATGACCACATCCATATTGATAATTGCCTGCAGCCCGATAAGAAACGTGATGCCGAGGGCCAGATAGGTGCCAAACAGATCGCAGGCATTCAATGCTATCTGCAGCCCGCAATAGAGAATGGCGCCAAACAGCACAATAACGCCCAGCACCCCGATGCAGCCCGATTTCTTCCCCGATAACCGACAGTATAAAATCCGTGTGCGGCTCGGGAAGATAGAGCAGCTTCTGCGTCCCGCAGCCCAGTCCCCTGCCCCACAGCCCTCCTGATCCAAAGGCCAGAAGCGACTGCACCACATGGTAGCCGGCCCCCTTATAATGGGCCCACGGGTCAAGGAAGGCAAAAATTCTCTGTATGCGGTATGCTCCTTTATACATAACCAGCGGCAGCGCAGCGACGGTTGCAAGCACAATCAGAGAAACAAGATAGCTCCGGGGAACGCCGGCAACAAACAGAAACGCAAACAGGAGCAGAATAAATATTATGGCAGTTCCGAAATCCGGCTGCAGCAGCACCAGGCCTGCAATCGGCAGCACCACCATGAGATGGGGCAGCACGCCGATCGAAAAAATCCGTATGTTCTGTTCTTTCTTTTCCAGGGAATAGGAGAGAAATATGATCACCGCAAGCTTGGCAAACTCTGACGGCTGGAAGGAGAATAAACTGAACCCGAGCCACCGGCACGCACCGCCGGCCTTTTTTCCGACGCCCGGTATAAAGACCGCCAGCAGCAGGGCAACGCTGATGAATAAAAACGGGTAGGCAAATCTCCGGTACTGCCGGTAGGGAACGCGCATGATGAGGAGCATGCCGATAATGCCGGCGATGGCAAAGATCACCTGCTTTTTCAAAAACAAGGTGCCATCGTTAAAGCGTTCTGCAGCATTAATACAGCTGGCACTGTACACCATGCATATGCCCATGATGACCAGCGTCACCGGCACAAAGATGAGAATATTGTGTATCAGGCGTTTGTTATACATACCGCTTAAGCGTTCAGTTTTTTCACCAGCTCTTTAAAGCATTCTCCCCGGTGTGCGTAGCTGGTAAACATATCAAAGCTTGAGCAGGCCGGAGAAAACAGGATGGTATCGCCCGGCATCGCCTTGCCAAAGGCCACGCGCACGGCCTCTTCAAGAGAGGAGACCATTTCCGTTTCCACCTCGCTGCCCAGTTCTGCAAATATTTTCTCCCGGGCTTCCCCCAGAAGAACCAGTGCTTTTGTTTTAGTCCGGATAAGCTCTCTCAGGGGCTCGTAGCTGCCGCCCTTATCCTTTCCTCCGGCAATGAGAATGAGCGGCGGGGCAAGGCTCTCCAGCGACTTAACCACTGCTCCCACATTGGTTGCCTTTGAGTCATTGTAGAAGGCAACCCCCTGAATCTCATCCACAAACTCCATGCGGTGCGTGAGTCCGGCAAAGCCCGTGAGGCTCTGCTGGATGCTCTGTTCCGGCAGCATGCACACCGCGCCGACCGCAGCTGCGGCCATCATGTTCTCAATATTATGGATACCTTTCAGGAGCGCATCTCTGACCGTAAATCGTACTTCAGTCCCCTGGTAGCGGAGGTGCAGGTCACCATTATAAAAAGCTCCCGCAGGGACCGCCTGCCGGATGCTGAAAAAAAGCTTCTGTGCCCGCACCTCATTTTCCAGGGCCATTACCCGGGAGTCATCAAAATTAAGAATCGCCGTATCTTCGGCTCCCTGATTCATAAAGATGCGGTTCTTGGCCGCGATATAGTCAGCAAAAGACTGGTAGCGGTCCAGATGATCCTCGGTGATGTTGAGCATTACGCTGACGTACGGTCTGAAGGAGGTAATGGCCTCCAGTTGAAAGCTGCTTATTTCAGCAATAACAAAGTCATCTTCCTGGGGCCCGGCAACATAGTCTATGAGGGGGGTCCCGATATTGCCGCCGACAAAGACGCGCTTTCCAGCATCCCTGAACATCTCGCCAAGCAGCGCGGTGGTGGTGGTTTTGCCGTTGGTGCCGGTAATCGCGATGAGGGGCGTTTTCAAGAAACGATAGGCAAGCTCTATTTCGCTTATGATTTCAATGCCCCGCTCCTGCGCCGCCTGTAGCGGCGCAATCTCCAGCGGCACCCCGGGGCTCATCACGATGAGCTCTGCGGCAAGAAAGGTTTTGAGCTGGTGGCCGCCGGTCTCAAGCACAACCCCTTTCCCGGCCAGCTCCCGGCATGCTGCTGCTTGTTCTTCCGCCTCCTGTGCATCGGAAATGGTTACCCGCGCTCCCCGGCCAAGCAAAAACCGGGCACTGGCAATACCGGTCCGTGCCATGCCGACCACGAGAACGTTTTTCCCTTGCAGTTCCATCCTCACCTCAGCTTTAAGGTACTCATTGCCAGCAGCGCCAGCACGGTACCCGCAATCCAGAACCGGACAATGATTTTTGGCTCAGTTAGCCCTTTCAGCTCAAAATGGTGGTGCAGCGGGGCCATCTGAAAAATACGTTTTCCGCGCAGCTTAAAGGAGCTTACCTGAAAGATGACCGAAAGCGCCTCGATGACAAAGATTCCTCCCACAATTGCCAGCAGTATTTCATGTTTGGTAATGATAGCAACGGTGCCAAGGGATCCTCCCAGCGCCAGGGAGCCGACGTCTCCCATGAATACCTCGGCGGGATAGGCATTGTACCAGAGAAAGCCCATGCTGGCGCCGATCAGCGCGCCGCAGAATACGGTCAGCTCGCCGCTGCCGGAAACATAGGTGATCTGCAGGTAGTCGGCAATGCGCACATTACCTGAAATATAGGAAAACAGCATATAGGTGGCCGACACCAGGAGCACCAGCCCTATGGCCAGCCCGTCCAGGCCATCAGTAAGGTTCACCGCATCAGAGCAGCCCACAATAACCACTACCACAAAGGCGAGATAGAAGATTCCCAGGTCAGGCAGTATGTTTTTAAAAAACGGCACACTCAAATTGGTGTTCCAGCTGGGAAGCATATACAGATAGAGCGCAATCACCGCTCCGACAGCCGTCTGCAGCATGATTTTCTGCCGGGCGGTTATACCTTTGGCGTTTTTTCCCTTGATCTTTTTCCAGTCATCGAGCAGGCCGATGGCGCCCATGCCCACCAGCGCAAAGAGCACCAGCCAGATATACTGGTTGGTAAGATCAGCCCACAGGCAGGTTGACGTGACTATGGCAAACAGGATCAGAATGCCGCCGGCAGTCGGGGTGCCCTGCTTTTTGTGGTGCGTTGCGGGCCCGTCCTCCCTGATATACTGCCCGAAGTTAATCCGGCGCAGCTTCTTGACAACGAACGGCCCCAGAATAAGCGTGAGCAGAAGCGCCGTCACCGTTGCGTATATGGCGCGAAACGTGATATAGCGGAATACATTAAAAAAGCTGAAATATACATGTAGCGGATATAACAGATAGTACAGCATGCTCCCTCAAACCGGTTACTGCATGGTTGTGTGGTTGCCGGCTCCCGGCTGCTGCAGGAAGGAGACGGCTTCTTTCCATCCCCGTGGCCCGCGATCCCTTTACCAGGACCCAGTCGCCCTCCTGAATCTCCTGCTCAAGCTGCTTGGCCAGCAGCTCCCGGGTCTCAAACACGCGGATACGCGCCGCAGCCATTCCTTCCGCCAGAGCCCCTTCTGCCACTGACCGGGGCATAGCTCCCGCACAGATAGAGATAATCGATTCCCAGCCGTGCGGCAATACTGCCGGCCGCGCGGTGATACTCTGCGGCGCGCTCACCCAGCTCCAGCATATCCCCGAGCACCGCAATCGCGCGCCGGCCTTTTTTCACCCGGGAAAGGGTTGTAAGCGATGCCTCCATGGACACCGGGTTTGCATTATAGGCGTCATTGATAAGATGAATACCGCGCACGGTGCACAATTTCCATGCGGCCGGGCATCGGCTGGAACTGTTCAAGCCCGCGTTTAATATCATCCAGGGACAGGTGCAGGGCATGGGCAACGGCGGCTGCCGCCAGGGCATTGCTTAAAAACATGCCGCCGGGAAGGGCCAGGGTCACCGCTGTCCGGGCACCCATGATGTCAAGCATAAACACGGTTCCCTCACCATTCTGGTTTATAACCGTTCCGCGCACATCCCCCGTCTGCATGCCAAATGAGATGATCCGCGCCCGGGTCTTCTCTGCCAGCCGCACCACGCGCTCGTCATCCTGGTTAACGACAGCGATAGCATCGGGGCTAAGCGCTGCAAACAGCTCTCCTTTTGCTGCCATGATATTCTCCAGGGTGTGCAGATGCTCAAGGTGAGCCGGGCCGATGTTGGTAATGACACCAATCTGCGGCAGCGCGATGGCGGCGAGCCGCTCAATCTCACCCCGGGCGCTCATCCCCATCTCCATGATGCCCACCTGATGATTTTCATTGAGCTGCAACAGCGACAGCGGCAGCCCGATCAGGTTATTAAAGTTCCCCGGATTCCTGATGGCATTGCATCTCAGGCGTGCAATCTGCCACAGCATCTCCTTGGTGGTGGTTTTGCCATTGCTGCCGGTGATGGCAACAACGGGAACGTCAAACTTCTTTCTCCAGAAACATGCCAGGTCCCCCAGCGCCTGCAATGGGCAATCGATTGCGATCAGCACGCTATCCGGGAATCGCTTCTGCAGGTCCGGCAGCAGCGCGTTTCCCCTCTGGATAAACGACGCGCGTGCCCCCTTGCTGAACGCATCGCTGATAAAGACGTGGCCATCACAGTTACTCCCGGTGAGCGGCACAAACAGCTCTCCGGAAGTGATGCGCCGGGAATCAATGGAAACGCCGGTTATGACCGCATCCGGCGCTCCCTGCGCCAGGTGCCCTCGGGTTGCATCAAGAATCTCGCGAAGTTTCAGTTTCATACCAATCAACTCGCCGGCATAGTATCAGTTGTGGCGTTCCAGGCTGCTGCGTGCCACTTCCCGGTCGTCAAACGGAAATTTTTTATCGCCGATCTGCTGGAAGGTCTCATGCCCCTTGCCGGCAATCAGCACGCTATCTCCCGGCTGTGCCAGGGAGATAGCACGGTATATTGCCTGGGCACGGTCCGGGCAGATGCCATACACTTTTTTGTCTGTTTTACCGGAACACAGGTTGTCGGACGCTTTGTTCATTCCTTCTGCCAGCACCCCGCGTTCAATCTCCCGGATAATGTTCTCGGCCGGCTCGCTGCGCGGGTTATCCGAGGTAATAATAACCGTATCACTGTAGCGTGCCGCCATCCTTCCCATCACCGGCCGCTTCTCCCGGTCCCGGTCTCCGCCGCAGCCGAATACGGTGACAATATTTCGTCCCCCGATATCACGCAGCGTCTTCAGGACGTTTTCAAGCGCATCGCCGGTGTGCGCATAATCGACGACAATGAGCATCCCCCTGCTGTTCTCAATGCGCTCCATCCGTCCCGGTATGGTGTGCACGGCTTCAATGCCGGTGCGGATTGCTTCAGGCGCGATATCAAGCGAGACCGCCGCGGCTACAGCGGCAAGAATGTTGTAGAGGTTAAACATGCCCAGCAGCGGGGAATAAAGCTGCAACATGCCGCCGGGAGTATGAATGTCTGCACGAATGCCTTCAGGGGAAAGAGCAGCCGTGTGCGCGTGAATATCTCCTGCCGCATAGCCAAAGCTGAGACGCGGAACGGGTATTCTCTCCAGCAGCTCTCTCCCCAGGGGATCGTCCTGGTTAACGACGGCCAGCACCTTCTGCTTTGCTGAACCGGCAAGCACCTGGGTAAAAAAACGTTCTTTGCTCTGGAAATAGTTCTCCAGCGTCTCATGATAATCCAGGTGTTCCGGCGTCAGATTGGTAAAAACACCGACATCAAACTGGCAGCCGTCAACCCGCCGCTGATCAAGGCCCTGGGAAGAAACCTCCATCACCAGATACTGTGCGCCCCCGTCAACCATGTCCCGCAGTATGTTCTGCAGCTCCATGGGCTCAAGGGTGGTCTGCGCTGCCGGCCGTTGCAGCGAGCCGCAGCGGTATGCAACCGTGCCGAGAACCCCCACCGCAAAACCGGCGTGCTGGAGGATAGATTCGATAAGATAGGTGGTGGTGGTTTTGCCATTGGTGCCGGTGATGCCAACCAGCCCTGCCTGCCGCGACGGGTGGCCATAAAACTGCGCCGCAAGCAGCGACAGCGCATGCCGGGAATCGGGCACCACAATGGTTGCTGCATCAGGTTTGGAAAACGGTTTTTGTGTTACAAAGGCTCTCGTCCCTGCCTGATAGACAGCTTCTAGAAAATCATGCCCATCCACCCGCAAGCCGGCAATAGCAACAAACAGACTGTTCGCGCCGGCACTCCCTGAATGACTCACTATAGATCTTATTTCCTGCTGCTCATCCCCGAACAATTCTTTTTCATCAAGCACCGGCAGTAATTGTCCGAGTTTCATCCCTTTGTTCCCTTCCCGGGAGCCAGGTCTTTTGTCTCCCGCCACCCCGGGTCCGGATTTATCCGCTGCAATGACGACTCGGGATATATCCGCTGATAGCACAGAATCTGCTGCGCCATTTTACTGAAGGCCGGTGCTGCTACAACCCCGCCGTAGGTAACTCCTTTCGGCTCATCGATCACCACCACGATGGTGAGTTTTGGATCCTGGGCCGGAATGAATCCCACAAAGGAGGAAACGCATTTGTCAGAATAGCCTTTGCCGTTTGCAGCTATTTTCTGAGCGGTACCGGTTTTGCCGGCGACTTCAAATCCCTCCACGCAGGCTTTCTGCCCGGTTCCGCCATCCTCCGTCACGGTCTTGAGCATCTCCCTGAGCATGCGCGCGCTCTGATCCGAGATCACGCGGCGGATGATGGTGGGGGCAGCCTCCTGAATAACCGTGCCGTTCTCTTCCTGAATTTTTTTCACCAGATACGGCCTCATGAGCAGACCGCCATTGGCAATGGCCGAATATGCAGACGCCATCTGCAGGGCCGTGACTGATACCCCCTGGCCAAAGGAAATGGTCCCGAGATTAATTTCCCGCCACTGCGAAGCGTGCGGTATATAGCCTGACACCTCTCCCGGCAGTTCAATGCCGGTCTCCCGGCTGAAGCCAAATTTGCAAATGTAGTTATAAAAACGTTCCCGGCCAAGATGCTGGGCAATTTTACTTGCTCCGATATTGCTGGAGTATTTTATCACTTCGGTGACGCTGAGGAGTCCATGGGGGTGAGCGTCATGAATAATTTTTCCGCCCATATGGTACGAACCGTTTTCACAATCATAGATGTCCTCGGGTTTTACCACGCCCTCCTCAAGGGCTGAGCCCACAACAAACGGCTTAAACGTTGATCCCGGCTCAAAGACATCAGTTATCGCCCGGTTTTTCCAGATGTCCCCGGGAGCACTTCCCTGGTTGGGATTAAAGGCCGGGGCAACTGCTGATGCTAAAATCTCGCCCGTCCGGGGATCGATAACCACTGCCAGCCCGCTCCGTGCCCTGGCCGCAGTAACTGCTGCCTGGAGCTCTTTCTCTACAATGTACTGGATATTTTTATCAATCGTCAAAACGAGGTTATAGCCCCGGAGAGAATCGACCTTCTTGATACCCTCGGGAAATAAATCCCGACCCAGGGCATCCCGGTTCACCAGCAGATATCCTGACGTACCTCTAATCTGCTTATCAAACTCGCGCTCAACGCCCTCCAGACCCTGAGAGTCAACACCGACAAACCCGAGCAGCTGGCCTGCCAGTTCTTTGTGCGGATAGAAGCGCTGCGCTTCTTTAGTGAAGCCCAGTCCGCTTATTTTCAGATCTTTTATTTTCTCTGACTGCTCCGGGGTGATTTTTCTCTTTACCCAGACAAAGCTCTGCTGGCTCTGAATGATGCTTAAGATTTTGTCCCGGGAGATACCCAGGATGGAGCACATTTTCTGCGCGGTATCTTTTTTGTTTTGTATGAGCCGCGGGCGGGCATACAGCGAATCAACATCAAGGCTGAAGGCAAACTCCACCCGGTTGCGGTCATAAATTGTGCCCCGTCTGCTGCTCAAAAGCTCTTTCTTGGTTACCTGGTCGTTAAGTTTTTGGGTGAGCCATTCAGACTGTATTATCTGCAGCGTATAGGCACGGGCTCCTATGACCGCGAGCAGCATAAAAAACAGGATGCCCACCAGACGGATATTCTTTATGATCTCATAGCGGATTTTGAGCTTTACCATTCCAGTACAATGACCTGTTTGGTTTTGGGGGTAACCATGCCCAGCTCATTGCGGGCAATGTTTTCAATGCGGGAAGAGGTCATCAGGGCCGAGCGCTCCACCCGCAGGGCATCATTCTCCTGAGTGACCCGCTCCTGCAGTGCACGCGCCCCGGAAATTTGATACCCGGTCTGGAGAATATAAATGCGGATCCAGAAAAACAGCAGGAAGCACAGCACCAGGGCAATGCCCAGGCTTATGGCAACCACGCCACAGGCGAGGCTGTCGGGTGTTTTCTGCTTCACCCTCTGCCGGGCCAGGATATTGGTATGAATAAATCGTTCAGTTATGACTTCAATCATGGGTACCCCCCGCTGGAATTATTTCTACCTCTCTCTTGCTGACGTCCCGCTCTCGCTGCCTGCCATGATAGTTAGATTCTCTCCGCCACCCTTAGTTTTGCACTCCGGGAACGCGGATTCGCCCCCATTTCATCCGCTGCAGGAATGAGCGGTTTTTTAGTCAGTATGGTTATGGTCTTTTCTTTCCCGCACATGCAGCGCGGCAGTCGCGGCGGACAGATACAGCCTTTCTCCTGCTGCTGCAGTTTCTGTTTGGTAATTCTGTCTTCCAGTGAATGAAACGAAATAACACAGAGCCTGCCGCCGCTGTTCAGCAGATCGATAGACTCATCCAGCGCACGGTTGAGATGATCAAGTTCGTCATTGACTGCAATGCGTAACGCCTGGAAGGTTCTGGTGGCAGGATGGATAGTGCGCGGATGGTGCCGGGCGGGAATCGCTGCGGAAACGAGATGAGAGAGTTCCAGGGTAGAGGTGATGGGTGACTGCTCCCGGCGCTTCAGAATCGTGCGGGCAATTTTTCGTGCCCACCGCTCTTCGCCATAGGTGCGCAGTATATGCTCTATTTCAGGGGCTGAGGAGGTATTGACCAGAGCATATGCCGGTACTGCAGTGTTTTGATCCATTCTCATATCTAATGGCCCCTGCGACTTAAAGCTGAAGCCCCGCTGGGGATCTTCAAGCTGCATGGAAGAAACACCGAGGTCAAATAAAATGCCATCAAGGTAATGAATCTGCATGCTGTTGAGTATCTGTTTAACATCTGCAAAGTTACCCTGAATTACGACCGCCCGGTCATGAAATGCTGCAAGATTTTTCTGCGCCAGGGCTATTGCCTGAGCATCCCGGTCTATTCCCACCAGCAGCGCAATACCGGGACAGCTATTCAGCAGCGCCGCTGCATGGCCACCAGCACCAACTGTTGCATCAACGTACATGCCGCCATCCCTGCAGTGCATCCACTCAACAACTTCTCTCGGGAGCACCGGAACATGCGCGCTGTCCATGGTGTCATCTACAATTTAAGATCATTGAGAATCTCGCTGATATGTTCACCGGGCTCATTGTTCTGCGCCTGTTCGATAGTCTGAGTAAAAAGCTCTTTATCCCAGATCTCAAAGTGTTTGATACGGCCGGCAATCACCACGTCCTTTTCTATCTTCGCAACCATGCGCAGGCTGTTGGGGACCAGAATTCTGCCCTGCTTATCAACCGTGCATTCGCTTGCGTGGGAAAGCAGATGGCGCTGCAAATCCCGCATTTCCCTGCTGCCGCTCGGAAGGTCGTAAACTTTTTCCTCAAATTTTATCCACTCATCATGGGGGTACACATAGAGACAACCATCAAACGTGGTAATGACAATGGTGTCATTATACTTGCGGAGTATTTCGCGGAATTTTACCGGCAGGCTTACTCGTCCCTTATCATCAATGGTATGATCAAATCTTCCCCTGAACATGGCCGCCCCATGGTTTAATTAACCACTAAAAACCACTTTATCCCACTTAAGCGCGGAATATATTCTCATATTAAAAGGTTGTCAAGAAAAAAATAATGTTTTTCTAATAAGTTTCAGATTTTTTTTAGCTAAATTAATACTACATATGGGGCTAAATTAACGTCCATACACTAAATATAGTGATTATTGATAAAAAAATGATTATAAGGGGTAAAACATAAAAAAAATTTTTGTCTTTTCTATCCATACTTCTGCAAAATAACCAGCCGTAATAAAAACTTGAAACCTCTTATTGAAAGGTATATTTATTTTTTCTGATCCGTTAAAGAATTGGCGCTAACAATATTTTTTTATCTGCATGAAAAAAAATCTTTTTTTCTTATACCTTTTTTTCAGCATTATGCTTGCTGCCTTTTCTCGCAGCAGTGCTGCGGAAGAACCGACGGCAAAAAAACAGCCGGGGAATAAATTATCGTTTTGCATCCACGTTGAAGCCATAGCAGACAAAGACCAGGCGCAGGCGCTTGAAAAAAAATTTATACAGAAGGGGTATCCCGCGTACCTTGAAGAGTCTCAGGATAATGCCGGCAAAACCGTCTACCAGGTGCGCATTGGGAAATATGCGTCCCGCAGCAAAGCAGAAACAGCAGCACGTAATTTTTATAAGAAAGAAAAAAAAGCCTACTTGATCACGGCGCTGCAATCAGACGAAATTATTCCTGCTGTTGATCAAACGCAAAAAGCTGACCGTGCGGCAGCGGATAGTGTTGCAGAGGAAGAGGCTGAAGCAGACCCTGATGGAGCGGGGGAACCATCGGCTCCTGAAACAATGCGCATCGGAACCAGTCAGGGTGAACCCGCTGCGGTTACCAGAATCTATACCTATCGCGGGCCGCAGGGATATCTGTGCATGACCAACAATCTCGAGAGAATCCCCCGGGAACTGCAAAACAGCGTGGAATCCATCTCTGTCTTCCCGGTCACATTTGTTGCTTTCAATCAGAAGAAAAAAGTGCTCACCCTTGAAATAGAAAAGAGGGAGCAGGATGTGAAGCTCATGGGCGTCTCCCTTTCCTCTTCCTCTGTTGTCCGGCAGGTTTTTTCTTACTGCGAAAAAAATTTAAAGGCTGTTCCCCTGCGCCTTAAATACGCTCCTCGCCGTGATGAAAAAAAAGATGCGCCCCTTATGGTAACCATTCTTTTAAAACAGGGGATTTTGATAAATCTGGAAATAGTCCGGCTTGGTATTGCGCCATGCGCGGCGGAGAATCTTTCCGGGCAATTCAAAAAAGATTGTCTGGAAGCAGAGGCAGCAGCACGCAGCAGCAAGTCTGGTATCTGGGCGGAAAACCTGCAGGTCAGTAACCGGCGCAGTAGAAGATAAACGCTGCAGGCATAACCGCAATGGTGGTAACTGCAGCTGTCGTGCTATCCGGTTAATTGTTTGTTGAATTAAGCACTGAAAGAGGGTATATAGGTTCCCTCTTTTACTTTTATTGGAGTATCAACGCGAAAATGAAAAAGATCGGGCTTGGTTCAAGGCCATCAGAGATTAAGCAAAAGGATAAAAGCCTTGAGCTTGACCACCAGATTGATGAAAAGCCCGGGCGCAGCGCTGGCAGCGAGGTCACCATCATCACCAAGCGGCCGGTGCGGGGAGAAAGCTCTTCCCGGAACTATCTGCTTATCGGTATCATTGTGGCGCTGCTTGCCGGAGCAGGTATACTTCTCAATCAGGTTGGCGCTTTCTCGCGGGGAGGCCTGCAGAGCCTCTTCTCTTTTACCGCGGCACTTGATTACATTGAGTTTGTCACCGGAGAGCGGACCGTTACCATTCAGAATGGAGAAAGTTTTGACGTACCATTCAAAGACGGTTTCAATATCAAGCGTATTGCCTGCAAAGGATGGTATAAGCTCTTCCCCCCTGAGGCTATTCAGGTTGAAGTTTCAGAAATAGGCAAACTGCCCAATTATTATCAGGACAATATCATCCCCCTGCTGAAACCGGAAAAAACGTGCGCCTACACGCTCACCGTCCTGAAAAACGGAGGCCCCATAGGAGCAATACGATTTACCTTACGCTGGCTGCACAGGACTGGATTGCCCGGGCTGAAGCGGTCACGGACACTGATACTAAAAATATCTGTTTTAAAAATGCCATCAAGGCAAATCCCGACTCAGAAACAGCGCGCCTTGGCCTGGCAAAATCATTTGAGCAGAAAAAACAGGTTAAGAATGCCGTCACGGAGTATGAAGAGATTATAAAAAAGAATCCCCGCAACCGGGACGTGCTGGCAGCCCTTGTCCCGCTCTACATCCAGACAAAAAAAACCGGGAAACTGATCGAGACCTACAAATCTCTTGCTTCCCTGGATACCGGTAAAGCCGATGACTATTATTATAAAGCCGGCTCTGTTGCAGAGAAAAGCGGCAACACCGGTGAAGCGATCGATCTCTACAAAAAATCAGTTGCCGCTAATGGCAGCTAACCTTGATGCGCGGCAGAAACTCATCAAGCTCTATGAGAAAGAAAACAAGTGGGATCTGGTAGCGGAACAGGCCCGGGAACTCGTGAAGCAGGACCCGAAGAATGCCAATCTCTATCTCTACCTCTCTGACGCTTATCTCAAGCTGAACCGGCTTGACCAGGCAATCGCAGAAGCTGAGAAGGCTGCTAAGCTCAATCCGAAAGATGCTGCCATCCAGCTGCAGTGCGCCCTGCTGTACGAGAAGGCAAAAAAGGATGACAAGGCGATTGAGGCCTATAAAAGGCTGGTCGCCCTCAACACAAAAAATGCCGCCGCATACAATAACCTCGGCATGCTGCAGGAAAAGAAGGGAGACCGCAAAGATGCCATTGCCAATTATGAAAAAGCGGTTTCTCTTGATGCTGACAACAAGGTGTTTCTCATTAACCTTGCTGACGCCTATGAGAAGGAGAAAGAGTGGGACAAAGCCATAAAAGGCTATGAGAAAGTGGTGCAGATAGACAAGGGAAATACCGGCGCCTGGGAGGCGCTGGCAGTTCTCTGTCAGAAAGCCGGAAAAAATGAGGAAGTCATTAAGGCCTATAAGGAGCTGTCCCGCATCGAGCCGAAGAAAGTGCTCTGGCATCAGCGGCTCGCCGCACTCTACGAAGAGCAGGGAAACCTTGCCGCGGCAAAAAAAGAATACCGGGCGGTTTTAAAACTGAATCCCAATGACAAGGTGGCAAAGCAGAAGATGCTTGATATATCCATCAAAAGCCTGCAGAAGAAGCTGAAGAAGTAACACCATTCTGTACAGAGGGATATTGACCGGCAGCAAAAAAAAGGGTATAGATAGTATCTGATCAATACATACTATTGCGCGCCCGTAGCTCAGCTGGATAGAGTGCCGGACTACGAATCCGAAGGTCGGAGGTTCGAATCCTCTCGGGCGCGCCAAAATATTAAGTAAAAATAGGCAGATAGCTAATAGAAGCTTCTGTCTATTTTTTTGTTTGAATTTTTTTGTGGCAGTACTAGGAGAACATAATGGTTGATAGTGGAATAGATGGACGATAGTGAAATATCGTTATCCGTTTATATGAACGATTGTTTTTAGAAAGACATGTATTATTAATTAGTTAAAATATTAAAAGCACCTCGGATAATTAATCCGTGGGTCGGGAGTAAGAATTATTCACTTTACCCAAAAGTTAATGGAATGAAATAAATTTTTTTCACGTTTTTGCCACCAATAATTGCCATGTATTTCACATTTTTAATACAAATAATTTGAATAAATTCACGTTTTTTGCTATATAATAAATTATGAAACGGGATATTTATGAAAATTTAACCAAGTGGAAAAGCTCAGATCGCCGGAAACCTTTAATTCTCAGAGGGGCACGGCAAGTAGGAAAAACTTATATTTTGAAAGAATTTGGTAAGAATGAATATGAAAATGTTGCTTACTTCAATTTTGAGGAAGATCCCGGACTAAACGACTTTTTTAAAGGTAGAATTGAACCAGAAAAAATAATTGAGAAATTATCGATCTACCTGGAAACAAAGATTCTTCCGGAAAAGACTCTCTTAATATTTGATGAGGTCCAGAGTTCACCGGAGACATTAAACAGCCTGAAATATTTTAATGAAAAAGCAAATCAATACCATATAGCTACAGCGGGTTCGCTGCTGGGAATAAAGATTGGTCAGTCTGCTCCCTTCCCGGTTGGGAAGGTTAATTTTATGGACCTCTATCCTTTCTCTTTTGGAGAGTACCTTGAAGGAATCGGAAAATCTCAGCTCCGACAATTTTTAAAGAGTAAAACTTCCCTTCAGCCAATAGAGACCAGTTTTCATGAAGAGTTGATTGACCACCTGAAAATGTATTATTTCATAGGAGGGATGCCCGAAGCAATACTTCAGTATAAAAATGATGGTGATCTTAACAAGGTTCGAGTCGTTCAACAGGAAATGCTGACTGCATATGAAATGGACTTCTCAAAATATGCATCAAAATCAGATGCAATAAAAATCACTAATACGTGGAAGGCTATCCCCGGGCAGCTGGCAAAAGAAAATAAAAAATTCAGATTCACGGAGATTTCAAAACACGCACGTGCAAGAGATTACAATGATATTATTCAATGGCTCGTAGATGCCGGATTGGTATACAAGAGTTTCAACGTAACAAGTCCTAAGCTGCCACTGAGTGGATACCGTGAAGAGCAAATATTTAAATTGTTCGTACTTGACACTGGTCTTCTCTGCGCAATGCTCAATATTTCACAAAAAACAATTGTTGAAGGTAACGCCCTTTTCTCAGAATACAACGGGGCATTTGTAGAAAACTATGTTGCGCAGGAATTCATCGCACAAGGTTATAAAGAAATTTATTATTGGACCAGTAACAACAGCGCAGAGGTTGATTTCATAATTGCCTATAACGAGCTTATTTATCCCCTTGAAGTGAAATCCGGCATGAGCACTAAAAATAAAAGCCTGAGAATGTATGGCGATAAATATCATCCCCCTGCTCTCTCGCGAACAAACCTGAGAAATTTTAATCGAGATCATAAAATAAATAATTATCCATTATATGCTGTGTCACTTTTCCCTCGTCTTATATAAACTTTTTAATACTTCTGTCTCTATATGAGGTCTGATGTGCAGACCAAAGAAGAAATTGAGTTATTAATTACAGGTTTAGAAAAAGATTTACATGAGCTTAATGAAAAGCGAGAGCAAATCCAGAAACGTATTACCGAATTAAAACATCAGAGACAACTTCTCATCAACCAGATCCCTTCGGATCCAACCTCACAAGCAGATCAACCTTCAGTAACAAACCACTCTTCAGAAAGCGAAAAAATAACTCTTTTCCGATCACTGTTCAGGGGAAGGGAAGATGTATTTGCCAGAAGGTTTGAAAGCGCAAAGACCGGCAAGAGCGGTTATCAGCCCTGTTGCCGGAACGAATGGATTCAAGGGAATATGCCAGAAACCAGCGGTCAAATGCACTGACTGTAGTAATCGTGATTTTATCCCAGTAACTGACGAGGTAATAAAGTGTCATTTACTCGGTATTGATTCACAGAAAAAAGCTGCCCGTGATTTTACCATAGGCATGTATCCCTTGCTGGCGGACGAAACATGCTGGTTTCTTGTTATTGACTTTGACAATGAATCCTGGATGGATGATGTGGCTGCTTTCATAGAGACATGTCAGTCCTATAATGTTCCTACTGCGCTTGAGCGATCACGTTCTGGCCATGGTGGGCATGTGTGGATATTTTTTTCTGAGCCGATTAAGGCAGGTTTGGCTCGAAAACTGGGAACATTTTTTGTTACCGAAACCATGGAACGGCGCCCGGAGGTCGGGCTTGATTCGTATGATCGCTTCTTTCCCAGTCAGGATACCATGCCACAGGGAGGATTGGGGAATCTTATTGCACTTCCGCTTCAGAAAAAGCCAAGAGAAAAGGGTAATACCCTGTTTATTGATAAAAATTTTAATCCCTATGATGACCAATGGGCATTTTTAGCATCTATTGAACGCATGGCTTTTGAAAAAGTAAAAGCAATCGTTGATGCTGCCATATATCGTGGAGATATAGTTGGGGTTAGAACAGTTGCTACCGAAGAAGATGAAACCCTGCCATGGCAAGAACCTCCTTCAAGGCAAGTAAAAGAAACTCATATCAGCGGTCCCCTGCCCGAAAGAATTCAACTGGTACTGGGTAACCAGATATACATTGAAAAAAATGTACTCCCTCCTGCATTAAGAAACAGACTTATTCGTCTCGCAGCTTTTCAGAATCCTGAGTTTTACCGGGCACAGGCGATGCGTCAGCCAACTTATGGCAAACCACGCATCATGCACTGCTGTGAAGATTTCCCCAAATATATAGGGCTGCCACGAGGCTGCCTTGAAGAGATCCAGGAACTACTCCTCGCGCACAATATTGAAACACAACTCGTTGATGAACGGTTTTCAGGAATACCAATAGATTGCCAGTTTATAGGTATGCTCAGGCCGGATCAGGAAATGGCAGCAGAGGCAATGCTTAATCATGATACCGGAGTCCTTTCAGCTACTACCGCATTTGGTAAAACGGTAATTGCAATATCCCTTTTAGCACAGCGTGGTGTAAACACACTAATCCTGGTACACCGCAGGCAGCTGCTTGATCAATGGGTCGCGCGTCTGAAACAGTTTTTAGACATCGATCCGAAACAGATTGGCCAAATTGGAAGCGGAAAACACAAACCCACAAAAATAATCGATATTGCCATTATACAGAGTTTGAGCAAAAAAGGAGTTGTTGATGATATTGTTGGTGAGTACGGCCACCTTGTTGTAGACGAATGTCACCATATCACAGCGCGGAGTTTTGAGATTGTTGCCCGGCAGTGCAAAGCGAAATACGTAACAGGTCTCAGCGCAACGGTTATCCGAAAAGATGGTCACCACCCTATTATATTTATGAACTGCGGGCCGGTCAGATACAAAGTTGATCCGCGCAAACAGGCAGCCTCCAGACCGTTTACACATAAGGTGATCACGAGGAAAACAAGTTTTGTGCTTCCACCATCGATTGATACTAATAAAAATACTGTCATTCATGAAATCTATTCTGCATTAGTTACTGACGAAGAACGCAACAGCATGATCCTTGGGGATGTTTTACAAACGCTGCAGGAAAAGCGATTTCCGCTGCTGCTGACTGAACGAAGGGAACATCTTGATAAATTCGCTGAGCTATTATCTACTCTTATAACCAACGTATTTGTATTCAAGGGTGGTATGGGACAAAAGCAAAGAGAGGCACTTATTAATAAATTGCATAGTACACCAGATGATGAAGAAAAAATAATAATAGCAACGGGCCGTTATCTTGGTGAAGGTTTTGATGAAGCCCGATTGGATACGTTGTTTCTAACATTGCCTGTATCATGGAAAGGAATACTCGCACAATACGCGGGCCGTCTCCATCGTTTTCATGACATGAAAAAAGAGGTGATCATATATGATTATGTAGACCCTAATGTACCAATGCTTGCTAAAATGTATGGCAGGCGATTAAGTGGCTACCGGGCTATTGGATATGAAGTTGAATAATTTTCCTGTAAAAGTCCGCTCGCATTTCTAATGAAAAGTGTGAGTAAACTCAAATTTTTTGCGGCAGTTTTGTGGCAGTACCAGGAGAAAATAGTGGTTGATAGTGGACTATGTGGTTGATAATGAAACGTTCTATTAGTCTGTAATAACAGAGGAAAATGGAAAAACGGTGGACTATCAATTAATTACGATTTTGCCCTGGAAAATCCTACGAATCCGAAGGTCGGAGGTTCGAATCCTCTCGGGCGCGCCAGAAAAATCAGGCACTTAGCAATTTATCAGCTAAGTGCTTTTTCTTTTGTGCTACCCTGTTGATACCCTTTCCCCAATAAAAATGGCCCCCAGCATAAAGCCAGGAATTTACAACATAGGACCTTCCCTAACCTATTCTCATTTGGCCAAAAACTTGCCACGATTGCAATTGACGCATCTCACCATAGGTGAGATACTACTTACCAACTAAACAGAGGGTATGCATGTTTCACAGCCCAGTGAAGTCGGTGCTGAGGTGGATATATGGGGCGGGAAAATAAATTCTCTTTCAGCTTGTGCGTGCTGATGAGGGCTTTTTATTAATGTTAAATCACTTTCAAGGTGGTGCTTTTATGAAGATAACTCGAGGGGAGGTCGTTATGGATGATAAAAGAAGATGCTACCGTTTCCCCGTTCAGGGAAAAGCCAGTTATTGTAAAGACAATCCTCCTGACACCAACGGGCTATTCATAACAAACTTCAACAGGGAGGGGATGGGAATTGGCATACCCTATCGGTATAACCTGAGGACTGGCAATGAACTTGATTTGACCATGACCATCAGCCCCTTGACAACACCTATGATTGTCACAGGAACGGTCATGTGGACTAAGCAATCAGACTGCTATCGAGATTATGCTCTTTTAGGCGGGATAAAATTCAAGAGGATAGACACAGAGCAGAAATGGGAATTACTTGATTATGTGTATGACAAGTGGAGTAAACAGGCTCATCGAGTCAGCAGCAATGTAGCACCATCCTCAGAAGAACAGACTTTGCAGCAGAGGCCGACAGAAGACACGACAGTTTATAATAATACTGGTCTTGATAGATACTCGATAGTAGAGAGTGTTTCAAAAGTTCTGGATACAATTGCCATCACGGTCAATGACGAAAAGTGGTCTCGGTTGGACAGGCTCCAGAAGCATACCCTTGCAAATACAATTTACCGTACTCTTAACTCAAGTATAAAGGCAGACCATGCGTATATCGAGAACAAGGAAGGAAAGAGGCTTGCCTGGCTTCTGCAGGGAGATACAGGAAGTAAATATATGGCGGTAGCAGGAGGATAATATAGCTTAGAGTTAAAGTTGTCAGCGCCCTATTTTCTTTTCTGTTTAAGAACAGTAGATTTGCTGACAATAAAAGGCAGGGGCTATAACACCGCTTCTGCCTTTTCTTTTTGCACATTGCCCGCTTCATTTCATTAGGTCATACTCTGTGTTTTTGCTTTTTTAGATGGTGCCCGCTCCCCCGACCACCCGCCCCCTTTTTCGACAACAGAACAACGGAGAGGTACTACCCCATCTCAGCACACATTTTGCATGCTATACAGGGTATGCCCAACATTCTGGGTGAGAGTGCAGAGGGTGTATTAACCCCAAGGAGAGTATGTGGACAAGGCAGAGGTAAAATAAACGGTAAGGCTCTTAATGATTAAAGAAAAATGTGTTAAAAATCGATATAGTACATTGTGTTTTTCATAATCAAACTAATAATCCTGCTATGAAAAAGAAGAGATATTTAAAAGCCGATCTTCACCTGCACACCTGCGACGGAGTAATTGAGAAGGATATCCCTTACAATGCCTTTGAACTCATCGATATGGGAATGAAAAATGGGTACGAGGTTCTTTCCATAACCAACCATGACTCGGTTACCTTTAGCAGTTATTTGAGGGATTATGCGCGGGAAAGAGGTATTGTACTGATACCGGGCATAGAATTGACACTCAAGCGGAAACACGTTTTAATTTATAATGTTGTGGAAAAACTTCACTGGATTAAAAATTTCAGTGATCTTGAGCAGCTTAGAGATAAAAATAATTTTTTAATGGCACCTCATCCTTTTTATCCATGCTACAAATCACTCGGCAGGCACCTCAAAGCATGGATTCATGTGTTTGATGCTATAGAGCTGTCACATTTTTACACGTCAGCATTTGACTTCAATCAAAGTGCCATACAGTGCGCTCAGCAATTCGGACTACCCCTCGTGGGAACTTCTGACAGCCACACGCTGCATCAGATGAATCATACCTACACCCTCATTGATGCTGAAAAAGACCCTGAGGCAATATTTAAAGCTATAAAAGATGGCAAAATCAAAGTGATCACCACTCCGCTCACCCTCACTCACACGGGAAAAATTCTCTTTGATCTGATCATGAAAAACCACCTGTCAAAGCTGGCGGCAGCGTCTTTATATATGACCTCATTTCTCCCTCGCTTTTAAGGGGTAAAATGGAGACAGATTTATTTTCTGCTTGATTTAGAAGGCGGGAAATAATTTCTATCGTGATATTTGTAAACAGCATTATTCACCGCAGTACTGATACGCTGCTCAGAGTTCTTCCGGCAATTCAAAATCTGCCCAGATGTGAAAAGTGCCATTCGGCACAGGAAACTGCATAGGCGTGCCAGGCTGGCCGGCATTTTTCCCAATGGTCAATGTTACATTGGTGAAGTATATGGATTTATAGTCAAGCTCCACCGTAATATCAAAGGTGCTGCCATCCAGAGGGTTTTCGATGGTTTCATGGATGGTGTTATCCACGGAGTTTTTAGTTCCTAACCAGTGGCCGCTGAATAATGGCTCCAGGTTAATGTTCACATCATATTGCGTTGTGAGGCGGGTGAGCAATGCTGATATCTCAATCTTGTGGTCTCCTGTGGGAATGAATTGGCGCTCAAACAGGCTGTAATAGAGGCCATAGTCTCCAAAGGGAACGGGCAAATCCTTCTCAACTGCGGGAATGCCAAACGCGGGGGCGCTTGCTTTTGCATGGATCTTTATCATTCCGGTGTCTGCCTGGACTTCAAGCACTGAAAGCTCGATGGTCGCCAGCCCCAGAACCGGGATCACCAGCGGCTGGCTGCCGGGGGTGAGCGTGGTCTGTTTTTTTCCGATGATCCAGAGATCATAATTCACATACAGCCCGGCGTCATCAGCCCTTATCTCCGCACTTATTTTTGCATCAGCAGGAGCGGTGAAGGCAAGACAAAGCACTATTGCAATGAAAGTATTTGCCACACTGGTAGTTATTAAACGTCGCATACGTACCTCCTCATTTTATTATCTTTCTTGTTCCCTGAATAATCTTTTTTTGGGGGGGTGTCAACACTGAGATTTATACACCGTGCAAAATACATTCCATGGAGGTATTGTATTTGCCCGGCAAACCTGCTGCCATATACAGTAAAACAAGGACTTAGGCCAGTGGCTTTGCGTCCCATCTTTTCAGATGGACTGCCTTTATCAGACATTACTTATGTCGGCAGCCATATGGTGATACAAAGAAACTGCTCAAAGCATAAGCAATAAAAGTAATAATTTTCCTCAATTCGGCACTAAGGTATTTCTCTGCTTAGATTTTTTGTATAATAATTAATAATCATGTGCATATAAATAAATAACTACTTTCAAAATTATTTGGGCAGTTGGATCCTTATTAACAGAACGCTTTATTCTGAAACACACACCCATGCGAGACATACAATAAATGTATCGGCCCTGCATGTTGAAGATTGACAGGATTTTTTATGAAAAGATTGTGCTGTTGATAAACGGAGCTGTGCGGACTTTTAAGGAAGCGGAAAATGGACAAATATGATAGTATGCTCTAATATGAGGCAATAAATAAAAACGCCCGGCAGGCTCAAACCGGGCAACCGTTTGATGATTTTATTTGTGGGGGATACGGCCCCCAACCGGAGCCTTAATATATTTATCGGTAATTTGTTTGCATGGGTTAATATTTTTTGAAATGATAATAGTCTTACTTTTCTAATTACAGGAATTGCTTATGGTCAATCTAATGAAGAAGAGCTTAAAAAGAGTTTCATTCAGACAATACAGAAAGGGAAATAACTTATGAAGAACATTGAAATGACAGTCGAGGGGAATATTCTTACGATCAAAGTAGATTTGACAAAAGAATTCGGGCCCTCTTCCTCCGGAAAAACAATCATCATAGCATCTACCGAAGGTAATATACCAATTCCAGGTCATGAAGAGGGGAAGGTCGGGCTGAACGTCTATAAGAAAAAAGTGGGGTGAGAGTTAAAATTTAATCTTTTCCATAGCCCTCACTTATTTTTAAAATTATAACTCCTCAACTCTTGTACTCCCTAACTCCTTTCCCTGATGGCCTTTAAGACCCGCTCCGGTGTAATCGGCAGTTCCTTTATCGGCACTCCGATGGCATTGCTCACCGCGTTGGCTATTGCCTGGGAGGTGCACTGGATCGGCCCCTGCCCCACTTCCTTCGCGCCGAAGGGGCCGTAGGGGTCGCTGGTTTCGACGATGATGCGTTCGATCTCCGGCACTTCAAAAGGCCGGGGAAGCTTGTAATCAAGCAGCGACGGGTTGAGCACCTGGCCGCCTTCCATGACGCACTCTTCAAACAGCGTCTGCCCCATGCCGCTGAAAACCTGGCCGTCAAGCTGGCCTTCCACGCCCAGGACATTTATGGCGCGCCCCACATCGTGGGCAACGGTCATCCTGAGAAGCTTTACCATGCCGGTCTCAGGGTCAACCTCCACCTCTGCTATCTGGGCGCCGAATGAATAAGCAAGGGCCGTGTTCGCCTCGTATTTGGACATATCAGACTGCCCGCTGGGCGGATTATAGAACCCCCTGCCCATCACATACCTGCCTTCATCGGAATGGAGCGTTGCGTAGACAATGTCTTCAAATGATACTGCCTTTTCAGGACTCCCCTTTGGATAGACCTTCCGGTCCTGGAAAATAATGGCCGCGGGTTTAACGCCAAATTTTTCCGCAGCAGTTTTTGCCAGCTGCCGCTTTGCGTCAAGAGCTGCGTTTATCGTGGCATTACCGGTGGTAAAGGTGCCCCGCTGGGATATTGCCCCGACATCATAGGGCGTGACGTCAGTATCGCCGGCAACCACCTTTATGTCTTCAATGCGTATCCCCAGCGTCTCTGCCGCGATAATGGCCATGGTCGTGTGCGAGCCCTGGCCCATGTCGGGAAGGCCGGTAAAAAGCGCTGCCTTGCCGTCTTCCTCCAGCTTGATAAACACCGACGAGTTGTCATGATCATACATTCCCTTGCCGCCCGAGCGCAGCATCCCGCAGCCGATACCGATGCCCCGGTAGGGCGGGAGCTTGCCGTGTTTTTTCTTCCAGCCCGCCTTGCGCGCTGCCTTTGTGATGCACTCCTTCAGGCCGCAGCTCGCATACGTAAACTTTGCCGGGGTTATATATCCTTTCTCAACCGCGTTTTTAAGTCTGAACTCAACCGGGTCAATGCCCAGCTCCCCGGCGATGAGGTTGAGCTGCGAATCAATGGCAAAACGCATCGCCACCAGCCCCGCGCCATGATGGAAAAAATAGGGAGGATTGTTGGTGTAAATAAGTTTGCCTGAGTAGCGCGAGGCGTTCATCTTGTAGAGCGCCTGCATGTTGGAGCCCACAAAGCGCAGCAGGATAAACTGGGTCTCCATGTAGGCGCCGCAGTCATGCAGGAGATCCGCGTCCATGACCATCAGGGTGCCGTCTTTTTTTACCCCGGTGCGCAGCTTGAATTTATATTTGCCGCCGCCGCGGTACACCAGAAATTCCTCATCCGCGGTGCACATTATTTTTACCGGCCTGCCTGCTTTCCGTGAAAGCAGTGCCGCGATATAATGGTGGGGCTTGTCCGCTCCGCGTCCGCAGAATGCTCCGCCGGTATGCAGGTTCACTATTCGCACGCTGCTGTCCGTGAGGCTAAGGTTGCGGGCCATGGAGCTTTTAATAATGGCCGAGCTCTGTATGGGCGTCCAGATGGTGAGGCGGTCGGGCAGGGAAAAATCAGCCAGCACTATGTGATGCTCGGAAAAAGCGCTGTGGGTCGGCTGAACCGTGAACTCATCCTCCCGTATATAATCAGATTCGGCAAACGCCTGGTCAGGCTCGCCGAAGCTCATGGAGATTTCGTCTGCGATGTTGTCGGTCATGAAATCATGGAGCGCCGGCGCTCCCGCTGCCATTGCCTCTTCCATGGACAAGAGGGGCGGCAACGGATCGTAATCAACCGTTATCAGCTCTGCCGCCTCAAGGGCCGTGTCTTCATCAACCGCGGCCACCGCCGCAACCTCGTCACCGAAAAAGTGCACCATGTTTTCGCAGAGCAGAAACTTGTCTGACCCTGACATGAGGCCGCTGGTATCTTTATATGTTATGACAGCCCTGACTCCCGGCAGTTTTTCAGCCTTTGAGGTATCAATATGTAAGATCTTTCCTGACGCGATCGGGCTGCGCACAATCTTTCCCTGGAGCATTCCCGGCAGAACCACATCATCGGTGAATTCAGCCCGACCCGAGGCTTTCAGTGCGCCGTCAAGCCTCGGCTGCCTTGTTCCTACGACCGTGTAGTGCCCGGTTTTTTTCGCCATGGTCTTCTTCTCCCCTTTTTTTAAAGTTGTGGAGTTGATTTTCTTTACTCCTCAACTCCCAACTCCTTAACTCTTTAACTCACTTCGGCTGTGATGCTTTTTTCACCGCTTCCATAATCTTTATGTGCCCGGTGCAGCGGCAGAATGTTCCGGCCAGAGCTTCCTTGATTTCATCATCATTGGGCTGCGGTTTTTCATCCAGCAGCGCCTTTGAGGTCATGACAATACCGGGCGTGCAGAACCCGCACTGGACAGCCCCGTTTTCAATGAAGGACTTTTGAATCGGGTGCAGCGATTCGGGGCTGCTGATGCCCTCAATGGTGGTGATCGATTTTCCCGCGCACTCCAGGGCCAGGGTCAGGCAGGATAAAATCGCCCTGCCGTCAATTATAACCGTGCACACGCCGCACGTGCCGTTGCCGCATCCCCGCTTGGTGCCCATAAGCCCGAGATCATCCCGCAGCACATCAAGAAGCGTTCTCCAGGGAGACACTGCCACTTCATAGGTATCATTATTTACCGTAAGGGATAGTATCTGTTTCATGCTTTTGCTCTCCCTCTCTTTGCGGTCTTTTCCCTCAGTTCATAGAGCGCCCGCTTTACCAGCACCCCTGCCAGCTGCCGCTTATAGCCTGCTGAGGTGAACAGGTTGGTAATACTACCAAGCTCGGTGCGGGCAACTTCTCCTGCCTTCTCAATAGCGCTCTCCGTTAAACCTGATTCTGTAATGATCTGTGCTGCTTTCTCAAGGACAATCGGCATTGAAGCGATTGAGCCCAGCACCAGCTTGACATCGGTAACGCCTGCGCCGTTAAAGCTGGCCCGTGCGGCGATGCTGCACAGGGCGAAATCAATGCCCCGGCGCATGGACAGTTTGATAAATGATGAACGGCCCGCGCCATTGCCGTCGGGCAGGTGTATAGCGGTGACTATCGCGGAAGGCTCAAGTATCGTATGGCGTATGCCGTCATCACAATAAAACTGCCGTGCCGGTATCAGCCGCTTCTCACCTTTTTTCATGATGCTAATTTTTGCGTCAAGGGCGACAAGCACCGGCGCCGTATCAGAGCTGTTGATCGCGTGGCAGCGGGCTGCTCCCTTGATGGCGTGGCACACGCTGCCGCCGGTCCGAAGGCAGCGCTCCCGGGCTATCGCGCCACAGCTTTGACTGGTTATAGTACCAGCAGCGCGTGTCAAGGCAGACATTTCCGCCGATGCAGGCCATGTTGCGGATGTGCTTTGAGGCAATTGCCCTCACTGCCTGAATAAAAGCCGGGAACTTTTCCGCGATGCCGGCATTGGCCGCCAGGTCGGTTAAATTTGCGCCGCTGCCTATCGCGGTAAACCCCTGCGCATCTGATGATACCATTAAAAGCTCCGGCAGTGTTTTGATACTTACCACAACCTCCGGACAGACAGTCCGCTGCTTCATGTTCACCAGCAGGTCTGTGCCGCCGGCAAGTATTTTTGCCCTGCTGCCTGATTGGGCAAGCACTGATAAAGCTTCTTCAAGTGCCTGCGGCCGTACATACTCAAATCGCGGTAGTCGCATAGCTCTGCCCTCACTATATTAATTTATAACTCCCTAACTCCTTAACTCCTCAACGGTCGAACTCTCAACTCTTCAACTCCTTAAACCTTTTTTCTTATCGCCTGCAGCACCCGCTCCGGCGTGAGCGGCATCTCCGGGAACATGCAGCCGACAGCATTGCTCACCGCGCTGCCGATGGTCTGCGCGGTGGTGACCATGGGGCCCTCGGCAACTTCCTTGGCGCCGAAGGGGCCGTAGGGGTCATTGGTCTCCACGATAATATGCTCCATCTCGGGCACCTCGAAGGGCCGCGGCAGCCGGTAGTCAAGCCGTGACGGGTTCAGAATCAGGCCGCTATCCATAACGCACTCTTCAAAAAGAATCTGCCCGTGACCGCTGAAGGCCTGGCCGTCCATCTGTCCCTCCACGGCCATCGGGTTTATGGCCCGCCCCACGTCATGGGCAACGGTCAGTTTCTGCAGCTTAACCATCCCTGTTTCAGGGTCCACTTCAACCTCGGCAACCTGGGCGCCGAAGGAATAGGCAAGACTGGCTGCGGTGGTGGGCGTGTTGTAGAATCCCCGGCCCATCACAAACCTTCCTTCTGTCGAGTGCAGGGTATCAAAGACCACGTCTTCAAAAGCTATGGCTTTATCCGGAGCGTTTTTCGGATAGACCTTCCGGTCGTTAAAAACAAGCTGCGACGGCCTGACGCCAAGCTTATGCGCCGCGGTTTTTTCCAGCTGCTGCCGGGCGTCGCGGCACGCGGCCTTCACCGCGTTGCCGGTGGTGAAGGTGCCGCGCTGGGAGAATGAGCCGACGTCAAACGGGTCAACATCAGTATCGCCGGAGATGACGGTAATGTCTGCGGTATCGATGCCCAGGCTTTCCGCGGCAATCATGGCCATGGTGGTGTGGGAGCCCTGCCCCATATCAGGGAGACCGGTGAATAACGACGCCCTGCCGTCTTCAGCGATCTTGATAAAAGCGGCCGAGGTGTCGTGAATAAACATGCCCTTGCCGCCGGAGCTCATCACGCCGCAGCCGATGCCAATGCCTTGGTTGGCGGGAAGCCTGTTGTATTTTTTCTTCCAGCCGGCCTTCTTCGCTGCTTTCGTTATGCACTCCTTCAGGCCGCAGCTCGCGTAATGCGCGCCGCTCAAAGTCGTGTAGCCCTTATCAACAGCGTTTTTCAGCTGGAACTCCACGGGATCCATCTCGATGTCCCGGCTGAGCTGGTACAGGTGCTGGCCCAGGGCAAACTGCTCGGGCGACATGCCGCCGCCGTGATGGAAATCGTAGGGGATGTTGTTGGTGTAGAGTAAGTCTGCCCTGATAGCGGTATGCTGCGAGCTTGTACAGGAGCGGGGGCAGCACGCTGGTGATGATTCCACCGCGCGGCGAATACTGGAGGTCGAAGGACCCGGACGACGGGGAGCCCGGCCAGGAGCGGCTCGAGGATGTTGTCGGCCGCCCGGGTCCCGAAAGTCCCGCCGCGAAGGGCGACGTCGCCGGTCTGTAGGCCAAAGCGAGCTCACCGATCAGGTGTCGAGGAGAAGACATCGGCCGGACACGGATCCGCCGGGCGTCGAACGCCGAACCACGCCCAGCCCGGCCGCACCGGCTCGATGCGCCGCCTGGTCCCAGGCCTCGGGGCGACGGGGGGCGAGGAGGAGAAACGGGGAGACTCCCGCGTCCGCGAGGGTGCGGTGGAGGAGGAGAGGACGAGGTGAGCTCCTCCTCGGGCGAGTCGAGCCGGCGACCACGAGCGGCCGGCCCGCGGCGAGGGCACGGACCTGCGCCGCGACGCCGGCTCGGGCGGGGCGGCCGATCGAGCTCGTGTCCCGGCGACGTCGGTCCGGCTCTCAGGGACGCCGATCGACGCGAAGCGGCCGCGTCCTCGGGCGTTCGGCCGCCACCGCGGGAGAGGGCCTCGGCGGCCGCGGAAGAGGCACCCCGCGGCGCGGAGACGCCGCGCCGGAAGCGTGCGGAGGAGGCGTCCGCTGGCGACAGGACCGGCGGGGCGCGCGGCGGGCCGCCCGTAGGGAGGCGAGGCCAGGGCCGAGTCTCCACGGGGACGAGCGAGCCGCGGCGTGGCCGGTCGAGGCGGCGTCGGACGGAAGGAGGAGATCGAGGGGGACGGCTGGAGTCGCGCCGGTCGGGGAGAGGCCCCGGAACCTCCGCCGAGGAGCCCGACGCCGGCGGGCGTCGGGGAGGTACGAGGAGCGACAGGTCGGGGCGCTCGGCCCTGAGAGCCAGAGCGAGGGGTGGGCGGCCTCGACCTCGCCCGACCGAGCCCCCTGCAATCCAGACGTCGACCGGCACCGAGCCGCCGGCGGCAGGAGGCGACGGGCCGAATAGACACCGGAAGGCCGGAGGGACCGTGCGACCGGGGGTGTTCTGAACGTGCGTCTCGGGGGGTTACGGTCCCATCCGAGAGGCGGCACTGTAGTCGGCGCGGGTGCTCGCGACCGGCGGGCCCAGCTTCCGGGAGAGGGCGGTAGACGACGCCCGGCGGGGAACCGTAGAACCACCTGGCATGACCGTTGATTGGTTCACGTCCGGCGGACGCCGCGGGAGGGGACGACGATCGAGCCCAGGGACGAACAGCGCCTGGCCGGCTGGCGAAAGCGGGGATGAGGATGCGTCGCCCAGCTCGTTCGCGGCCGCACCGACTCCGTCGTGGCGTTCCTCCGTCGAATGCTCGGCGGCCCCGAGGATGCCACGACGTCGCCCAGCTCACGTTCCTGCGCGTCTTCGAAACCTCCCTCGCTTCGACCCGACTTTCGCCTTCTCGACGTAGGCTCTTCCGGATCACCGGAACCTCGCCATCGACGCCCCTCCGGCACGCGGGACCGGTGCAGCGGACACTGGCGGAGGCTTCCACGTCGTCCGGGGCGGCCTCCTTGCGACCGAGCCGGAGGCGCCGCTGCGGCTTTCCCAGGAGGAGATCCGGCGCGTGTTCGAGCGTACGCGACGGTCCTTTCCGAGAAGCAGCGATCGTCTTCGTCCTCGGGATCTGGAGGAGAGGAAGCCGCGAGGTGGCCGAGATGTCGGTTGCCGGGAGTGGACCGTAGAGACCACCTCCTCCAGGCGCGACGCCTCCTCCGGGAGGGCTCCCGGCGCCGATTCCCGAATACGCCCCCTCGGCGCACCCGGGAGCGGGGGAGGCTCGGCGTGAGCGCCCCCGTCTGCTACCGTCTGGGCGACCTCCTCGAGAAGCGCGACAGCGACCGCCTCTCCCCGGCCGAGGAGCGTCTCCTTGCCGGGCACCTCGTCTCCTGCGACTCTGCGCGGCCGAGCGCTCCGTCACGATCCCGTCCTGCTTTCACCGTGATGCGGCACGGAGCCCCATCCGACGTCCTGACGGTCGGGCGCGCGAGCGCTTCGTGGAGAACGTGCTCGCGTCGACCTACCGCCCGGAGAGCGGGGCGGCGCCTCTCGGTTTCCCGGGCAGGTGTCGGTCTCGGATCGCCGCCTCCCTGCTCCTGGTCGCGGTCGTCGCGGGGGTCTCGTTCGTGCGAGGGCGCGGCGTGTCACCCTCCTGGAAGGGACCCTTCCCGTCGCGGACGCGCCGGGACGCGCCCGTTCCGGTGGACACGCTCCCGACGAGTCGAGGGCGTCAGCGCCATCGGCGCGGTCGTGCTACCAGTTCCCGGCGTCGAAGGCGGGTGAACCAGACGAGTGTGCTTCGTCGTCGACCGGAACGCGGACATCTGATTCGGATGAGGAGGACTCCTCGCGTAGCGGCGGTCGCCGCCTCCTGCTCGGCACCGGGGTCTCGCGCCGCAGCGCCCGCCGCTCCCCGGAGCCGGACGTCGTCGGGTCTTCACGCCTCCGGCACCCGGAAGAGCCGAGGGTCGAGTTCCTCGTCGTCCGCCCCCTCCTGACGGACCGGGGTTCGCTCGTTCTCCGCGGCGCTCGACACGCTCACCGTCCGGGACACGGGGCGGGCCGTCGACCTGACCCGCCCGGGCAGTCGTCGTTCGACGTTCCCCCGCGGCCGTTCGCCGTTTCGGTCGCCCTCTTCCGTGCGACGAGCACGCCCCCGCCGCGGGGGCGACCGACCCCGATCGCCGAGCGGCTCCGCGGCGTCCGGGCGCGGCTCGAGGAGGCCTTCGCCTCTACACCGACTACACGCCGATCGACGGGTGGTCCTCCAGGGGCGCGAGGGAGAGCCCGTCCTGGACCTCGGGGGGAGCTACCGGATCGATTTCCTGCTCGAGGCGGAGAACGGCGACAAGGTCGTCCGCTCGCGCGACCTCGTCCTGGTCCGGGTGCGATCGCGACGAGAAGGGACGCGAGACGGTCCGGGACGTGGCGCGCACCTCGATCAACCTGAAACGTCGGAGCCATTCGTCCTCGGTGTCGGCCGCGAGGAGGGGGGCTCTCGCCGCTCTTTTCCTCGTCCTGTCAGTGGCGCCCGCCGGGCCGGGCCCCGGTACCGGAGGGTCCCGCTGATGCCGAGTTCGTCCGCCGGGTCGGGACCCCCGACGGCACATGGTCGCCCGCACGGTCGAGGCATCCGAAGCGAGGAAGCCGTCCGTGCGGAGCTGACGAGGCAGGGGGCACGGCTCTTCTCGGCACGCCCCTCCCGGGGGGGCTCTTCGATTTTCGAGCTCTCGAGCCTGGTCCCGGGGCCGGCTTCTTCCGGTCGAAGGGCGGCGTGAAGATGCCGACGAGTTTCCTCGTCTTCGACCCGGGGCTCGTCGCGCTTCGGAAGGGCGCGGCCTGCCGGTCGTAAGGGTCTCGATGTCCTCCTCGGAGCGCCAGGCGAACCCGCACTTTCGGAGGATTACTCCTGGACGTGCGGGAACAGCTGCGTCACCGGGACGGCCCTCTCGGAGCGCCTTTCCTCTCGCACGGCGACCACCTTCCCGCGTCTCTACGCCACCTCGCTGAGGCGGGAGAGCGCTCGGGAGAGGTCGAGAGGTCCTCCGCGCGGTTCCTCGCCTACCAAGAAGATCCTCGCGGCAGGTGAAACGGAAGGTGACCGGGGCGCTCGTCTATCCGGCCGTCCTCATCGGTCTCTCCATCGCCTCATCATCATCCTGATACTTACGTCATTCCCGGTTCACGGAGTTGCTCTCGGGTTTCGGTGGCGACATGCCGGTCCTGACCATGACCGTCGTCGGGACGGCCACCTTCCTGGCGCGCCTCCTGTGATCTCCCTCGGCACCCGCGGCCGGCTGCCTCTTCAGTCGCTGGCGGCGGACCGACGGGGGGCCGCGTCCTGCACGGCCTCCTTCTGAGAGATTCCGATTCTCGGCGGCGTCCTCGCCGAGTTTCCCTCGTCGCAGTTCGCTCGATCCCTGTCCACTCTCGTCGGTGCGGGGACACCGCTACGTCGACGGCCCTGGAGGTCTCGACCAGCTCCGTCGGGAACCGGACGGTCTCCCGACGCCGTCGCCTCGGTCGTGCCGAAGGTCGGCAGGGGCGCCGAGTCTGGAGGAGCCTCGAGGAGACGGGGAGTTCACGCTCCCTCGCCGTCGAGATGATCAGGTGGGCGAGGCGACGGGCGCCTGGAGCACATGCTCGACGAACGTCTCGACTTCTCAAGCGAGGCGATCGAGGCGCCAGCTTCGAGACGATCATCAACCTGATCGAGCCGGTCATCCTCGTCGTCATGGGGGGCATCATCGCTCGATCCTGCTGCCGATCTGCTCCGATGTTCACGATCCTCTCCGACATCAAGGGCTGAGGAGATGGCCGACCACGTCCGACGGCCACCATCCCCGATTTCCCGCGCGTCCTGGATGCCGCCTCCGAGGAGCGCCGCGCCCGGGAGGTCGCCGGAGGCTCGGGATCCCTTCGTCGATCTCTGGACTTCCACGTCGACCCGGTGCTTTTCGAGAGCGTGCCGCTCGACTGGATGGCTCCGGTTCGAGTTCGTCCCGGAGAGCGAGGAGGACGGTGTCCTCACGGTCGTGATGACCGACCCGACGACGTCGTACGGCGCGACGGCTCGAAGCCCTGGTCAGCGCCGGCTTCGGATGAAGGTCGGCTCGCGGGCCGCGGTGCAGGAGGTCCTACGGGCAGGTCCGAGTCGACGCAGCGGGTCCTCGAGGAGGCGTCGAAGAGTTCCGGATCCAGGTCGTCCGGGAGGACGGGAAGGGCCAGGAGGTCCTGACGATCGACCGGATCGCGGCCGACGTACTCGATCGTCGAGCTCGTCGACTCGGTACTACTTCGACGCGGTCCAGCGCCGGCCTTCGACATCCACATCGAGACGCAGGAGAACGTCGTCGTCGTCGAGTACCGGATCGACGGCGTTTACCGGCGATCGAGCCGATCGACAAGACGCCCAGCCAGACGATCGTCGCCGCATCAAGGTCATGTCCGAGCTCGACATCGCCGAGAAGCGGATCCCGCAGGACGGACGCTTCGAGGAGATCCACGTCAAGGGGCGGCGATCGACTTCCGCGTCTCGATCATGCCGACGGTCCACGGCGAGGACGTCGTCATGCGGATCCTCGACGAGGGTCGGCGAACGCCGAGTTCAGAACCTCCGCCTCGACGTCCTCGGGATGGATCCCGAGACGATGAAGACGGCTCCGCAAGTTCATCCGCGGGCCAGGCGTACGGGATCGGTCCTCGTCACCGGACCGACCGGCTCGGGGAGGACGACGACGCTCTACGCCTGCCTCTCGGAGATCCAGTCGGTCGAGGACAGGATCGTCACGATCGAGGACCCGGTCGAGTACCAGCTCCGAGGGATCACGCGGATCCCGGTCGACGAGAAGAAGGGGCTCACCTACGCCTGGGCTCCGCTCGATCCTGAGCACGACCCCGACAAGGTCATGGTCGGCGGATCCGCGACGGCAGACGGCCCAGATCGCCGTGCAGCGGCGCTCACCGGGCACCTCGTCTTCACCACGGCCCAGCAACAACGTCGTCGACGTCTCGGGCACTTCCTCGACGTGAAGGTCGAGCCTCTACAACTTCGTGCCGGACCTCAACTGCATCCCTCGCGCAGCGGCTCGTCGGAAGATCTGTCCGCACCTGCCGGACGACCATGGAGCCGACGAAGCAGCTCCTCGACGAGTCGGCCCTGTCCGCGGCAGGATCGCCGGGGTGACGTTCTCGAGGGCCGCGGCTGCATCGAGTGCAACGGCACCAGCTTCTACGGCCGGATGGCGATCACCGAGCTCCTCGACCTCTCCGACCGGATCCGCGGCCTCATCCTCGATCGCCGCCCGCGGCCGGAGATCAAGGCGGCCAAGGAGGAGGGGATGGCTTTCCTCCGCGAATCGGCGCTGAGGAAGGTCTTCATCGGCGAGACGACCTGAAAGAGATCGACAAGGGCCTGTCGACTGACAGCCTCGTCGCCCGCGCCCACGGCGCCCTGGGAGGCCTGCGGGCTTTCCACCGGCCGCCCGCCTGCGTCCTTCGGAGAGCCGCCTCGTCCACGTCTCCCTTCCCCCGCGCGCGGGTAGTGCGCCGGTCGGGGGGCGATCGTACTTTCCCGGAGCCTCCCGCGGGTGACGTCCGGCGAGGGTCCGACGGGTCATCCCGTCGCCGGACCCGACCTCGGCCAGGCGATCTCTCTCTTCTCCCGGCGAAGAGCGCTAGACGGCGGCCTTTCCCAGTCCCCGCGGGTCGGTGCGGCCACGACGGTCGACCTCGGCCGGGGGCGCCCAGAGCACCCCGGGAGCTCGCCGAGATGCTCCGCTGGAAGGTGAGCCGCCTTTCCCGGAGCCGGCCCCCGGCTCAGGGTCACCTGGTGCGAAGCGGCGCCTGCCCCCGACGGCGGAACCCGTCTCGGTCCTCGCCTCGCCGAGGAGACGATCGCCTCGCTCGAGGCGGCATTTCTCGCTCTCGGGATCCGGATCGGCGCCCTCGAGCCTGCCGTTCTCGCCCTGTCGGCGATCGCCTCCCTGGCGCTGGCCGGGACGGGCCTCGTCGTCTTCACGGACGGTCCGAACGTGTCGACCGTCTTCCTCGAGAAAGGGGCCGTTCGATTCCTCAGGACCCGGGAGGCGGCCGCGGACCCCGAGCAGGCGCTGCAGGAGATCCGGCTCGCCGCCGCCTTCGTCGGGGGGCCGTCGGCGGACGGCTCCGGCCTCGACCTGACCGGCGAGGTCGTCGTCGTCCCGGAGTGGGCTCCAGCTTCGATCCGGTTCCGGGAGTTCCTGCTGGAGAACGGGGGCAAGGAGCCGGTGTCGCTCCTCCCGACCCTTCGGGCCCTGGGGTTCCCGAGGTGGGGTGAGGACACGGCCCCGCTCGTCGGCGTCGGCCTTCTGCAGGGAGTGGGCTGACGCCGTGGCAGCCATCAGACCGAATCTCGCGCGCCGGCCGTTCGTCGACTCCCGTCCGGCGAACGTCGCGGCGGCGATCCTCCTCCTCGCCGCAATCGTTCTGAGCATCGTCAGCGTCCGGACCGTCTACTCCTACCTGGAGGACTCTCGACAGTCGCGAGCGGAAATCGCATCGCTCAAGGCCGAGATCGGCCGTTTCGAGGCCTCGGAGCGCCATGCCCGGGAGAAGCTCGCCCGGTTCGACCTCGCCGGGCTCCAGGCGGGGGCCGAGGAGGCCAACCAGCTCGCCCGACTTCGAGTTTTTTCGTGGAGCCGCTTCCTGACACGGTTGGAGAAGACCCTCCCGAACGACGTCCGCGTGGTATCGGTGACCCTCTCGAAGCCGGACGGCGCAAGCTCCGACGGGAAGAAAGCCCGCGCCGAGGACTCCTACCAGGTCGTCCTCTCCCTCGTCTCCCAGGACCCCGACGGCCTGCCGAAGCTGATCCGGGCTTTCTATGCCTCCCCGTGGTTCGACGCGCCGACTCCCGCCTCCGAGACCGGAAGTGAGGCCGGCAGCGTCGAGGGCCGGACCTTCGTCCTCGACGTCGTCTATCTCGACCGGGAGGCGAAGCCGTGAGCACCGCCACGACGGCTTTCCGCGACCGCAAGGTCCTCTTCGTCCTCCTTCTCGTCGCCCTCGCCTGCAACGCGGCCGTCCTCGTCTCCTACCGGACGTTCTACGACGACCGCCTTCGGGCCCTCGTCTCCGAGAAGGCCAGCCTCGAGCAGCGGCGGGACGATTCCCGTCGCCGGGCCGAGGACGCCGAAGCTTCCGAGCGGAGGCTCTTCGAGACCCAGGAGGCCCTGACCTCGTTCTTTTCCGAGACCCTCGGCAAGCGCGAGGAACGGCTCGCTCCCCTGATCGAGGAGATCTATGCGACGACCCGGTCCGCCGGCCTGCGTCCCGACGCGATCTCTTACACGTCGATCGACGAGCCGGGGACCGACTCGTTGACGATGACCTTCTCGGTCGCCGGCCCTTACGGCGACGTCAAGCGGCTCCTGTCGGGCCTCGAACGGTCGAAGCGGTTTCTCGTCGTCGAGCAGGTCGGCCTCTCGGGCGGCGCGGAAGCGGACCCGAACGTCGTCCGGATAGCGATCACCGTGACGAACTACTTCCGGCCCGGCTCCCTCCGTCCGATCCGGACCGTCCGTGAACCGCGGAGGGGCAGGGCCGGGAGCGCCGTCGGCGCGCCCCGGGGAGGGGGGGCTCGATGAGCGCTCTCTCGTCCCGCAAGGGCCTCCTGGCTCTCCTCGCCGTCCTCGTCGTCGTCCTCGTCTTCCGCTTCTGGCCGCGCGGCCCGGAAACGGCGCCCGCAACAGCGCGGGGCTCCGACGCCCGCCTCGCCGCCCGACCGGCCGGAATGCCGCCGGCGCCTTCGGACATCCCCCCCCTCGCGTTCTCCCGGGAGCGTGGAGAGATCGGCGGCGCCGTCGTGAGGAACGTCTTCGCTTTTCACGTGCCCCCCCCCGCCGACGCCCAAGCCCGTCCCCCCGCCGCCGACGCCCTTTCCGGTCCCCGGATCGGCCGAGTTCATCGGTCCGCGACTCCCGGCTCCGACGCCGGCTCCGACGCCGATCGTTCCCCCCGGCGATCCCGTTCCGCGCCATCGGCGTCTTCGGCCCCCGCGAGAATCCGATCGTCACGTTCGAAGAAGGCTCCCGCCTCATCAACGCTCGCCGAGGCGACGTTCTCGACGGCCGATTCATACTCAGGGGAGTCGGCCGCGAATCGGTCGACTTCGCCTTCGTCGGGCTGCCGCCCGAGATCACCCGGCGGATCCCTGTCCTTCCGCCCGACGCCCTCCGCTGAAGGGACGCCCATGATCGTTCACAGACCGCGACCGCCCCGAGCCCTCCTTCTCGCTGCAGCCCTCGCCCTGGCCGTGGGCGCTTCCGGCTGCGCCTCCGAACGCGCGTTCCGGGAAGCGCAGGACTACGAACAGCTCCAGCACTGGGACATGGCCGTCATGGCCGGCGGTGTCTCTGGAACCAGGGAGCCAGAAGTACACGACGGCGCTCTTCCGCGCGCGGCTGCAGGCGGCCCAGACCCACCTCGGGAGGGGGCGGCCGCCACCGCTCGGCGGGGCAGCTCGACCTCGCGAAGGTGGAGCTCGAGCAGAGCGTCGCGCTCGACCCGACGAACGACGTCGCCATCCAGGAGCTGAGGAGGGTCGTCGAGGACATCGAGACGCGCCGGCTCGAGGCGGCCGGTGGCTCGCCGACCGAGAGGGCCAAGGCCAGGGCGAAAGGCCGCAAGGCCGCTCCGCCGATGCTGAATCCGGCCTCCGACAAGCCGATCGACGTCACGTTCCGCCCGACACTCCGATCAAGAAGATCTACCAGGCCCTCTGCACCGCGTCGGGGATCAACGTCATCTTCGACCCGCAGCTGAAGGACGACAAGTTCACGATCGACCTCAGGAACCTCTCGTTCCAGAAGGCCCTCGAGAACGACCATGCGGCAGGCGGGGCACTTCTACAAGGTGATCGACGAGAAGACGATCCTCGTCGCGCAGGACACGCAGCAGAACCGGAAGGAGTACGAGGACCAGGTCGTCCGGACGTTCTTCCTCTCCAACGGCGACGTGAAGGACGTCTCGGCGATGGTCCGCGGCCTTCTCGACCTGCGGAGGATGGCGACGGTCACGCAGCTCAACGCGATCGTCATCCGCGACACGGCCGACAAGGTCGCCGTGGCCGAGCGGCTCATCGAGGTGAACGACAAGGCGAAGGCCGAGGTCGTCCTCGACGTCGAGCTGCTGCAGCTGAGCACGAAGAAGCTCCTCGACCTCGGGGTGGCGCTCTCGAGCTACAGCATCACCGGCTCCTACGGACCGACCTCGGAAGGGGGCTCCGGCGGGAGCACGTCGGCGACTCTTCCCTGGGACGAGCTGATCAAGCTCTCCCTGTCCGACTTCAACTTCACGGTTCCCTCCATCATCATCAACTTCATCAAGACGAACACCCAGGCGGAGGTCCTGGCCCAGCCTCAGCTGCGGATCGCCGAGGGAGGAGAAGGCCCAGCTCGTCATCGGCAACCGCGTCCGATCCCGGTGACGACGATCAACACGCAGCAGGCGATCGGTCAGATCGGAGTCGTTCCCGGTGACGTCCTTCCAGTACCAGGACGTCGGCATCAAGCTCGACGTCGACCTACCGCGTCCACCACAACAAGGAGGTCTCGCTTCAAGCTGGACCGTGGAGGTCTCGAACCTGGAACGGCTACGTCGACGGCGGGAACGGGCAGAAGCAGCCGATCATCAGCACCCGGACCGATCACGTCGAACATCCGGCTGAAGGACGGCGAGACCGAGCTTCCTTCGCGGGCCTGCGTCGAGACGGCGAAGCCCACGACCACGAAGACCGGGATCCCGTTCCTCGCGGACCTGCCCCTCGTCGGCCCCCCTTTCGGGGCAGACGGAGGGGACCGATGCCGACCGCAACGGACATCCTCTCCTGACGCTCACGCCCCACATCACCCGCGCTCCGCAGATCGAGGGAGGAAGACCTCGTCCCGATCTGGGTCGGCACGGAGAACAACGTCAGCTTCTCGGGGCTCAACGTGAGGGGGCTCGGAGTCGCCGCAGGCCCCCGCTGACGCCGTTCGGATCCCGGTCTCCGAACCTGCCGCCTCTCGCCCGGTGGCGCCCACGAGCTCCCGGTTCTTCCGGGCCCATGAGCGTGCCGATCCCCCGGGGACCTATCCCGATCCAGGGGGCTCCGGCTCCGACCGACCCGTTCAAGCCGACATCCGACGCCGCCGAATCCGACGCGCCGGTCCCGTCGGGCCGTGCGAAGACTCCCGTCGCCGGCGGGAACGCGGCCCCGGCCTCGTCGAGCTTCGTCGAGACGACGGGGGCGCAGTCGCTCGTCCTCGGCCTGGAGGATCGAGAACCGGCCGAGCTGTCCGCGGGCGAGACCACGACGCTGACGCTCAGCGGCCCCCCCGAGCTGGCCGACGCGGGGCGGCGCTCGAGGGTGACGCTCGAATTTTTTCTGGGACCCGACCGGTCGCCGAGGTCGTCATTGGCGATTTTCTCGCCGGGCCCGTGGCGGCACGGGCTCCCGCGGCCCTCAACACCCGCCTCGACGCCGACCACGGCCCCGGTTGCGCGGTGAGGGTCGGCCTCGGGTCGCCCACGGGCGTGGTCGGCCTGCCGAGCGGAGCGCTCCGCGCGTTTCACCGTCCGCGGACTCGCCCCGGGGAAGACGCTCCTTCAGGGATGTCGGCAGGGGCGGGCTTCGGCCAAGAACGGTGCGCTCCGTCCCGAGGCGGAGGGCGTGGCCCTGTCGGTCGGCCTGCCCTGAGGCGCGATCCCGATGACCCGGACCCGCGCCCGCGGCTACTCGCTCGTTCGAGCTCGTCGTCGTCGTCACGCTGATCCTCGTGCTGACGGCGATGATCGTTGCCCGTTGGCGCGTTTCAACGTGGACGCGGATGAAGGAGATGGGAGCTCCAAGGAAGCGCTCCGGACGGATGCGTACGCTCCCATCGACGAGCACAAGCGACTGTCCGACCAGGGACCTGATCCCGGTCGTGCTCGACACCGAGGGGTACCCGAAGGAGCACTCGAGAAGCTCGTGGAAGGCGTCGAGCCTCGTGGGGCACGCTCAAGAAGGTCCGGAAGTTCCTCCGGCGGATCCCGGTCGACCCGATGACGGGAGAGGCGGAGTGGGGGCTGCGGAGCCTTCAGGACCGACTTCGACCTCGACCAGCTGGGGGCGGCAGAACGTCTACGACGTCTACTCTCTTTCCGAAAAGACGGGTCTGGACGGCACGAAGTACAAGGACTGGTGAACATGACGAGCCTCCTCTCACGCCTACCGGAGGGGATCTTCCCGGGTGCCCGCCGGACCTCCGCCCGCGCCCTCAAAGGGCGTGGCTTCACACTGATTGAATTGCTCGTCGTCATCGCGATCATCGGCATCCTGGCGGCGATCAGCATCCCGATGCTCCTGAAGACACCGATCCGGGCCAAGGAGGCCGCGCTTCGGGAGAACCTCTTCACCTTCCGCTCCTGCATCGACCAGTACAAGGCCGACAAGGGAAACTACCCCGAGTCGCTCGAGGTCCTGGTGCAGGAGAAGTACATCCGGAAGGTCCCGATCGACCCGTTCACCAGGTCGGCCGACACGTGGACGCTCGTCTTCGACGAGCCCTCCTCGGCCGAGGCCGCCTCGGAGGAGCCCGTGGGCATCGTCGACATCCACTCGGGCTCGACCGCGACGGCGCTCGACGGAACGGCCTACAACACGTGGTGAGCGGGGCGGGACCGCGGAAGGGGGGGCGCGGATACACGCTCGTCGCCCTCCTCGTCGGGATCACCGTCGCGTCGATCCTGATCGCCTCGGTTCTGCCCCTGGCCTCCGCGCAGGCGCAACGAGAACGCGAGGCGGAGCTGATCTTTCGCGGGCTCCAGTACGCAAGAGGGGATCCGCGTCTTTCGCCGGCGGTTCGGGCGGTACCCGAACACGCTGGAGAGAGGAGGCTTCTTCGAGACGAAGCCCCGGAGCATTCGCAAGGTCTGGAAGGACCCGATGACGAAGGACGGTGAGTGGGGAATCATCTCGTTGGCCGGGATTCCCCTCACGCCGGCGGCGGGAGAGGGAGGCGGGCGCGTCCCGACCCCGAAGCCGACCCCGAAGCCCGACCCGAAACGGACGCCCCTGCCGGGCGAGGCGGGGACGACGGGACCCGTGATGGGCGTCACCTCGAAGTCCACCGGGAAAGGCTTCCGCCTCTGGGAGGGACGCTCGTCGTACAACGAGTGGCGCTTCACGGAAGAGAGCCTGGGCCTCAAGCCCATGGAGGGCGGGGGGTCCGGACAGGGACCCGGTCCCGGCGGCCCCAGAGTCCCCCGGGGGCGGAAAAAGTGCTGACCTCCGGCGGCCCGACGGTAAGATCCGCGCCGTGGAAACTCGAATCCTCGGAGACGGCCTCTCCGTCTGGCTCGACCCGATGCGGGACGTGCGGAGCGTCGCCCTCGGCGTCTACGTTGCGGGCGGGTCGGCCGACGAAGACCCCGAGGCCCTCCGGGTCGACCCACTTCCTCGAGCACCTCCTCTTCCGCCGCTCCCGGCGCCGAACGGGAGCCGCGATCGCCCGGACCACGGACCGGCTCGGCGGCGACTGCGACGCCTACACGACGAAGGAGTGGATGGCGGTCCACGCCCGAACCCCTTCCGAGCGCCTGCCGGACGCGCTCTCCCTCCTCCTCGACCTGACCGAGGCCCCCGCCTTCACGGCCGACGACGTCGAGACCGAGCGGAAGGTCATCCTCGAGGAGATGGCCGAAGCGAACGACGTTCCGGAGGATCGCCTTCACGAGACGTTCGTCCGCTCCTACTGGCCCGACCATCCCCTCGGCGCTCCGATCCTCGGAACCGGCGAGACGGTTCGCGCCCTGACCCGCGGGCGGCTCGTGAAACGGTTCCGCGAGGTCTTCCGGCCGGAGAAGACGCTTCTCGTCGCCATCGGCGCGTTGAGCCGGAGTTCCTCCTTCAGGCTCCTCTCGGCCGAGCGGAAGAAGCGCCGGCACGCGGCGGGTCCGCTCGCTCCGGCGGCCGCGGCGAGGCTGTCGCCCACGGCCACTCACTGCGCCTTCCACATTCCACGGCTCGACCTGACCCAGACGCACCTCCTGGTGGGAACGCCGGCCCCGGCCTACGCCGACCGGCAGGTCCCCGCGGCGTGGCTCCTCTCCGTCATCCTCGGAGGGGGCGTCTCGTCCCGCCTCTGGCGCCGCGTCCGCGAGCGGCACGGTCTCGCGTACCACGTCGGGGCGGGCCTCACGCTCCACCGCGACGGCGGCATGGCGCTCATCGAGGCGGCGACGGCGCCGAAGAAGCCGAAGCTCGTCCGTGCGACGGGAGCCGTCCTCCGCGAGCTGCGCAACACCGGGATCACGCGCTCCGAGCTGAGGAGGGCGAAGGACCAGATCCGCGCCGAGATCGCGATGTCGCTCGAGTCGACCTCCTCGCGGCGCGAGGGAGTCGTCCGTGCCTGGTTCTTCCGGGGGCGCCCCTGGGAGGCCGACGAGGTCATCGCCGAGATCGAGGCGGTAACGGCCAGGTCGACGACGCCATCTCCATTCTCTTCGGGACGCCCGACTCGACCGGTTTCGGCGTGACGGGCCCCTCGCTCGTCGGGGCCACCGTCGACGACCTCGCGGGCGAGCTTGCGGCGTGAGCGTCGTCGTGAGCGGTCCCGAAAACGTCCCGGCGAGCCTCACCGTGAGGTTCCACCTCCGCCCCGAGTGCGCCGACCTCGGCCCCCCGGAGTACGCCAGCGACCTCGCCGCCGGCGCCGACCTCCGCGCGGCCCTCGACGCGCCGATGACGCTCGCTCCGGGAGAACGCGCCGCCGTCCCGACCGGCCTGACGCTTCGAGATCCCGCCCGGGTTCGAAGCGCAGGTCCGCGCCCGCTCGGGTCTCGCGCTGAAGAAGGGGCTCGCCCTCGCCAACGGCGTCGGGACGATCGACGCCGACTACCGGGGCGAGGTCGGCGTCCTCGTAGTGAACCTGGGCACCGAGCCGGTCGTTCTCTTGCGCGGGGAGCGGATCGCCCAGCTCGTCGTGGCGCCCGTGGTGAGGGCGCTCTTCGAGCGGGCTCCCGAGCTGAACGGGACCGCCCGGGGCGCCGGCGGCTTCGGGTCGACGGGGACGGCGTGATCGAGGTCGCCTTCCTCGGGTCGGGCTCCACGGGGAACTGCGCGGTGATCCGCGCCGGCCGGACGGCCGTTCTCCTCGACGCCGGCCTTTCGCCGCGTCAGATCGGCGTGCGGCTCGGCAAGCTCGGGATGTCGCTCGACGACGTCTCCGCGCTCCTCCTGACGCACGAGCACTCCGATCACGTCGCCTCGGCCGCGGCCCTCGCGACGAAACGCGGCCTCCCCGTCTACGCGACGAGCGGCACCCTCGCGAAGGCGGGGCTCCCGGGGCCACTTTTTGCCGACCTCCACACCGTCGCGGACGGCGCGGAAATCTGCTTCGGCGGGGGCGACCTGACCGTGCGGGTGACCCGGACGCCGCACGACGGGGTCGACCCGGTCTGCTACGTGTTCGCCGACGGCGCCGGACGGCGCGTCGGCGTCGCGACGGATCTCGGGCACCTCTCGAAGAAGGTCCTCGAGGCGCTCGAAGGGTGCGAGGTCCTCGGTCTCGAGGCGAACCACGACGTCGACGTCCTCCGGGAAGGGGCCTATCCGGCGTTCCTGAAGAAGCGGATCCTTTCGGACGTGGGGCATCTCTCGAACGAAGCGGCGGCCGCGGGCCTGTCGCGTCTCCTCGGCGAGCGGACGAGAATCGTCGTCGGGCTCCACCTGTCGAAGAACAACAACACGCCGACCCTGGCCGAGCGCGCGCTCCGCCAGGGCGTCGAACGGCTCGGGGCGAAGGTCGTCCTCGAGATGGCGGGTCCGGACGCCCCGACCGGCTGGTACCGGGCGCGGCCCGCGGGAGGAATCGGATGAAGGTCCAGGTGACGGTGGTCCCGAAGTCGGGAGTCCTCGACCCGCAGGGGAAGGCGATCGCGGGAGCGCTGACGCGGCTCGGCTTTCCGGGCGTCGGCGACGTTCGCGCGGGAAAGGTCTTCCGCGTCGAGGTCGAGGCGAAGGACGCCGCCGAGGCGAAGGCGCTCGCCGGCCAGATGGCGGAGAAGCTCCTCTGCAACCCCGTCATCGAGGAGTACGAGGTCGAGGTGCTCGGATGAGCGCCGGGGCGCGGCCGCGCGCTTCGGTCATCGTCTTCCCTGGATCCAACTGCGACCGTGACGTCAAGGTCGCGTTGGAGGCGGTGACCGGCAAGCCCGCCCAAATGGTTTGGCACGGCGAGACCGAACTCCCCCCTTCCGACATCGTCGTGCTCCCTGGCGGCTTCTCCTACGGCGACTACCTGCGCTGCGGCGCCATGGCCGCGCATTCCAACATCATGCGCTCGGTCATCGCTCGAGCCAAAGCCGGCACACCGGTGCTCGGCATCTGCAACGGCTTCCAGGTCCTCTGCGAGGCGGGTCTTCTCCCGGGCGCGCTCCTCCTCAACTCGGGCCAGCGCTTCCGGTGCGAGGACGTCTTCGTCCGCGTCGAGACGATCCGCACTCCGTTCACCGCCGAGCTGACGAAGGGGGACGTCCTGCGTCTCCCGATCGCCCACGGCGACGGGAACTGGCGCGCCGAGGCGGCGACGTTCGACGACGTGACGACGCACGACCAGGTCGTCTTCCGCTACTGCGACGCCGCGGGGCGCGCGCCTCGGGCGCGAACCCGAACGGTTCCCTCGACGACGTCGCGGGCGTCTGCAACCGGGAGCGGAACGTCGTCGGCCTCATGCCCCACCCCGAGCGCGCCTCCGAGGCGTTGCTCGGCAACGCCGACGGCGCGCGGCTCTTCCGGTCGTTCGCGAACGGGCTCCTCCGCGGCCGGACGGCCTGAAACGAGAAACTTCGGTACAGAACGGGGTGAGGGACGTTCGCTGAGGAAGTCTGATCCGGTCGCCGAACTCGGGCGGCGTTTGGAAAAATTGCTCGAGCCTTGGAAGGAACTCCTTCCACGCTGTCTTCATACGGCGCGGAAGGTGTTCCAGGCGCGTTTCGACGACCGCTCGAGGAGCGATGGGTCGTGCCGGAGAAGCAGCTCGATGTCGATGAGGTCGATCAGGCCGCCGGCGTCGATCTTCAGAAGGATCAGGTCGGCGGCGTCCACGACGGGGATCTCTTCTCCAGGATCACCCGTTCGAGCCGGCGGGCGAGGACGTCGTCCTGCCACCGTCCGCGCGGCACGACGATGTCGATCACTTCCGTGGAGTCGATCCGGACCACACCGCGAAGGGGGTCATCGTGGTCGCCTTCCCGCACTCCGACGTCGATCCCCTCCGACCGCAGATCCGCCCAGACCGAGGCGTTCAGAACGGACGGTTCGGTGGATAGGAGGTCGATGTCCTCGGTCGCACGGTCGATACCGTGAAACGCGAGGGCGACTCCTCCTATGAGCGCGCAGGGCACGCCCGTCTTCTCGAGCTTCGAGACGACGCGCGCGAGAAGCTTCACTCGCTGGGAGCGCCGACGGTTGCGGAAGGCCGCCGGGTGGATCGCGTGCGTGCGCTCAGCATCTCGGCCGCAACCGAGCGAGGCGTGCCGGGGGGCAGCGCCGAGGCGAGGAAGACGTCGACCCCTCGCCGGCCGAGCCGGAGCGCACGGGCCACGCGCTCGTCCGGCGTCCCCCTGAAGAATTTCGCAACCTCGGCGTCGAGATCTGCCGGAACTTCATCCTGGCCATTATCCCGCTTGACGGAAAGAGCCGCGACGGGCCTTGGAGCCCGCGGTGCCCGACGGCGACAGAAGGCCCGCCCCCGCTCTCCTTCCAGGCGGTGCGGGCAGGGCGGACGCGGCCTACTTCGGCGCGTCCTTCTTTTCCTTTTCGTCCCCCTTCTCCTTCCCGAAGACGTCGTTTGCCACGAGGGCCTTCGGGTCGTAGGGAGACGGCGCGCCGCCGAGGTACTTGTGGAACCAGTCGAGGTGGGCGGAGTAGTAGAGGACCATGTCGTACCAGCCGGGCCAGTAGGCCCGAGCTCTCGAGGACGATCAGGCGCGACGGGACGCCCATCTTCTGGAGGTCGGTGAAGAACCCGAGGGACTGCGTGTAGGGGACGCGGAAGTCCTTCTGGCCGGTGATCACGAGCGTCGGCGTCTTGAACTTCTCGACGTACGACGACGGGCTCTGTTTCGCGTACCCCGAGGGGTTCTGCCAGGGGGCCCCCTTCAGGTCCCACTCGGGGAACCAGAGCTCCTCCGTCATCGAGTACATCGACCGGAGGTCGTAGACGCCCATCATCGAGGCGAGCGCCTTGAAGTGGCTGTCGTTTCCGGCGAGCCACATCATCGCGTAGCCCCCCCACGACCAGCCCATCGCCCCGATCCGGTCCTTGTCGGCCCACGGCTGAACGGCGAGCCAGTCGGCCACGGCGAGGACGTCCTTCATCACCTTGCCGTCCCAGTCGCCCGAGATCGCGGCGGTGAAGTCCTGCCCCCAGCCGGTGGAGCCGTGCGGATTCGGGAACGCGACGACGTAGCCTGCGCCCGGGTAGACCTGCGCGTCTCCGGAACGAGTCGGCCCACTGCATCTGCGGCCCCCCGTGGACGTTCACGATGACGGGGTACTTCTTCGCCGGGTCGAAGCCGTGCGGCTTGACGAGAGGACCTGGATCTTCTTGCCCGACGGGCTGTCGACGTAGGCCTCTTCCATCGGGCGGAAGTCGACTTCTGCGACGAGCGCCTGGTTCTGGAACGTGAGAGGTGTCGTGGTTCCCGGCGCCTTCCCGGCGAGCGCGACGCGCCAGAGCTCGGCCGGCAGGTGCATCTGGCGGCGCGCGAGGACGGCCCAGGTCCCGTCGCGGGAGATCTCGAAGGAGTCGACGAGACCGATGGCCGTGGCGACCTGGACCGTGCCGGTCGCGAGGTCGAGGTCGAAGAGCGGCGTCCGCCCCTTCAGGTCGGCGAGGAAGAAGATCCTCTTCCCGTCCGGGTGGAAGTGGTATTCGCCGACCCAGGAATCAAATGTCTCGGTGAGGACGCGGCTCGTCCCGCTCGCCCGGTCGTAGAGGGCGAGGAGGAAGCGGTCCGACTCGTACCCGGGCGTCCGCTGCATCCGGAACGCAATCGACTTCCCGTCGGGCGAGTACTTCGGGGAGCCGTCGAAGGCCGGGTTCTTCGCGGTGAGGTTCTTCGGCACCTTCAGCTGCTCTGGGGTGCCGTCCACCGGGACGACGAAGACGTCGACGTTCGTCGAGAAGGAGGGGTTCGCGTCGCGGACCGACGTGAAGGCGAGCTCCTTTCCGTCCGGCGAGACGTCGAAGTCAGCGCCGCCGCCGACGGAGAAGGCGGGGGAGTCGAAGTCGCCGGGCGTCAGGTCGACGAGCGGCGCCTTCGCGTCGGCGAGGTCCATCCGCAGGACGTGCGTCCGTTTGCCGTCCTCCCACGTGTCCCAGCGCCTCACGAAGAGGGAGTCGGCGAGGACCGCCTTCATCTTCCCCTTCTCCATCGCCTCGTCCTTCTTCCTGTTGCAGTCGAGGTCGGCGGCGCAGGCGGGCCAGACGTCGACCACGAGGAAGAGGCGCTTGCCGTCGGGCGAGAAGCGGAACGCGCCGACCCCCCCGGGGAGGTCGGTCTTCTTCTCGGGCTCGCCCCCGGCGACCGGCAGGAACCAGACCTGCGGGGTTCCGGAGCGGGTGGAGAGGAACGCGAGCGTCGCGCCGTCGGGCGAGAAGGAAGGGCTGGAGTCGCGCTTGTCGAGGACGGTCAGAGCGCGGGCGTTCTTTCCGTCGGCGTCGACGCGCCAGAGGTTCGTCCAGCGCTTGACGGCCGGAAGGTCGGTCGTCGTGACGGTATAGGCGAGGCTCCTTCCGTCGGGCGCGATGACGGGCTCGGCCACCCCCTTCACCTTGTGGAGGTCGTCGATCGTCACCGCCCGCTTTTCGGGAGCGGCGGCAAGGGGGAGGGCGAGGGCGGACGCGAGCGAAACAGCGGCGATCGCGGCGGCGACGGCCGCTCCGCGGGTCCTCTTCAAGGTCATGGGTTTGTCTCCTGGGGCACGCGGAGAGGGCGGCCCGTCACTTCCGGAAGGCGTAGGGGACTGCGAGGGTCCGCTTCTCCCACGAGATGCGGAGGGTTCCCCGGAAGGCGTCCTCGGGGAGGAAGAAGATCATCATGGACTCGAGGTGGTCGGGCCTCGCGAAGGACTTCATCGGGATCCGGGCGACGTCGAGCCTCGGGTCGTACTCGGTGCCCCACTGGCCCGTCTGGCGGTTGACGATGAGCAGCCACTCCTTCTGGCTCGGGAGCGTGTAGAGCGTGTACGTCCCTTTCGGCAGGACGGTGCTGCCGAGGGTGACGTCGACGTCGGTCGTCAGAGTGGTCGCGGCGTTCGCGCCGGTCCTCCAGACCTTTCCCCACGGGACGAGGCCGCCGAAGACCTTCCGTCCCTTCACGAACGGGCGGCCGTACTCGACCATCTTTCCCGTTCCCACGGCGATCTCCTCCGCCGCGCGGGGCGAGAGGGCGACGCGCGACGCGGAGGTCGCCTCCTGCGCGCCGGCGGGGGGGGCGAGGAGGGACAGGGCGATGATGAGGACGGCTCGGCGCATTCGACCTCCGCGGCCGGTTCGGGTCCGGCCGGGAGGGGAGTTTACGGGAGGCGGGGAACTCCGTCCCGGATCGCGCGGGCTGCCCGAGCCTCAGTAGTTCAGCCCGCCGCCCGCGACGCGAAACTGCCAGATCGTCGCCCAGTTCTGCTTCACCCAGAGTCGCACGTTCTCGTAGATCACCGGGTCCTTGAGGTCGTCCGCGGAGGCGTGCTTGAACCAGTGGGCGGCGGCGCGGGCCGTGAGATTCGCCAGCGCGACGGCGACGCCCGTCAGTGAGGCGATCGGCTTCATCCCCAACGCATTGAAGAGCGTCGCGGCGTAGCCCATGTCGTAGCTCTGGTCGATCGCGTCGACGAGCAGCGCCTGCGCGAAGGCGCGGTCCTCGATCGTCAGCTTTTCCGGCGTGATTCCCGGCTCGGTAAAGAAGAAGCGGAGGACGTTGTGGGCGTCCTGACCGGTAAGGATGACCTCGCCGGCCGTGAACCTGCGAAGGCGGTCTGACATACGTACTCCTTTCCCTGGTCGGAGGACGAAGCGATCATATTCCGAACGGGACCGCCCGGCGTCTCGCGGGACGCTCTGCTACTTCTCCCGCCCCCGCGGCCGAAGCCGCGACGAGGTCTCGCCATGGCATCTCAATACATCTACACGATGGTCAACCTCCGGAAGGTCGTCCCGCCCCAGCGGGAGATCCTGAAGGGGATCTACCTCTCCTTCTTCCCCGGCGCCAAGATCGGCGTCCTCGGCCTGAACGGCGCGGGGAAGTCTTCCCTCCTCAGGATCATGGCGGGCGTCGACACCGAGTTCAACGGAGAGGCCTTCCCGGCCGACGGGACGCGCGTCGGCTTCCTGGCGCAGGACCCGTGGCTCGACCCGGCCAAGACCGTCCTCGAGAACGTCGAGGCCGCTGTCGAACCGATCAAGAAGCTCCTCGCGCGCTTCGACGAGCTGGGCGAGAAGATGGGCGAGAGTCTTTCCGACGACGAGATGGAGAAGGTCATGGCCGAGTACGGCCGGGTTCAGGACGCCATCGAGGCGTCGAACGGCTGGGACCTCGACCGGACCCTCGAGACGGCGATGGACGCACTGCGGTGCCCGCCTCCCGATTCCGACGTCACGAAGATCTCCGGCGGCGAGCGCCGGCGGGTCGCTCTCTGCCGCGTCCTCCTCGAGAAGCCCGACCTCCTCCTCCTCGACGAGCCGACGAACCACCTCGACGCCGAATCGGTCGCCTGGCTCGAGCAGCATCTCGCCGAGTACCCCGGCACCGTCGTCACCATCACGCACGACCGCTACTTCCTCGACAACGTCGCCCAGTGGATCCTCGAGCTCGATCGCGGGGCCGGCATCCGTGGAAGGGGGAACTACACCTCCTGGCTCGAGCAGAAGGCGTCGCGCCTCGCCCAGGAGGAGAAGGCCGAGAGCACCAAGCAGAAGACGCTCGAGCGGCGAGCTGGAGTGGGTCCGCATGGCCCCGCGCGCCCGGCACGCCAAGGGGAAGGCGCGCCTGCAGGCCTACGAGCAGCTCCTCGCCGACAGCGGCTCCGAGGGCCGCGGCGAGACGAACGAGATCTACATCCCGGCCGGGCCGCGCCTCGGCGACGTCGTCGTCCGCTCGGAGAGCCTGAAGAAGTCGTACGGCGACAACCTCCTCTTCGACGACCTCTCCTTCGACCTACCGAAGGGCGGCATCGTCGGCGTCATCGGCCCGAACGGCGCCGGCAAGACGACCCTCTTCAAGATGATCATGGGCCTGGAGACGCCCGACGGCGGCGTCCTGAAGGTGGGAGAGACGGTCTTTCCCTCGTACGTCGACCAGAACCGCGACCGGCCCGACAAGACGAAGTCGGTCTGGGAGGAGATCTCCGGCGGCGAGGAGAAGATCATGGTCGGCCGCCGCGAGATGTCGAGCCGCGCCTGGTGCTCGATGTTCAACTTCAAGGGGGCCGACCAGCAGAAGCGGATCGGTGACCTCTCGGGAGGCGAGATGAACCGCCTCCACCTTGCCCGCACCGTGAAGAAGGGGGGCAACCTCCTCCTCCTCGACGAGCCGACGAACGACCTCGACGTCGACACCCTGGAGAGCGCTCGAAGAGGCGCTCC
>CAWDOY010000048.1:0-121641 GCA_963803975.1 uncultured delta proteobacterium
CTGTTCCCCTGGCCCGGTCCGGTGGTGTTCCCGACCCAGGGAAACGCGGTTGAGAAGGAGTCCTTCTTCCCGATGGATAAGGTGCGGTGGTACATGATTGACTTTCCTGCAGCCATTAAAGCCTATCCGGACAATGAAGAAGAGCAGCTGCGCTGGTCATGCGACCTGCACTATGAAATAGCACGGGCTGAGCTGGCCATTGTCGTTCAGCACAATGCCAAGCAGTTCATGTGGACCTGGGCGGCCCGCAGCAAGGAAGAGTTTCACAAGGGCGCCAATGAGGACTTCTTTCCCGCACGGGTACAATATCGTGGCCCTGTCCGCTATGACCTCGGTTGAGCAGCTTGAATACGAGGAAAAAGTGCTGAAGCACATTGTGGACAAAATGGGCGGCAGTCTTCCTCTCCGAAAAATCTCCGGATCCCATGGACCGCGAACGGTACAAGGTATGGATGCGGGTCACCAATGACTGGATCAGGACCGCTCATTCCATGCGCCTGAGCCGTCCCACCGACTGTTTTCATCAGGGCACCGCGTGTCTTGATTCCATCGATACCGTGGCCGAGGAAATTCTGCGGGCCAACCGCACCAGCGGGATGCGGCGGGCAGGGCAAGGGCCAGAACCTGCTTCCCATCAGCTTCCATGGCGGCTGGATCAGCCCCACGGAGAAGGGCTACGGCGCACTGATGACCACCGACCTCTGGCCGGAGCAGGAACCGGAGAAGGCTGCCGAGGCAATTCACCGTTCCTCTTGTCATCGCTCATGGGGATGCTGGGAGAAAAAGTGCGCGGCAGCAACGGTGTGTCTGCTCGGGCCGGCCTATGACCTGCTCGGGCCGCAGTTTTTTAACGTGCACCTGCTGGTCAAGGCAATGAAGCGCGAATTCGACCCGAACAATGTTTCCAATCCGCCCTACGCGACAACGCCTGATGTCGTCGACCCGATACAACTTGCAGAAATGACCAAGGTTCTGTAACAATAAATAACATAACAAAGGAGAGCTATCATGTCAGAAGAAAAGGGAACCATAGAAAAATTGCTGGCTATACAAGCCGTTCAAGGTTTTTGACAGCCACGGACATCCAGGCCTGGAGAAAAAGGGAATTGCTGATCGCGCCGGATGTATTGATTTCTGGTGCGGAGATTCTGTTGTTGCCCGGAGCATGATGGGCGCCCGCGCATTCCTCGGCGATCCCAACCCTTTCAAAGTTATTACCAAGGCGGAAGAATGCCCGAACCTGACCCCGGAAGTTTTCGTCCAGTACATGGACATGGCAGGGGTGGAGGCCATGTGCCTGCAGTGTATCCATGGTATAACCGATCCATTCCCCGGCAACCCGAACGGCTGGAAGTGGTATGTGCCCAACGAATACGTTAAAAAGGAATTCATCGATGCTTTCCCCGGACGCTTCACGGCGGTAGGCGGGGTGCATGCCCGCTTCGGCAAGCAGGCAGCGGTTGAAATGGTAATATCGGCGAAAGAGATACGGATTTCCCGGCATCAAGATTCATCCGCCCACCATAGGATATCCCAATAATCCCGACCTGTATCCTGCCTATGAAAAATGCCAGGAGCTGGGACTGCATGTCCAGATTCACACCGGCGTGGAAGAGCTGCCGGGCACCAGGGCAAAATATCAGCACCCGGTCTATGTGGATGACGTGGCCATGGATTTCCCCAAGATGAAAATCCTGCAGCTGCACTGCGGCGTGTTCAACAATCCCATGATGGGTCTGTGGAATGTTATGAAGCACGACAACCTGTACACGGATATCACGATTCCCCACCCGACCCTCATGCAGTTCAAGTACTACTGGGATATGGACCATCTGCGCTTCCTTGAATTCTTCATGCCGGACAAGGTTTTTTACGGCACTGACTTTCCCCTTACGCTGCCGGTCTACCGGGCCATGGTGGACAACATCATGAACCTGCCCCTGACCATGGAATTCAAGCACAAGCTGATGGGCAATAACTTCAGAAAGTTCATCAACTGGCAGAGTAAATAATAGGGCTCGCGGAGAAAAACATTGAATCAGATACAGTCGGAAAAGGGTTTGTTACCGGTGCTGCGGCGGAATACGCGTGCTCTGAACATGATATAGCAGTGAAGAGAGAAGGGTGTTCGATAACTGCGTCGGACACCCTTTCTTGCTTTTCAGAGCTTTCGGCGCGTGCCGGCCAGGGGCTTAACAAGTGAGAAACAATATTTTAACAAGGGAGTGTGTGTATGGACGCAAACATTGCCAAATGGGAAGCAGTATTGAAGGCTGATCCCGGCCTTCAGGACCGGCTGAAGCGCCTCGATCCAAAGGGCTATCCGGCCACCATTAGAGGCGATCTGCTCTGTCTTGCGGTACACGGCAAAACCCCGCTGGTGGTCAGCTGGGATGGCGCCGTGATTGCCGTAGCGCAGCGCACGCCTAAAAAACCTTTTTTAACATGGAACATAACCAGGGAAAAATATGCCGAGCTGTTTTCAGGCAAATGCCCGCCGGTTCTGGTAGCCATGAACAACGACCAGAAAAACATCAAGGCGGGCGCTGATCATCACAATGGTTCGCTGGTGGTGAGTTTTCTCGTTATGCTGCAGGAAAGCATGGAGGGAGGTGGCAACGCATGAGCACTTTCTTTTCAGATTATGCACCGACAAAAACCGTGCTGCCGACAAGCGCCGGGGAAGTTCAGGAAATCATAAAACACGCAAACCGCACCAAAACCCCGCTGGTGCCGGTCAGCACCGGCAGCAACCTGCAGGAAACCCACCTGCCGTCAGTCAGGGGGGCCACCGCAGTCAATCTTTCACAGCTTGACCGCATTCTCTACTTCGATGCCAAAAACCGCAATGCCGTGATCGAGCCGGGCGTTACCTTCGAGCAGCTGGAAAAGGTGTGCGCAGAAGAGGGCCTGCGCACCCTGACCGCAATTGATGTCCCCAAAGAGGCATCCGTGCTGGGGACCTATCTGGAAATGATGCCGCTCTACGGCTGGCCCAAATACCATCCCTGGGAGATGCTCACCATGCAGGGGTTCCGCGCTGACGGCGAGCCGTTTGCCACGGGGCAGATGGCCATGAAGCAGGACCGGCCGGACAAGTACTCCTGGGGCGTGTCATTTGCCCAGGTTGCCCGTCTTTTCTGCCAGGCGCAGGGAGCCCTGGGCATCATCACTGCTGTCGCGGTCACCCTGAAGACGACAACGCCGGAAAACCAGGTGCTGTTTTTCCCCTGTAAAAATATTAACGAAGCGACCCGCGCCTTGAAAACATTCGCCGCAACAGAAGAGCCGCACGAAATATTTGCCGCCAGCCGGACCTATCTTGCCGAGCTGCTGGGGGATGTTTCTGCCAGAGAGCTGCCGGCCTGGACCGTGGTGCTGGTAAACCGCGGCTTTGAAAAGGACGAGGTTGCATACAAGCTGAAAGATTACCGCGCGCTGGCAAAACAGCTGAACGGCGAGATCATGACAAAGCTGTCGCGAACCGCTGAAGCCCGGATCCTTGCCGAGATTTCAAGTCCGACCGGCTCCGCGCTGCACGCAGGCGATGATTGCGAATGGGTGCCGTTTGTGACCATCGCAACAGCGCAGCAGATAAAAGACTGCTCTGCGCTGTTTGCAAAAGACTCCGGCGCAATTCTCATGCCGCTGCAGGCCGGCGCCTGTTTCTACTTTCAGCCGGATCTGCGCTATAAGGAAAAGAACCTGAAGAAAGCGCGCGCTGAATATGCCGGAATCTGCGCTAAGCTGCTCAAAGCCGGTGTCATGTTCCCCCGGCCGTCTGCTCTTATCGCCAGACAGGTGGCTTCATTTTACCAGGACAATTTCAAACTGCTGAAGTCCATCAAGAAGGCAGTTGATCCGAATAACATCATGAATCCCGGAAAACTGGGACTGTGAGGAGGTGATACCAGTGACAAAAGAAGAACTGCTCGCAAAAGCATTATGCTGTAATCGTTGCGGAACCTGCCGCGGGGTGGTGCAGGACGCGGTGCCCAATGCCGCATTTTCCGCGCAATGTCCCTCGGGGTCGACGCTGTTTGGTGAATATGAGCCGTCAGGGCTCATGTATATGGCACGGGGTATCGCGCAGGGTGAACTGTACGTGGAACAAGGACCTGGCAACGGTCCTCTATTCCTGCACCCTGTGCGGCTACTGTGAGGATCTGTGCAGCCGCGGCTACCGGCACACGCCGTCCATTACCATACTCGAGGAGCTGCGCAAAATTATTCCCGACGACTTGAAGCCCAAAAGTCTGCAGAGAGCCGCGGACGGGGCGCAGGTCCCGAAAAGCCACAAGCTGTCAATTCTTGAAAAATACGGCGTCAAGGACGTGGCGGATTCGGCCGCGGTTGATACCGTGCTGTTTGCCGACAACAGCCTGCTCTATAACAGCGCCAAGCTGAACGAGATCGGATTTATCGCGAAAAAGAGCGGCAAAAAAATCAGGCTGCTTTATCAGTAATCCGCTCCCGCCCGTTGACGAGACGCTCATCAGCGGCGGGCGCCAGGATGTGCTCGCGGGATGCATGAGCGCCATTGACGCGCAGCTTAAGAAACACGCCGTGAAGCAGGTGCTCTGTTATAACCCGGAAAGCCTCTCGGTGCTCAAACGGTTCAGCAGGAGCGGCGCCCGGTTTGAATCAATAACACGGCTGTATGCCGAGATGCTGAAAAAGAAACCAGCGAAGAAACTGAAAATGCCTGCGGTAACCTACCAGGACCCGTGTCACCTGGGCCGCTATGCCCGGGAATATGTTGCGCCGCGGCAGGTTATCGCCGGGCTGGGCCTTAGCCTCAAAGAGATGTGGCGTTCCGGATACAATTCTCTGTGCTGCGGTGCCGGAGGAGGACTTCTGGTTTACGGATCCTGCGCTCGCCAAACGATATGCTGCCAACCGCTGGGAGGAGGCACAGGCAACCGGTGCCCGGGTGCATGGTTACCGCCTGCCCGTTCTGCAACGGCAACCTGGGAGCAGGGCAAGCCCAAGGGTTTCAGCGTGGTGGATTTAACATCCCTCATGGCAGAGGCGTTCGGTTACAAGGGAAAGGAGGTGGCGCGATGAAGAACGTAATCAGTAAGACTGCAGAAAAGGTTGTTGGCTCAGAGTGGGTGCGCACGGATGCACTGAGCAGAGTATTATCATGCCTCCGATGTGATGACCCATTTTGGTCAGGGCAATCTCTATCCGGAAAACCATCCCCGTGGCTGTCGTCTATCCCGGGTCGACCAAGGACGTGCAGGCAGTGGTGAATCTGGCGCGCAGGGAGAAAATCGCCCTGTACGCGGTCGGCGGCGGAACCGTTCTGCTGATCGGCTCCATACCCGGCAAGAACAATTTCGGCATTACGTTTGACTTTCACCGCATGCAGAAGATCACGGTCGACAAGGAGCGCATGGTGGTGCGCGCCCAGCCCGGCGCGACCGGGCTGCAGGTCAGCCAGGTGGTACGCGAGATGGATTTCGGCTACCGGCCCTATTTCGGCGGCAGCCCCGGGAACCTCACTGTTTGTTCCCTACCAGGTGTTTACCGGCCAGAACAAGATGGCGGGCTACCAGGACGGCATGGGCATCAACTGCGCTGCCGGCTATGGAAATGGTGCTGGCAAGCGGTGAGATAATGAAGGCAGGCTCCATGTCCCACCCAAAGGCGCCCGGCTGGCCGCACGGCCCGGGCCCGGCGCTGACCTATCTGCCGTTCTTTTCCAACGCGGGATACGGCATAGTTACTGAGATGGAGTTCCGGCTGTTTCCCACGCCCCAGGAAGTAGGTCTCTCTGTGGGTGACATTCCCGACCCTCTCTTCAGCGGTGCACGGCTATGTACGAGGTGATGAAGCAGGATTATGCCTGCGGCGCAACCGTGATGGGCCCGGGGTGCTGGACGCATGCGCTCTATTCAAGCCAGCACTGGCAGGAAGGCGCGCATTTCGTGAAAGCCACCCAGGATATAAATCTCATCGGCATGTCCTTCCGCGGGTCCTCCGCGAAAGTCGCCTTTGAGCGCAATGCCTGCATCAGGATCCTCGAGCAGTCAGGCGGTGTGGCAATGCCGGCCTGGATGGTTGCCATCCTCGACGGCCATGAGGCAAACGCAGCAGGCTGGCAGCAGTGCAACAGTCCGAAGATCTGCGGCACTTTCAACGGCACTTCAGATTCGGGCGGCATTTTCGTTTCCGGCGGCGTGTTTGACTCGCTGGAAAAGCTTGAGATATATATGGACCGGGGGATGAAGACGTACCAGCAGGTCTGCAGCGACAACCCGGAATTTCTCAACCACCCACATCCGATTGTCCGACTGTACGCAAGCTGCGGCCAGACGTATCTGTCCATGGGAGGCCATTCCAACGCGGCGGGAGAGGTTATCTTCGTGCTGGACTTTGCCAACCGGGAATTTCTCCCCATGGTGGGGCCATTAAGGCCCAGTTTGACGTGCTGATGCAGGAGATCGGCATGGCGCCGCTCGGCGTCGGCCGCGACAAGCGGACCTGGACCGAGTGCCCGGACCACTTTGCCATGGCAAAGATTATTAAGAGCGTTATCGACCCGCAGGATATGCTGGCACCGGGTGTGGCATTCCCGATGAGCGAATAGAGAAGTAAATACTTAATAAAAATAGAAACCCCCTTTCACCGTAGCGTGATTGGGGGTTTTTTTGCTTCCGGAATAGTATTATGTGCTTTGAAAAAACTGCGAGATAGATCCGGCAGGCTGTTGCAAGTGATGCAGGGTAAAAAGAAAAAGGCAGGGCCATTGCTGACCGTGCCTTGTAAAAAAACAAGCTATCTTAAGTTGCAATGTCGAAAATGCGACCTGCATCAGGGAGCTTCGAGTTCGACCTGAATCGGGTTGTACTCAACAATGACTCGCGGTATTTGTCCCTGCGTCATTTCCCTCTGTGTCTCCGATAAATTTATACCTGAGCACCGGGCCGCCGATTCCCCTCTCAAAAACATCCTGATTAATATTAGAGTCAAGATATGCTATCTGATCGTAGGTCGGGCAGAGAATCTGTTTAATTTCTTTGCCAGCCGGGGCAGTATAAAGGATATAGGAATCCGTTCCCTCAGCGGTAGTCCAGTCTGATTTGGTTTGCTCGGCCTTCATATAAATCTCTGCCAAAACCTGGGTGTTATAGTTGATAATCGACAGTTCAACACGGCACACTACTTGCGGGCCATGACCGTTGAAATCCTGGTCGCCACGGGTATGTGGTGGCTTATAGGTTCTTTTGCCGGGAAGAATGGTGTCAGTATCCGTCGATCCCTGCGCAATCTTCACAAATGAAAGGTCTTCATAGCCGCAGGTGAGGACAAATTTATTGTTTTGCGATGTCAGCTGAACCCCGTCCGCCCCCAGGCTGACGGTCATATGATAATGCGTTGGTTTGACCAGATACTGGCTGACATTGGTCCTTGATCCATTGCTGTTTTCCACATAGAGTTTCACATCTTCCAGATCAAAATCGTATCCGAAAAATTCCAGCACATCCAGCCGGTCCGGTATCAAAATGCGATCGACGCTCGACGGCACCACTTGACAAATGTAGGGTTTTAACGGATCCAGTGCCGCATCATAACCCAGATATTCCGTTTTGATGCGTATCAATGCGTCTCTCATGCGATAGCCGATGAAGTCCACATTGCACCGGAACTCCGTGCCGACCACGGCAACCCCGCGGTCGAGGAGGTTCTGAACTTCCACTTCAATTAATTGCGCCAGCTGATCATCGATGCCCTGCAGCTGCGCAGCCAGCCGGTTCATTATATCCTGCCACTCGGAAGAATTCTGGTTAAGCGTGTTAATCGCATTATCGATTGCTCTGGTTATTTTGCTGACCGCCGAGTTGATGTCGCAGGCGATAAAAGACGGCATTGCCAGAAGCAATGATGCAATCATGATTATAGACATGCATTTTCTTATTCTCATAATTACCTCCTTCTTTTATTTATTGATTCAGCTCGCCTGTTTTATTCAGCTTCAGCACGTATATGTTATCGTCATATTCAGCTACCGCGTCATCGGGATGCGTATAGCCGGCAGCAATAAATCCCCCATCCAGGGTCTGCTGCACTTCATATGCCCTGTCTTCACCCGTTCCCCCATATGTTCGCTCCCACTTGATGCTGCCGTTCGCATCAAGTCGTGCCAGGTACATATCGGTTGCACCAGCTGAACCGATATAGCCGGCAAATATGTAGCTGCCGTCTTTATTTTGATGAATCGAAAATGCTTCGTCATCAAGTGTGCCGCCGAAGGTCTTTTCCCAGACCCGCTCACCTGACGTATCGAGCTTAATTATGTACACATCCCGACCGCCGGCGCCGATGGATTCAGTGAATCCGGCGACAACATAACCTCCGTCTGCAGTCTGCTGAATGGAGTTTGACGAGTCATTACGTACGCCGCCGAAGGTCTTTTCCCAGACCCGCTCACCTGACGTATCGAGCTTCATTATGTACACATCCCGACCGCCGGCGCCGATGGATTCAGTGAACCCGGCCACAACATAACCTCCGTCCCCGGTTTGCTGGATCGATTTTGCCTCTTCATTAAGATGTGCCGCCGAAGGTCTTTTCCCAGACCCGCTCACCTGACGTATCGAGCTTCATTATATAGACATCCTTACCGCCGGCGCCGATGGATTCAGTGAATCCGGCGACAACATAGCCCCCGTCTGCAGTCTGCTGGATCGACCAGGGGTCGTCCCAACTGTCCCCGCCATAGACTTTTTCCCAGCTCTTATTTCCATTCTGGTCAAGCTTAATTATATAAAAATCGCAATAGCCCGAACTGAATGAACTGGTGCGTCCGGCAACAATGCAGCCCCCATCGCTTGTCCGCCGGATGCAGCGCGGTATCTCCGCATCTTCACCCCCGAAAGTTTTCTCCCAGGATTTATTCCCTCTTTCATCAAGCTTTATTATGTAGTAATCGTAGCCGCCGACGCTGAAAGAGCTTGTCTGAGCGGCAACAAAGTATCCTCTGTCCGCGGCCTGCTGGATTGAATACGCCCGGTCATGGCTGCCGCCGCCATAGGTTTTCTCCCAGGTTATCAGCGGCTGATTATCATTGCATGCAGCAGTAAAAAACAGTTCAAATATCATGAGCAGTGACAGCGCTGCCCTCGTCTCGAAAAATGCTGTTCTAAAATATTTCATAATATGCTCCTTTTGCTTTCAGCTTATTGTCAAAAATATGTTGAATTTACTGATAGATGGACTTTGTTGCATTAAAAAACCGCCTGCAGGTATAATATCTCACCTGTGGGCGGTTTATCTTCTGTTTTCCTTATTAACAACACAGCTTTTAATGAGTTTCTCAACTGCACTCATTGTGCTGCCTATACTAAGGGTTGTGTTCTATTAAATTTCTGTGAATTATTATAATAAAAACTAAATTTAATTTAATCTATTTAACAAAGTTATGTCAAGATAAATATTATGCTGTAGTGCATTTTAAAAAATGACTACATAAATTAATCAGTTCTACCGAAAAATATAACGGTTTTCGCGTAAGGACTCAACGTCGGGCATAACTGTTAGCCGGGAGGGTTAGCCCTGTGGGCGGGGAGCTTCACATTCAATGAGTGGTTTGAAAATCTATTGTAAAGTTCGCCGAGAAGAAAAAGAACGTATAATAATGAATTTTAAAAATATATTTAAACGCGGCAACCATGAAACATCTGATGCTAAGGCTCAGCAGATCAGTATGTTTTCCCGGAATATGATGCTCATTCAGTGGCTGCTGATAGCTCTTGCGATTCTGTACATAGAGCTTCCCGGTTCATATGTGGAAAACCGGCAGAGCGTAATAGTCACCCTTGTGGTGTATTGTCTTGCCGTGCTGTTCTTTGACTACTTTGGCTTGCACAGAATTCACCATAAAAACAAGATAGTCATACAAACCTGGGCGATGATTGCCTTCATAACCTATATTTTATGGTCTACGGGGAAAATTGAAAGCCCCATGCTGAGCCTCTATATCCTTGCCATTATAACGACTGCTTCAACACTTGACAAAAAAGTCACACTTCTCGAAATGGGGCTTATCTCCGCCTGTGTGCTTTTTTTGACTTTTACTCCTTCGGTGCTTGCTAAAATGGACCTTACGCAGGCAATTCGCTTTTTGCTGATGCTGTTCCCGTTCTGGCTTATCGCATATTTCGCCAAGATGATGTCAGATGAAATCAGAAGTTCCCGGAATAAACTTGAACAGTTTGCCCTGACAGATGAGCTTTCCGGTCTCTATAATTACCGGGCAACCATGCAATTGGCAGAGAAAGAATTGCAGCGGGCAAAGCGGTATCGCCGCAGTTTTTCCATTGTGATGTGTGACATTGATAATTTTAAAGAGGTAAATGACAAGTACGGGCATAATGGCGGCAACACATTAATCAGACTGATTGCAAAGACCATGTTCAAAAGCTTGCGGACACTGGACATTGTCGGCCGGTTCGGCGGTGATGAATTCATACTGGTATTGCCTGAACAGGATGAGAATGGCGGGTATAAGGCAGGCAGACGCCTGCTCACGCTCATCGGTGACACCTACTATAACATCGCGAACAAGGAAATTAAAATTACGGTGAGCATGGGTGTTGCAACATATCCCAATCATGGCGAAGAACTTTCAGAATTAATAAAAAAGGCGGATGAGGCACTGTATGCAAGCAAGCAAAAGGGCAAGAATAAGGTATTAATATGCGCAGATGAAACGATTAAACCCTCGGAGGAATTTATACCAGATTATGCGCGTGTTTAACGGCATACTTTTTAGCAGCAGGAGGCAGTATGGAACAAATTAAAATAGTTGTCCGTTACGCAGACGGCAGGGTTGTCAAGGGATACAGCAGTAATTTTTTACCTAACCGGCCCAGCTTTCATCTCACGCCCTATAGCGCTGAATCCGGAAATGGAGCTATAGATGTCTCGTTGAAAGACCTCAAGGCGCTATTTTTTGTTAAAGATTTTGCAGGGGATTCATCCCGCAAGGATGAACAAAAAATAGCTGAAGGTAAAAAGCCGGCAGGCAGGATGGTTGAAGTGATGTTTAATGATGGTGAGGTATTAGCGGGCACAACGACAGGATATGACCCAAACCGATCGGGATTTTTTCTTTTTCCAGTCAATCCCGAATCGAACAATATACGGGTATTTATACTCTCGAGCTTTGTGAAACAGGTACGCTTTATATAATCTGATTGTAGAGTCCCCCTGCAGAAAGGAGAATTGGATAATGATAAAAACGTTAGTTTCATATTTTATCAACAGCAAAGAATTAGCAAATTGTTTATTTGCTCTGGTTTTTATTACCATAGCCTATCTTTATATAAAAACAATTTTGCAGCTGAATTGTGGTTTCTAATTGACGCAACTTATTCAGCTTATACCGGTGATCGCAAAGAAGCGGAGTCAGCAACGGCTCCGTTTCTTTGCATCTACAGGGTGCAATTAAGAGTTCTTTGCTAAATTTAAGTTTGCCTGGAATTTCTGATTTCGATATTCGGAATTAATTCCGTCTTGTCCGGGTCAAGGGTGTGCTGAGAATTATTTGTATTGACTAATACCGGATTTTAATTCATAAATAGACAGTGTTAAATAGATATAATAGTAATATGACCCTGTAATTAGTACTCTGCACATGAAAAAGCCTGCTCAGCTTTACATCTATCCGAAATGGTCTTATGCCAGCAAAACAGCGGTGCTGTTCTGCGCTATAATAGGGCTCTTATGCGCTACCGGGGGCGCGGTCATGCTCCACTACAAATTAAGGGCTGCCGGGGTTATCACCTGGCATGTCGGGATGTTTGCAGTGCTCGGCAATACATACTACTACATCAGGGGGATGTATCAGAAGTATATGGATTGCGCGTGGGATGTCTATTATTGATGGAATACAGCGCTCACTTGTGTAATAAGAGCGAAATGATAAAAGGCAGTGCTTAAATTATGGGCACTGCGGGGGTGTTGAAAAACCCCCTCTATAAGTATTGTCAGGCAGTACAAAGCAAAGCGCTATACAGTTTTTCTACCCAATCACCAAAAAACTGTTTAATAACAGCTCCTAACCTATTACGAATAATTAAATACCAGTCTCCATCATATGGTCGGGGGCTTAAGGCCTTGGCCAGCCGCTTCAAGTTGATTACCGCTGCTATCAGATATACTTGAATCGCAACATTAGCTAACCCACGACGAATGGCCCGCCGCAAGCCATGCTGCGTTTTCCCCTCACCATGTACCCCTTCAACATAAACCCGATGCCGGCTATAAACCCGTTGGGTATCTGTATCCCAGCCACGATTCTTTCTCCTGCGCGCTCGCAACAGTGCCTCATAACCATCCACAATTAGTATCACCCGTACCTTTGCCGTCTCAGGGATACATCGTTTCTGTAGTGGACAAGTGCTACAATCACTCTTCCGTGCGCGGTAGAACCACCCATTCTTCGTACGGTTTGCCCGCTCCAGACTTTTACCTCCAGGACACCGTACCCGTTGATGCTTGCCGTCATATTTGAACCGCCTGATCGGTATCCGCTTCTCCTTCACCCGCTCCCGCTCCGGCGGTATGATGCCATCTATCCCTCGTTTCTCTAACCCCTCATAATTCCGTCCATGGGCGTAACTCTTGTCTGCCGTTACCCGGCCCAGCTTCTTCCCGGTTGTCTGCTCAATGCGTTCTACCGTCTCAAGTAACCGTTGTCCCTCATTCGCTTCTCCGGTCGTTACCTCAATATCTACGATTACCCCTTCTTTGTCATCGACTGCCGTGTGCTGTTTGTATGACGGCTCAAGATGAAAATCCCTCCGTGAGGTCACCAGCGTTGCCTCGGGGTCGGTACTGCTTACCTTCTTCGGATGCTTTTCTCGTGTGCGGGGACGTCCAGGCCCCCGTGGCCGTGGATCTTCCGCCCGGTTGTCCTCGTCGGTATTGTTCTCTGCAACCACCTGCTCTGCGTGTCTCTCGGTTATGCTTTCCCATGACACGTCCGCTCGTATCAAAGTCGCATCGATATGCACCGTTTCTCCGCTCACCAACCCCTTTGCTATACAGCTCTGTACCGTCCTCTGAAATATCTTTTTAAACCGCTCTTCTCCCCAGCGCTGCCGTATCCGGCTCAGGCTCGAATGATCCGGCAACTTCTCTTCCAGACTGTATCCCGCAAACCATCGGAGCGCCAGATTTACCTGTGCCTCTCTCATTAACTTCCGATCATGCACTACTCCATGGAAAAACCCGGCCAGCATCAGCCGTACTGCTGCTTCCGGGTCTATCCCCGGTCGTCCATTACCTTCACAGTAACTCTCCCGCACTTCTTCTCGCAACCAGCTCAAATCAAGGATTCTATCTACCCGCCGCAGTATGTGATCTTCAGGAATGAACTGATCGATATCTCCTGCGATAAATAAGTGCCGCTGCTTTCGGTCCTGCTTGCCTATCATTGAGTGTCTCCATGATTATGTTTGATTTTGCGCTGCAGCATATCATATAATCATTTCTCACGGAGACTTTTTCAACACCCCCACTGCCTCTTTTATTTTGCGCTGCGCAGGGATTATTCAGTGTACTATTTGCAGCTGCGTCAGTAGGGCTCTTTCCCTGCAGGAGACGAAAGCGTGTTTTTTGTTTGCTCCACAATAACCCGGGCGGTATTGGAGTACCCATGGGTTATAACAAAACAGGGTGTGCTGTTGATGAAAGCCGGTTCACCATTGCGCATAATGCGCGCCTGGACCGTGTAATGATGCGCCGGGTTAATCCTTGCCGGGTCATAGGTAAGCTTAAAGGGAATTGGTATTTGTCCGGGTGAAGTAATTTTCTGGCCCGTAATTACGGCAGCAGCATCACGCGCGGCAAAGTCAAGCAGCACTACATCGATTACATCGTTGGTATGAAGCGCCAGGTCCTGCCGGCAATCAATCGAACCGGAAACGCTGGCCAATACTACTGGCGGCGCATCAGGCATTTTTCTTGACGGCCTGCCGGTAAGAAGCCCGGTACCTGCTTCACCGGTCCGGTACTTCCACAGGTCAAGCATGAAGTCAGTGCCGAGTTCGCCGGAAGAAGAACTGCGCGGCAGGAGCAGAGAAAAAGCTGCCGTAAATATGATGACCAGCACCTTTGCGTATCGTTTTATCATGCAGTTCAGCACCGTGAAGGGAGAAAACCGTATTCATCACTAACATATCAACGGAGACAGGGTGCGTATTGTTTTTTTCGATATATTTTTATTGTCGGAAAGTGCCATTGCTGCTCACCGGAAAAACGTCTGCAAAAACTTCCTTACTCCCCGATGAACTGCTTAATCCCGAAGCGGGCGAGTTCATCCGCTGTCAGCCAGCGCGCGCCCATGGAAAAAAAATCTTTGGCGTTAAGAAGATTATCGCTCAGCGCCTGCTGGGTTTTATCAAATGTTGCCTGCCAGACCGGGGTGCCCTGCGCAACGTTCAGCAGGTACAGGGTAAAAGCGACTGAGGCAGGGCTGGGGGACGCCTCGGCAGTTCCCACGCGCTCCTTGTATCTCCAGACAATGCCGACCATCACATGGTCGGCCTGCAGCCTCCTGCCCAGTGCGATGGCAAGAGACTGCGGTGTGTCAGTGGCGGGATATTTCGGTAGTTCGGCATATGCAGCCTGAACAGTCGGGTCAGGAATGAGCGCCCCGGCGTAGCTCTTTTGCAGTGCCTCCTGCAGGAAGCCGGTCATAAGCTCGTCCGCGTTGCCCTTAACCTCCTTGATGTTAAAGCACAGATTGGACATGGTGCAGTAAAGCAGGCGATTCATGGGATCGCCCAGGCTGCTGTTATGCAGGCCCCTGACAAAAGGCATCAGCGCGATTCGCTGGACTTTAACTGCAGAAAGCCCGCTGCGCGCTTTAACGGTTTCCGGTTTTGACTGGCAGCCGGCCAGCAGCAGTGTCAATGACATAACCGCATACGCGGCATGCAATAATTGCAGCTTCACCATAAAGATATCTCCCTGTAAGGGTGGACCGTTGTTCTGTTTTGAAAATGATATAAAAGATGATAAATGGCCGGCCGGTTAAGTTCTCCGTTGAGCTATGTATTCTGTTATCATTTCCATCATAAAAGTCAATGTATATCCTGCAAATACGGCGCTCTTTCAATGAGTCCGCGTTGCCTGTGAAATTGAGCGTTAAAACCGGTAGATAAATGCCGGGGTGATGCAGAACAGGCCGGAAAAGTTCGATCCCATGTCCACCATGAATTGAAAGGTTTTTGTAATTTCAAGGTGTGTTCCAATGTGCGTGCTCCAGGGTTTTTTGGTGCTCTCCTGCAGGCTGTACCCTACCTTGCCCAGAACCGGTATGTCAGGGCGGCCTTTGATGGTATTTGTCGTGTCCCAGTAGGTTTCCCCGACCCAGAGATTCAGCCAGGAACCGCGAAGCTTTTTTCGCCATCCAAAGCGTAAAGAGCCCAGATGTGCCCTGACTGCCGGGCTTAATCTGTTTCCAAAAACCAGATCACCCTGCAGCGCGCTGACAGTGAAGTTCGAGTCAAGCGCGGCGAAAAAGTTTTTATACCCGCCGACCAGGGTAATGCCTCCGCCATAGGTGATGCCGGTTAAATCAACAGACACTTTAAAATCTTTTCGACGTGCACCACGCAGGTTTTGTATGCGGTCAAGCAAATCCACACCGATAGTCGCATCGGTATACTGGCGCGTGTACCCTCCCAGCGCATACAGGCTTAAAAATGGAAAAATCCATGTATCCAAACGCACCGACCAGTTCTTCTCCCTGCTTTTCACTTTTATTTTTGTGAGTTTATCAGCGTGAATCGTGAAATCCGCGAGCGTAACCTTTGCATTGTCCACCTTGATATGCCGCCGTCCGTAATAAAAACCCGGTGTTACCCCGATGGCATAGGGAAGCTTATGGCCTCGTTTCTCAGCCCCGGCACCGAAAAAGGGGAAAAGAGTTTGCCATTTCAGTTCGGGGTCTGGCTGGGCTATGTCGGGTTTGGCGGAGACTGAAACGGACAGCGGTTCAGTAGTCTGAGGAACATCCGCCTCCTGCTTTTTCTCATTCATGCTGCTCATGCGCCACTTCATCAAGGTGGAGCTTTCTTCATTGTCAAAGAGAGAGGGCCGCAAATCAGGCTTGATTGAGATGCTGCGGTTAAGTGCCTCAGCCTGCATACGTGCGGATGCATGGACGGGCAGGGGTGGTTCACTGCCTGCTGATTCTGGAAAGGGGAAGAACAGAGGCACAAAAGAATAAAGCAGGATAATTATGTGAACAAACGATGGACGGATTCTCATGAGGTCGCAGTACTCATGTCATCTACATTAATGTGTCCGCTATAACTGTTTTATGTAATGCTGAGGCTGCCTGACAGGTATCTATAGCGAACGACAAAAGAAAGTAGTTATTGCCAGAAGCGGGAGCGACGTGCCTGCGCGCTGAAGCGCTACGGCGCGCAAGCGTGGCAATCTCAATAGATTGCTTCACTTCGTTCGCAATGACTTCCGAGTTGTCAACGTATCTAAGTCGTTCACTATAACTAAAATAATAGTACACTTCCGGCAACGCTGCCACTAAATTTCAAAGCAGTGTTTGTGCAAAGATGAAACATAACCCGGAGATGAGAGAACATCTGAAGACAGTCAATATTAAATATACTGCGGTTAGGAAAAGTATCGGTTACTGCAGGGGCGGCAGGGGAAGTCCCGCACGGATTTTTAAGGAGAAGTCCGAATCGTTCCCGGCTTCGTGCGCGCGTTTGCTAATATAGCTTTTTTTCCTGAGCTCGGCAAAGGGCAGGGTGGTGTCCAGCCGGCCCAGCTCATAGGCATACTCGGCTGTGTAACCGCTCAAAAGAATCTTCCAGCTGTAATGGATGTCGCCGCCGAAAGCCCGGATGAGCGTGATGATGCTGGTGGTGCAGTTGGTCGTCAGGGTATTGTAAAACTCGGGCGATTCCCTGAGCTCATTGATCTTTTTAACATACTGCATGAAAAACTGCCGCGCGCGGTCGGGAGATACGCGGATACGGTAGAGATAGACATCCTCCTGCGGGTTGCGAAAGCTGGTGCGCACCCTGATCAGATCGCGCTCATCACCGGCGACATAGATGAGCCCGTACTGCTTGAAAAACCCCTGTATCGAAGAGTATACCTGGCCCTTTGCTTTTCTGGTTTCAATGGAAAAGGTCACATAGTCTGTGCCGCCGAACCCGAAGCTGATCATAACATGGGCAATGGCATCGCCCATCCAGTACACGGTGATAAGGTCAACCGAGCTGATCTTGCTGATATCAAAAGTCTTGTCATAATAGTTTGGGTCATAGTCTGTCTCAGTCCGGTAGTTGAAGTTGCGGATATTGTGAATCGTGACCAGGCTGCCTTGCGTCGTCGCATACGGAAGCATTGCAACATCTGCCTGCCAGTCGCGGTTGTTTGACGGTTTAATCGAAGACCACCAGACCGCAAAAATTACAAACAGCGCGAGAAAGCAGAGCAGGGTACGGCGCCGGTTCGGCAGCAGTAAGAATGCGCAGGCGCTTCCCATGGCGAAAACACCGGCAAGCAGGGCAGCCCCCGGCAGACTGGAATAATAGATGGCAAGCGTTCCCCAGACAGCCAGCAGCAAAACAATAATTACCAGCAAAATTATTACAATTATCCGCATATTGCTTATTTCAGGTTTTCAAGTAGAATCCGCCGCACTTCCTCAATGGTTTGCGGTTCCGACTGGGTTGAGTGGCTGGAGTGAACGATTAGCTCTGATGCCATACCCTCAAGATGAGCGCTGCTGTATTCTACAACACCGTCATTCCATTTCTCTTTTGGGTCATCCGGGTTCTCCACCGCGATGATTGAGTGTGCAATGACGCCCGGCGCGATGGACAGAGCGTCAAGTGCTTTGATAAACTGGTTTTTGGGGTCCATGTTATCTGTGCTGCGCGGAATGTCCTTCAAGGAGCGCAGCGCTATTACCTGGGGGTTATGGACAAGCACATCCTGAAGCGGGTTAAACAACTTGCCGGGAAGCGATATGAATTTGCCGGCGAGCTTTCCGATCAAGCCCGCTGAAACAAAACTGCCCCGGTGCGGTGTAGAAATAAAAACCACCCGGTGGACAAAGGGCAGCGGTTTAAAAAACAAGCTGCGTTTAATTATCGTCTTGGTCTCCGGCGTTGCCTTAATCTCCTCAAGCGGCACTGAAGAGAGATTATCCCAGAACCGCATTCCGCTGTCGGTGACCATGAGCCGCGTCAGCAGCCCTCCCTGGCTGTGGCCGATTACCACCATCTTTTTGAGGGCAGGGTTTTTCCCTTCCGGGTCAAACTTTGCCACAACGCTGCGCAGGGCATCAGCCAGGATGCCTCCGGAATATGCGACAGGGTTTCCTGAGTTGTAGGTAAAAAGCCAGAACTGGTAGCGCCCCCACAGAACGCGGTCATTCTGCAGTTCATTTAACATCTCCGCCCAACGCGCTGGGCTTGATGCGGTGCCGTGTACCAGCACTACGGGTATACATTCCGGATCATAGGGCGTCATAAAAAACAGATCGTCCCTGAAGCGGGCGACATTCTTAATGGGAAGTGAGAAGTCACCGGAGAGAAGACCCTTCAGCTCCAGCTTGTAAATATCCGAGCCTTCAAGGGTATCAGCCAGGGCCGAGCTCAGCTCAAGCTCAAGCGGAACCTGACTGCCGTTGATGGCGACGCTCGTGGTCTTCTCCGTCGTATGAAGATCAAGATGACTACGAATAGTACCGTTTTTAATTCCTTCTGCAGCATTTTCCATACGCAAGAAGATGGTAACCGGCACCTTGATGTTTGGCATAACAAGGGAATAGGCGGCATTATCCACTCCCGCAATCGGCTCAATAGCTGCGGTCAGCGGCGCGCCAATGCCGGGCCAGCGGTAGCGATTGCGGAGTCCCCGCACCCCCAGCTCTGCAGCCTGTTTGAAGTGTACCAGACGGTAGTCGCCCCACTGGAATTCCTTCTCGTTGAGGTACAGATTAAGGGTGCCGAAGGGAAGTTTATAGGCGCCGGCCCTGAGCATGACCTCAGCGCCGTCAGAAGAGGTTAGCCCCTCAGCAATGCTGCGGTTATACAAATCCACTGCCGTGCGGTAGCGAGGATCAATGCAGCCCGGAGCAGCTTTCATTTCAGCTGGATAAAGAAAAGCGTATGCATAGCAGGCAGCAGCCAGAAAGTGGGGCCGGTCTTTGCTCTGCGAGGCATGATAAAAGGAAAGCTCCGCGAGCGCAAAGAGCCGGTCGGGTTCGGAAACGCCGTCAAGGCCGCCATGTATTCTGGCAAGTACTTTTTCCGGTTTATACTGAAACTCGTCCCACAGGCCGAAGCGGCTCAGTATCTGGCAGGTAAAAGGGCTCACCGTACCGTTGCTGAGCACGTTGGCGGTCAGGGTGCGCTGCACGGTCTTCGGGTCAAGCTTTGTGACGCCAACCGGCGTGGCACAGCCAATAAAGAAAACGATACCAATCAATAAGACCGTAACAGGCGTAAAGCTCAGGGCATTCTGCTTTGACTCAACTATTTTCATGGGTTTATTTATTCCGGAAGATGAGCAAGAGTTTGGGATAATTTAATAAACTGTTGCTGCACTATATACCATAAAAACAGCGCAGGGGGAGATATAATAATCGCCTCCTGCACTGCTACTATCTATCATCAAGGATAGGACAAGCGGAACAGCGAGAATTATTGAGTCGCATAAAACCCCCGGCTCCTGCCGGGGGATGAAGCGGCTATCCAGACGAGATGGTATTTGCTATGATAGGGCATGCGATTCAGAAAAGGTGCCCATACCATCTATAAGACAGAGTACCATCTCGTCTGGATACCGAGATATCGGCGAAAAATCTTTGTAAAGGGTGTCAAGGAATATGCAGTCAAGACACTTTCGCACATCCCTGGACTCGATCCCGATATCGAGGTAATTAAACTCAATGTGCAGATAGACCATGTACACATGGTTATCGTGATACCGCCGAGAATTGCAGTTGCCGAGGTTGTACAGTACATCAAGTCACAGTCGGCAAAAAAACTAAAGGCGAAATTTCCTTTTCTTCACAAAACGTACGCGAGCAAAGAAGGCATCTGGTCACGAGGATACTGTGTATCGTGTATTGGGCTCAATGAAAAGGAAATTCTCGCCTATGTCTCCCATCAGGAAAAGGAAGACAAAGGGCAACTGCAATTGACGTTGTGATCTAAGAAACCCCCGGCTCCTGCCGGGGGAGGGTCATTTACCTGCTACTTGTCCGGATGAATCCTGGTTATCTTGGACCCCTGTATGCCGATTCCTGCCATCAGGCCCTTCTGATCGAAGATGACCGCATAAACGTCGTCTTTTAGGGTTGTGGTTGTCAATGACTTCGCCAGCCCTTCATCGACAATGACAATGTTCGGGCCAGTGCCGAGTTCCCAGCCTTTTCTATTTTTAAGCGTTACCATTGCGTTCTTGTTCATGAAGAACAGGGCATACCCGTACTTCTGAATACCTGCCTGAAGGCCCCAGGAACCGGCAACCGTGTTGAAGTAGCCGACCGTCTTGCCAGCCTTGCGCAGGGCACCCACACCATACTGCCCGCCGACGATAAAACCCCCCTTGGTGATGCTGGGGAAAACAAGCACTGCCACTGCTTTCTCACTGATGGTTTTCGCCACGGGATTGCTGGCGTACAGCTGATTCAGGGCTGCGGTAACATCCCGATTGATTTCTGCTTTACTGGGAACCAGTACCGAAGCAGACGCAGTTACTCCTGCCAGGAAGATGATTAATGCCAGAACAATAACAAGTGCTTTAGTTTTTCCTTTCATGACAACCTCCTTTTTAAATATTTTAAAACATCTCATGCCCTGTCCCTCAATGTTATTTTACTGAGACTGCCATATCCACTCTTGTTTTACTGCTGTTTTTTCTTCTCCCCGATAATGTATCCGGTCAGGCCGCCGGCAACCGCGCCAACCGCTGCGCCAACTCCTGCATTGCCTCCGGCGATGGCAGCAATGCCGGCCCCGCCGGCAGCACCAATAAGCCCGCCGCTCATAGTGCGCTGCTGCTGATCTGACATGCCCGCGCATCCCATTGTTGACAGAAAAACGATGACAAGACCTGTTGCAATAATGCGTTTCATAATAGCGCTCCTTATAGTTGTTAAAAGCTGTCAGCTTTAAGCCTTCAGCTCTCAGCTTTTTTTCTGGGCCTGTTGCCTTTTCTTTTCCGATTCACCCACTCGCCGCGCCAGCCGCGACGAAGCGACGGCTCGGCGGGCTGTCGCTCTGGCGCAGCGGGTTCACCGAGTCCCCAAATCCTAACACCGAATTCCGAGCCCCTGCCGTTACTGCAACGGCTGGCCGGCAACTCCGGTTTTCAGATTGGGTTTTATCAGGTCTCCCACATAACCCTTATCACCGGTACTTCAATATCCCCGGGATTTGCCGCATAATATTCATCAACCTTGCGCGCAATGTCATTCATCTTCACACCGGCCATTCCCTCAACAGCCTTTGCAGAGAAATTTTCCACCTTTAATTGGGGATAGACATCCATCAGCGCCTGTTCAATGGTCACCACGTGGCAGAACCCCCAGAGAAAGGCCACTTTTTCATTCTGCGACGCTTTCTGCCAGATTGTACCGTTGAGCAGCTTTATGCCCATATCTGCAAGCTCCTTATTCACCGTTTCTCGCAACTGCTTCCGCGCCTCAGTCTCAACCGCCAGCGATGTCCGGGCAGTTCCAGCCAGCAGCATGAAGGCTCCCAGAAGACATACAATACATAATAATCTCCTGTTTTTCATAGCACTTCCTCCTGTGTTAAATTTATAAATTATCAATCCACTTGATTGAAGCTTTAACGAAAAAAGTTTTGGGGTCGATATCGATATTAATAAGATATTAACGCATGGTTTTCAATGATTTGTTTCACATTTCCATCATAAAAGTTGCTCCGGCTTTATTTGTCTTGGAGTAAAAGTACAATGCTTGAACACGCCACAGAATTACACAGAAACACACGGAACTGTTTAAACCTTTCAGCGCTATTCAGTGCGTGTCTGTGACCGCATTATTTAAAACATTTTTTGTCTTAGATTAAGCCACAGAAATATACGGAACTATTTAAAACCTTTCAGCGCTATTCAGTGCGTGTCTGTGACCGCATTATTTAAAACATTTTTTGTCTTAGATTAAGCCACAGAAATACACAGAAATATTAAAACCTTCAGTGCTATTCTGTGCGTGTCAGTGGCCGCATTATTTTGATTAAGCCACAGAATTACACAGAAATACACAGAACTATTTAAAACCTTTCAGCGCTTATTTGTGGCCGCATTAGATAATTTCCCATACAAATTAAAATCTGGAACTCAGGAAATAAGGTTTTATGCTTTTATCAATATCCTGCTGTGAAAGCCCCGACCTGTGGGCGGGGAGCTTCACTTTCAGTGAGCTCCAGACAAAAATCTTTGCTTATGCTTTCTTAATTATTTCGACGATGAATAGCAGCAGTATGGCCCCAACCGTCGCAGTAATTCTTGAACCAATTATTCCTATGGTCGTAATGCCAAGGAGACCAAATGCAAAGCCCCCAACTACGGCGCCTATTATGCCGACAATAATATTGCCGAGCAGGCCAAAACCGCCGCCTTTCATTAACGTTCCAGCCAACCAGCCTGCTACAGCACCAATCGCCAAGAATATTATCAATCCTGTTATATCCATGATTACCCCCTTCTGTTGTTAAAGTTTTTTATTATTACGGTATGCGTAACGTTTGCCCCGGGTAAATACGATCGGGATTCTTCAAGATATCGCGGTTTGCTTCAAAAATCTGCCGCCACTGATTAGCATCGTTGTAAAAATGCTTGGAAATTTTTGACAGCGTATCGCCATTTACTACCGTGTATGTACGCACGACTGACGCAGCAGCAGAGCCAGTTACGGGCGCTGCAACACGTGCAGTGTTTGGCGTTTCGGCAGCAAAGGATGCGCCTCGCGGAGCAGCGCTGGACTCCTCAGCCTCAGCATCCTTTTTGCCAAAATACGATGCCGCGACTTTTGCCGCTACCGCCACACCCACCCCGCCAAGAAGAACTTTGCCGAGGGTAGCCAGATTGCTGGACTCAGGCGCGTGACCGTCGGGAGTTAATTTATCAACCATTACCGGTAGCAATTGCGCAAGAACATTCGCCCCATCAGCTGCCGGAATTCCTGCTTGCTGGGCTAAAGCTGCAATCTGATCACTGCCCAGGATTCTCGACAATTGATCGGGGCGAATAGATTGGTTTTCCCCTGTCCCTACCCACGACGAAAGAACATCGCCCAGTCCAGATTGTTGAAACATGCTCATCAACCCCTGTATGCCGCCCACCGAGTCGAGCATACTCAAAGCACCGCCAAGCAAATTTTGAGTTTGTTCTTCTGTTTGACTTGAAACAGACTCTGCTCCCAATGCATTTTGTACTATTTCCGTGAAAAGACTCATAATGGGTTCTCCTCATAAAATAAATCAATGTTTACCAGCACCATGCCGTCGCTGACTGCATAGATCACTTCATAGTGACTCCCTCCTTAATAAGTGTTTATAATTTAACAACCCGTTCAGCCTGCGGGCTGAAGCCCCCGCCTGCTGTTTTCCTGCCTTTGCCCTCAGTCCAGGGGTATGCGGATTTTCTGTCCGGAAAATATGAGGTTCGCGTCCTTGATGACCTCCCGGTTAGCCTCAAAAATTCTGGGATAATCGTTCGCTTTGCCATAAAACTGTTTGGCTATTGCTGACAGCGTGTCGCCTTTCTTGATGACGTAGTACTCCACTTTGGCTTGAACAGGAGGGGGAGGGGCCTGCAGCTTGTCAATTTTCACCTCGGTAACCCCCTGGACGTTACCGGCCATGAGCACTGCTTTTTCCATTGCCTCTGCGCTGCTGGCCTGGCCTGAAATCGAAACTACCCCGTCCTTGAACTCAACGCCCAGGCCCGATATCCCGGGGTTGGTCTCCTCAATGTGCTGCTTAATTTTTTCCGCAGCTTCCGCGTCACGATTGAAAAGTTTACGGCCGATATCTTTAACAAAATCGAAAAGTCCCATGGTGTCCTCCTTTTTCTTGTTGTGTTTATGGTGCTCGTCACATTGCAAAATTCCATCGAATAATGGAGCTGCGATACCCTTTACAGCAGCTGATCCTGCTGCCCGGCAAGAAGCCGTAAACGCCGGATCCGCTCTTCCGCTGGCGGATGCGTTGAAAACAGCCTTTGCAGCCCGCCAAAGAAGGGGTTCATAATGAACATATGAGAATGCGCGGGATTCCCCCGTTCCAGGGGAAAAGCCTGAACACCCTGTTGGAGTTTTCCCAGAGCGCTTGCAAGGGCCAGAGGCTTCCCGCTTATTTCAGCCCCTCCTTCATCCGCGGCATATTCCCTCACCCGGGAAACAGCCGTGCGAATTAACATGGCGCCAAGAGGTGCGCCGAACACGATGAGCAGTGTTCCCAGCGGATTATTCCGCCGATCCTGATCACCGACACCAAAACGGGCAAACTGCCCGAGCATGGCAATAGCCCCGGCAAATGTTGCCGCGATAGTACCGGTGAGGATGTCTCGATTCTTCACGTGTGCCAGCTCATGCCCGATGACTCCCGACAGCTCTTCATCATCGAGAATTTTCAGCAAGCCCTCTGTCGCCGCGACAGCTGCGTGTTCGGGGTTACGGCCGGTTGCAAATGCGTTCGGATTCTGTTCGGGAACAACAAAAACCTTCGGCATGGGTAAGCCGGCCTTTTTGGCTAATTCAGCAACAATCCTATACAGCCGTGACTGATCCTCCGGTCCGACCTGCGAAGCCGCATAGCGCTTCAGGATCATTTTGTCACTGAACCAGTAGGAGAAAAAGTTCATTGCGGCGGCAACAAGAAAGGCCATGACAGCCCCTTCTCCCCCTCCCACGGCTCCACCAATAACAACAAAGAGGATAGTAAGAAATACCATCAGGAAAAATGTACGGGTTCTATTCATAGTCCATCACCCTCCTTTTCTGTCAAGGATACCGGCGGATGTACAGGATTTATGATGTGAGATAACAGAAAAAAATCACAACACATTGATATGTAAAAAGGCAGAGCAGTGAATGCTCTGCCTTCATGACAATCATACTCTTTTTAATCCTGTCTGCTATTAACCCTGCGGCTGATTCTGACCTGCCTGCGGGGTAGGTTCAATGATGATGGAGACACGCCGGTTAAGCTGGCGTCCGCCTTCGGTCGCGTTGTCTGCAATCGGGTTCGACTCGCCCATGCCCATAGCAGTGATGCGGGCCGCCTGTACGTTTTTAATCGCCAGGGCGTTCTTTACCGCATTGGCCCGCTGCTCTGACAGCTGCAGATTATAGGATTCCGATCCCGTGCTGTCGGTATACCCTACAACTTTTATGGTGGTGTCAGGGTATCTATTCAGAATTTGCGCCACGCGGTCAATTTCTCCTGAAGCGTAGGCTGCGGGCTTGATAACGGATGAGTTGGTGTCAAACATAACATCCGATTTAAAGGTGAGGATAATCGCGTCCTTTTCCCGCTGCACCCCCTGCATGATTGCATCCTGCTCCCGTGCCTGTGACTCAGCGAGTGCCTGCTTGAATTCACGCTCCTGTTTGTCCATGTAATAACCGATTACACCACCGGCAAGTCCGCCGACTACTGCGCCGATTGCAGCGCCTTTGCCCCCGCCGGCCGCGGCGCCGACCCCGGCGCCAACCACCGCACCCACCCCGGCGCCGATAGCGGTCTTAGGATTCTCCTTTATGGTTGCGCAGCCGGGCAGGATAAGAGCTACAATAAGTAACCCCACTAAAACATGTTTCATGATATGCCTCCTCTGGTTCAGCCTTTAATGTTACCTTCTCAATATAGTATACGTTTTCCCTTATTTAACAACGTCAGTCGCCCCCTTCATCTTGTCCATCCCCTCCTGCACCTTGTCCATCGGGTTCTTTCCCTTGTCCTCATCCTTCTTCATCTTTTTTTCTGCTTTCTCATCAATGGCACTGCAGGTTTTGTCAGTCAGCATCCCGGCCGGCATTTTCATGTCTTCTTCTTTTTTCTGGAACTCTTTGATGGCCTCACGGGTGTCCTTGTCCATTTTACCGGTCACCTCGCCCTTGTAATATCCCAGGGTCTTAAGGCCCTCCTGGGCTTTTGATATTTTCTCTGCCTGCTGATTCTCTTTTTCTTCGGCAACGCACAGTGCAGTGAACGTAAAAACCACCATCACCCCAATCAGTACTGCTAAAATTATCCTGCTCATAAAAACCTCCTTTTTGCTTTGTGAATGGTTTGTCTTTTGGGAAACCATGTAGATGCGGTTCCCCGGCTTCTGTTTCACTGTTTATTTATTAAAAACTTTCTTTAAAAGATCTGTTGACCGAGCTCCGGGATTTACCCTGATCATTTTTTCCTGCTGACCCAGCATCACAAAAAGACCATCAGTTGATTTCTTGGTAACATAATCGTTAAGGTCAAACTTTATCCCGCTCATCAAAGGCAGGGCCTTGGCCTTGCTCATAATATTTTCAAAAAGACGGGTAGTGCCCGCCTCTCCCATGGTTGCTGCGATAATAGGCTTAAATTCAGTATAGATACTATCTGAGGTTTTCAGTTTAAAATAGTCTGTTGCACCAGTATTCCCACCATTAAGAATCTTCTGGGCATCCTCAAGGTTCATGTTTTTTATTGCATCGCCAAATATAGATGCTGCTTTCGGCGCCGCTTTCTCAGCTGCCCTGTTCATGCTGAGAATAAATTCATCGACCTGTTTTTGCATCCCCATTTTGCCCAAAGTATCCGTTACCATACGCATCTTTTCCGGCATAAGAATCTTAATTGCTTGATTTCCAAAATATCCGTCTGTTTTCCCCACCAGGGCAATTGCTTTTTCGGTGCTTATGGCAAGTGCCTCTTTAAGGCCTGAGATTATGGTAGCCTGCTCAAGTCCAGCGGTTGCGGAAGCTCCAATCAACAGCATGCTGGTAACTGCAGCTAACATAACTATGTTCTTATAAATTTCTTTTCTCATGGGATATTCTCCTGCTGTTTAACGGATACTTTAGTTATTATCTTATGCTCCCTTGATCTCAGCGGTGCAATGTGCACAGCGGGATGCTTTAAGCGGAATAACTGATAGACAGTACGAACACTCTTTGGTGTCTGCTTCCGGTGGCGGCGCTTCACGTTTTAACTTATTGACCGAACGGATAAGCATGAACACAGCAAAGGCAACAATCAGAAAGCTGATTATGGTATTAATGAAGACCCCATAATTAACGGTGATTGCACCGGCAGCTTTTGCAGCAGCCAGCGTCTCATAAGCTCCGGCTATTTTTCCCTCCCTGATCACTATAAAGAGGTTAGAGAAGTCAACATTTCCCAGCAGCAGGCCAATGGGAGGCATGATAACATCATCAACCAGAGATTTAATAATTGTGCCAAACGCTGCCCCGATGATAATGCCCACCGCCATATCAATAACATTACCACGCATGATAAATTCTTTAAATTCTTTAAGCATCGTCGCCTCCCTCTAATGTAGTATACATATATTTTTGACCCCCTTTACACAGCGTTGCCGAAGATTTACCATAGAAAAATTATGCTTCCTTTTCGCCGATAAAGCGATACACGACCGCACCCAGTAACGCGCCAATAATCGGCGCGATCCAGAACAGCCACAGTTGCGCAATTGCCCAGCCTCCAACATATAACGCAACGCCAGTGCTCCGCGCAGGGTTAACAGAGGTGTTGGTTACCGGAATACTGATCAAGTGAATCAGGGTAAGGCACAGGCCAATAGCAATCGGCGCAAATCCTTGCGGCGCCCGCTTGTCAGTTGCTCCCAGAATGACGATCAGGAACATCATCGTCATGACAACTTCACAGACCAGCGCTGCGAGCAATGAGTACCCGCCGGGTGAATGGTCACCATAGCCGTTAGAGGCAAAACCAGCGGCTACGTCAAAGCCGGCTTTGCCACTTGCAATAATGTACAGAACGCCGCCTGCTGCTATCGCGCCAAGGACCTGCGCTATAATATATGGCAGTAGTTTACCGGCAGGGAAACGGCCGCCAGCCCAAAGACCGACGGATACTGCCGGATTAAGGTGGCAGCCAGAGATATGTCCAATTGCAAAGGCCATGGTCAGGACGGTCAAACCAAAGGCAAGGGATACGCCCAGCAGGCCAATGCCCACATTGGGGAATGCTGCGGCCAGCACCGCACTGCCGCAGCCGCCCAACACCAGCCAGAAAGTCCCAAAGAACTCTGCACCATAGGTTTTCATATCAACCCCTCCTGTGTTGTTAATGATCTATATTATTTGCCCATATCCATTCCATCCTTTACTTTCCCCATGCCCTCTTCAATTTTAGACTTACCTTCTCCCATTTTGTCCATCCCGGTTTTTTCTTCTGGCTTTACCGCGGTGTCTTTAGGCGCTTCAACAGCTTCTACAGCTTTTTCTTCCGGCTTTACCGCAGTGTCTTTAGGCGCTTCAACGGCTTCTGCAGCTTTATCTTCCGGCTTTACCGCAGTGTCTTTAGGCGCTTCAACAGCTTCTACAGCTTTTTCTTCCGGCTTTACCGCGGTGTCTTTAGGCGCTTCAACAGCTTCTGCAGCTTTTTCTTCCGGCTTTACCGCGGTGTCTTTAGGCGCTTCAACAGCTTCTACAGCTTTTTCTTCCGGCTTTACCGCGGTGTCTTTAGGCGCTTCAATAGCTTCTCCAATCTTTTTACCCGCCTTTTCCATGATGCCTTCTTGACTTTGACAGTCAGATGCGGATACAAAAAATACTAAGGCAATAATCAGGAAAGAGAGGAGCTTAAGAAATGTTAGCATTATTTTTTTCATGGCAACCTCCTTTTTAAATGGTTAAGGGAGACTCTAAAAATAGTATTTTCAAAGCGCTCAATGAATGTAACGTGTTGGTTTTTTTCTTGCAGTTAAGCGCAAATCGAATTATTTGAGGCACCCTTAAATTATAAAAAACTTCACTATTGCGGAAAAGCTCATTCCTTGGCCTTTTCTTCAACTTTCTCCGCGGCGCTCCCCACTGCCTCTTTAGTTGCTTGAACACCTTCACCAACCTTTTCTCCTGTTTTCTCTGCGGCGCTCTGCACTGCCTCTTTAGTTGCATCAACGCCCTCGCTCACCTTTTCACCTGCCTTTTCCATGGCATCTTTCGTTGCTTCAATGCCTTCGTCAACCTTTTTGCCTGCCTTTTCCATAGTGCCTTCAGTGCCTTCCTGCTTCTGGCAGCCGGAGACGGCAATAACAAATACCAGGGCAATCATTACCGGAATGATACCCTTCAGAAATGCTGCGATTGATCTTTTCATGGTGACCTCCTTTTTAAGTAACACTTTTTTAGTTTAACAACTGTTCAGCCCGCAGGCTGAACCCCCTGCCTTTAGATTTATTGTGCGTAACGCACCCAATCCTGCCGGGTACACAGCCTTTGCGCCCGGCATTACAGCTGATGTTTTAGTTTACCAAACACTTTCTTATCTGAGAGCATAAAAACCTTTTACTGTCAATGCTGCCGGCGAATTTACAGATCAAGCACCAGGCGCAGACCGCCGGTGGCCAGCTTGTCGATGTTGGGCGTCTTGACCGGTTTCATGCCTCGCAAGCCCCGCTTTGTAAGCGGGGTCAAGAGGCATGTATCGAAAAAGAATAATTAAACTCCGGGAAGCCCCGCCTTGTAGGCGGGGAGCTTCACATGGCCACCGCAGCAGCCGAGGTCTGCATTGCCTATGTCGTCGGCCATAATGAAGATGATGCCGGGTTTGCCTGTCCCGCCAGTAGCCTTGGCGGAGGCCGGGTCCGCAGCCTGAAAATTGTGCAAAGCAGCAGAATAATGACTGAAAGAATTACTTGTAGTTTTTTCATGGGACCCCTCCCTTAGTTGATGTCAATAAATGTGGCAGTTATTGTATGGAAAGAATGTAACAGGATAGTTGTTATATTTAGATATAGAACATTAAACGGGACGCGCAAGGGTTTTTTTATCCGTTTATAATAAAGATTTTAAAGAGAATATTATTTCATAACAGAATGATTGATTGTCAATTAGAATATTGTTAAAACTGCCAAAAATTTATGGCAGCAGTAAAATGGATTTCTACTATTTGACGAAAAAAACCTGCCTGCACGTAGATAAGCTGCAATTAGGAACAGCCGCTGCCAGCTGTGGAGGTAAGGGAACGAAAGCAAAGCAGCAGGTTATCGAACGCAGTATTTTATTGCGCAAGTTATGATGTACAGGGAACGACAGAGCAAGTTATATGGCACAGGAAGGGAGAGCGGCGTGTATGGCGCAGGAAGGAGCACGATCGACAAACCGTGTGCAGCTTGAGCAGATTCTTGACAAGGTAGTACTGCATTCGTTCTGACACTAACTATAAAACCCGCTCTATTGGATGCCCAAAACTAAAACTGATAGATTTTAATTGACGTGATTTCTTTCATGGGAGTATAATTTTATTAATTCCGGAGGGATTGTCCATGTCTGGGATTAATTTCAAAAATAGTATTGAGAAGCGTTTAGAAAACCTCTATCTGCATTTCCGCAGGTGGAGGTTTTTTATTGTGGTAACTCTGTCAGGCAACCTTTTATACAGGAGGAGTAACCATGTTATCAAACAATTATAGGCGCATGACGTTGGTTAACAGCATAATATTATTTGCGATGTGTTTTTCAATCTGTTCAGCGGAGAGCGCAGTACTTAAGGATCAGCGGCAACTAAACAGCATAAAAAGAATCAGCACGGTGCAAGTTCCATTCATTGTGAACAAGGGGCAGCTGCAGGATAGCAGTATACAATTTTACGCACATACTTTTGGTGGCATTGTTTCTGTATCGCGTGACGGTCAATTGAAGTACCTGTTATTGAACGAGCAGGGGCCGGCCTGTATCATCACTGAAAAAGCTGAAGGCGGTTTGACCTGCGCAATGCAGGGGGGTACGCAAAGCCCAACCAGGGTCAGTTTTTATAAGGGTAAAAATCCTTCGAGCTGGCAAAAAAATATTAAAACGTATAGCAGTCTTGACGTCGGAGAAATTTATAAGGGTGTCAATCTTGAGCTGAAAGCCTTTGGGAATACTGTGGAAAAAGTCTTTCAAATCTCGGCGGGAACACAACCAGAAATAATACGAATGACCATTGAGGGCCCCCGCAAGCTGAGAGTAAATGGCAGCGGTGAACTCGAACTGATAACAGAAGGCGGAACGGTTACTTTTTCAAAACCCGTAGCATACCAGAAAACCGCAGACGGGCGGCGCTCAGTACCAGTCTCCTATGAGGTGAAAGGTAACACCTACGGCTTCAAAACAGGCAGCTATGATCGCAGCCGTGAGCTTATTATTGACCCGCTTCTTGCTTCGACATTCATCGGCGGCTCGGACGCGTATAGCCGGGCACGCTCAATGGCCCTTGACAGCAGCGGCAATGTTTATATCACCGGCTACACGCGGGCAACCGACTTTCCTACGACCTCGGGCAGCTTCAGCACAGCTCTTGGCGGCTCTTATGATGCGTTTATCGCCAAGTTTGATCCAGATTTAAAAACCCTGCTTGCAGCCACCTATTATGGGGGCGCGGACAGCGGCGATGAAGCTAATTCCATCAGGATTGACAGCAGCAATAATGTATATATTACCGGGGAAACCGGTTCCTGGGAACTGCCCACCACATTAGATGCATTTCAGCCTGAACACAAATTTGGCAAGGTAGGATCAGATGCTTTTGTGGCCAAGTTTGACAGTAGCCTGCAGAACCTGCTGGCTGCCACCTATTTGAGCGGCAGCAATGGCGGCGCTGAAGATGTGGCTTACTGTCTGGCCATCGGTCCCAGCGGCAGTATCTATGTGGCAGGGAAGACCGATGCGCCGGACTTTCCGGTTGTCGGAGGCTATCGGGTAAAGCATCCTGCTGATTCTGATAATCCTTTTGGCGGGACATTCCAGGCATTTATTGTAAAACTTGATGCAAACCTCAGGACCATGCTTGCGGGTACGTTTTTTGGCGCTGATGAGCTTGATACGCAAGAACGCATTCTTTCTATGACTACTGACAGCAGCGAGAACATCTATGTGGCCGGGGAAACTCAGTCAGCCAATTTACCAGCAACCGCTGGTGCTTATGATAAGACCATAAACGACGGTACGGTTGGTCCCCGGGATGTTTTCATTGCCAAGTTTGACAGCAGCCTGGTCAATCTGCTGGCAAGCACGTTTCTGGGCGGAAGTGATTCGGACAGCCTTGGATATGATTATCCCCAGAAAACAGACAAGACCATTACTCTTGACAGCAGCGGCAATGTGTATGTAACAGGCACAACATACTCAGATAAGGATTTTCCCACAACACCCGGCGCATTCAGCACCACCCGGGAATATGGCGGGACGTTTGTTTCAAAGTTTGACAACAAGCTTGAGAAACTGCTGGCCTCAACGTTTCTTTGTAATGGTTCCAGTCGCTCGATTGCAATTGACCGGGACGATAACGTTTATATTGCAGGTGATTCTGAATATGAATGCCCCACCTCATCTAATGCCTACCAGAAACCCGTGGATGAGTACGACAGCGCATACATCATCAAGCTTAACAAGGACCTGACAACCATGCGTGCCGCAACATTCCTGGGCGGCAGCGACATTGATACAGCTCTTTCCATTGCAGTGGATAACAGCAACAACATATATATCACCGGCTGGACTGAATCGCTTGACTTTCCCACGTCTGAGGGGGCCTATGACAGGAGTCTCAACTCCAGCGAAGGTGATGCAGGTGCTTTTGTGGCAAAGCTTGACAAAGACCTCTCATCCGGTGCCAGCACAACCACCACCATCAATGTGGAATGCCCGCTTAAGCTGTCCCTCGCCGCATTCAAGCCTTACGCCATTTTATGCGCTGCGTGATTTGCTGAACAAGTCACCCCAGGGGCAGCACCTTGTCACCACCTACTATCAGCATGCACAGGAAATAAGCAACATTCTGCGCGCGCATCCTGAGCTGCAACAGAAGACCGGTGAATTTTTATCTGACAGTATACAGATTATCAATGCGTATAGTACTGGCGCTTGCGTTGCGGTAAGTGATGATAAGCTTGAAAGAGCACAAGCAATTATGATGGAAATATCGAACTATGGATCAGTTTTATTGCGGAAAAACTTGAGACAAGTAATGGATGATCTCAAGACTGGTAAAATCATTAACTTTACTAATGGATTACACTAGTTAAACTACACACCCACAGGACAGGATAGCGGTACATCAGCATACGTCGCAATAACAAAGAATATGCACAAAAAAGCAGGGGGTATTTTTCAGACGCCGGCTATTTAGTTATGCCGGTGAAATATCTGCATGGAAACCAGCCAGGCAAGAAGAATCGCGGGAAACAGCTGCCCGATCAGCGCCTCAAGCATCACCAGCATCCGGGCAAGGGGGTGGACCGGGATGATATCGCCGTACCCTACCGTTGTCAGGGTCACAAAACTGAAATAGGTCAGGTCGCTGCGCATTTCACCGGCGGTATCCTGAGGGATTGCCCCGGACTCGAGGAATGCCCCGGGCAGTGTCAGGGCAAGGATATGGTAGAGAAAGGCCCACATAAGGCCCAGAAGAAGATATACCGCTATTGCCCCCTGTATATGCCTGCCCGTTATGCGCCCCTCTTTGAAAATCAGCACCAGGATGATTACCGTGAGCAATCCGCAGCATATAAAACTTGCCAGGGCATCAAAAGCCAGCAGCACAGTATTCTCTGAAGACAATTTCGCAAAATTAAGAACAATAGCTGTCCCGATAAATGCGGATAAAACGGTCGTGAGAAACCGGCGTTTTACAACCATCGCCACTCCGGAAACAAGTATCAGGGAAAACAGGACGGAATTTGCAAACCTGAATAGGTACCTATTGGAAAGCGGATAGAATATAAAAATACTCAGTACCAGGAAGATGAGTATCGAGGTCAGACACGTATCAGTTGACCAGAAGCGTTCGAGGGATGTTTTAAATTTCTTCATGCAGCCGGCTTGCTGTTATTTTGCAGGTGCTGAAGCCCCCGTTTGTTCAGCGGGGAAGAGTTGATGGTCATACGTTCAGCCTTTACAATCCAGCCGCCGCCCATGGCCTTGTAGAGGTTTATCAGTGCCCTGAACAGATCCCCGTGGGTCTGGGTGTAGGAAAGCTCCACATTAAACAGGGTGCGCTCGGCATCAAGCACCTCGATATAGCTGGTGTAGCCTTCGTCAAAGCGCAGGCGGGCTATACGGGCATAGTTGCGCAGCGACTCCACCTGGCGTGCCTGTGCCTGCAAACGCTCTCCGGTCTTTTGCTGATCGATCAGCGCGTCATCGACCTCGCGGAATGCATTCTGGATAACCTGCTGGTAGCTGGCGAGTGTCTGCTGCTGGATGGCTTTTGCAGATGTGACCAGTCCGGCAATCCCGCCGGCAGTAAATATCGGAACTGATGACTGCACTGCATAACTCCAGATTTTCGATGGACCGGAGAACAGATCATTCAGGGCAGCGCTTGCTGCACCCCAGTCTCCGGTGAGGGAAATGGTGGGGAAATACAGGGAGCGGGCAACGCCGATGCGCGCATTGGCTGCAATGAGGTCCTGCTCGGCCTGGAGTATGTCAGGGCGCCGCTCAAGGATAGCTGATGGCACACCAGCCGGAACCCCCGGCAGTACCAGCTGATCTATGTTCTTTCCCCGTGGAATCGCCCGGGGGTTCTGGCCAAGCAGGATACTCAGGGCATTTTCCTGCTGGGCGATGAGCTTCTCATACAACGGTACGGTTGCCAGCGCATCTTCATACTCTGATTTCACCTGGCTCAGCTCAAGCTCTGAGATAACCCCCTGATCGAATCTCATCGTGAACAGTTTATAGGATCCCTCGCGGGTTGTGGCTGTGTATTTTGTAATTTCAAGCTGACGGTCAAGGGAGCGCAGCTCTATGTATGCATTTGCCACCGCAGTAACCAGGGTCAGAATGACTGTGCGCCGCCCTTCTTCTGAGCCTAAAAGTTCAGCGCAGGCTGCTTCTGTTGACCGGCGCAACCGGCCCCACACATCTATTTCCCAGCCCGCGGAAATAATCCCCTGATAGCCCCGGTGGATGGGGTCAATGGAAGGGGAGAGGGGGGCGTATCCTTTCTCAGTTACCCGCTCACGAAGAGCCCGTGCGTCCGCGCCCATTTGAGGAAACAGGTTTGACCGCGTTGAACCAAAGCGTCCGATGAATTCATCAACCCGCGCGGTGGCAATACGCAGGTCTTTATTTTCCTGAAGCGCAGTCTGAATTAACTGATTAAGAACTGGATCATTGAACTGTTCCCACCATGGGGTGTTGGTAAGGTCTCGTGTTTCTTTCACTTCAAAGCGCCACGCAACGGGCGTATCTATCTTGGGCCGGAAGTAATTCGGGCCGATCATGCAGCCTGAGCACGCAATTATTAAAAAGGGAAAAATAATAAGCCTGCGCATATTAATGGCCCCCCTTCTGTGTCTGCTCACTGTGAGGTGTTCCTTTGTGTGAACGCTTCTCAACGACATAAAATGTAACCGGAATCAGGAAGATGGCAATGAAGCTTGCCGCCAGCATGCCGCCGATGACCGTGAAGCCCATGACCTGGCGGGACAGCGCACCGGCACCGCTCGATGTAGCCAGCGGCACGCAGCCGAGAATGAAGGCAAAGCTTGTCATCAGTATGGGCCGCAAGCGCAGGCGCGCGCCTTCAAGTGCAGCTTCCATGAGCGGCTTGCCCTGGTCGTAGCCCATCTTGGCAAATTCGACGATCAGGATGGCATTCTTTGCGGCAAGACCGATGAGCATGACCAGGCCGATTTGCGCATAGATGTTGTTCTCAAATCTGCCGACCATAAGCCCGGCAAAAGCGCCAAAAATAGCGATTGGTGTGCCAAGCAACACGCTAAACGGAAGTGCCCAGCTTTCGTACTGGGCTGCGAGGATGAGAAACACGCACAGGAGCGAGAAGCCGAAGATGACTAACGGCGATACGCCTTCCTGCGCCTGCTTTTCCTGGAAGCTCATGCCGAGGTAATCAAAGCCCATTTCGCGGGGCATGGTTTCTTTAAACACCTGTTCGAGCGCAGCCATGGCTTGCGCTGAGCTGTAGCCGGGCTTGGCAGAGGCGTTGATCTGTGCGCTGCGGTAGAGATTATAGCGCATGGTAAATTCCGGGCCTGCCGTGTTGCGCACATTGGTCAGGGCAGCAAGCGGCACCGTGGAGCCGTCGTCATTGCGCACGTAGAACTGGTTGAGGTACTCTGCCTTTGCGCGATAATCGCCCTCAGCCTGCACGTAAATCTGCCACTGCCGGCCAAAGCGGTTGAAGTAGTTCACAAACACGCCGCCCATGAAGCACTGCAGCGTCTTATACACATCTGCCAGGTTTATGCCCTGCTTGAGCACCTTGTCGCGGTCCACATCAACAAACACCTGAGGCACGGTGGGAAGAAAGGTAGTGCTCACGCTTGCCAGCTCCGGCCGCTTCCGGGCTGCTTCGAGAAACGTTCTCACGTTGCCGGCGAGAAACGAGATGTCTTTACCTGCGCGGTCTTCGAGGATGAATGTCACGCCGCCTGCAGCGCCAATGCCGGGAATTGCCGGCGGTGAAAAGGCAAAGCCAATCGCGCCCGGAATATTTTTAAACTCACTGTTCAGGTGCGCCATGATGGCTTCGTATTTTTCATCGGGCTTTTTGCGCAGGGCCCACTCCTCCAGCGTGATGAAGAAAAAGCCGCTGTAGGTGTTCTGCACCTGGCTCAACATGCTGTAGCCGACAACAGATGAATAATACTTGACGCCGGGCGTTTTGCTCAGGATCTCCTCGGCCTGTTTCATGACGTCATTAGTGCGCTGCAGCGATGCCGCATCCGGCAGCTGCACGCCTGCATACATGTAGCCCTGGTCCTCCTCCGGCAAAAAGCTGGTTGGAATCCGTGAGCCCAGCAAACCGGTTAATACCGTCACACCCGCGAGCAGTATGAGGCTCATAAAACTCTTGCGGATGAGCAGCCCGCAGTATTTCACATAGCCGTCGGTTGCACGGCCAAAGACCCGGTTGAAGCCGTCAAAAAATCTCTGCAGCAGGCCGGAGCTTTTTTTCTTTGGCCTGAGAAGCAGGGCGGAAAGGGCAGGGCTCAGCGTGAGGGCATTGAATGCGGAAATGATGACCGACACGGCGATGGTCACGGCAAACTGCTGGTAGAGCCTGCCGGTAATGCCGGGGATGAACGCAGTCGGCACAAACACTGCTGCCAGTATGATGGCAATGGCAATGACCGGGCCGGACACTTCTTCCATTGCCTTGAGCGTGGCCTCCTTGGGCGTCATGCCGTGCTCGATGTGATGCTCAACTGCCTCCACCACCACGATGGCATCATCCACAACCAGGCCGATGGCCAGCACCAGCCCGAACAGCGACAGCGTATTGATTGAAAAACCAAACAGCGGGAAGAGCGCAAACGTGCCCACCAGCGAAACCGGCACTGCCAGCAGCGGGATGAGCGTTGCCCGCCATCCCTGGAGGAACAGAAACACCACGATAATAACCAGTATGAGCGCCTCATAGAGGGTCTTGATTATTTCATTGATGCCTTCGGTGACCGCAAGTGTTGTATCCAGCGCCACCACATAGTCCATATCCTGCGGGAAGTTCTGCTTGATCTGCTCCATCAGCTTTTTTGCCCCGTCAGCCGCATCGATGGCATTGGAGCCGGGCAACTGATACAGTGCAATGAGAGCTGCAGGTTTGCCGTTGAGCCGGCCTTCCAGGTTGTACGTTTGAGCGCCGAGTTCAATCCGGGCAACATCTTTGAGGCGCACGATGGAACCGTCAGCTTGTGCGCGCAAGACCATGTTGCCGAATTCTTCCGTAGTTTGTAAACGTCCCAGCGCGCGGACCGCATAGGTGAATTCCTGTCCCTTTGGCACCGGTTCAGCGCCGATCTGCCCGGCAGGATTCACGGTGTTCTGTGCCTGTATGGCATTGACTATCTCGGGGATGGTAATGTTGAGCTTGGCGAGCAGGTCAGGCTTCACCCAGAAGCGCATCGCATATTGGCCGGCCCCGAATATCGTAACGCTGGCAATGCCTTTAACGCGGGTCATCTGGTCGTTTATATTGATGTAGGCATAGTTCGCGAGATAAATATTATCATAGGTGCCATTCGGCGAGAAGAGCGCGAACATGATGAGCGGCGCTACCGTTGACTTAACAACCGTGACGCCATAGTTGCGCACATCGGAAGGCAATTGGGACTCTGCCTGGCTCTGACGCATCTGTGCCAGTATCTGGTCGGTATTAGGATCGGTATTAACGTCAAAGTTGACGCGCAGGGTCATCTGCCCGTTGTTGGCGTTGAGGGAGAACATGTAGTTCATATTGTCCACGCCGGACATCTGCTGCTCAATGGGGGTGGCAACAGACTGCTCGACGGTAACGGCATCCGCACCCACATAGGTGGTTTGTATCTGGATTTCAGGGGGGACAATGTTGGGGAACTGCGCGATGGGCAGGCCCGACATCGCCACCAGCCCTATAATGACCATCAGAATGGAAATCACGATGGCCACGATGGGTCGGTTAATGAAGAATTTTGCCATGGTGCCTACCTCTTCTCAGAATCTTTTGGTGCTGCAGGTGCAGTTTCAGCTTTTGCTGAGGCCTCAGAAGTCTTTGACACAACCAGCATGCCCTCTCTGACCTTCTGGATTCCTTCTGCGACGACGCGCTCTCCCGGCTTCAGACCTTCTGTTATAATCCAGAGTGAGCCAATTCGTTCAGCAACCTTTACCGGCCGGATACTTACTTTGTTATCTGCACTGACTACTGCCACCTGGTAACTGCCCTGCTGCTCGGTAACTGCCCGCTGGGGAACCAGTAATGCGCCATTCCTGATTGCGGTTGCTGCCTTTATCCGGGCAAACTGTCCGGGCCGGAGTAAATTCCCTGGATTTGGAAAAATCGTGGCAACCCTGATGGTGCCGGTCTTCACATCCACCTGGCGGTCTGCAAAGGCAATTTCTCCTTTATGGGGATAGGTGCTTCCATCGGCAAGTATAAGCTCAAGGGCGATTTTCTGCTTTTCTGCTGACCCCTTCTGCATCGCTTTAATGTATTCCTGCTCGCTGATGGGAACATACGCTTTGATAGGATCAACGGTGGAAACCGTAGTTAACTCTTCAATCTGGCCGGAACCCACGAGGTCTCCAATCTGCGCTTTGGCAATCCCGGCAATGCCATCAAGGGGGGAGGTTATCCTGGTAAAACCAAGATCGAGTTTAGCCTTTTCAACCGCCGCCTGCGCTGAAAGCACTGCTGCATGTGTTGCCTGTTCAGATCCAACAGCATTATCGAGGTCCCGTTTACTGACAGCATTTTGCTCTGCGAGCGGCCTGATGCGCTTGAGGTTGGCCTTTGCTGTGTCCCACCCTGCCTGCTGCAGGCCGAGTTCTCCTTTGGACTGATCAAGCGTCGCCTGAAACGGCCGTGGGTCTATTTCAAACAACACCTGGCCTTTTTTCACCAGATCGCCTTCTTTGTAGTTCTGCTTGATAAGGTAGCCGGTGACCTGCGCCCGGATGGTTGCATTCACCAGACCATCAGTGGTGCCGACCCATTCTGAATAAACCGGCACATCCTTCTGCACAACATCCACGACATCAACCTCTGGCGCCTGCGGCGCTGCTTTCTCCTCTTTAGCGCACCCTGTTGCAAAAATAACCAGCAGGCTCATGGCAAGCACCCTGCAGGTCAGAAAAAACGGCTTCAGGGCATTACTGCTCATTGTTTTTTGTGCAGCGTTATTCATGCTCGTTCTCCTGTAAACGTATGATTCTCGTTATATGTATTAAGAGCTTATAAAACAGGCAGGTGTAAATAATTTGTTTAAAGGGAAGTTAATTTTGGATATATTATTAAATAATATCAATCCATTGTCTATGGTAATTTTATATTTTAGAGAACCTGCTATCACAATAATATTGTTGCAGAATGGCAGGGCCATTACTGACCCTGCCTTAAATGTTTTTGTTTTGTCATTTTATACCTTACTACTTGCTATGTACATCATCCAAAACAGTCCGCAGCCGCTGCGCCCAGAATTTAAACGCTTCTTCAGCAGTCCCGAACTTGCTCATGCTGTCCAGCTTACCGCCCGACCTGCGGTCAACTCCCTCGGCGAGCACCTGGTTGGTTGATGAGTCGAGAACCGCAAACTCCATGCTGATTTCGCCTACTCCGGTACCTTTTCCTGTCACCCCGCTCTTTACGGTGCTGATTGCCAGACCCACCGGCAAAACCGTGGATACGGCGTTAATTGCACGGTTCGGCAGTTCCAGTTCTGTTATGGCCACCCTGAGGCGCATGACATTGGGGCCGAATTTGGCAGTCAGGGGATAGGCACTGCCCAGGGCATCTATAAATGCACGGCTGAAGGCATCTGACAGCTCTTTCATCTCGTCTGCATCAATGCCTTTGTCCGCTGCATCGTCCTTGAAATAAAACCGCACCTGGTCAAGCATTATTTTGTTGTATTGTTTGAAATCAACTCCCGGTTTTATGTAACGCATGGCTACGCCGCCTTCCGGGCCGGGCTCCAGCCTTGAATAATCCTGGAGAAAACCGGAATATTCCTTTACCGTGAGTTTCTGTCCCGCACACCCGGCAGCCAGACACAGGCTGATTACAGCAAAGATAACAGTTTGAATAAATTTTTCATAACAACTCCTTTCAGCTTATAAAATTGTTGATAACTGTTTGATCTGGAACTCAGGAACTCATGAAGGTAAGAATAAAAATTTCCTGATTTCTCGAGTTCCAGATTGAAATTTCTTTGCATATTTACAAGGAATATAGTCTTACCGATCAATCCCGATTCCCCGATTCACCCATTCACCGAATTAACCCATCACTTCCGCACCGAGCAGCACGCCTTTGGGCAGCTTTGGCGGCGCAGGCGAAATTTCGATATACTTGATGTTGCGCACGGGAATGATCAGCAGGCGTCCTTCAACTTCGGCCATGATGCGGTCGGCTTCAAGCGCCTTTTTTATCGTTGATGCAATCTCGATGGGATCGTTACCAGCCTGCCGCGGCCAGCGCAGCGTAAGTTTCGTCTTGTCCATGAAGTAGATGGTGCCATATACGGTTGTTTCCATGTCTGGTCTCCCTTTGCTGTTCATCGTTCTATTTTGCGCGCCCCTCTGCGAGGCGGTTTAAAAACTATTCTGAGAATGGTTATTTGATCAGCGGTATTTTTGCGGCAAGCTCAAATCTAACCATCGCGTTAATCTTACTTTCAAGCTGCAGGTAGCGGGTGACCTTTTTGACCGGCAGCGTCTTGCGGAGCGTGCGAAAATAGAGCTCCTTGAGCTTCAGCTGGTCCCGCTCAATTGCCAGATATTCATCAACCATTTTTACGGCATCCGGATCAGACAAATTCTTATAGTTCTTTGCGTAATCATCAATCAGTTTTATAAGACGGTCGTTTATCTTCTGCAGGTCAAATTGATAGCTGTTATAATACGGCCAGAATTCTTTTCCTTCCGCTTCAGTCAGCTGCAGGTATTCTGCGATGTAAGCCTTTTTGTCCGCCTGAAGCGCATCTCTGAGGGCATCCATGCTGCCGGTCTGTTCTTCCGCCGTAACAGGCAATGCCGCCGGGATCAGCAGCATCAAGACTACTGCGGTCAACAATTTGGTTCTGCAGATTTTTATCATAAAGGATTCTCCGGTTATCCAGTGCTCCCGGGCTCCACTATTTTTTAAAGGGCGAGGCAACAATCACATAGGTTGTTTTGCCTTCATCAGTGACTTTGCGGTAATACACCAGATCACGCTGATAGTAGGTGCGGCCCTCCACTTTTACCGCTACAGCATCTTTGGGCAGTTCAGACACCTCGATCCCAAAAGGGGGATTAACCACCACATAAACATTTTTTCCGTCGCGCTGTTTGATCATATAAAAGGTGCCGTCACTTACATAATAGTAGGTCTGGCCGTTTGCAGTGATGGTCTTGTATCCTGCCGGCAGCGCAGTCACTTCATGGCCAGCGGGTGTCGAGACTTTTACATAACCGGTCTCACCCTGGTTGGAGACCTGGGTGTACCATTGACCGTCGCTCACATAATATGTGGTTGAGCTCACTACAACCGGAGCGGGTACTATAACAAATGTGGTAGCAGGGTAGTACCAGCGGTTATAGTAATACGAGTTATCGTGATACCAGTCATCCCAGTCATCCCAGTAGTCATCATACCTGTCGTTGAGGTAATCCTGGCGATTTTCCTGGAGTCCTCGTGCGCCGGCATACTCGCCGAGGCTGGAGTCCTGGATATTCTGGCGGCGTTCCTCCCTGTTTGCGGGCCGGTCACCTTGACGTTCCTCGCGAGTTGCCTGGCGTTCACCCTGGTTCTCGGTGCGGCCTGTTTGACGCTCTTCTTTGCTCGTATCCCGTTCGCCCTGGCGGGTGGTTCGTGTCCGTGGTCGCGCTCATCCTGCCGGGCGGTGCGCTCTGTAGTGCGTTCAGTTTGTCGTGTTGTCCTGTCAGTGGCGCCTGTCTCGCGCCTTCCCTGCAGCCCGGAAGTATCTGAGTTCCGCACCGAGCCGTAATCCCCGCGCTGCACGTCCCGGCTGCTCTGCCGTGAGTCGAATGAAGAGCGCTGCCCACTGCCCATGCTCCGGTCGCCTCCGTAGCCTCCCGACTGCCTGACCGATCCGTGTGATCCGCCGCCGGAAAACCCGCCGCGCGACCGCCGCCGCCGAAACCTCCTCCACCGCGGCCACCACCACCGCCTCTGCCACCCGCCACCACCTCTGCCACCGCCACCACGGGCATCAGCGTCATAAGCAAGGCAGAAAAGAAAAATGCCTGTAAATAATAACACCGAAATAAACATTATTTTTTTCATGGTTGTCTCCTCCCTTGTAAAAAGCGTGTTCTACTCTTTATCAGAAGCTTTTTTAGTGCGCTTCTTTACCGGGAGAAGCGATATCTTTTTTGCTCCTTCAGGCGCCTTGAATGCAAACGTATCCTCTGGCATCTGAGGAAGCGCTGTGAAGCTCTTGAGCACCGCAATGTACTGCGGTGACCCCGGGCGCTGCTTATACGTTATGACAATTTTTCGCAGCTGCGGCACATCCCCGGCGTCAACCCATATCTGCCAGTCAATGTTTTTTTGTGTCGCTGCGATATGGTGGCATTTTATACCATCTGCATAGTGAAGGCCCAGGTAGCGGCAGGTTTTTGCATTTTTTATCAGTACGGAATACAGGTCATCGGAGAGCAGGTCTGCAAGAGGCGTGGTCACGCCGTATTTATCAACCAGCATGTCCATGGTCTCGCCAATGGTGCCGGGAGCAGCGACCTGGCCGTAGACATTGTTAGTCGCGGTCGAGCAGGGTAAAGGTTTTGTCGTCTTTCCAGATGGTAGTGTTGGTAATATCGCCCGTTGACTCAATCCAGAATTGTTTAGGCTCGCTTACCTTCAGCTTTCGGATGTGCGAATACTGAATCTTTTGCCCGGACTTGAGCACCTCGTCCATAGTGTCAATGATCTCCACGCTGGCATTGATAGCCTTCTTTTTTTGTTCATTCAGCGCCTGGAGGATTTTCTCCGCCTGCGGATCAATGGCCGGGCTAGCAGCCTTTGACTGCCCCCAGCAGGTGCCAATAAATAGAGGTACTATAAATACCAACAAAAATACTGTTTGCACAATGCGTTTCATACGACAACTCCTTTTTATAAAGTTAAATGTGATTAATAAATCTATATTGTTCAAGACGGGCCTGGTGAAGCTCTGCTGTTGATAGCTGATTTCTCTCTGCCACGGGCGGGAAACGGTAGTGCTTAAAAATTCCAGAATGAGTCTATCTCTTCGTCGGTAAAATCCCAGACCGCATTGTGCGGCGGCACCGGTTCTTTGAAAAATTCCGGAAGGCGGTCGTCTTTATTGGTGAATCCGGCTGCCAGGTTGAATTCATGCTCGGTGAGAAGAACCTTCCGTCCCAGTGGCGCGCCATTCTTCGGCAGTTTTGTTCAGCCCATCCTTTGCATTAAGCATGTCAGCTAAAAGTGATGCCACTTTAGGATTATCTAATGCCGCGAATCCGACAAATACACAAAGACCGGTACTGTCCAGGTATGTAGTGCCGATCTGCAGCCTTCTTGACAGCTCCACCTGCCCTTCCTTCTTCAGGGGATCAACAAAACCGCCAACTTTCAGGATATTTACCGGGATACAGTACCCTGCCGTGTGGTCACTGCCCATGGTTGTCGTTGCATAGGTGATGCCCATCCCTTTAACGGCGCGCGGGTCATACGCTGAAAGCCCCTGATTTTTAACAACCGGTACTCTGGTAATACCATGGGCCCTGCCGACTGCTCCGGCACCGGCGCCGATAGTGCGGCCCAGGGGTGTGCCGGCTCCGATTTCTTTCAGCAGCCGCAATGCGCCAGGTCCGTCACCAAAGGCAATGATGCCTGCTTCCATGACGACCCCCATGGCAACCACTGTTTCAATCGAGTCAATACCGATATCGTCCATAATATGGTCTGCTTCGGCGATGATATCCAGATCATCAATACAGCAGTCGGCCCCGAAACCCCAGATGGTTTCAAATTCAAAACCAGAGGTCACATAATTGCCATCCTTATCATTGTATACCTGGGAGCATTGAATAATACATCCCGTATGGCAGAAATGATGGGGCCTGCCTTTGCGCGCAATAATAACGTCCCGCAGGGTTTCTCCGCTTATTTTATTAGCTCCGGCAAATTGGCCTTCCCGGAAATTCCTGGTCGGCAGCCCTCCCGATTCATTCATGATATTCACCAGCACATTGGTGCCGTACAGCTTCAGCGACTCACCGCTCACGGGATGGGCCAGCACCGCCTTTGCAAACGCACGCGCAGAAATTTTAAATTTCTCCTGATCAACTATCGGTACGCCGGGGCCATCAGCAGGGTCAATGGTGATGTACTTAATTTTTTTGGAGCCCATAACCGCGCCCAATCCGCCGCGGCCATGGCTGCGAATATTGCCATCAGGATCCTTCACCGAGATATTGGCCGCTGCCAGGCACATTTCGCCTGCCGGGCCAATGGACAGAATACCAGTTTTATCCCCATGTTTTTTAATAAGGGTTTTCATTACTTCATAATTCCATTTACCCACTAACTCTTTCTCTTCTCGAATCGTAATCCCGTTCTTGTCAACATGGAGACTGTAAAACGTGTCTTTCTCAGGCAGGCCTTCAATAATGAGGGCCTTAATGCCCAATCGGGCGAGGCACTGGGCAGCAGTGCCGCCGGCGTTACTTTCTTTGATGGTGCCGGTCAGCGGGCTTTTGGCTCCGGCAGAAAGCCGCCCCGAGTTTGGGCACATGGTCCCGGCGAGCAAGCCGGGAGCAAAGATAAGCTTATTGTCCTTTCCCAGCGGATCACAGGTTGGCTTTACTTCCTGTGCCACAAAGGTTGAGGTCAGACCTCTGCCGCCAAGGCCTTTCCATTTCTCGGGCACATCCTCAACTTTTGCCGTGAGTGTTGACATGTCTACGCGATAAATTTTGTCTGCATGAACTTTTTCCGGAATAATCATTTGTTGCTTGTAGATGGCCTGGCCTTTATCTGTCACGGGCGGGAAATACTGATTCTCCATGGCAAGACACTTTTTAGGACAGATTTCAACACAGAGATTGCAGGCGCAGCATTTGAGACGATCTATCTGCCATTCCTTGATAGCTTTGGTGACGACAATAGAATGGGTCGGGCACCGCTTGCCGCACAGGCCGCAGAAAATACAATCGTTAATAGTAATTTCAACTCTGCCCCTGGTAATGGGGGTATACACCCGCTTGCGCTGCGGATACATAAGCGTCGCAGGCCCGGTGAACAGGTTCCGCAACACGGTTTTTGACATGGTAAAAAATTTCATAATCCAGTCCATAGTTTATCTGGAACTCAGGAACTCAGTAGAAATGAAAATAAAATTATGCTATCTGATCTCAAGAAAATCAAAAAGAATTGTCATTACAAAAATTCAGGTTCACTGATTATTAACTGAATCCTGAAATTCCAGTATTCGAAATCTTTTTATTTTTATGAGTTCTGAGTTCCAGATTCAATTTTTATTTTTCATCATCAGCCTGCTGCTACCGCTCCGTGCAGCTGATACATGGGTCAAGGGTTAGAATGATATTCGGAACATCCGCGACCTGCGAACCCTTCAGCACTGCGATCATCGCCGGGATATTGCTGAAGGTGGGGGTTCGCACCCGGAACCGCTGCAGGAATTTTGTGCCATTGGCTTTCACATAATGGATCACTTCACCCCGTGGCTGCTCGATGCGGGAAAAGTACTCGCCATTCGGCGTGCCCTTGACCTTGACATCAAACGGCCCATCGGGAATTTTTTCTGCTGCCTGGCGGATCAAATCTATGGATTGAAAGATTTCTCGGATTCTCACCAGGCACCGCGCATAGCAGTCTCCGGAGTTTTCAACCATTGGCTCCAGCTCAAGGTTTTTGTACGCGGAATAGCCGATTTTTCGCATGTCGCTGGCATACCCGCTGGCCCGCAGCATGGGTCCGACACACCCGAGGCGATAGGCATCTTCTTTGGAGATATGCCCTACGCCGACCAGCCGGTGCTTGACCGAATAGTCATTGATGAATACGTCAGTGAGTTCATGCAGTTCCTTCTCCATGGCGAGTAATCTGGCTGTAATTTCATTTAATTTACCCGCTTCAATGTCACGCTTTACTCCGCCAACCTTGTTCATGCCGAAGATCACCCGACCACCGGTTGTTTCTTCAATGATGTCGAGAACCTTCTCCCGTATTCGGAGCGATTGCATGAACAGGCTCTCAAAACCGAAGGCATCAGCTGCCACGCCGAGCCAGAAGATATGGCTGTGCAGCCGCCCCAGCTCCGCCCAGATGACCCGCAGATACTGGCAGCGCTCCGGCACCTCAATAGCCATAATCTCTTCCACTGCCTGGCAATAGCCCATGCTGTGCATGAAACTGCACAGACCGCAGATCCGGTCTGCAACATAGGCATAGTCCATAAAATCCCTTTGTTCCACCAGCTTTTCCAGGCCCCGGTGGACAAAGCTTATGGAAGGGATGGCATCGACAATCAGCTCATCCTCGGTGATAAGCTCAAAATGAATCGGCTCGGGAAGCACCGGGTGCTGCGGTCCGAAGGGAATTACATTGGTACGAGCCATTGAATGCTACTCCTTTTTTTCCTGGGCTGACAATCAGCGGCAGCGGCCGACGGCTGCTGTGCCGGTTCATCCTGCTTCAGGGCAGCGGCTTTGGGCTGCTTAGGCGGCTCAGGCTTCGGCAGATTTTCGATGCTGAAGGGCGTTTTAATCGCGGTGCGGTAAAACGCGCCTTTGTAGTCAACGCTTATATTCTTAATGTTCAGGCCAAACAGGTCATTGATTTCATTCTCATATAAAAAAGCATTCGGGTAGATAACACTGATGCTTTGAATCTCATCCTGCTGCTGCACGGTGATGCGCAGGTTTTTAAAAAGATAGTCTTTATCGAACGAGTAGTTCAGTTCATAGGCGTCGGCAAGCGTGGTGCAGCCGATCTGTACCATGCGATAGCCCTGGGCAAACAGGTCAGAGACAGCTCCCAGCAGAGCGTCTTTTTCGATAGGGATTATTTCCTGCGGTTCACTCATAGGTTAATACCGATACTATTTGTTATGCTTTTATAGATTGTTGTTGGGTGTTTTTCTGCTGCGCGTATTTTTCTTCAAGAATCCCGCACGCTTTTAATACGCCGTCGATAATCGCTTCAGGCCGCGCGGAGCAGCCGGGGACATACACATCCACAGGCACTACCTTGTCAGCGCCGCCCAGCACGTTGTAGCAGTCCTGGAACACGCAGCCGGAACACGCGCAGATTCCCACTGCCACCACGACCCGGGGATTGGGCATCTGCTCATAGAGCGTCTTTAAAACATGCTTGCTTTTCTCATTGACCGAGCCGGTCACCAGCAGTATGTCGGAATGTTTCGGGTTGCCGGTGTTGATAATGCCGAACCGCTCCAGATCATACAGGGGGGTCAGGCAGGCAATAACCTCTATATCGCAGCCATTACAGCTCGTTGCATTATAATGAAACACCCATGGTGAACGTTTAAACCAGGCCATATTATAAATCCTAATTTGTAAACCCTAAAACCCGAACTTCAGCCTAAACCCTATTTAATCAAATGCAGCACAATAATATTTGACACCCCGGCCACGGCAGTAAACAGCCATGAGCTCAGGAATGTAAGCTGCCACTTGAACCGGGAATAATTGTTATCAATAAAAATCTCAAACAGATACGCCGCTATAGTCAGCACAATCCCCAGCCAGGGGTTGAAGGCAAAGAACAGATATACGATACCCAGGAGCAGCACATTTTCATACCAGTGGGATATTTCTATAAGGGCCAGGGCAGGGCCGGAAAATTCCGTGGTGAGCCCGCGCACGATTTCCTGATGGGCGTGATGCGATATGGAAAGGTCAAACGGTGATTTTCTGAACTTGATGGTGAGAATATACAAAAAGCCGGCAAACACGCCCGGCAGAGCCAGGATAAGCGGTTTCTGGTACATCGCGATATCAGCGACCTTGAAGCTTCCGGTCACCATATACATGCCGACAGCCACAAGAATGACCATGGGCTCATAGGCCACCATCTGGATTATCTCACGCTCAGCACCCAGGTGGCTGTAGGGTGAGCTGACCGAGTACCCGGCCAGCACAAAGAACGTCCCTGCCGTGGCCAGGCCGAAGATCATCAGCAGGATATCAGCACCGCAAAAAAACAGAGCGCCGGAAAACACGGTAAAGACAAAAAACAGAATTATATTGAAGTTCTGAAATTTATTAACAACGATGCGCTCCTTTTGAAACAGTTTAAACACATCATAAAAAGGCTGAAGTATTGGCGGGCCAAACCTGCCCTGCAGCCGGGCGGTTAATTTGCGGTCGATCCCGGCCAGCACGCCGCCAATGAACGGTGCGATAAGGACATACGCCAGCATCCGCTCAGCAAGGCCCAGGGATTGAAACAACTCAAACAGTGTCTTCATAAGGCTGCAACCCCGAACATGATGAAAATCAAGGTCAGAGAAACTAACACACCGACATTACATAATATATCTTCGCCGAAAGTACTTCGTCAGGTAGTAGTTTTTAAGGTCAGCTGTCTGTTTATGATCCATGGGGCCTTCAAAGCTGACATTGTCAACATTTGCTCCCCCGAGATACGTTCCCACCCGCCTATAATTCTTATTAACGTATGCATAGTACATGAGCCCCAGGGGAAGAATGATTAAAATACCAATCATGATGACGTAAATAACAAGTATATTGAAGGTATCAACCACAGGAGATTTCCCGAACACGTCCTTGAGATAGGGATCTATGATGCGGGAGGAGATAAACGGAAACCCAAGGCACACGACAACGGTGGCAATTGCTAAAATAGCCAGGGTAAACTGTTCCCAGCGACTCACCGGATGCTCCACAACCTGGGTCTCGCCATATTTAATGGACATGATTTTACCCATCCATTTGGTCCAGAAAAAGACCGTGGCTGCGCTGCCATAGGCTAACAGTATTGCCATTCCCGGATTGCTATCGATAAATGCTTTGAGTGTTACGAACTTGCTGATGATCATGCCGAAGGGGGCAAGAAACATTCCGGCCATGCCGATCATCATGACTGCGGTGAGCTTCGGCAGGCGCATAATCAAATAGTCCATATCCTCTATGTCACGGCTGCCCAGCCTGTATTCGATAATCCCCACGCAGAGAAACAAAAGCGACTTGGCCACCGCGTGGAAGATAATCAGCAGCAGCGCTGACCATACTGCCGCATCGGTATTGACTCCTGCGCAGGCGACAATCAGGCCGAGGTTGGAGATGGTTGAGTAGGCAAGCACCTTTTTAGCGTTGCTCTGGGAAATGGCAATCAAGGCCGTAACCAGGAAGGTAACCCCGCCGACGAGCATGAGCATTTTTGCCGCCACCGTGTTCTCCAGCACCGGCGCCACCCGCAGGATGATATAGACTCCTGCTTTCACCATGGTGCTTGAATGCAGCAGCGCTGACACCGGCGTGGGGGCTACCATGGCGCCGGTCAGCCATGAGCAGAACGGGAACTGGGCTGATTTCACCAGGCCGGCAAAGGCAATGCACACGGCAGGAAGCAGGACAAGGCTCTTATCAGCTTGCAGCAGCTTATCCAGCTCCATGATTCGGGCAGAGCTGTACAGATACACAATACCCACCGCAAACGCCAGCCCGCCCAGCAGGTTCATATTCAGTGCTCTGAATGAGCTTTCAATGGACTGCTTGTCATTCCGGTAGCCGATGAGAAGCGCCGAGCAGATGGTGGTTATCTCCCAGAAGAAAAAGACCCACATGAGGTTATTGGAAAAGACGATGCCGAACATGGCGGACAGGAACAGGTAGATGAGGAACGCGAAATACCTGCGCCGGTCTTTTACTTCCTTATGATGCTCGTGATATTCGGGGAGATAGCCGATCGCATACAGGCAGATGGCGCTGCCGATAATGCCGACAATCAGCGCCATGATGATGGAGAACTTATCCACGAACAGGCTGTGCTCAATGTGCATCGAGCTGCCGGAGGTAAACTCAAAGGTCAGCATAATCACTGACTGCACGACTACGAGCAGCACGGGGAGATATCTTTTTGCCCGGATGGAAATATAAATAATAAAGCCTGCAATGAAAACTTCTATCGCAAGCATGAAAATATTGATCAGATGGCTCTCAAGCTGGAAATATGCAGGCCCTTTATCAAGGTAGGTGATAAGCAGATAGATGGGTACTACGCACAGGACAATAATGGCAATAACGCCGATAATTCTTCTAAGCGTGACCAAAGCAGAAGGCAGCACCGCTGCTAATATCGCGATGCACAAGGGGAACACTATCAGAAAAATCAACGCATTCACTGCAACGTCCTCATATACGGTAAATGATTACCTGTTGTTAGACGATTTGACACAGTTGTCTGCAGCTGCTCCCGGTTAAATTACTATAGCACAAAATATCTTTATCATCTGTTTAAAGAACATAATTAAAGAGAAAATATGCATGCACCATCTGAATTTAATCTGCACCCGCCTATTAACTTGTCTGAATCATTTCTTTAAGTATTTTGACTGTCTGTTTGGCTGCATCTTCCGGCTTTAAGCCTTTGTTGGAGATACCGCACACCACCTTGACAATATCGTGGTCACATTTTTTATCAGCCCAGACCTGTGCTTTGGGCGCTGCGATATACACTGAAAACGCATTCTGGCCGGTCCCCGGTCGCTCGCCGATGATGTGCAGCACAATCCGTTTTTTAGCGGGGTCGGATTTTTCGAACAGGATGTTGCCAACCTCGATAACCGGCCCGCACGCGGCCGCTGGTCACGAGAATATTTTTTTCATCAACCGTTAAGCCGGCTTCCTGCAGGTCTTTCTTCACCGCAGTGAGGTATGTTACGACCTGGCCTTCGCTCATGATTGCATTGGCATTTAACCCGTCAGAGATGACAATCTGCACATCCGGGTCTTTGCCTGCCCACGAATCCCGCAGCTTTTCAAGGGTTGCAACCGACTGCTCGTTCAGCTTTTCACCGGTGGGGGGCTGCACAATATAGTTTTCCCGGTCCTTTGCCTGAGTGGCAACCTGCACTGCATTGGGAACCGTCTTGATAAACTCAGGGGTAAATTCCGCCCATATTGATTTCTTGCCGTCGTCGTACAGCTCCCGCACTTTTTTATCCAGTTCCGGGTTCAGATCCCAGATGTTTTTGCCATACCCGGCAGCAAGCGCTACCCGCTGGCCGGTCTTCAGCCAGGTGCCATAGATATCATCAAACTTCTGTTTGCCTTCGGCATATATTTCCTGTTCAGAGCGTTTATCGCCTTTGGCTGCGCAGTACTGATAATAAACCCAGATGGGGTCTCCGAAGTGCTTTGTTGGTTTGCCGTTCTTATCAATGATCTGGATTCGTTTATAGAATTCCCACATGGCATCATTGATTTTATAGCCGAATTTTTCCCGTATGCGCACATGATCCTGAAACGCAGTGGTCAGATAGCCCAGCATGGGGTCATTCCTGGTGGGAAGGGCCATGATATAGGCGGGATTTGCCGGCATAATCTGATCCTGGCACCACTCCAGATCATCGAGGCTCACCGACATGTGCAGGGTTGAGCAGATATCAAGGCCTATGGCAAGCCCGTGCAGTTTACCCATGGCTATATCTTCCAGGCAGCAGCGCACCAGCTGCTCTCTGGTTCTGAAAACTTCCGGCCCGATGAAACCGGCAACATCGTTGACGTGTGTCCAGGCGCCCTTGGGCTGGACTTTCCCCAGGCCGTTTTTAATCGCCCGGGAAAATCCGTACTTGCGGGATTCAAGCACGACCATGTCCACCCCTTCGGCTGTTCCATTGGTGAAGTCAGCACCCTGGCCGGTCTCAAAATACATCCCGTAGCGCTGCCCTTTGCGTGATTTTGCATGGTCAATCATCTTGTCCACGCTGATGTCAAACACCTTGTTGGCCGCATCAGTTCCTGCCAGGCTCTGGAACATAATGGCAACCAGCTCCGGGTTTTTGTCGGCAACGGCCCGCTGCACGTCAACATGGGCCAGCACACACCAGGGAATAATATCTTTAAGGCCAAAGGTATCCACCACATCCTTGAGGGTTTTTTCCACCCGGGCAGTACTTTCCACGGTTCCATCTACCGGGTTTGTGCCGATGACTATATCGCCCACCGCATAGGAGAAGCCGTCAAATGTCTGCCAGCGAATTTCCTCGGGATCATCAGTGGCAGAATTTGGCTGGATGCGGGCGCTCATGTACCCTTTTGCGCCGATTTTGCTGCCGGGCAGCGGATTAAAAATCTTTTGCCCAACTGCAATCAGCTCCTGATTGCTCATGAGCTTGACCACACAGGCTATTACATCACTATCAAGGCCCGGCATGATTGCCTTGATCTCTTTTTCCGGTTTGGTCAGGATAAATGTTTTTAGCTTTCCAATAGTCCAGCTTTTTATCTTCTCGTACTGTGCTGCGTCTGTTGTTTTCCAGATTCCTTTCTGCAGGGTATCCTCCAGAAGGGGGCGCTCATGCAGGTCTTTTATTTTGGTGTTTGCAAGCAGCTTCCGGGCATTCTCCCTGCTCACTTCATCATCAGCTCCCACGCCGATTGTTTTATCTCCCTCCTTGAAGGCATTTGCCGCACCGACTATTTGCTTATACAGTGTCGGGTCAAATGAACCCTTGACCTGCTGAATATATTGAAAGATATCTTCTCCGGGTTTTACATCCTTAATGGTTATGGCGCTGCAGTAGGTACTCAAGCAAAAGATACCAATGGCGATCAGTGCTGCTATATAATGTGTCGTTTCATACTCAATACCCTCCTGAACATAGCAATTATTTAATTAAATAGTATAGAAAACTTCCGTTACAATTTTATTGCATGCCAGTTTGCATTTCTCTGTTTTAGTGCAGCAAAGTGGGCGAGATATACGTACCACCCTTTAAAACTTCCTCCACTGCTGCAAGGAGGTCGGTGGCTGCCATTCGCTTGAGCACGAAACCTTTCGCCCCTGTCGCAAGGCATTCATTCACCACTGTCTGTTCGTCATGAACGCTCAGGATGATGGACTTGAGTTCCGGATTCAATCTCTGCAGCAGCCTGACAACGTTTTCCCCCGAAGATATTGGAAATGACAGATCTGCAATGATGAGATCAAACTGGGTACCGGTTACGGCTTCAGTAAGAGAGTGCTCGTCTGCTACCATGAGCATCGTGCACATCGTTTCCTTAAAAATAAGACGAACGACACCCACAAATGTTGGATGGGTATCGGCAAGCAGGATTCGTTCTGACAGCATGGATCAACCTAACTGTTTCTATACCGGTGAACCATCAACGGGAGATAGTATCTGCAAGCGTATAGGGGGGAGTATAGAACAACAGGGTAAAAGGTCAACTAGGAGAAGTCCTAGTTTTGCGGAATATTTTTACTGGGTGAGAGAATCAGGGCTCTGCAATGCCCTGCTTCACAGCGTACCGGACCAGTTCTGCCGTTGTTTTGATTCCGAGGTCTTCCATCATCCGGTACTTATGGTATTCTACGGTTTTTATTGATATGTTTAAAATGGAAGCAATTTCTTTTACAGAATGACCCTCTGCAAGCAACTGCAGCACCTCACGCTGCCGCGAAGAAAGGCAGAGGGACGCATCGGTCCGCGATTTGGGTCCAGATTTGCAGGAATGCAGGAGTTTTCCGGCAATCAGGGGTGTTATATAAATTCTTCCCTTGAGCGCCTCCTGGATGGCTGCGATAAGTTCATCGGGGGCGGAGTGCTTTAGAACATAGCCCGAGCCGCCTGCATTGAGGGCGTTAACCGCATAGGCCACATCGGGATGCATCGTGAGAAATACCACCTTGATCCCCGGATGCCTTTTTTTTATCTGCCGTACGGCTTCTATGCCATTGAGAAGCGGCATGGATATATCGGCAACGATAACATCGGGCTGGAGTTTTTGGGCAGCAGCTACAAGTTCACGACCGTCCTCAACGACACCGGAGATGTCAAAGTCCGCGCAGAGCAATCTCTTCAGCCCTTCAACGAAGATTTTATGGTCGTCAGCTATCAGCAGCCGCGGCTTGTTCATGTGCTTCCCCTAACGGAATGAAGATTTGAATTTCAGTGCCTTTCCCCGGATTTGATTCAACGGCAATTGTGCCGTTAACGTGTCGCACCCGTTCTCTCATACTGGACAGACCAATTCCTGCGTTCTGTTTTGCCTTTTTTAAGTCGAATCCGATCCCCTTGTCCTGTATCAAAAGGCGGATGCCGCCGGAGATGCCATGGAGGTTGATGGAAGCGGCTGTCGCACTTGCGTGTTTAGCAATATTCTGAAGACCTTCCTGGATTATCCGGTAAAGGCAAAGCGCCAGGTGCTGGGGAATTAAACCCGGGAGATCAAGTGGTGTGAAGGACAAATCAATGCCGGTTTTTTTGGTAAAGGTGCTGCATTCCGCCTGCACAGCCTGAACCAGTCCCAGGTCATCGAGGATGGATGGATGAAGCCGGCGTGACAAGCCATGGACATCGTCGGCCAGATCAGTCAGATTGATCCTCAGGGCCTTGAGGGCCTGAACAGTCTGAGGGTCCACAGGGCTCAATTGTTTTTCAATCAGCGCCGCTTCCAGTGCCAGTGCTGCAAGCCTTTGTGTCAGATCGTCATGGAGCTCCCGGGAAAGCCGCCTGAGCTCTTCTTCCTGGGCGTAGATAATTCTTCCGGTGAGTTCGCTGAGATCCTGTTCATTGCGCCGCAGGGCATCCTCTACCTTCTTGCGCTCGCTGATGTCCAGGGACACGCCCATCATGCTGAGTGGGTTCCCCGGCGTGGTTCGCTGCAGCTGGCCGCGGGAGGCGATCCAGCGGACAGTCCCGTCGGCCCTCAGGACACGGTACTCGATGGTAAAATCTGTTTCTGTCTGCATGGCCTGCTGAATGGTCTGGTGAATCCGTTCGCTATCCTCGGGATGGATACACTGCAGGAAGCTCTCGTACTGCAATTCATCGTGCGGGAGAAAGCCGAACAGCTCACGTGTTTTGCCGGTGGCCCAGACCTGTCCGGTATCCAGTGACATACTCCACATGCCTGCGTTTGCTGATGCCGCAGCAAGGCTCAGTCGCGCCTCACTTTCTCTCAATTCCAGTTCAGACATTTTCCGGCTGAGCGCATTAGCAGAAAATCTGGGAGATAAGGCTTAATTGCGTTACCATCGCCTGCGGCCATTCCCGCTCTTCCCGCATCATGGCGAAGGTTATACAGCCTATGACTGCGCCTCCTACCACAAGGGGAATTATTGCGTCGGCCTTTGTTCCAAAACGTCTTATCATCTCGGCATCATGGCTCGCCTCCGGGGGGAGCTCTTCAAGCCTTGAAAAGAGAACCGTTTTGCCATGCTGGAAGACCTGGTTGAAGAGCCAGGGGAAATCCGTTGTTACTTCCAGTTGTATTTGAACCGGGGAGCCATCAGATGCCTGCGCTGTCCATTTTCCGTTTAACGAAAAGCTGGTATTTGCAGGTTTTATAATAGTCTGAACATCCTCATGCTCGTAAATGTGAGTGAACACATATCTGCCGGGCTCATGCTTAAGCTGCTGCCATATGGTAGACCGGTCGATGCCGAAGAATTCACAGATTCTGCGCTGGGCAGCCTCGATTTCTTGATCAATCCGTTCAGCGGGGAGGTTGATAAAGTGAGTGGAAATTTCGGCCAGCAGCGTTTCGAAACGCAAGCGGTCTTCGAGTTCTGCGAGAAGTTTGGTTTCTAATTCAGACATTCGGTAATTCCATTATAATGAGCTAACGTAAAATAGCAGCTGGCTTCCCGAGATTAAGAGCCTGATCTCTACAACAGGAATTTATAAATCTAAGGACGCAGGCATTGAAGATGGCATTTGTATATATATATCATTTCATATCACAACCTTCCAGCGATGCATATGAAATGTCAAAATAGCATTCCAGCTTTGACCCGCGCCACGATCGCATGCGTCTTTTTTATGGTCGGGCGGTTGCCGGGTGGATCGTCAATCTAAGGAAGCTGGGCCGACTGCAGCCGGAAACGCGTGCAGTTCTGGGTGAGACCTTCCGCACGTCAATAAAAAACGGTCCGCGGCTTGCAGACCCCAACACGTACGCGGAGTTGATGATTGCCGCGGAGACGGATGTGAGCGAGCTGCGCAGCCGGAGCATGCGCCGCGGCATCGGCGCGCCGTTTATCGGCTGGAACGAGAACCGGAAGGCCAGCAGTCAGGACCGGTACTTTCCTCTGGTGGGCCTGGCCCAGGCGCTGAGCGCAGTGGCGTTGTTTTCCAATACGCAGGATGGCAGCAGGAAGGTTGAGCTGGCACTCTACGATTCTCTCGCTCAGGAGACGGTTGAAATAGACGGGGCCGCGATTCCTTTGGCGGCCGATTTCACTGCCGCTTTCGCTTACCAGATATCAAAATCCCAGCTGCAGCGCTTCAACCTGATTCACACCCTGGATATTGAAGCCGGACTGCGTGCCACCGGCTTTTACATGCTGCAGCCATTTGATCCCGATAAGATACCGCTTATAACCGTGCACGGGCTGTTCTCCAGCCCGCTCAACTGGGTGGACGTGACCAACGATCTGCTGGGAGACGCGGAGATCCGCGCCAATTACCAGATCTGGCACTTCTTCTATCCTCCCGGGCTGCCGATCCTCATTTCGGCCAGCATGTTCAGGGACAAGATTGACGAGTTGTTCCGCACCTTCGATCCTGACCACCGCAACCCTAAAATGGATGACGTGATTGTACTGGCCCACAGCATGGGCGGGCTGTTGACCCGTACGGCGGTTTCAGAAAGTCATGACGCGCTGTGGCTGAAAATGTTCGGCAAGACGGAACGCGAGCTGTCTTTGCCGGCTGACCTCGGTGCCGAGCTGAACAAACTGCTCAACTTCAGACGCAGGGAGTTCATTAAACGGGTCATCTTTGTGGCGGTGCCGCATCGCGGCAGCAAGATGTCCAAGGAGCTGATCGGCCGCATCGGCCGCAGCCTGGTGAAACTGCCGGCGCTGATCGTCCAGAATCTTAATCAACTCCGCAGCCGTCTGGAAAAGTTCATCGAGCCGCAGTCGCTCACGGCCCTGGTGTCTCCGGAACAGCTGAACAGCATTCGCGGCCTCTCCCCGGATAGCGCCCCGATTCAGGCGCTCTCCAGGATTGCGATTGACCGCGGGGTGAAGTTTCATTCGATTATCGGCACGGAAAGCAAGACCGAAGACGGCGAGCCCTTCGACGGCGTGGTGACGTACTCAAGCGCTCACCTGGAGGGTGCCGTATCTGAGCTGACAGTGCCCTGCGATCACTCAGCGCACACTAATCCGCTGGTCATTCTCGAGATTGAGCGCATTCTCAGGCTGCATCTGCGCGAATACGAGGCGCGCACAGGAAAGAATGGGGGAAAACCTTTATCTTAATAAAGTGTCTTTCAACAACTATGAAATGTCAAAATAAAGACCCGTACTCCACTCGCCCGTAATATACTATCAGCCTAACAAAAAGAGCAGGGCCATTAACTCGACTCTGCTCTTTTTGTCTATAAAAATGATTGTCGATATTATTGTGGTTGCTGACAAGTCACAAAAATTACAGACTTCTACTATTTGCCGCTTTATTTACCCCGCCTCATTAAATTATTTATTAAATATACTAAAGAACTTATCAAGCCCGCTCTTTTCCAGTTTTGCCACAGTGTTAAGTTCTCCCGCATCAAGCCAGATCCCTTCACATTCAGAACACTCATCTATCTTTATTCCTTTATAATCAATCTCTATCAGTTCCATTCCGCACTTGGGACATTGCATATAATGAAGTTTTTTCAGCCTTTGCTTTTCTTCTTCTGCAAGTCTCTTGTGCTTTTCTTCCTCAATCTTCTTCTTTTTTTCAAACTCCATTCTTGCAATATACTCGTCCTCTGTTTTAGTTGGTATCATTGATAGTACCTCCTTGTTTTGTTAAAAAGGGATTTCAGGATATATGATGCTTATTTATGACTGTACATTACATTATCGCTTTTCTTCATTGAGCAGAACTTTATACAGCAATGAAAGAAATGTCAATGCGCCTTTACCTGTGCAGACATTGTGTGGGAGATTAAAGGAATAAAACTGCAGACTATGTATCAACACCCTGCGAAGTCGTTCAAGTTAACTCACTTCAGACTATAACATGATGTATTCTTTGGGTCTGCGGAAAATAACACGACGATTGTAAAAATATAAAAAACAGGGGTAAATAGAATGAGGGCCCCTGCTTTTAATTGGTTTTTATGTTGAGAACGCATTTAGCCTCCGCCATCTCCCTCCATCCATGCATCAAGCAGTTTGTGGGCAACAGCCAGAACCACCGGACCGACGAAAAGTCCGATCAGCCCGAAAGACATCAGCCCGCCGACTACACCGATAAAAATAAGCAGCAGCGGCAAATCGGCGCCTCTTTTGATGAGAATCGGCCTCAGGACGTTGTCCAGTGTCCCGACAATGAGGGTGTAAACCAGAAGGAATATCCCCATGCCCGTGCTGCCGCTCCAGAAAAGCCACAGCGTGGCCAGTCCAAGCACCGGCACCACGCCGATTTGGGAAATGGAAAGTATTAACATCACCGCCGTAAGGATGGCGGCAAACGGCACGCCGGCAATCAGCAGGCCCAGACCTCCCAACACCGACTGGGCCAGGGCCGTAACAACAATGCCCAACGACACGCCGCGCACGGCCTGACCGGCAAGCCGGACCGCATTTTCACCGTGCAGCCCTGCCAGACGACGCCCAAAACATAAAACACGATCGGCAGCTGCCTCGCCGTTGGCATACAGGATAGCGGCTATCAGCACCGTGAGTAAAAATTCCACCAGCAGTTTACCGAACCCGCCCACCTGGGCCACAAACCACTTGATTAAATCGCCGGCATAGGGACCGATCGTGGCGGCAATCTCCTGGATTCCTTCCCGGGCAGTCTTCTCCCAGACAGCCACCAACTTGTCCGCCGATAAACGGCAGCTTGGCCACCCATGCCGGATGAGGGGGAATTTTAAACGTTTCGAACGCTTTGACCCAAACAATGATTTCGTCGGTATTGGAAATGATCGTGCCGATGGCCATTGAGAGCGGTACGACCAGTACGCACAGCAGAACGATCGTCATGACCGCAACCGCCAATGAGCGTTTGTGCCACAGCCGATTCTGAAGCGTGATCATCAGGGGCCACGTTGCCACCACAATGGTTGTCGCCCAGACCGTAGCCCCCAGAAACGGCCGCAGAATCCATAAGCATGACCCGATAAGGGCCACGATAAAAATTACGCTCAGCAAACTTCGCGTCAAATCATTATGCGCTTCGGTCATGTTGCCATACTCCGGGCCGCTTGATAGGAATTCATTTTTATTGATAGGAACTCGCTTTCGGATGAAGGAACTATAGGCCGCTGACTTATTGTGTGTCAATAAAAATTCCGCAGCAAGATATGAAGAGGGGTTAACCGGACAAATACCAACATCTCGTGGTGGGCATTAACCGCTGAAACTGCCGACTATGTATCATTTCTGCGAGAAGTCATTAAACATTAACTCGATTGCAGACTATACCATGCATGCTTAATAAAAGTATGAATGGGTTGCACAGATCTGGTCATGACGCTTCACAGCAGAAGTATTCTGTTTTTGTGAAGAACCGGTAACCTCCCGGCCAGGAACGCACTGCCGTGTCAGCCAGTGCGCTCACTCGACGTCAACCAGCACGTATTCGGTACCTGAAATCATGTAGTATTCCCCGTCGCATTCCCACAGGGTGGTGTCTTCTATTATGACCGTCGTGCAGTCAGGAGGCAGCGTATCAACGTAAGTGGAAGTTTCGACAATGCTGCGTCTCGCCGTGCGCCGCGCCACCCCTGCAACGCTCACCGGCGTTCGAGGACGCCCCACTCTGGCCTCGGCAGACGAGATGAGGCCGTGTACGCCGGGGATCGGGCGCTGCTCTCCAAGTTCGAGTGCAAAAGCGCCGATGATCCCGGCCATCAAGAAGATCCCTAATCGCTTAGACAAAGTCATTTTCTACCTCCTACCGCAAAGATATTAGGCAATTCATCAATGTCGGGGAGATCTGTCAGATCCATCTTTTTGGCGTTTGTTGTATTCTTGAAGCTAAAATTCTCGGACCCAACCTCGTTGCCGGTTTTCCAATCCCTGACCGTGATGCTGTATTGCGGCGCCTGCGCAACCCTGGTGCTGGTGATGACATAGCGGCAAGGATAGGGACGGCTTCCCTGAGCAATCCAGATCTCCCAGTCAACTTCTTTCGTTCGAAAGGCGAGGTGATCGCATTCGACGCCGCCGATCACGCCGGAGCCGAGGTCCTTTACGTTGACTACGGTAGCCATGAGTTTGCCGTAGACATTCGACACCAGTAAATCTGCGCCAGGCACGGGCCTCCCCTTTTTCCGCAACTCGTCGATCAGATGATCGATCGTGCCGGGCACTGCGAGCTGACCATAGACGTTTGCTGTCTTGCCGAGCAGCGTAATTGTTTTCCCATCAAAAAGAAACTCGACATCTGCAAACCCGCCGGTGCGCGTGGCGCGAAGCTTGTCAGGCCGATTGAGCGTGGCTTTTCCCGAACTCGCCAGCCCGAGCTTCTGATGGTCTTTGGTGACAATCTCGAGGATGGTATCGTATTGGAACGATATGGCCTTCTGCGCAGCCAGGTAATCAGACATGGCCTTGAACAGCTTCCTGGCGTCTGCCTCATCGGCTCGCGCGTCTGAGGGTGCGCCCAAGCCAACTATCATGCACAACACCACGGCGGATAGGTTCGCCACAGGAGAACTTGAGAAATTTACGGGCTGTCTTCTTCATCTGCATGCTCCTTTTTTGAAGGAACTTTTATTGATATAATATTGAGAGGAACTCCCTTTAGGATGAGGCAAGCATAAGACTGGAGTGGTTGTGTGTCAATAAAAAATCGGCGCGCGGTATGGGCAGGGTTGTTGTCGTGCACAGAAATCAAAAGCTTGTTGTGAAAGTGAAAAACAGAAAACTGCTTTCCTTTGACCTGCAACACAAAAGAAAAAATGAAACATTACCTGCTGATTAAGTCAAACCTTTATGCTATAAAAAGTTTCTTAAGAGCGATTTCAATCTTTTGACAAAACGCAACGCAATGAAAGGAGCTGTTATGAAAAATGTATTCAAACTACTATCTGTTGCTTTAATCAGCCTGTGCCTGTTAATTGGCTGCGCCTCAACCGAGGTCACCAACCGCCAGCAGATTGTGACCGGGCAACTCCCAAAGCCCGCTAACATCTGGGTGTACGACTTTGCCGCCACGCCCGCCAATGTTCCGGCTGACTCCTCGCTTGCCGGCCAGTATTCTGCACCCCCAACCCCCCAAACAGCCGAGCAGATTGCTGCCGGCCGTAAGGTAGGCGCTGAAATTGCGGCGCAGCTGGTCGAGCAGATCCAGGGCATGGGACTGCCAGCAAAACGGGCTGCGATTCGAACGAAGCCGCAAATCAACGATATTGTGATCCGGGGCTATCTCCTCTCAGTTAATGAGGGCAGTGCCGGAAAGCGCGTCACAATCGGATTTAGCACCGGGGCGTCCGAGTTGAAGACAGCGGTCGAAGGCTTTCAAATGACAAAGAAGGGACTGCGGAAACTTGGTTCCGGCACCGTGGATACCGGCGGAAGTAAGGGCCCGGGTATGGCAGCACCTGCTGCCATCGCCATTGCGAGCGGCAATCCCGTTGGCCTTATCGTCAGCGGCGGGATGAAATTGTATGGAGAAAAAAGCGGCAGCAGTAAGATTGAGGGCAGAGTCAAACAGACGGTCAAGGAGATCACCGACCAGCTCAGACAGAGATTCGAGGAACAGGGCTGGATCAATTAATTCTTTTTTTGATATACTTTTATAAAGGAGAGCCAAATACCAACAGTTTGGGCGCTGAGCGCCTTTTGTAAGGTTCCTATCCGGTAGGAATCGTTACGATGGGAGCAGTCCCTTTTTCTCCGGTCTCCACCAGGGTGAAGACAAACATCAAAAAGGAAAAGATTTTCTTGGACATCAAAGTCCCGGTCGTCGATCCAGAAATAGGAGTTTCGATAGGGGATCGAAACAAAGGCATCAGCGGGCTTTCCCGGTGAGCTGTGAATCGCGGATCAAGGGGCGGATTTTTTCACCCGCAGCTGTTTCCGCGAAAGTAGGGGACACCCGTTTTTCCTTCACATCGGAGGCAGGGACTTCGATATCCGTTGACATATCGACGAGGACTTCCAGTATCGACCGGGTCAGGATCGCGATCTCGGTATCATCCCGGGGAACGCTTCCATACACCACTTTAAACGCATCGGCCTCAGTGGCCAAACCCAGCGTCTTCCGAACCTTTATACCCAGCGCCTTTGTTTCCGGATCCCGCTTTCCCAGGATAATCGTCAAAGCTGTTTCTTCCTTGTCCACTTTTTTGAATCTCATCCCGATGCCCCCGGCCAGCTGGATCTTCCGCATGTTATCAAGCAGGGTATAAAATTCAGGGTCAGCGGACTGGGTCCTTGCTTCCCCGCCAAAGCGGTTCCGGATCCCGTTAACCTCATGGACCAGCAGCCGGAATACCATGTCCACCGGATAGCCGCCCTGGATAAGGCTGAGGATGGCGGAAGGAGGAATAGGGGACATCAGGCTGCGGGCAAATTTATCTCCGATGATGGGGGTGAACGTGATGGTCGGGCGGTCCACATATTGCCCGAATGCCCCCACGCTCTCGGAAGTGCTCCAGGGTTTGGTATTGATCGTTGAGCCCAGATTAACCTGTCCCGCAACCTGGTACTGGCTGATCACCGAAGAGACGTCCATGAAAACCGGGGCATCGCCATAGCGGATTTTGACCATGTTAAAGAGCATCTGGCGCTTCCACGAATCGGAAATGGCCTCCGTGTAATCGAACCGGTCACGCGATACGGTTTGCGGGCCGATGCCCGCGCACCCTGCGAGCAAAAGAATCACGAGACCTGATAACAGATAAGCAAAGGTCTTCATGCCCTGTATCTGTACACGTGCCATATTCCCTCCCGTCTGTGCATGCTTTTTATAGAAACGCCCCGGCTAACAGACTCAGCAGCTCTCCCACCGGCATAACCAGGAAAATGAGCGGCAGGCCGGGCAGGGACGCGAAAACCGCAATCTGGATGATATTCTGATTGCTGAAGGGAAACACCTTCATATCGCGGATCATCCCGAAGCTGTTTCCCAGGTCAGCCAGGGACTGGATGTCGCCGCTTCCCAGGAGCGGTTCGTCCTGCGGCGCCTGCCCTGCAATCCACTTCTGCTCGAAGGCATGGTTATAGGTGTTCACCAGTATGCTGTACTTGCGCAGTCCTTCCCGCCGCGTCCGGGCAAGCAGCGGGGTAAAAATCAGCAGGGGCCCGAGGCAGACAAGCTCGCTCAGGATCAAAAAAACCGCGTACAGGACTTTGAAATTGTCGATAGGCACCGCATCGAAATAGACCTGGAAGGCCACATTTCCACTTAGAACTGCGGCAAAGGCAAAGGAAAAAATCCCCAGGGAGATATGGGCATTACCAAGAAATCCGAGCCCGGCAGCCCGGTCCGCATGGGTGGCCACCAGATTCAGATTCAGGCGGGACATATCGCGGAGGAACAGGGTCCAGATAATCAGCCGCCAGAGCCATCGAAAAAGAAAGAATACCACGATCGGCACAGCGAAATAGTAGTACCAGATCCCTGCCAGAGTCAATCCGAATCCACCATTCAGTGCGGCGGTGCTCCAGGTTACCGCGGCATTCACTCCGGAAAGAGCTTCAATGTTAAAGTACCGCACAGCGAACAGGGCAATGACGAAGATGACCAGTTCAGGCAGAAGCGCTTCACGCAGCCGCCGGACACGCATGACAGCCGCGTCTACTGCGGGGATATCCTCCGTCCGTACGAGGTTTGCCCGGAGAAAATGAAGCCCAGCTGTCCTTAGCCGCGGGCCGACAATGACCTCTGCCAGGAAGAGCAGCGGTATAGCGATGAAAAAACGCGCGTACGTGGCGAAGTCAAGTAAAAATGACTCACGTGGTGTCGGCCCGAGTGCCCGGCCCTCGATCAGTGTTAACACCAGAAGCGGGACCCAGGTGATCAGCAAAAAACAGACTATACGTCTCCCAATGCAAGGATCATCTTTCTTAACCAGACCGAGCCGCTGCATGAGACGGTATACGGGACCACCCATTTCGAACTGCAGCTCAGCTTCACGCGCAAGGATAGTATCCATATTATCTCCTGAGAGCACCTTTCACTCGTAGTTTGATTAGAAATACTGTTTCTGTCTGCAGCGATTTACCCGTAGATTTAAACTCTATATTATTATTGTGCCCTGGTTCAAGGAATATTTTAAATTAAAATTGCCAAGAGTATATGGACGCTGATTAAGAGTCCGACGATATTTTTGGCTCAGTTCATTAAGCCAGACCCATGTATTGATTTCATAAATTATGGGATACAGAGGCCATGTCTTCATCTCTTTGACTCCCCGGTTTCCGAGGTGCCATTCGGAGACGCAGTCTGTTCCCCGCCCACTTGCTCCCTGAAGAGCCGACTTTGAGTTTTCGTGCGTTCAGTCTCAAGCGAGGCATTTGGCGTCAACACGCCCGAAAAAGTCCAGCAGCGGGGCGATCAGGCCGGTCCACCCCGTCTGGTGGCTGGCCCCGAGCCCGGCGCCGTTGTCGCCGTGGAAGTACTCATAAAAGAGGATCAGGTCACGCCAGTGCGGATCTTCCTGGAACTTGGCCGTCCCCCCATAGACCGGCCGTCTGCCCCTTGGCAGTCGCGCAGGAACGTGCCCGCCAGCCGGCGGGTAATCTCCTGCGCCACTTCGAACAGCGTCATGTACCGGCCGGAACCGGTCGGACACTGAACCTTGAATTCGTCGCCGTAAAAACGGTACAGGTTTACCAGCGCCCGGACGATCAGCGTATTGACCGGCATCCACACCGGACCACGCCAGTTGGAGTTCCCGCCGAACATCCCGGTATTTGATTCGCCCGGCAGGTACTGCACCTTGTACTCCTCATGACCCACCCGGAACAAGAACGGATGGTCCAGGTGAACCCGCGAGAGGGAGCGGATCCCGTGCGGCCCGAGGAACTCATTCTCGTCGAGCAGGTAGCCCGAGCACCCGCGTGAGCTTCTTCTTGTTGAGGATCGACAGCAGCCGCCGATCTTTATAGCCGATGAAACCCTCGTCGGTCGGGGCCACATGGGCGACCAGATCGGGATGGCGTTTCCGGAACAGGGCGATCATCTCCGCCAGTTTCGGATAGCGCGTGACGGAATCTGCCTCGAATACCGTGGATGCGCAGAGCGGCAGCAGTCCCACCAGCGACCGTACCTTCAACCGCATGGCCTGGCCGTCCGGCAGCCGCAGCAGGTCGTAGAAGAACCCGTCCTGCTCGTCCCACATCTCGTCGTGATGCTCGCCGATGCGGTCCATGGCGTAGGCAATCCACATGAAATGCTGGACGAACTTGAAGGCGACCTCCTCGTACATCGGGTCGTATTCAGTCAGAATCAGGGCCATTTCCAGCATGCACTGGCAGTAGAACGCCATCCAGGCTGTCCCGTCGGCCTGCTCCAGTGAACCGCCCGTCGGAAGCTGCGCGCTCCGGTCGAAGACGCCGATGTTGTCCAGCCCCAGAAAGCCCCCGGCGAAGACGTTGCGGCCGGCAGGGTCCTTCCGGTTCACCCACCAGTTGAAGTTCAGCATCAACCCCTGAAATGAGCGTTCCAGGAAACGCAGGTCCGCCCGGCCCAGCGTCTGCTCCATTTTGAACAGGCGAAGCGTTGCCCATGCATGGACCGGCGGATTCACGTCGCTGAAATTCCACTCGTAGGCGGGAATCTGGCCGTTGGGGTGGAAATAGAGACTGCGCAGCATCAGCAGCAGCTGCTCCTTGGCGAAATCAAAATCCACCAGTGCCAGCGCCTGTGTGTGGAAGGCCAGGTCCCAGGCCGCATACCACGGATACTCCCACTTGTCCGGCATGGAGATGATGTCGGCGTTCAGCATGTGGAACCACTCCATGTTCCGAATGCCGCGCGGGGCTGAGTCGAGCAATGGGTGGCTGTGATGCTCTTCGAGCCATTTCTCCAGGTCGAAGTAGTAATACTGCTTGCTCCAGAGCATTCCGGCCAGCGCCTGGCGGTGCACCCGGCGCTCGTCTTCGCTCAGAGATTTCGGCGTGATCCTCTGGTAGAATTCGTCCGCGTCGGCGATGCGGCTTTTGAATGTCCCCTCAAAGCCGCTGAAGGCATTCTCCATTGGGACGGCTGAGAGCCGCAGGCGGACTGTCTGGCTGCCGCCGCCGGGCACTTCGAGCACGTAGTGGGCCGCGGCCTTGGTCCCCGTCCTGGCGGGATTCACTGCCGCGCCCTGTCCCGAGATGATGTAAGCGTGGAACGCATCCTTGACATAGGGAGAAGCATTAGGCTGGTTCCAGAGACGCTGCGCATTGCTCTCATTCTCGGTGAAGAGCAGCTCCGCAGCTCCATCGCAATACAGCCAGTACTCACCCAGTTCATGGTGTGAGGCTTGAATGGCACCCGGCCCCTTCTCGCGCAGGGAAGGCTTTCGATCGTCCTCACCCCACGACCACGTGTTCCGGAACCACAGCGTCGGCAACAGGCGAAGCCGTGCCGCTTCCGGCCCGCGATTGTGAACGGTGATGCGGATGAGTACGTCTTCAGGGCCTTCCTTGGCATATTCCACGAACACGTCGAAATAGCGGTCGTCGTCAAACACGCCCGTATCGAGCAGCTCGTACTCGAACTCCTCCCGCGACCGTCCCCGATTCCTCTCGATCAGGTCGCAATAGGGAAACTCCCGCTGCGGGTATTTGTACAGATACTTCATGTAGGAGTGGGTGGGAGTGCTGTCAATGTAGAAGTAGTACTCCTTCACGTCCTCCCCATGGTTCGCCTCGCTGTTGGTGAGCCCGTACAGGCGCTCCTTGAGGATGGGGTCGCGTTCGTTCCACAGAGCGAGGGCAAAGCACAGCTGTTGCTTATCATCGGAGATTCCCCCCAGCCCGTCTTCTCCCCAGCGGTAGGCCCGTGAGCGAGCCTGGTCATGGGTGAAGTAATTCCACGCGTCGCCACCTTCGCTGTAGTCCTCGCGGACCGTGCCCCACTGCCGCTCGCTCAAATAGGGCCCCCATTTCTTCCAGGGGATTCCCGCCTCGCGCGCGTCATTCAACCGCTTCTGTTCTGTTACGTCGATGATTTTCTTCTCAGCCATGGTCTTCCTCCCTTCTTTTCTCCTGAGTTTTGTTAAAATAAAAATTAATCAGATTGTTCTCGTCCTTCATCCCCCCAGTGCCATGGTGATGCCCACCAGCACGCTGCCGAGCACAACCATCGCGAGACCGGTCAGCCACGGGCGGTATTCCGCAACGCGCCCAAACGCATAGCCGGTCAGGAACAGCAGGACGATGGCGATGGCATTCGAGACGCGCATGGCCCGCGCGACGTCATTCATGAAGATGAAGGGGATCGCCACCGGGAACGTGGTGAGGAACACCCACAGGAACACTGCGAGCGCCCCCAGCCACTCGTCTTGCGCAGCCGCGGGTGCGATCGGCGGCTCGGGCAATTGAACCAGCTTTTGGCGCACGGTCTCATATTCGGCGGGGCCGAGCGTGGCGGCTACCATCGGCGGCAGCGCGTCGGCAATGACGCGGTGCGCCTCCTCCGGGGCCGCTGCTTTTCGCAAGGCCCGCAACGTGCGAATGCCGCGTCCCTGGTCGCTCAGGCAGCCCATGAGATACAGGACGCCGTCGATGATTCCCCAGGCAAGATTGCAGCCGAGGGCGCCGATGAGCATGGTGCGGACTTCGGCCCGGTCCGCCTCGGCGACACTGAGCGAGCCGGTGAAGGTGAGGACCATGATCAGGCCAAAGAGCACTTCCGAGATGCGCTCATTCGGTTCGAGCACGCGCTTGGAGGATTTGATGGATTCGTTAGGCATGGGCGGCGAGAGCTTGGTTTTTAGCTGCGCTTGATGAGACTGCCATTTCACTGCGCTCGGGGCGGCAACAGGTAAAGCGTCATGGCGAAGATCAGATAGACCATCAGCACCAACACCCCGACGAACCACGCCGAGCGCCCGCTGTTCGTGACAAGCGACGCGGTGAGGGTGGCGATGAGAATCATCACCACCGCGCCCGGCCAGAATTGCAGGTCCATCGGCGTCGGGCCGAGGACGTAACTGAGCAGCACCAGCACCGGGGCGACGAAGAGCGCAATCTGCGACGCGCTGCCCAGCGCGATGCCCACGCTCAGGTCCAGCCGGTTCTTGCGCGCGCCGGAAAACGCCGAGGCCATCTCCGCCGCGCCGCCGACCAGCGCCACGACGATGAATCCCACGAAAGCGGGAGTCATCCCGAACGCCTCCGCCGCCTTCTGCACCGACTCGACAAAAATCTCGCTCACCAGCGCCACCAGCACCGTGACGCCGGCCAGCGTGGCCAGGGCCAGGCCGATGGGCCACGGCGCTTCGCCGGCCTCCCCGGTTCCGCGCTGGCAAACAGCTCGCGATGCGTTTTGAGCGAGAACAGCATGCCCAGTCCGTAGGTAACGATGAGCAGCACCGCCAGACCCACGCTCAACTTCTGGGTGAACGCCGCCCCCGCCGCGGAGTCGGCTTCTGAAACCGCCGAAGGAATCAACAGCGCAATCGTGGCCAGGAAGAGCAGGCCCGCTTGCACGCGGGCGCTGACCCGGTTGTATTCCTGCACGTGGTGCTTGAGTCCGCCGAGGAGAAACGATGCGCCCAGCATGAACAAGGTGTTGGTGACAATCGCGCCGGCAATGGACGCCTTCACCAGCATGTATTGCCCGGCGCGCAAGGCGGTCAGCGCAATGACCAGTTCGGTCAGGTTTCCCAGCGTGGCATTGAGCAGGCCGCCGACCGCATCGCCCGTCTTGGCCGCCACCGATTCAGTGGCGTGACTCAGCAGCGCCGCCAGCGGCACGATGGCCAGCACGGACAGCAGGAAGAGCAGCGTGTGCGCTTCGGGCTTGAGCTGCTGCGCTGCGAACACCACGGGCACGAAAGCCAGCAGCCAGAGCAGCGGATTGTGACGAATTTCTTTGAGTAGCTGTTTCATTGGTTTAGTTGAATTATTGATGGGACTCGCTATTGAATGCGGTAAATATAGGCTGGAGATGATTGGGTGTCAATAAAAAATACGCCCCAGGATGTAGGCAGGGGTTGTCCAGACAAAAATGAGACATCTTATGATGAGTATTACCGGAAGGTTCAAACTGTCAGATTATGTATCAGCAGCGAGAGTAGAGCGAAAATCTGCGAAAGGTTTTGAGATAAAACACGATCGCATATGAATTAGGAGCATCTCAATAGAACATACTTTGGGGCAGATTCATTATTGACATACAATCGCGCCACACCTATACTTCCTTCTTCTGAAAACAAGTTCTTATCAATTCAATCAATAACAATGAAGAGAAGTTAATGAATAAATACCAGATGGTATTGCCCGACACGATTAAGGAAGACAACATTGGAACGATCCAGTTTTTCATTGGCCCATCGGCTTTGCCACGGTTTAATGAAATACTTCAACGGGGTTTTTTTGTGATAAATCCTGTCGGCATAAGCATAGAAGAGTTTCTCACAAAACAGATAGGTCTTTCCAGGCAATACATTGGTTATAAAATCAGCACCGTTTTACTTGATGGCAAAATCGTTCACGATATCGGATCGGCACTGATCAAGAGAGGGTCGGTACTCGCCTTTTCCTCCGCCCTGCCGGGCTTTGTGGGTGCGAGCTTGAGAAGCGGAAGCATTAACCAGTCATTAGGTGAATCCAGCACCTCCAGAGAGATTAATTCTCCTGACAGCAAGGACAGGGGCGTTTTTTGCGTAAAGCTTTATAACCTTCCAATGCTCGAACTGGGACCTTATTTCATGAAGCGCGGCATTCTGCTTAGATCCGCCGGCCTTGAAGAATTCCTGAAAACACAGCCCGATGCCTTCTGGAGGGACTGTAGCAAAATTCTCCTGGATGGCAAACAAATTGACCCTGTTTCCTTAGGCGCAGAAAATATGTCCGGAACATATGAATGGCTGCGCCTTTCAATCCACCTGCCGGAAGAATGAAATCCTCCCTCAGATCATAACAACAATGCCAAACGGGCTTACCAACAGACCGACGGTCACAAACACCATGGGCGCGGTAATGGGCGAGCGCTCAGACAAACGGGAAAAGAGCCCGAAGCCAAAGGTTAAAAGAGCAGTGAAGATTATTATGGGAAACTCATGCATGATCAGCTTCTCTTCACCTGCGCCACGACTTCAGCGCAAGTTCGGCAGCAGGGGGAACCTTTGAAGTAAACTCAATATCTTCAAGTGCAGTCAATACCGGCTGCAACTCTTTCCCCGGATCATCAGTAATCAGAGCGCGAAGTATGTGATGGGCACCGTCCCGCAGCAACACTGACGTTTCCTCTTTCACTTGTGTTAATGACTTCAGCAACGGTATGACTACCTGCGGCCCCAGAGCTACCAGGCCTTCTGCTGCCAGCCAGCGCACAGCAAATTCTTCATCAGTTAACGACAGTATCAAGCCATCTATGGCTGCCGGGTCTTTGATATCCGCCAGTGCTTTTGCCGCTTCCCAGCGAACCTGGTGCTTGCGATTTTTCAACAAAGGCAGCAGATACGGTACTGCAGGCTTGCCGATTGAAACCAGGGACATGCGGGCAGCTTCACGGGTCTGCCCTTGTTTGCTGGCCAGGTCAGTAATTAAAGCTGAAACACTATCTGCGGTACTGTTTTCCTTAACGTCTTTCATAGTAACCCCGGGATTAATAATTGTATTGTATAAAAACTGATAGAGAGGTTTTTGAGCCAAAGCGTAGCATATATTAAAATCGCTTGCCCGTTGTATATATAAAAGGGATACTGTTTGGGAAAAAAGAACGGGAGAGAGAGATTAAGGGGTCTCTTCTACACATTACACAATTATGAAGAGTGTAGACGCATCCTCATTATCCGACCCGGACGACAAGTCTCATTGCTTAGCAGAAACCTTGCGATACCTTCTCCACCTCTTTTTGGTAGACTTCCAGACAAGAACAAACCTATACACGGGAGTTATGATGAACATCGCCAGTGTCACATATCTCGGAAATATTGTCCTTATTCGATCTTTATTGGACGGCACGACACGTAATTGCCATAACAAGTGCAATCTCACGTAGTCGATGAATTTGAAGAGGAAGAACAGTGGATTGTGTCTCTGTAAGCATGTCTCGAAGTCTATTAGAACTGGTTCGCCCCTATCTGTGATCAGTATATTGCTGGGATGAAGATTTCCGTGAGCAAATCCAAAGGCGTGAAGTTGACGAACAACATCCAGGACACGACGAAAGAGCTGTTCATCGAAGAATGGACGGAAGTGACGGCCGTTCAGGGATTTCCCCTCGATCTTCTCCATTGTAAAGCTATTATCAGTTGAGCTGATGAGTTTCGGGGCGTTCTTAAAACCCAGTTCAGCCAACTTCAAAAGACCTTCTGCTTCATGCCTGCACCAAGTTCTTGTAAGTGACCCGAACGGAGTTCCAACTACTTTAATGACCTCCTTTTTGCCGTCGACCACGGTAATAGAATTATATTTGAGCAGATTCTTAGGTTGCATTAGTCAGTTTTTCCTGTAGATCACTACGTCCCTGTAGTCGATCTTCAGCCACTTCATGATTCCGTTGTAGGAAGTCTTGGCTTCAATTTTTTCGTAGTTTCGATCACAAAGAGCAAATACCTCCAGATTTCTCTTTGTATTGTTTGTCTCGATGATCAGGAAGCCGCCTTCATTCAATAATGAATCAATTTTGCTGAATATATTTTGCGAGTCCCACTTCTTTATGTGTGCTATCACGGCCATCATTACGATGGTATCGAATGTCTCGTTAGCACTGAAAGCCTCGAAGTCGTTAAATTCGTAATGCAGATTCGGGTGTCTCTTCTGAAGCTTGATATAGTATTTTTCGAAATGCCTATTGGGTTCGAGCAGGGTGTATTTCTTCGTCAGCGGATAGTATTTCTCAAAAAGAGCGCCCTTGTTTGGGCCCACTTCCAGGACATTCCTTCCGGTCAAATATTTCTTGAAGTCAAGAATATGGTTACGATACATGCAGAACAAGTAGCTCTGCCTTATGTAGTGGGTATGTTTCATATATGGTTATTTTACCTCGCCGGCTATGAATTGATAGGAACTCGCTTTCAGATGAAGTAAGTATAGACCGGGGATGATTGTGTGTCAATAATCAGTCTGTGCTCAACCAGCATCGAACTGCCTGCGGGTTACTTCATGCTCTGACGCACTTCCACCAGCACCTGATCGGCGGTATCGATCTGTACCAGCCCTAACCGGGGATACTCAAGGTCCAAAATGACGTATACGGTGATTGAAAGGATGGCGGCAAACACGAGCATGTGGATCCTGCTGCTGCTGCAAGCCATGCTGTAGCCGGCGAGCAGGGCGCTCAAAAGAGCGAGGAAAATGAGCATTATAAAAATAATTGACGGCGGATGGTTCTGCATGGCGACCGAGCGGGTGGTGGTGATGTCAATCATCTGGTTGAGAGCGGGCAGAAGGAGCATGGCCGCGGGCTGGGGAAATACCGCCCGGACAGCTGCAACCGACTCTGACCAGATCTCAGACTGAATTGCAGCCGAACGCGCAAGCGCGGCTTTCGTAGCTTCCCTGTCGGATACATCCCGGTATGCTGACAGACGTGAATCCACGTATATGCGAAACTTCTCCTTCAGCGACTTTTGCGCTTCAGCAGACAGCATATCGAGCCGCAGATAAGCAGTGCCGATGGCATTGGCCTCCTCAGTGATGAGGTGCCGCCGGGCTTCAAACCGGGAAGCTGCTCCTGAAAAAGTAAAAGCAATGAGCAGCCCCAGAAGACCATAAACTGCTGCATCAATTGCGCCGGCACCGGAGGCGGACTTTTTGGCCTCCTTCGCCCGCGCCGCACAGCCGATACGCCGGCCGATTTCCAGGAAAAGCAGCACCGCGAGGAACAGGCCGCCAGCCAACAACAAGGTCATGATGGTAAAGTTCATTTCATTCCCCTATAAAGTATTAGCAGTGCCACATCTTCAATTGTCATTAGCAGGCTGCTGAAAAACACCCATCTGCTTCGTTGCGCTCATCCTTCGTCATTGCGACGTACGGCAATGTACGACTCATTCCTCAGGATTTCGCGCGCCTTGCATCTGTATGTTTTTGACCAGCCTGGAAAAGATTACTTTTTCAACAACCTGTTAGATATCGCTGCTCAGTCCGGAGTGTGACGCTGAAAAAAATATCTGCTTTTATTTCTCTATTGGCCCACGAAGTAGAACAGACCCAGGACATACAGAGCTGCCATGACCAACTGGCATAGGGTCAGCGGCACACCGTAGCGCATGAATGTTACAAATGAAACCGGCTTGCCGTGCGCTGCGCAGATACCGGTGCTCACCACGTTGGCTGAAGCGCCGATCAGGGTTGCGTTGCCGCCCAACGTTGCCGAAAACATCATGGCCACAAACACCGGAATAACCGCGCGGGCCAGTCTGTAAAGGTCGGGTCTAACGCCAGGTCAGGCACGAGCTCAGCCGTCACGAAGTACCCTTTGACCATAAGCAGCATTGCCGCGACTACCGGTATATTGGCAAGCAGGCTGGAAGCAAACCCCACACCAGCCATTATGACCAGTGCAATCAGAACAAGGTTGGTGCCAAACCAGGCGTACAGATTCTGGGAAAAACTTTGCAGGATGCCGGTCTTGTTAAAGGCCTGAACCAGGCAGAATAGGCACATGAGGAAAATAAGCGTTCGCCAGTCAACGTCTTTCAGCACGTTGGTAATCGGCTCGACTTTTGCGGCATAGATTACCAGCAGTGCCAGGGTTGCGGCAATGATAGCCACACCCGGCGGGACAATCTGGGTCGGCGTTCTGTCCCCGAATATAAACAGGAGCACCATCACCACCAGCACCATGAGCGAAAACGCAGCAAACCAGGGCCGCTCCAACGGTTTGACCCGGAGATTGTCCGGCAATGTGCGCTGCACCTGCCATACATCTTTCATCAGCCACGGCATGAGGGGAATAATCACCAGCAGTGACAGCAACCCTCCCAGGCTCACCTTCTGCAGGTATTGACTGAAGGTCATCCCGATGGTACTGCCTACCAGAAACGTGGCCGGGTCACCGACCAGGGTGAGCATGCCGGCTGAATTGCTGATGATTGCGGTCAGCACCATGGGACCGACAAAATCAATTTCCAGGGCAATCGCAACCCGGATGATTATCGGGGCAAGCAGTATCACGGTGGTGGCATTGGGCAGCACTGCGCAGAGAGGGGCAACGAGGATAATCAGTCCCAGCAGGAACCGCTTGCCGCTTCCTTTGGTTGCACGCAGATAGTAGGTGCCGAGCATACTCAAAAATACCGGTGGGAGCGAGCACCCGCGCCACGACCATGCCGCCAAACAGCAGGGCGATCGGACCACCGGCCGTCCGGTTAATGGCAACGACATCCTGCGAGGTAAAAACTCCCAGCTACGATCAGCGTGCTGACCCCCAGCAGACCGACAAGCAGCATGTCGATTACGTCGAAAGCGATCAGCAGAATGACAGCGGCAAAAACAATTAGGGTTGTGGTGGTAGTGAAATCAAAATCCGGCATATCTATTGTCTTACATTGAATAATGAATTACTGAAACGGTGGCGCATATAGTAAGCCGCCCTGTTTCCATAAGCGGTTCAAGCCGCGCTCAATCTTCAAGCCGCTGGCGCTGCCGAAATTGCGCTCATAGATTTCACCGTAGTTACCGACCGCGGCAATGACATCTGCAACCCAGTCAGGTTTCAGTCCGAGGGATTTTCCCGCGCTGCCCGCATTTAGTTAAGGAACCACCGGAGTTCCGGGTCAGTGGTTTCTTTCTGCAGGGTTCGCACATTGGCGCTGGTGACACCGCGTTCCTCTGCCTCAATGAGAGCAAACAGCACCCACCTCACCAGCGTTAGCCATTCCTCGTCACCGCGCAGCACTGCCGGGGCAAGGGGTTCTTTGGAGATTTCCCCCGGCAGGATTTTAAACCGCTCTGTTCCGCCGGGTATCTCTGCCCGCAGTCCTGCAAGAACTGATCGCTCAGCAGTGCATGCCTGACATTGCCCGGCCAGAAAAGCGTTGCTCTAACTCTTGTTGGGAATCAACCTCAACGGGGGTATAGTGTATGCCCCGATCTTTAAAAGTATTTGCCATGTTTAATTGAAGGGTTGTTTTCTTCTCAACGCAGATCGTCGCACCGTTCAGATCTTCAAGCCGCTGGATGTTTTTTTTGTCGGCAGGCACCATGAAGGTCTGACCGTCATAAAAATAGATTCCGGGAAATTCAATGCCGATCCCGGCTTCGCGTCCAAACGTCCATGTCACCGTATGGGCAAGCAGATCAATCCTGCCCGAAAGCAATACCGGAAAACGGTTCGGCGCAGCTTAACGGCGTGAAGCTCACTTTTTCAGCATCACCCAGCGCTGCAGCCGCTACCGCCCGGCAGAAATCAACATTGAATCCCTGCCAGCGGCCGCTTTGATCCTTGAAGGAAAATCCCAATAGCTGTTCAGTCACCCCGCAATGGACTTCATCGTTTGCGCGAACGCGCACCAGAGTCTGACCTGCCAGGGCCGACGATGTGCACAGCACTGTTAGGGCTATCAACAGCCACGCAGCTATCCCTGTAAAGTTCGATCGTTTTATCAATGCACGCTTCATAACATCTCTTTCCATAATATTTACAGAGAATTTAAGACAATAAATATAGTATCTTCGCCCTATTTTCAAGGACTATCATCTTGATAAATGAATTTAAAAGCAATCCGTTATTTGTGAAAAGAGCATGGATTTTTTATTGACATAAAACATCAACTATTTGATATAGTTTCAGCAAATCTGATACGCGTGTAGGAGCGGCCTCCGGCCGCGAATTCTTCGCGCATGAATGCGCTCCTACAGGGATGTTGATATGAATTCGTTGAATTATTCACCAACCTGTAAAACAACTCCCGGACACCGGGCATTGCGTCACGGGCGATATTCTGAACCAAACCGCCTCTATCTGTTAACCACGGTAACATACCGGCGGCAACAATTCTTTACAGATTTATTTACCGCACGGCTCGTGATAACTGAAATGCGCCGGGTTCATGATGAGGGCCTTATTGAATCGCTGGCATGGGTGCTCATGCCCGATCATTTACACTGGCTGTTCGGATTAACTGAACACGCAGATTTAAAAAAAGTCATGCATCTGGTAAAAGGCAGGTCTGCGCACTATATAAATGAACGGCTCAGCCGGAACGGCAAGGTCTGGGATAAAGCATACCATGATCATGCATTGCGCAAGGAAGAAGATGTTAAAAGGGTCGCCCGGTATATTGTAGCCAATCCGCTGCGCAAAAGATTGGTTAAAAAAATCACCGATTATCCGTTATGGGATGCTATTTGGGTGTGATAAAATATTTGCATGGTAGGAGCGGCCTTCGGCCGCGAATGCTCTCGCGCATAAATGCGCTCCTACAACGCTCACGACAGGCGCGTAAAAATGCGCCCCTACAGCAGTCTCTTGTCATTTATTATAGTTCAGTTAAACGTCAGCTAAAAAAAGGGATTAGCCGCAATGACTAATCCCTTTTTTAACGTATAGAACTGTTGGAAGCGAAGAAGAAGTTTTACCTTAGAGAAATTACGCTTCCTTTGCGCCGATAAAGCGATAAACGACCGCACCCAGTAATGCGCCAATAATCGGCGCGATCCAGAACAGCCACAGCTGCGCAATTGCCCAGCCTCCAACATATAGCGCAACGCCGGTGCTTCGCGCAGGGTTAACAGAGGTGTTGGTTACCGGAATACTGATCAAGTGAATCAGGGTAAGGCAAAGGCCAATGGCAATCGGAGCAAAGCCTTGCGGCGCCCTCGGGTCAGTTGCTCCCAGAATGACGATCAAGAACATCATCGTCATGACAACTTCACAGACCAGTGCGGCGAGCAATGAGTACCCACCAGGAGAATGGGCACCATAGCCGTTGGAGGCAAAACCAGCGGTTACATCGAACCCGGCTTTGCCACTGGCAATAATGTATAGAACGCCGCCTGCTGCAATCGCACCAAGGACCTGCGCTATAATGTATGGCAACAGTTTGCCTGCGGGGAAGCGACCACCTGCCCAGAGTCCGACGGATACTGCCGGATTAAGGTGGCAGCCCGAGATATGGCCGATCGCGAAGGCCATCGTCAGAACTGTCAAACCAAATGCAAGGGATACGCCCAGCAGGCCAATGCCCACATTTGGGAATGCTGCGGCCAGCACCGCACTGCCGCAACCGCCCAACACCAGCCAAAACGTTCCAAAGAACTCTGCACCATACGGTTTCATCTCGAGCCCTCCTGTGTTGTTGGTTGTTGTTGATACGCGATACGCCTGACTGTTCAGTTATTTGACGAGCGGTATGTTTGCCGCAAGCTCGAATTTCAGCACGGCACTTATCTTGTTTTCAAGCTGCAAATAGCGTGCGGTTTTTATATTGCCCAGCACCTTGCTGAATTTGGGCACATAAGACTGGAGAAGCTTTACCCGCGCGGTTTCAAGCGCCAGGTAGTCTTTGGTCAGGGCCTGGGCTTTCTGGTCGGTCATGGTTTCATAATTTGCCGCATAGTCTTCAATCAGCTTAAGAAGCTTTCCATTGTGGCTGGTGAGGTCCTTCTGAAAGCTCTCATACACCGGCCAGAACCCCTTGGCTTCCTTTTCCGTGAGTTCCATGTTTTCGGCGACAAACAGCTTCTTGTCGGCCTTGATTTTATCTTTGACCAGCTGCATGTTGTCGGCAGGTTTGTCCTCCGCCAGCACCGGCACGGTTACCCCGGCCAGGAAAATTCCGATGGTAAGAGCGAGAATAATAACATTGACTTTTGCCTTCATGTGACCTCCATTTAAAAAGTGATTGTTTAGAACAGCATACCCTTGTTACTACTATAATCTGCAGATATCAAATAAAGCTGCAGAATACAGTAGACTCATATACCTCTACATAGCAAATAAAAAGAATTATTTAAAGAAATTAATTGTATATAACTTTAGTCGCTCCTTGTGCACTTTACTGCAATGGTGATATACTTTAAATATAACAAAAGAGAGTTATCTGAATGATTATATAGGAGCATCTCCGAGCCTTGCAGCCTAAAAGGGTATCAGCTTCTCAGGGCAAAAGGCCACTGGGTTGTGCTGGAAACAGCAGAGCCTCCCGTGCGGAAAGGAGATCGGATGAAATCTAACAGGACAAAGGTAAGGGAGGAATTATGACAGAAAAAATCTATCGGGTAAACATGACGACACTCACGGCTGCGATTGAAGACGTGCCGGAGAAATGGAAGGTGCTTGGCGGCAGGGGCTTGACTTCAATCATTGTAGCCCAGGAAGTGAAACCCACCTGCAATCCGCTGGGCAAGTACAATAAGCTTATCTTTGCTCCCGGCTTGCTTACCGGGACCATGTGCGCGAACTCAGGAAGGCTCTCGGCCGGCGCTAAAAGCCCGCTGACCGGCACCATCAAGGAGAGCAACGCCGGGGGGACTGCGGCACAGTGTTTTGCCGATCTGGGCGTAAAGGCTCTTATTATTGAAGGCCTGCCGGAGAAAGACACCTGGTATAATCTCCATGTTGACAAGAACGGGGTCGCGATACAGGAAGAAACCGAATTAGTCGGCAAGAAGAATTATGAAGTAATGCAAACGCTTAGCAAAAAGCATGGAGAAAAAATAGGGATTTTATCCATCGGCCCGGCAGGCGAGATGCGCATGGCAGCTGCCAATATCTCAGTAAAGGACCCTGATGGAAATATTCGCAGCCACGGCCGCGGCGGTTTGGGCGCAGTCATGGGTTCAAAAAAGATAAAATATATCACCATTGATCCTGCCGGAGGCCCCGGCGTCGAGATTATCGATCAGGAAAAATTCAAGAAGACTGCCCGTGCGTTTGCAAAGGCGCTCCTGGAAAATCCCGTCAGCGGGCAGTCACTCAAAATGTACGGCACTGATGTTCTGGTGAATATCCTGAATGAATCGGGGGGGCTTCCGACCAGAAATTTTCGCGAGGGCCAGTTTGCCGGAGCTGAGAAAATAAGCGGCGAGACCCTGCGCGAAACTATTATAAAGCGCAACGGGAAACCGCATCACGCCTGTCATGCCGGGTGCGTCATTCAATGCTCGCAGGTATACAATGATAAGGATGGCAATTATGTGACCTCAGGTTTTGAGTATGAAACGATCTGGGGCTTTGGCGCCAACTGCTGTATAGACGATCTGGACATTATTGCCGAAGCAGACCACATGCTGGACGATATCGGGATTGACTCGATTGAAACCGCGGTAGCCATGGGGGTTGCCATGGAAGCCGGGATTATTCCGTTTGGCGACGGTCCCGGCGCGCTCAAGCTGTTGAAGGAAATAGGTGAGGGCACGCCGCTGGGAAGGATTCTCGGCTCAGGGGCCGGAGCAGTCGGCAAGGCCTATGGTGTTACCAGGGTGCCGGTTGTTAAAAATCAGGGGCTTTCAGCCTATGACCCGAGGCCGGTAAAAGGTATGGGTATTACCTATGCGACGTCGACGATGGGCAGTGACCATACTGCAGGGTACTGTGTCCCGACCAATATCCTGAGAATCGGCGGTTTTGTCGATCCCCTGAAGAAGGAAGGGGAGGTAGATCTGTCAAGAAAATTGCAGATAGGCACTGCATTGATCGACAGCACCGGTCTTTGTATTTTCGTTATATTCGCGATGCTGGATAAACCGGAAGTATTTTCCCTGGTGTTTGACATGATCAATGCCAAGTATGGTCTTGACATGACCGTAGATGACGGGCGTACCCTGGGCAGAAAAATACTGCGCACCGAGCATGAATTTAACCTGGCAGCCGGGTTCAGCAATAGAAATGACCGCCTCCCGGAATTTTTCGAGGAGCCGATACCGCCGCACAATGCGGTGTGGGATTTTACCACTGAAGAGATTGATTCATTCTGGGGTGTATAAGCTCTAACCAAAGATATTTGTAATTTTGCAATCGCATGAGCGACCCCCTCTGACTCCCCCTTGGAATAAAGGGGGAGAACTATTCCCCTCCTTAATAAGGAGGGGTTAGGGGAGGTCGGATGTAAAGCCAGTGTGATCTGAGAGTAAAATTCTCAGATTTGAATGAATGTGAAGCTCCCCGCCCGCGGGGCGGGGCTTTCACGGCAGGATACCGGTAAACTCAAAAAAATAAAATAACCCCGCATAATTTTAGCGGGGTTATTTTTTTAGTCAATCTATTTTTCAGAAATTGCCGGTTACAAACCCTTAGCAATGCTCTCCAGACCTAATTCTTTGATCCTTGCTGAAGAAGGTTTGCCGGTTACCGTATCCCATCCCAACTTGCCAAGGTAGTCGCTTATGAGCGTTTTGGCGTCAATGGTTATATTGCAAGCGGGCCGGCCTGAAGCGGCGGGCTTCCGATCATTCTCCCGGGAATTTTCCAGTCAGACAGTTTCACTCCCTCACGGATATTAAACAGCATCCGCATGGTGCCGATTCTCTCTCCAATGGTTTGAAGCTGCTCCAGGGAACAGGGCTGACCGGTCGTGTATTCCAGAAACGGGGGTATCATGTCCGCGCCATACACCATAAAGGCAAAGTAGCACATGCCTGAAGCATTGATGACATGGGAGAGGTTACTCATATACCGGTGCAGATCGCTTTTCCCGGTGTACTGGTATTTTTCAACCATCTCGAAGGGAATGCCGGGGATGAAAAATCCGCTCTCAAGAAATGCCGAGCCGCCCTGCATGTGACGCGCGGGGGTGGCGTCAGCGCAGTAGCTCGTGGCGTAGCCGGGTGTGCAGCGGGGGTCATGCATGGGAATTTCCTGCCCGCCCACATGCATGGCGAATTGTTCCGATCCTTTACCGATCTTCTGCGCAGCCACGCGGGTTCCATCAGCAAGAATTTCTCCAAAGCCTTCTCTGCGGGCTATTTTTTCGCTCAGCGCGACTATGGCCTGATGGTTTCCCCAGGTAAGCTCCAGGCCGTCGGCATCGTTCTTTGAGAGGATGCCCTGCTCGTAACATTCAATAGCAAAGGCGATCGTTGCCCCGAGGGAGATGGTGTCAATCCCGGCGCGGTCACAGATATCATTTATCTTTATGATGGATTCCAGGTTGTCATTGAGACACAGGCAGCCCAGCGCGCCCAGGGTTTCATATTCCGGCTTGTGGGTTGTGCAGGCATACGGCCCGCTCGCGACGGTCATTTCTCCGCCGCAGGCAATGGGACATCCCCAGCACGCATATTTTTTCTGCTGAAAGGCAAGCAGACTCTGATCGCTGATGGCGGCCGCGTTGGGAAAATCTATCGCGCCTACTCCTTTCCAGTTTTTAACGGGCGATTCGCCATTGGCGGCAAACATGGCAGTGACTCCGCAGGTGCCCAGATTGGAGAAGAGCTGAAACGTCGGGCTCTGCTGACCTGCAGCAATAAGTGTTTTGCGCAGGTTCTGGGCCATCTCTTCATTTGCCAGCGGGATTTTGCCGGTACCTTTAACGACGATAGCTTTCAGCTTTTTTGAGCCCATGAGCGCCCCTAAGCCGGAGCGCGCAGCCGCACGCCACTTGTCATTAATAATACTGGCTATGAGGGAACGTTTTTCACCGGCCGGACCAATCGAGGCAACGCGGATATCAGCGCCATGTTCTTTTTTCAGCCGGTCTTCCAGTTCATTGGTATCTAAACCGACATACGGGGCAGCATCTCGCAGCTCAAGTTTTCCGTCCTCTATGAAGAGATTAACCCACGCATTGCTCGCACCTTTAAAAAAGATGGCGTCAAAACCTGCCCGCTTCAATGCAGGGCCGAAAAATCCTCCTGAATTAGCATCTCCCCAGGCCCCGGTGAGCGGGGATTTACCCATCACGGTATAACGCGATGAACTTACTGCCGGCGTCCCGGTCAGCGGGCCCGGTTGCAAACCCCAGTATGTTTTCCGGGTCAAGCGGCTTTACCCCGGGCTTTTGCGCATCGCAAATCAGTTTTAAACCTATCCCATACCCGCCGAGATACTGTTCATAGAGAGCATTTCCCGGTTCAATGACCTCAATCCTGCCGTTTGAGAGATCTATCCATGCTATTTTTCCAATAGTGCCGCCTCGCATTGTTAATCTCCTCCTTTTAACCAACCATGGTTTTTGTTATAAACAGTTTTATTATGAATACCAGCAATAACTACACGAACTATAAAACGTTACCTTATAAAATACAATCGGAAAAACAATAAGGGAGCCTGTGAAAAACCACTTTTATTAACAACCTGACCGTGCGCGCATGGCTCTATAAGGGACTGCTGGACGGGGAGGGGAATTAATGATAAATATAACAGAAATAAATTACGCAGCGCTGTGGCCGGGATATACGGTGCATAGCTGAAAGAATAAAAAATCTGCAGTTATTGATTACTATGAAAACAAAAAAATCCTTACAGGGTGAAGTTGACGAAGCCGGGCGATTAATTCTTCCGGAAGAAGTGATTTTCCGCTACGGCTTACAGCCTGGCGCGAAGGTAAGCATCAGCGAGGAGGGGAGCGGAATTCACGTTCATCAGCCGGTTACGCATTTGCGCAAAGTGTATATCGAGCCTACCACGCAGTGTAATCTTAACTGCCGTATGTGCATTCGCAACACCTGGGAAGAGCCCTTGGGACAGATGACCGAAGCAACGTTTGACTGCATTCTAAAAAGTCTGCGAGCTTTCTCACCCCCGCCAACGGTCATATTTGGCGGCTTCGGTGAACCGCTGTCACACCCGCGTATTGCTGAAATGGTAGCAGCAGTGAAAGAGCTCAACGCGCCGGTTGAATTGATTACCAACGCAACCGTGCTTACAAAGGACCTCTCGCGGCATCTTATAGAAGCAGGGCTTGATGTGCTGTGGGTTTCACTCGACGCGGCAACAACAGAGGTTTACGGAGATGTTCGCCTCGGGGCCATACTGCCTCAGGTCATATCAAATGTGGCATGTTTTCGCGATATGCAGCGGTCAACCAATCCAGCGCCCCTGCACTTAGGGATTGTTTTTGTGGCTATGAAGCGCAATATAGCTGATTTGCCAGCAGTGATGCGGCTGGGCAGGCAACTGGGCGCGGACCGCTTTATGCTTACTAATATCCTGCCATACTCGCAGGAGCTGACAGAGGAGGTATTATATGCCCGCAGCCTGAGTGAGCCGCCAACGCCGCCTTCTGCGATGGTACCGCATTTAAATTTATCCAGAATCGACATAAACGAGGAGACGCGCACGGCACTCTCTAAAATTCTGAGCAGCACGCGCGATGTACATTCTAACCAGAGCAGCGGCGCGGATATGAGCAACTCGTGTCCGTTTATTGAGAGCGGGTCAACTGCAGTGTGCTGGGATGGCAGCGTAAGCCCCTGTCTTCCTCTGCTGCACAGTCACACCGCCTTCATTCATGAGCGCAAGCGTTTTTCGCGACGTCATGTCATCGGCAATGTTAGTGAACATGATTTGCAGGAATTATGGAATACGCCGGAGTATATCGCGCTGCGCAAACGGGTCCAGGCATTTGATTTTTCGCCCTGTGTTTTTTGCGGCGGCTGTAATTTTTCACAAACCAATGAAGAGGACTGCATCGGAAATCTCTTTCCGACCTGCGGCGGCTGCCTCTGGGCGCAGGGCGTTATTCAATGTCCCTGAACTCTTTCAAAAAAACCGGCACGATGTGCCTGAGATTTATTACGGTTTAAAAAACCTTTGACGCTTTTATTATCTGACACAATGAAAGGGGGCCAGCATGAGCAGCAGCAATGTTTTTTTGGCATACCTGAAAAAAATCTACGCAGACTATAAAAAATTCGAGCAGTTCCACAAGGTTCAGAGCAGAAATCCGACGGTGACCTTTGAGGAGGACGTGCAGATACTGAACCGCAAAGCATTGGTGCTTGGCAAGCGGGTCTATATCAGCAAGGGTGTCGTGCTGCACTGCGGCGGCGGCTACTGGAGCAATTTCGGCGGGAAAATAACCATCGGCGATCATGCGTATATAGGCTCATACGCTCTTTTGCAGGGCGCCGGGGAGATCGAGATTGGAAAGAACTGCCAGATAGGCCCCAACTGCATGATTTTCTCGCTCGGGCCATCCATAAAGAAAATATTACTCGACAGAAGCGTGCTGGACCAGGACATGATGCCCCATGATTTTAAAAAGGTGACCATCGAGGAAAACGCCATCGTCGGCGCAGGCACTGTCATCTTGCCGGGGGTTACCATCGGCCATGGCTCGCTCATCTGGCCGGGAAGCTTTATCCATAAGGATGTCGCGCCGGAAACCTATATCGTCACCAAGCAGAGCTCAAAGAATTTTAAGGCCCGCGCCGGCCTGTTTCGCGGATAGCATGTTTTCATGGATCATATGAAAAACTCTCAGGACAGACGTGCCGCCCATGTCGACAAGCAGCTGCTCGGGCGGCTCGGCCTTTCCCGCAGGCCATTTGTATAAAACTTGTGCATGCATGGATAGAAATTCACCAGGATGAGCTAATGGCAGACTGGAGGCTGGCAATTCAAGGCGAGCCTATATTCAAGATTGATCCTTTAAAATAGGGAGCACATACCTATGAATCCAAGAATCAAAGGCGTAAAGCCAATGGACGATTATAAGCTTCGGCTTACATTTACCAATGGGCAGGTTAGAATTTTTGATGTGAAACCTTATTTATCTCAAGGGGTATTCAGGGAATTGAGGAATATTGTAATTTTTCAGTCAGTCAAACCAGTGCTTGGGAGTATTCAGTGGCAGAATGGGCAGGATTTTTGTCCTGACACGTTGTATCTTGAAAGCAAGCGTTTGAGAAAGCTTCAGCAGAGAACAGTAAAAGGAAGACAACGGGGTCTGCATGCTTAGCATATTAATCTGTGGGGGTTAAAGGGCACTGTTGTCTCCTTTAACCCCGTATCTGCGAATCGAAGCACTAAGGAGCAGAAGGTCCCTGCTGCTCGTTCAAAACACTATGCTGCGAATCAGCCATTACTTTCTCAATTGTCGGAATTATTGATTCCAAAGAATTCCGTGCCAGATGCTTCAGCGCAGGATTTGCTTCGAGAAGCTTTGTGAGTTCCTCTCCCTGAGAGTAGTAAAGATGTATAAGCTGCCGTCCTTCTTCACTTCGCACTAAAAACTCGTCACGATACTTTCTCAGCACATTCAATCGCGGATCATCTTCACCCAGCAGTACGCTTGCAATACAGAGCCTTCCTTCCTTTAACGTCACTTTCTGTGCCGTAGAATTAGTGAGCCCACCGCTATCTCTTATTTCCACACGTATCTCATAGGTGGTGATTGTTGCATAGGTATGGGTAGCAGTCTTTGCGGTGCTGAATTCAGTATCCCACGGGCCGTCACCTTCCCAGTCCCAGCGTACCTCAAGCACCCCGGCAGGATCCTGATTATCATAGCTTTCCGAAGCATCTACCGTAATTGTATTGCTGTTGTTACGGGTACCGGGGGTGACGGTAAATTGTGCAATCGGGCTGGTGTTTACTGAAACAGAAATGGTCTGTGAAGCAGTACTTACCAGCATACCTTTATCCATCACCTCCAGCGTAACAGTATAGGTGCCCTCAGTGGTATACTGAAAACTTGCTGTTTTAGCAGCACTGTACTCTGTATCCCATTTGCCGTCACCTTCCCAGTCCCACCTGACCAGCAAGTCATTCTTACCGTCCTCTACATCGCTGCTTGCCGAGGCATCAAAGCTGAAGGTCTCTGTGGTATAACCTGATGGTTTATTTACTAAAAATGAAGCTGTGGGAGGTATGTTTTTGTAGAAAATGATTTTCCCGCTGGCTCCAACAACAAAAACATCATTAGAGGGGCTGACCCATACGCCCTGAAGCGGATATGCAGTGCCACTTTCTGTTTCTGACCACGTGCTTCCGTCATAGCGAAAGAGATTTCCTTCGTCCCCCACTGCAAACATATAGTCGTTATACGTTCCATTGATTGCCCAAAAGTCCTTAATGGTACCAACCGGCATTTTTGACCAGCCTGCTCCATTATAATGAAGGATGGTGCCGTTTGCCCCAGCAGCAAAAACATCGTTGGAAGCAACTCCCCAGACAGAATAGAGATGTTCCTTACTGCTGTTTTGCATCTTTGTCCAATTAATGCCGTCATAATGGAGGATTATTCCATTTGCGCCAACGGCAAATATATCAGTGGATGAAGCTCCCCATATGGCGTTGAGTGGTAAAATAGTAGAACTCACCATGGGTGAACAATCCCTGTCATCACACTGCAGAATGGTGCCATTCTCTCCAACGACAAAGCTTTCTGAAGCAGAACTGCTCCAGACCCCGGTGAGATTTTGATTAGAGCTGCTCCCGGTTGATAACCAGCTCGTGCCTTTATAGCGCAGAAAAGTTCCTGTAATACCAGCCGATACGGCACTATTTGAAGCATTGCCAGAGACTGCCTCCAGATTTGCCGTGGTTGCAGTTTCCATTTTTGTCCAGGTGGCCCCATCATAATGAAGAATTGCTCCATTAGACCCAACGGCAAACACATCATTGATTGCAGAACCCCAGACACTTTTGAGGTTATTGGTGACCCCGCTTGGCATGGAAACCCATTCTGCAAAAGCATCAGGTGCTATGCAGGCACCAGCAAACAACATAAAAATAATAACAGGATATTTAAAACTTTCTTTTCCCATTGCTACACTCCCTTATCAATATTAGTATTAACCACCGGTAACGAAGAACAGCTCTGCGTTCTGTGGTTTTGTAATTTTAAGCTTTCGTCGAGAATCGTATTAAAAAATAAGCACAATATATGCCATTGAACATCCCATTATAATTTCTATGGGGCGGAAAGAATATTTTGCTTTTTATTTGGAGTTACCGTATAGATTGTTTTGCAAAAATTACATGAAATTAATGGTAGATATGTAGCTCAAGCTGTTTGTAATACCTGTGCAGGAGATTTTTTCCCAGGCGTATCATGCCTATTGCTTGCATTTTTATATTGGCCGGGGTTTGTAACCATGATCGCAACGAATTAATTTTCTTGCATAGGGAAAGATTTTATAATTTTAATAATTTAATCTCCAATAAATAAACAGGGATAGTATTATAAAGAAAGGGCTGTGATCGTTATGGCTATAGATAATTTACCCATGGAACCAAAACCATTCCTGCCATTTCCTAAACAGTCCTACGCACTTCCATACCAGGAGCTTTATAAAAACATAAACGGAGACGGTTCATCCTGTACTGAAAAATCTGAACATGCTGATACCTGGATGGCACAGGTACACTGTTGTCGCGGACCAGTTCTGGAGAAGGCAACGTACACTTTTCTCCATATTGTCAATGGCACCGTGGGCGGAAGCCCGGGAAGCATCAGCCGGTTTGAAAGCATAGCGTATCCTGCCAATCCCAGGATCCCGGCACTTTTTGTCATGGCCGATATAAATGAAACCGCAGAGATGGGGCGGTACCTTGTTTTTTATCCTGACCTGATTATCCAGGACGGTCAGGCGCATAAACAGGAGAAGAATATTTTCTCAGCTGCTTTAAAAGCTGTTTGCGAAAAGCATAATCAGGATTTTGAGCAGCATAACAGCTTTATCATCGGTCGAGGTGTTTTTGGCGGCTGTGCTGGAGAGTGCGGTTTGATGGGTTTCTTTCAGGAATCTGACATCCCGTTTGTTGAGGAAATGCTTTCAGCTATTCCTTCGGTCTATTGCCAGTTGCTTTCAGATTGCAGCTATGAACCAGCGAATGATGCTGACTATAAAGCACTGTATGCAACGCGTGCACGGCTTATTGAATGGATGATTGCTGAAAGTTTAGGAACAAAAATTATGCGGGAAAACAGCATCCCTCTGTCTATAGTTGAGGCATCCAGTTTCCCGCCGGTGGTAAAGTATTAAAAGCAACTGGTGAATGGGTCAACAGGTGGAGAGATAAAGAGTGCAAAAGGATCAGGTATTAGGATGGAAACACCATAGTAGTTTTTCTGCTTCTTTGGTCTCCTCGTCTTTTTGCGTTTTTAGGAGAGCAAAAACTCACAAAAAAATTCCTGATTTCTTGAGTTCCAGATTTTTATTGTTTATTCCCGTAAAAAAAGGGCTGCAGGAAGGACCTGCAGCCCTGAACAAATGTACACCTCGCCAGTGCGGAGATGTGGTTATTATACCGGTAACACGCTGGTTACCGGAAACTTTTACGCACTTACTTCATCTACATCTTCCTCTACTTCCACAAACTTTAAGGCATCGCTGGTGCACCATTTGACACAGGATGGATCCGGCGGCTCACCGCACAAATCACATTTTAAAGGAACTTCGGTTCCCGGCTCAAAAAAGAACGGTTTTTCCGGACACGCTGCCCGGCATAGTGCGCACGTATCATAGCGTCTCACCCTTAATCGTTATAACATTTCTTGACGTGCACTTTGCGTCAGTATACGGCCCGGATATTACTGGATAGTTATTGCCCTTTTCCATATCCACAAAAACTTTTATGCGGGATAAACGGGGGTTGACGGTATTTTCCTCAGTATGTGCCATGGCACACGCCGTCTCACAGTGTCGACAGCCGGTACATTTATCAAAGTCTATAAAGATTTTTTTGACTGTCTGCTTCATAAGTACCTCCTGTTATATAAAGGTTAGCAATAGTATCCTTCGGTTACCCGTTCGCCATGGAGCAGAGACGACTCATTCTCAGCAATGCACCATGAGCCGGAAAATTCTTTCAGCAAACAGCTATAGCGTAGTAAAGCAAATTCCCCGGACATTAGTATTCTGCTCCGTCGGTTGTCAGTACTTGCTATTCGCTGCTATAGTAATGTCAGTCGTATTTAGTTGCTGCCGCAAAAGGAAGAGGAGGAGTGAAACCAGAAACAGTATGCTACGGTTCAAAGAAAAATACAGTATGGTTTGTTTAACTCTTTATTAATTTATCGGTCGTTTATATTATAACCCTAATTCTGCCAACTTGCCAGGGGAAGGAACACCGTCTGCGTTCCATCCTCGTAATTCATAATACTGGGGCAGCATTTCATCAAGTTTAGAAACGCGCCCCTTAGCAGGACCCTCAGGCATAGGCTCTTTTAAAAACCGGGAGGGCAGGGTATCATCAGCTTTGGTAATGCCGGCCTTGAGATTAAATAACCGCTCCATGTTCCACATCCGCTCTCCGGCCAACAGCACATTTTCTGCTGGTATAGCCAGCGCCGGTACAAACCTCAAGCATGTCAACCATATCGTCAACGCTGAAACCCTCAGCAAGGCTGACAAACAGGCACAGCCCTGATGAATCAATGACACCGGTAAGATCCTGAAATGCTTTAATGACCGCTGGTTTGCCCTTGCTCATCGAACGGATCAAGCTTCTGATTTACTCCCAGTATCTCGACCGCAATGCCATAGCTGCGCACATGGCAGGCGCCCCTGTTTGACGTGGCATAGCTGAGGCCCATTGACTGGACGCCGCGCGGGTCATAGGCAGGAAGCCCCTGCTTTTTTACCCCCATGAAGAGTTCCGGGTGGCCGTATTTTTCCGCTAATGCATAGCCTCCTTCAGCCATGACATCTCCAATGCCCTCGCGCAGCCCCATCATTGACGTCAGTTTAACCAGTGCCTCGCCGTTGCCAAAGTTTGCCTTAAAACCGATGTCTTTCTCAGGCAGGTATCCTTTTTCAAACAGCTCCATGAGGCAGGCTACTATATTTCCCACATCTATGGTATCCATGCCTAATTGGTTACAGAGATAATTGGCCTTGGTAACAGGGGCGAGATCGTTTATCCCGCAGGATGCTCCCATAAGGGCAACGGTTTCATATTCAGGCCCTTCTCCTTCTCCTTCATATTTTTTATCTTTAATCACCGTGGACCTGCCGCAGGCCATAGGACAGGCAAAGCAGCCCTTATTTCTCTTTAAAATGGTGTCCCTGATGTTCTCGCCACTGATTTTCATGGCATCCGGAAAGACGCCGGTTTGAAAGTTATTGGTGCACAGGATGCCGCTCTCATTTATGATATTGACCAGTACTGATGTGCCGAATATGGGCAGTGCCTGAGCAGTGACCTTCGCCACATCCGATCTGTTTTTGGCAATGCTTGCCTTAATTATGTCTCTGAATTTGTTCCGGTCCGGAACAGGAATACCCTTGGTCCCCATCACAGCGATTGCTTTTAAATTTTTTGCGCCCATCACCGCGCCGACGCCGGAGCGCCCGGCTGCGCGCGATTTGTCGTTTATAATACAGGCGACCCGGCACAGCTTTTCTCCGGCCGGCCCGATGCTTGCAATCCGGAACTCTCGGCCTTTCCACTGGCTGCCGATCTCAGCCCGGATCAGGTCTTCGGTCTCATCAGTCTGTTTCCCCCAAAGATCAGCTGCTGATTTAAATTCAATCACATCATCCTTGATCATCAGATAAACCGGTTCCGGGGCTTTGCCCTCAAAGAATAATCATATCGTATCCGGCATACTTCATTTCGGGCCCGAAATAACCGCCGGAATTGGAACAGGCAATGCAATTATTAAGCGGCGATTTTGTTACGACCATGTAGCGGGAGCTGGCAATCAATCCCGTTCCTGTCAGGGGGCCTGTTGCAAAGATCAGCTTGTTGTCCTCGCTGAGCGGGTCCACCGTTGGATCAACTTCATCGACAAGATATTTTTCCGCAAGCCCTCTTCCGCCCACATAATCTTTTGCCATATCAGGGTCCAGATCTTCAACAGCAAAGCTTGAATTGCTCAAATCAACTCTTAAAATTTTACCGATCCAGCCATTCATAATGCGTGCTCCTTTCTGAGATAGGAACCTTTAAAGATTCTTTTTATTTTGAACTACCTTATAGCGTATATGTGCAGATAGTATGCAGGAACATATTTTATGTCAAGTATAAATATATTGTTTCTATCATGCTGATAAAACATATATTTTATCAAGCAGCAAGCAGCGCTGCACACCATGCAGCGCGTGACGGTTAAAACTCGGGCAGATTTTTCAGTGTCGCATAATCAAAGACCGGCCCATCCTTGCACACATAGAAATTGCCCACATTACACCTGCCGCATTTCCCGATGCCGCACTTCATCCTGTTTTCCAGCGTAGTAAAAATCTGCTGTTCGGAAAAGCCCAGTTCAAGAAGGTTGTGTATCACATATTTAATCATTACCGGCGGGCCGCAGGTGATGGCAATGGTATTCTCGGGAGACGGCTTGATGCGCAGGACGTTGTTGGGCACAAAGCCGACAAACCGCTTCCAGTCCGGGTCTGCCATATCAATAGACAGGTGCACCTTTAAGTCATTGCGTTTTTCCAGTTCAAACAGTTCAGTTTTATAGCACAGATCGCCGGCGCTGCGCGCGCCGTAAATAATATCAAACTGTTCAAAATCATCTCTGTTGTCCAGGATATACTGGACTATCGGCCGCAGCGGCGCCTGGCCAATGCCGCCGCCGATGGTTACAATGTTTTTGCCTTTCCATGCTGCAATGGGGAAGCCGTTGCCGTATGGTCCCCGGAGGGTTATCGTTTCACCTGCTTCACAGTCATGCAGGGCCGATGTCACCTTCCCCAGCTTCATGATGCTGAATTCAAGATACTCGCTCTGCGTCGGGGAAGAGGCAATGGAAATCATGCTTTCACCCACCCGCAGAATGCCGACCATAGCACACTGGCCCGGTTTCTGATTTAATGCCTGGCCATTCTGCAGGGCCACTTTAAAGGTCCTGATGGGACGCGCGCCGTTGGTTTCCTGGCGTATTTCAACAATAGTAGCTTTCTCTGGAAGATACGGGTTCATCATGCAGCGCCTTTAACCGCTAGCAGATTTTCAATGATGTCCTCATTGACCGGGCACAGGGTAATGCATCTGCCGCAGCCCACGCAGCCGAAGGTGCCGAAGGTATCAACATTGAATTTGAATTTATGATAGATTCTGTTTTTAAGCCGTTCCACCCGTGTCGGCCTTGGATTGTGGCCTGACGCGTGCAGGGTATATTCCTTGTACATACAGGAGTCCCACACCCTGACTCTTCTGCCTCTTTTTTTTGCCATGGGCTCATCCTGCATATCAAAGCAATAGCAGGTGGGACAGGTGTAGGTACAGATCCCGCAGCCAATGCACTTTAACGCCATTTTTTTCCAGACCGGGTGTTCAAATATTCTGCCCAGCGTATCGGTCACTCCCGCAAGGTCTATTGCCGCTTAATGCTGCGTTCGGCGTTCTGCGACAGCTCCTCGCCCTGTTTGATATCTTCTGCCGATGCGGCAATAAACAGAGAGGATGTTTTATCTAATTATTTCTTTTCCTTTTTCTGAAAGCACTGCAACCAGATACCGGTCACCGAGATCGGTACACAGCAGGTCAAGCCCCTCCTGTCCGCACGGGTTGCCTCCCACCGAGGTACAGAAGCAGTTTGCAAACGGCTCCGTACAGGCCATGCCAATCAGCATGGCTTTATTTCTGCGCGTCAAGATAATACGGATCCGGGATATCGCCTTTAAAGACCGGGTCAAGCAGAGAAAAGCTGCGGGCATCACAGGGGCGAACGCCAAACAAAATGCTTTGTTTTATGTCCTGGGCATCCGGCGCCTGTATCTGATCATTCTGATCATAGGAGTAAAGCGGCTCGGTTTGCGGGAAGATCGTATGCTTTATGATTTTTGCCTGATGGGCGAGGTCCGGCGAATTATTGCGGCAATCCAATAATGGTTGAAAAAGGGTGTCCCCGTCTTTTTCTATTGGTGCCCAGAGCAAGTAGTCAGTAGATAGAGAGGATAAAAAATCTTTTATTGAATCTTTCTGCAGTACAAACACATCCATGCGCGAAACCTTATAAAATGAAACCCTGAGGATCTTCCGTGTGAAAGGTTGTCAGGAGCGACTTTGCTTTTGGATCCTTGCCTGATTCATAGCCAAAAAGCTCTTTTGCATCTTTTTCCAGCTTGCGGTTAAGCTTCATCAGCGGAAGGTTCATGGGGCACACGCGCTCGCACTCCCCGCAGCCGATACATCTTCCGGCAAGGTGAAAGGTGCGGATAATCTGGAACATGAAATTTTCCGAGGTATCAACAGAACGACGCAGCCACTGGGGACTCAGGCTGTCCAGACTGCAGATGGTTGAATAGCAGAGCGGGCACACATTCCTGCAGGCATAACACCGGACGCACTTGGAGAACTGCTGCTGCCAGTAGGCAAGCCGTTCTTCTACGGGTAATGCTTCGAACGCCGCTATATCATCATAATGGGCCGGCCGGGCTGGGAGCTTGTCCCCGATCAGCTTATCGTAGATGAGCGGCGTGGGATACTGGCATACCTTGCACAGCTCGGCAAGCAGTTCCTCTTTGGGCACGGTATGCGACTCTCCCTGAAAGGAGATGATATAGTTCCCGTTTTCTTCAGTCACTTCTGCTGGTTCAGTCACCTGGGGAAAGCGGGCTTCAATCTTTCGCTGATCAATGACGCCCTTGCACGAAACACCAATGATATACAGCTTATCCCGCGGCACACCCTTTTCTTCTATCAGCAGATTAATTGCCCGGGAATCACAGCCGCGCGCAACAATGGCTATTTTTGAAGGCTTCATTGCCTGTTCCGTGAGACCGGGGAGGGTTTCTTCCATCATAACATATTTAACCAGGCTCATATTGCACAGAGGGGAAATAATGAGCTGGTCAATATCCTCCTTCGGCTCAATAAATGCGGGGGAGACTCTGAAGCCGTAGCTGCCTTTCTTATAGCCGATCAGATATTTTACGTCTTTGCGGCCAAGCGCCCGCGCTGCTTCATCTTTCAGCTTTTGCACACTCATACCGCTTCCCGTAGATAGGATTGCTGGGGACCTATTTCCTGTAATTCTTTGGTTATCTCAGTTATGACATCAGCAAACTTCTTTCCTTCTGACGCTGAAACCCAGCTCATGCGCAGCCGCAGCGGGTTAATGCCGCTGAACTCAAGGAGACTCCGCAGCATGGTAAACCTGCGCCGCGCAAGATAATTGCCACTCACATAGTGGCATTCGCCGGGGTGTCAGCCGGACACCAGTACGCCGTCCGCTCCCTCCCGCAGTGCCTGCACGACAAACAGCGGGTTTACTCTGCCGGTGCACATGACGCGCACCACCTTCACATTGGGCGGGTAGTGCATGCGGGTCGTGCCGGTTAAATCTGCGCCGGCGTATGAACACCAGTTGCAGAGAAATGCGACGATGTTCGGTTCAAATTCACTCATAGCGTTCTCCAAGAGCTGCAATAACTGAAAGCATTTGTTCGTCGGTAAATGATTTTTGCTGCATCGCGCCGCAGAGGCACGCAGCGACACATTGACCGCAGCCCTTACAAACAACTTCATTAACCGCTGCAATCTGCAGAAGGTGGCCATCGCGCTCAACTGTTTTTAACTCAATAGCCTCATAGGGACACACCTCGACACACAGCTCACAGCCGCGGCAGGTACGCTCATCAGCAAATGAAACAAGTGCCTCGGTTTTTACTTTTCCCTGAGCCAGCGGGGTGCAGGCTCGTGATGCTGCGCCACAGGCCTGCGCAACCGTATCAGGAATATCCTTTGGCCCCTGGCAGCACCCGGCCAGGAATATGCCGTCACTTGCGGTATCCATCGGGCGCAGCTTGGGATGTGCTTCATAGAAGAACTTGTCCGTTGATTGCGATAACTTTAACAACTTTGCAATCACCGGGCTGTCAGATCGCGGCACCATGCCGACGGCAAGCACCACGAGATCAGCTTCCACTTCAACGGGCTGACCCAGCAGGGTATCTTCCGCCCTGACGATGAGTTTATCGCCTCTTTTAAAGACATCGGAGACATTGCCCCGGCGGTACATAATGCCTTCTTCTTTTACCCGGTCATAAAACTCCTCAAAGCCTTTGCCAAATGCCCGCACGTCTATGTAAAATGCCGTGATGCGCGCGTCCGGTATCTTGTCTCTTACCAGATGCGCCTGTTTTGCGGTGTACATGCAGCAGACCCGCGAACAGTATTCATTGCCGATCGATTTATCACGTGAGCCCACGCACTGCACAAACACCACATCTTTGGGCTTCTTCCCGTCAATCATGATGTCCCCGAGGGTGGGGCCTGACGCAGAGGATAGCCGCTCAAACTCCAGTCCGGTTATCACATTCGGGTACAGCCCGTAGCCCAGTTCCGGCTTCAAGCGCGGATCAAACGTATCAAACCCGGTTGCGACAACGATCGTGCCCACATCAACATCAATGAATTTTTCCTTTTGCTTGAGATCAATTGCCTTTAAATCTTTACATACCGGCTCACATTGCTTGCACTCCCGTCTCAGGGTATACCGGCAATAGGCTGGATTGATAACGAAACGCGCCGGCACGGCCTGGGGGAAGGGAATGTACAGGCACTTGGTTTTAGAGAGGCTCAGGTTAAATTCATCGGGCATCTCTACCGGACAGTACGCGACACAGGTGCCGCAGGCATTACATTTATCTTCTACAATGTAGCGCGGTTTCTTTTTAATGGTGACCTTGAAATTTCCAACGTATCCTTTAACATCCGTCACTTCAGAGTAGGTGTGCATTTCAATATTGGGATGATTGCCGACATCCGACATTTTGGGCGTCAAAATACAGGCTGAGCAGTCAAGGGTGGGGAAGGTTTTGTCGAGCTGCATCATATGGCCGCCAATGCTGGGCTCTTTTTCCACCAGATAGACCTTGAACCCCTTGTCCGCAATTTCCAGTGCAGCCTGAATGCCGGCGATGCCGCCGCCTATGACCAGCGCGCTGGGGATAACATCAACTTCTTTTTCTTCCAGCGGCTCAAGGAGGCCGGCTTTAGCTACTGATGCGGCAAGCAGCCCCCGGGCCTTTTGCGATGCTTTCGCCTTATCTTCATGGACCCAGCTGCAATGTTCCCGGATATTGGCTATCTCGAGGCAATACGGATTAAGGTCGGCACTACGCAAGACCTTGCGAAACGTCATCTCATGCATGCGCGGTGAGCACGAAGCCACAACAATACGATTGAGCCCCAATTCCTTAATGTCTTTTTTGATCAGCTCCTGCCCGGGATCCGAACAAAGGTATATATAATTTTTAGCAATGGTGACGTGCGGAAGCGTAGCGGCAAACTGGGTAAGTTTTTCAACGTCGACCGTTGAGTTGATATTAATACCGCAATGACAGATATACACACCGAGCTTTACGTTTCCCATGCGCAGCGCTACTCCATTACCTGGGTTACCAGTTCCATAATATCACAGACTTTGATCCGGTCCTCAACGCCCGTGCTCTTTACCGCGTCCTCAAGAGTCAAGATGCAGAACGGGCATGCGGTCGCGAGTATCTCGGCGCCCCGCTCAAGCGCGTCCTGTACCCGGATGGTTGCCGTACGCTCCTTTGCTTCGTGGGCTTCTATCCACATTCTGCCGCCGCCTCCTTCACAGCACAGGGAACGTTCGCGCGCCCTGTCCAGCTCGACAAATTTAATGCCCGGAATACTTTGCAGGATTGCCCGCGGCTCATCGTAAATCTGATTCTGTTTTCCCAGAAAACAGGGATCATGATAGGTAACCGTTTTTTCTAATTTCTTGCTGAACTTCAGCTTCTTTTTCTTGATCAGCTCTGCAACAACCTGGGTGTAATGCTTGACATCAACGGTGAGTTCAGGATATTCGTTTTTGAAGGTGTTATAGCAGTGGGGCGATGTGGTAATAATCTGCTTGATGGGAAACTGCTTGAACATTTCCAGGTTCATCTCTTTGAGCGCATCAAACGACCAGATGTCGCCCATGCGGCGGATTTCATTGCCGCAGCACACTTCATCATTGCCCAGGGTGCCAAAATTGATTCCCGCTTTGGTGAGAACGGCGGCAAGGGCGATTGCTACTTTCTGCAGCCGGGAGTCGAAAGCCGGCGTGCAGCCCACATAGTAGAGAACCTCCGCATCGGCAATACTTTTAATCGTCAGGCCCTGGGCCCATTCCGAGCGCTTCTCCTGGCCGATGCCCCACGGGTTCCCCCGGACTGAAATGCTTTTCAAGACATCCCGGATTTTGGGAGGCAGCTGGCCGTCTTCCACCAGCACGCTGCGCATGCTGATAATCATGTCAGTATGTTTTATGTCTTTCGGGCAGCGCTTAACACACGTCGAACAGGTACTGCAATCCCATAGCGTCTCTTTCTCATAGGCGATATGTTCTCCCTCGCTGTTCAGGGTATCATAGATAAGTTTGCGAACATTAAAATGAGGAGATACCGTGGATACGGGACAACCCCCGGTGCATTTACCGCATTGTATGCAGGGGAACAGCGGCTTTCTTTCAATATGCGCTAAACGATCGATCTCAGATGACATAGCTTAGCCTGTTGCCATATGTTGATATCAACCAATTTTTACGAGGTGATGAAGTGCTTTTTATTTTGCAGCAGCATTCACACTCAATGCACCATGTTCCGATTCCGTTTATGCTGAGACGCAGTATGGCAGGGCAAAAATGACTGCGGTCATATTACAGATCTAAATTCTTTATGTCAAGACGATTTTAACATCATGCTAAAAAAATTGCAACGGTTAATAAAGAGACGTGCGAATAACAGACAGTGGAGCTATCAGCCCAGCCGGCGCGAAGGAAAGAACCTGCCGGATTTTAATTTTAAGATATTCCTTGTATGCTCTAATTTGATTATAGACTTATTCGCTGAATTCTATTACATATGAAACAATGTCTAATAAGAAAGGGCTCGATTATGCTGAATAAAATAAATCCCACTCAGACTAAGAGCTGGCAGGCACTGCGTCAACACTTTGAGCAGATAAAGCAGGTGCATATGAGGGATTTATTTGCTGCCGACGGGCAGCGGTTTCAAAAATATTCCATCCGCTTCGCTGACCTGCTGGTTGACTACTCGAAGAACAGGATAACTGCTGATACGCTCAGGCTGCTTTTCAAGCCTGGCGGAAGAAGTGCACCTGCAGGATGCCATTGAAAAAATGTTTACCGGGGACACGATAAACGAGACCGAGAACCGGGCGGTGCTGCACATTGCGCTGCGCAACCGGGAAAACCAGCCGATTGTTGTGGACGGCAAAGACGTGATGCCTGAAGTAAACGCGGTGCTGCAGCAGATGAGAGTTTTTTCAGAGCGGGTTATAAGCGGGGAGTGGACGGGATATAGCGGAAAGAGGATCACCGATATTGTGAACATCGGCATCGGGGGATCTGATCTTGGTCCGGTCATGGTAACGGAATGCCTGAAGCCGTACATGTCGTCCGGCCTGACTGCACACTTTGTGTCAAATGTTGATGGCACCCATATCGCAGAGACGCTGAAGTGGTGCAGCCCGGAAACCACCCTGTTCATGATTGCCTCCAAGACCTTTACCACCCAGGAGACCATGACCAATGCCTTTACAGCCCGGGACTGGTTTCTCAACCACGCGCGGCAGGAGCGGCATATTGCCCGGCACTTTGTCGCGATATCAACCAATGCTGAAAAGGTCAGGGAGTTCGGCATTGATGAAGAAAATATGTTTGTCTTCTGGGACTGGGTAGGCGGCCGCTATTCCCTGTGGTCGGCAATCGGTCTGTCGATTGCCTGCGCAATCGGATTTAAAAACTTTGAGGAGCTGCTGCAGGGCGCTTATGAAATGGATTGCCACTTCAGAACCGCCCCGCTTGAAAAGAACATCCCGGTGATCCTGGCGCTGCTTGGTGTCTGGTATACTAATTTTTTCGGCGCTGAGACCGAGGCGATACTTCCCTATGACCAGTACATGCATCGCTTCCCTGCATATTTTCAGCAGGGCAACATGGAGAGCAACGGGAAATCTGTTGACCGCAGCGGCGCAAAAGTTGACTATCAGACCGGGCCGGTCATCTGGGGTGAGCCGGGGACCAACGGGCAGCACGCATTTTATCAGCTCATGCACCAGGGAACAAAGCTCGTGCCGGCAGATTTTTTGGCTCCGGCAGTGAGCCACAACCCCATTGGCGAGCATCATGACATTCTCCTGTCAAATTATTTAGCCCAGACCGAAGCGCTCATGCGCGGGAAAACAAAAGAGGAAGTAATAGAAGAATTGAAAAGGGAAGGGCGGCAGGAAGATGAGATTCAACGGTTATGGCCCTACCGTGTATTCGAAGGAAACAGGCCGACCAATTCAATTATCTTTAAAATGTTAACACCACGCACCCTGGGCAGCCTGATTGCCCTGTATGAGCACAAGATATTTGTCCAGGGTGTAATCTGGAACATCTTCAGCTTTGACCAGTGGGGTGTTGAACTGGGAAAGCAGCTTGCTAAAAAAATACTTCCTGAGCTGGCGGGGGAAGCAGCGGTGACGTCTCACGATTCTTCCACCAACGGCCTGATCAATGCCTTCAAAAAAATGAGGAAGACGCCTGACCTCAGCCAGTCTGAAAAATATTCCACTGGTAAAACATGCAGTGCAAGGCGCGCGAAATCACGAGGAATAGCGTACTGCGAGTACGCTGAATACGAGGATATCCGGCGGGTGAGGTCAATGTATCTCCATGCGGTTGTTTGCTTCAGGGTGCCTGGAAGACGGGCCCTCGGTTACTATAACTATATTTCCCTCCACCCCATGGCTATCAAGCCATGCCCTGCTGTACGCATTCCAGTCTTCAGGGTGATCAGGTTCATGTACCGGGTAGACGCCGTAGGAAAACTGCAGGCGCCGGCAGGTTTGCTCCTGAGAGCTGACGCCTGTTATCCAGACCGGCAGCCTGAAACGGGCAATGCTTCGGGCAGTGGCGCCGGTGAGGGTCGGGACAAAGACTGCTGCAGGGGAGATATGCTCAACTGTTGTTTCAACGCTCAGGGCAATTAAATCAGTGAGACCCTGCTCTCTGCTGCGACCACCTTCTTTTAACGTCTCTCTGACAGTATTGGCTGAACGGTGGGGTTCAATGGCTGCAGCGATTCTGGCAAGCATACTGACCGCCTCCACCGGGTAGCTGCCCATGGCCGATTCCTCGGAAAGCATCACGCAGTCAGTGCCGTCAAGGATGGCATTGGCAACATCAGTTGACTCGGCGCGGGTGGGACGGCGGCTGGCAATCATTGACTCAAGCATCTGCGTGGCCGTAATAACCGGCTTGCCGATAAGATTGGCCTGGTGAATAATCTGCTTCTGTATAACTGCTATCCGCTCAATCGGGGTCTCAACCCCCAGGTCTCCGCGCGCAACCATGATACCGTCAGCCGCTTCCAGTATCTCATCGATATGGTCAAGAGCGCGGGAACGCTCAATTTTTGCAATGATAAAAGGATGGTACCCCTGCGCTGCAGCAGCTGAACGGACTGCCTCAATATCAGCCCGCGACTCAACAAACGACTGGCTGATTGCATCCACGCCCTGTTCAAGGGCAAACTTGAGGCACTGGGCGTCGCGTTCGGTAAAAGCGCTGATGCCCAGATCAATGCCGGGAAGATTGAGCCCCTTGCGGGAGCGCAGCTCTCCGCCGGCAAGTATGCGGCAGCTGATTTCAGTGCCCTGCGCGCCTGTTACTTCGAGCTGGATAAAGCCATCATTGATAAATAGAATATTTCCCGGCTTTACGGCCTGCGGAAGACGGGGTAATGATACGGACACCCGGTGCTCATCACCGGAGACTTCTTCAGTGGTAAGGGTGAAGGCATCACCAGAACGAAGTTCAAGCGGTTCCCTGATCAGCTGGCCAATGCGGATCTTCGGCCCGGGAAGGTCTGCCATGATTGCCACACGCTTTCCGGCCGTGCGGGCAGCGCTGCGAAGATTTTCAATAACTGTTTTGTGACCGGCAAAATCTCCGTGTGAGAAGTTAATCCGCGCCACGTCCATGCCGGAGCGCAGCATCTGCTCCATAATATCCGGGGAATCAGATGCAGGCCCTATGGTGCAGACAATTTTTGTTTTGTTGACGGGAAGTTTCATAATGAGGGTGCTCTGTCGATGGCTATTTCCTCTCTATCTCACAATCACTCGACAGTCAACATGAAACAACAGCACTTTTTCTCCATGGACATCTATTTATTTTCAGGTTATAAAGTTTTTTAAAACATGGAAACAACATGACAACAAAGACCTTACATAAAAGAGCAAGCGGTATCCTCCTGCATATAACCTCTCTGCCATCACCATTCGGCATAGGGGACATGGGGCCGGGAGCTTATCGTTTTGCTGATTTTCTGCACCGCGCAAAACAGAGCTACTGGCAGGTTCTGCCCCTGAACCCCACAGACCAGGCCTGCGGCAATTCTCCCTACAGCAGCATTTCGGCGCATGCAGGAAACACGCTTCTCATAAGCCCGCAAATTCTGATCAATGAGGGATTATTAATTGCGGCAGATGTTGCAGACACAGCCGGCTTTCCCGTGGAGCGCTGCGACTACACGGAAGTCATACCTTATAAAGAACAAATCCTTGATCTTGCCTACGAGCGTTTTAAAAGAACCGATAACCAAAGAAGTGCTTACGAGCAATTCTGCTCGTTACAGAAGGAGTGGCTGGATGATTATGCGCTTTTCGTGGTAATAAAAAAATACCACTCCGGTATTGCCTGGGGTGAGTGGGAAAAAAGTCTGCGTGAAAGACAGGCAAAAGGCCTTAAGAGAATAAATACTGATTTTCGCGATTCAGTAGAGCGGGAAAAATTCCTGCAATACCTCTTTTACAAACAGTGGCTTGATTTAAAAAAATATTGCAATGAACGGGACGTAGCGCTTATCGGGGATATCCCTATCTATGTAAGCTATGACAGCGCTGATGTCTGGACCAACCCCGATATTTTTAAGCTGACAGATGACCTGAAGCCGCAGTTTGTGGCGGGGGTGCCACCTGACTATTTCAGCCCGACCGGGCAGCTCTGGGGCAATCCGGTCTATTGCTGGGATGCGATTAAAAAATTAAAATTCAGATGGTGGCTGCAGCGTATCGCCCATAATCTGCAGCTGTTTGATGCACTGCGCATAGACCATTTCAGGGGATTTGTTGCCTACTGGGAAGTGCCGGCAACGGCAGAAACCGCGGTGAGCGGTACCTGGGTGGAAGCGCCCGCAGCAGAATTCTTTTCCAGCCTCAATAAGAAATTTCCGGGGGTGAACCTTATAGCCGAGGACCTGGGACTCATTACCCCTGAGGTGAAGCAGGTCATGCAGCAATTCGGTTTTCCGGGTATGCGGGTGCTGCAGTTTGCATTCAGTGAAAACATGCCGGAGCATCCCTATCTGCCGCATAATTATACACAAGACTGCATCGCCTACACCGGAACGCATGATAATAATACCAGCAGGGGATGGTTTGAGCATGAAGCAACCCCTGATGACAGGCAGCGTCTGTTCCGCTATATTGGAAGGGAGCTGTCAGGTGCTGATGTGCCGCGCGAGCTTATCCGTCTGGCAATGAGGTCCGTAGCCAATACCGTCATTACTCCGCTGCAGGATGTTCTGGGACTGGGCATAGAGGCGCGAATGAACCGCCCGTCAACAGCCCGGGGTAACTGGGAATGGCGGCTGCTGCCGGAACAGCCTGATCCTGCAGGAGATATGCTTCTGCAGTTTACCCATATCTATGGAAGGGAATAGAATGGACTATACATAATGGCGCAGTCTTGACAAGATATCTATGGAACCACAGAGGACATAGAAGGGACGACTAGTAAGAGCTGGTAACGGAGTAGCGTAATTTTAAGAGAAAATAAAAGAGGACACAGAATTACGAGTTGGAAGAGTTAAGGAGTTCGAGTGTGGAGTTTGTTAACTCCTGAACTCCTCGACTCAAACTATAAACTCGGTACTCTGGTTAATTTTTAACAAAACCATAATAATCACAAGGAGGAAGCCATGATTATAAGAAAAATTGCATTAGTTACTCTGCTGATATTTACCGTATATAGCGCAGACGCATTTTCTGCCGAGCTGAAAAAAGAATATTACAAGAATGGCAAATTAAAATCAGAGTGGCATGAAGCGAATGGTAAAAAAGAGGGCTTTAAAAAAGATTATTATTCAGATGGCACGTTAAGCAAGGAAGAGCACTATGTGAATGGCAGGCCGGAAGGATTGGCGCGAGATTTTAATCCCAAAGGCCAGGTAAGCTATGAAGCAAATTATAAGGCAGGTAAAAAGGATGGCGTGGTGCGGACATATTATGAAAGCGGCCAGATATTTTCCGAGGAGGAGTATAAAGCGGGCATACTTGAAGGGACTTCAAAAAGATACTATACCGGAGGGACCGTCCAGTATCTGAACATCTTTAAAAACGGCCAGAAGATCAGCACCAAAGCATTTGAAAAGAATGGTACCTTAAAATATGATAAAAGCTATCCCTATTCGGAGTAAGCGTTTGCAGTGCAGGAGATTGCCTGCGGAGCATTTCAGGCAATCTCCTTAAGATATCTGGTGAACTCTACTTCGTGGTCTTCCTCATCCGCAAGCACGCTTTTGAGGAGTGTTTGCACTTCAGGATGGTCCCTGAACTGCTCTATCTGTGACGCGTACCTCGCCTTTGCCGCCTGTTCAAGATCAATATCCTTTTTAATCATCTCCGCAATATTCCTGGCTCCGGTCAGTATCCCATTCGCCAAGCTGTATTGTGCCGCCGTATTTTGTAATAAGGTCAGAGAAAAACAGGATATGAGACATTTCATCAAGCGCTGCGGATTTGAATGATTCTGACAAAACAGTGTTATTTCCCCGGGCCAGAATGCGGTGACAGATGTATTGCAGCGTCGCGCGGAACTCTTCGTTCATATTTAGGTTGAGCGCTTCCAGCAGTTCCTGATGATGTGCAGAATTCATAAATAATTTCCTTATTACTGTATTACTGGAACTAAGTTTATTATTTTATCAGTTTCTGTATAAAAAATTTATTTCAGCCTTTGTGAGGGTGCGATTAAATGTAAAAAATGAGGCAACAGCACCATGCCATTGATTTAAGGTCCACTGCCGAGCCGCCAATCCATAAGCGGGTAGCCATGTCATGTGATGCTTCTTTTGCACAAGATAGCACTTCTTCGCTGTCAATGTAAAATCTTTGCTCCCCATTTTTCCAGGTAAATACATAATGATGCCAATTGGTATCTTTGATCGAAATATTACTTTTACCGACTTCAGAATCATTATAATATACCGTAAATCCTCCGTCTGATCCGTTATGATCGATACTTATGATTTTATTTATGTTTTGTGAACGCACTGCAATGAGGCAAGAATCTTTCTTTAGCGGGTCTTCTAAACGCGCCCATATTGAAAGCGATCCTTCCTGAGTATTTATTTCAAGGGGCGAACACTGCACCCGAGTATAAGCATAATCATCCTTGCCTGAAATCATCAATGCGTGTGATCCCTTTTTAGGTCCATCAACTAAAATGGCAGCACCCTGAATTTTTGCTTTCTGCCCCGTCAACCCTGATAGTGCATAGAGTACATCTTCTTTTTTGATAATCCTGGAAAAATCCATTGCCATTTGAATATTTGGTATGATGTTTAATAATAGCGCTCTGTCCTGCTGATTGTGAAGCGTGCCATGATTTAGGTCAGCCAGCATTGTTCTTTCAAGATCAACACGCCATTGTTCTGGTATTGCAACAGCAATTCCTAAATCCCTTGTATCATTGGAAACACCTGACAGCTTTGGATTCCATGTCCTGCTTACCTCAAAGGTAATGCTGGTAGATCCTTTTAGTTCTTCAGGAGTTACCAGCACTTTTTTCCATGCAGTATTGTTACATAGCTCTTCCTTGATAATTTTATTATCGCCGGTTATTTTAACTGTCACGGGGAACTGCTGTATGTTTGGATGTGCCGCGTGCAGGAAAAAACTGAAACCCCTGTCGGTATAATTTTCAATATCCATTGACGCCCGAAGCCCTGTCCAGCGAAATCTAACAGGGACATTGTCCGGCCAATCAGAGGATGGTGGTGCGCCCCCGGTTTCCCAATTATAAAAACCGATTCCCTCTTTAGGCAATATATCAACCAAAAAAGAAACAGGGCTCATCATTATACCAAGTTCCCGGCTGTCATTATTTAAACCAATATCTTTAGGACAAAATGTTTTATCAACCCATGTTTTGATTATTATTTCTTTATTTGCGATACCAGGCACATAGCAATAAAATGCCTTTTCTTGAGGAGAATAAAAGTGATGTTCCAAAACCGGTATATCATTAATGAACAGTTTAAAAAACAGTCCGCTGTCATCTATGTTACCTCTGTGCGCAGACCCCTTTATCATCAACAAATTTGACCGGGCAACCCTTTGATTAGATGATTCCTTTGCTGTCCACATCATCATTTGATCATTTACTTTTTCAAGCGGGTAATAACCGTAATGATTTTTTAGTGGCCACCAGCCAGCTTCCTGCCTTAACGTATAACCCTTTTCACCGAAAGCATTATTGTATGATTCAAATGAAAATAAGGCCGTTATTAAAACGATAGGAACAGCATACCGCTTTATATTAAAGTGCTTGAAAGAAAACCCAAATTTAATAGCAGTAACAATAAGAAATGATAAATATATAACCATTATAAAAAGTACATCTGGAGCCATTATGTGAGGCCCTGTCATGTACAGTATCATCATGATGCTGACTATTGAAAAACTGATACCAACTGCCCATCTTTCTTCTTTTGAACGGATATTTCTGTGTATGCCTATGATCATAAGTAACGGGAGAAGATGTAAAACAAGGTTCAGGTATGCACCAAGGAATCCTAAATCAGAGCTCATTTGCAGATATTGATTATTTGCATTATCAAAAAAGCTGAAAGGTTCTTTATAACGGTAATATATATTGCCCAAATTCCGCATAAATCCGCCGGGACCCCAACCTGCTATTGGTGATTCAATAGTTAATCTGCAGGCCTGCAGCCAATGATCAAGTCGTCCCGTTTTTTGAAACGCTTCTTGAATCATTCCTCCGATTCCAATTTTATCAAGGCTGGTCATATGATCATTAAACTTAGAAACGAGAGCAAATGATTGTAATGTTTTTATCTCTAACAATAGAAATGCTCCATAACATAGCAGTAAAAGAATTAATGTGTAGCTAAGAGAGAACAAAAGGGTTTTCTTAAATTTGAGTTCAGCACTGTTAACCCACATCCAGATGCATGGAAAGATTAATAAAAATATTATTATGCCCAAAAGGGTAGTTTCCTGTCCTCTTATTAAAAGGCATAAAATTGTGAGCATAGCTGAAAATATGAATAAATATTTTTTGTTCAGTTCCTTATTTAAAACAAATCCTAAGACACATAATGGTAGAATGAGGAATAGTGAAATTCCAAATGAACTGGCATCAAGGCTTAATCCACATATATAGTTTTTTTGTGAAATTAAAAAATCGGGGTTTATAAATTTTTGATAAAGTGCAACTAATGGTGAAGGCAAGAAAATAAAAGGAATATAAAGTAAAAATTGATATGGAGAGTGATTTCTAAAAAAGATTGAAATAGACAATATGTACAGGAGTGGAAATAGCAAATAGATACTTGTCGTATTTTTTAATAAACCAATACCCCATGATGCTGTATTTGGTCCAACAGTAATAAAAGAATTTTGGTCGACAGTCAGGAGACCAAAATAATGAAATATAAAAGATATAATGATGAGTAGCGCATAATAACTATTAATAAACAGTATATTTTTTATGTATTTTAAATTTATAAAAGCTGAGCTTATGATTAAAATAATGATAAAAAATATAAATATTAATATTTATAAATTTTAATGATAGTATAAAATATGCAGAAAATATTATAAATATTAATTTGTTGTTAATAAGCAAATAATTTTTAATTTTATTTATTATGCTAAAATTAATTAAATTCATGAGAGTATACGGTGAACGATCCGCTGGTGGCTTTTATCATTGATTTTTCTATATGGTTTCATTACAGTTACGGACATCATGCTCTCACTATGTGCTGCCTGCTGAGCAATGCACTTGATGCAGACAGGATGATTACACGCTCACCCAATACATTTGTCCGCTCATCATGAATATGAATATATTATTCTTGTTTGATCACTATTATCCATATATTGGGGGGGCTGAGGTTGTTAATAAAAATATAGCAGAATATTTCAGTAAAAAACATAATGTTACCATTGTAACAAAAAAATTTAAAGGCGTAAAAGCCGGTATTGAGATATTACATGGCGTGAAAATTTGCCGTACACTCAATGTGCCGCGTCTGCTGCACAGTGTAGTTGCATATGCACGCGCACATAAATTTGCGGACAACGCTGATATAATAATTTCTGCAACGTATGCTTCCGGACTCGCGGGATACTGGCTGGCCAGGACCTTCAAAAAGAAATCGATTTTACTGGTACATGAGATTTTAGACGAGCATTGGAGATTCTTTAAGCTATTTCACTTCCTTTATAGATGGTATGAGCACTATATTGTTACCCGTTCCTTTGATCGGTATATAGTGTTCAGCAACTATACCAGGAAGAAATTAACAGAAAAGGGCATACCTGGAATCGCGCATTTCTGTTATTTATCACGGCGTAGATGACACGCTTTTTTACCCCCGGCCAATCGACAAATCTTTGCGCCGGTCCATTGCCGGCGACTGCCCGTTTGTGTATCTCTATTTCGGACGTCCGGGGGGCTCAAAGGGTCTCCCGTACCTTATTAACGCGGTACCACAAATATCAGAAGCGATTCCCGGCAGTAAGCTGGTAGTAATCTTAAGCCGGGAAACAAAGGCAGAATACCGTCTTGCAATGCGCCTCATAGATACGGTAAATAAGCATGGCAATATCAAGGTGCTTGATCCGGTCCCCCTTGAACGCTTGCCGGATTATATAAATATCGCGGATACAATAGTCATACCCTCTCTCTCTGAAGGCTTTGGATTTTCAGCTGTCGAAAGCTGTATGATGGGTAAGCAGGTGGTCTTTACAGAAACAGGCTCGCTGCCTGAAGTCACTTTTGGTAAGCTGGTTACCGTAAAAAAGGCAGACTCTCATTCTATAGCTAATGGAATAATTCGCATGTATAATGGCGATTATGAATACAGCGAGCCCAAAAAGTTCACATGGGAGCAAGCCTTTAAGAGATATGAGGAAGTTATTTTACAGCCTTGGCCGCATGAGCCCGCTAAAAGAACAGAATTAAAAAGCATGGTAAGCATTTCCTTAATAATTGAACTCGCGAAAAGAGATTATACGGAGCGTTTTGCCGGCAATGTGCTCGGATCTGTGTGGGCCTTGATCTGGCCGCTCGTGAATCTCTTTATTTATATAATTGTTTTTGGCAAGCTTATGGGAGGCAGGCTCCCCGGCAGCTCTGATATTTACTCCTATAGCATATATGTTACCGTCGGCCTTGTGCCCTGGATAGCATTTTCTAATTCCATTGCCCGTTCAACATCAGTTTTTTTAGACAAGAAACACCTGATATCTAAGATCAAAATGTCTCTTCCCTCCCTGCTCATATATATAATTCTTTCTGAAACCATTACCTTTATAATATCCATGCTGTTGTTTTTCGTTTTTCTTTTTTTCAGCGGCTATCAATTCCATGCCAGCATCCTGTTAGTCCCGTTTATCTATTATCTCCAGCAGTTATTTGCTTTTGGCTTTGGGCTCCTTACCGCTACCTTGACCGTATTTATCAGAGACCTCAAGGAAGCAGTGGGGATTTTCCTGCAGCTCTGGTTCTGGTTTACCCCGATTGTCTATGTGCAGGATATTCTTCCTGACGCCTTAAAAAAGATTATAGTTTATAATCCTGCCTATATCATAATTAACGCGTACCAGCGCATCTTTTTGTATAATGAGTTTCCGGCATTTAATTCCCTGATAGTTCTTACGGTAATTACCCATAGTATTATTTTAATTGCCTATATGACATTCCGCAGTCTTGAGAAGGATGTGAGAGATTTTTTATGATTCAGGCGCTTGTTTTACTTATCTGGACAGCGTTATTTCTAATCACCGTGTATATATCGTGGATTAAAATATCCATACATATAAAGGTCTACCTGCTGATTTTCTATAATGCGGTCTATTTGACCGGCGTTTTCCTGGTATTTCTTTATTAAAAAAACTGACCGAAGAAAAGCATGAATATATGAATATTATAGTTAATGCATTGCCGTTAACAGGACTGCTCACCGGCATATCGCGCTATGTGCGCTGCCTGTATACCCAATATGCAGCAGCTTCCAGATGTCTCGGTATCATATTTTACCGGTTCTGATTGTCTATCTGAAATGCCGCAACAGGCTGAACCAGTTACCTGGTCCCGTGCCGCGAAAAAAATATGGCAGTTGCCGGATGCTTTTGTGCTTGGTCTCCGCACTCTCCACTGGCTTAATTTTGAGAGACTCATTCGCAGAACCTGTAAACAGGGGAAATGTAATTTGTATCATGAAACTGCTTTCGTTCCAGCAGCTGTTGATAATATCCCGATTGTATACACTTTGCACGATCTCTCCCTTATCAACCATAGCGCCACCCACCCTCGGGAGCGGGTATGGTTTTTCAACCTTTTTTTTAAGCGCCGGATTTCATACGCGTCTCACATAATTACTGTTTCAGAATTTATGCGCAATGAAATCATTGAACAACTCGGCATACATCCTGATACCATTACTGCTATCCATGAAGCCCCTGATGTTAACTTTTATCCCCGTTCAAAAACAGACATCGAAGCGGTACTTGAACGCTATCGCTTGCCACGTGAATATGTGCTGTTTGTCGGCACTCTTGAGCCCCGCAAAAACATGTCACTCTTAATCAAAGCTCTCTCACGTACCCGCATGGACGTTCCGCTCATCCTCGCCGGCTGGAAAGGGTGGGGCGACAAGCAATGGTTAGATGATATAAAGCTCTTGGGCCTCGAGAAGAGAGTATTTTTTACAGATTATGTAGATGAAGAAACACTTGCCTGCCTTTACAGCGGCGCCAGCGCTTTTATATATCCAAGCCTTTATGAGGGATTTGGCCTTCCGGTGCTTGAAGCAATGGCATGCGGCTGTCCGGTGATATGTTCGCATGTTGCAAGTTTGCCTGAAGTGGCGGGAGATGCAGCGCTGTTTATAGACCCGACAGATCCGGATGATCTTGCCCACAAAATAGATCAGGTGCTGGAAGATACTGTGTTGCGTACCATTCTTGTCGAGAAAGGGCTTCAAAGGGCTAAAGTTTTCAGCTGGCAAAAGACTGCTGCACAAACACTGGATGTCTTTAACAATGTCTTGGCAGCGCACAGCAGCGCCAGAAAGACCAGCAGCAGAAAAAACATCGGCATTAAATAAATGATACGAGTTCATAATCTCACTAAAATATTTAAATTGTACAACTCGCCTGCAGATCGGCTGAAGGAGATTGTGTTAGGCAGGAAATACTACCGTGAATTTACTGCCCTTCAAGACATGAGCTTTACTGTTGCTGCTGGTGAGACCCTCGGCATTATCGGACAAAATGGTGCCGGTAAATCGACCCTCCTGAAACTGCTGATGGGAATACTGATTCCTGATAATGGAGAGATTGCTATTGACGGAAAGATTTCCGGCCTGCTTGAATTAACCATCGGGTTTAACCCTGAATTTACCGGTATCCAGAACATCTATATGAACGGAACACTGCGAGGCATGTCGAAGCAGGAAATAGACGCAAAACGTGAAAAGATAGTTGCATTCAGCGAACTGGAAGATTTTATCAATGAACCAATTAAGACCTACTCAAGCGGCATGGTTATGCGTCTGGCCTTTGCCACGGCGATTCACGACGACCCTCAGGCATTTGTTGTCGATGAGGCGTTGTCAGTGGGAGACGCTTATTTCCAGCAAAAATGCACAAGAAAGCTTATGGAGTTTAAAGAAAAAGGCGTCTCTATCATTTTCGTTTCACATGATTTGAATTCAGTAAAATTACTCAGCGACAAAGCCTTGCTTTTAGATCACGGGCAGATTGTTGCTGAAGGCGAACCGGACAAGGTTATCAGTACGTATAATTATTTATTAGCGAAAAAGACAGAAGGGGTGGAACTGCGTTTGGCGACTGAATCAGGAAAATTAAAGTCTTATGGAAATTTTAAAGCAGAAATTTCTGCTGTTAAAATGCTCAATAAACCTGGACAGGACTGTGAGGTATTTATCTCAGGCGAAAAATGTATTATCCAGCTCTTTCTTAAAGCCCAGGAGGACATAAGTGAAATTACGGCGGGCATATTAATCCAGGATAGATTTGGTCAGGATATCTTTGGCACAAACACCCATCATTTGGCGTTACCGCTATCCCTTAAACGTGGAGAGACCTGCACGGTCGAATATACAATCGAAGAGTTGAATATAGGGCCGGGTAAATATACACTTTCAACAGCACTTCATACCCTTGATACGCACGTCCATGAATGTTATCACTGGGCTGATTTTATTAAGTCATTTGAAGTCATTGGCCAAAAAGACTTTGGTTTTATTGGTATATCAAGGCTCAAACCGACCATCCAGATAAAGCCTGTGTAACAATTGGCAATATGGAGACGGTATGAATAAAATGAATATGCCGAACATTACAACAGATGAAATAATTAAGAAAATAAAGGAGGAAATTCGTTTGAAAAAACTGGCTTCTGTTATTTCTGTTCAAGATAAAAACAGGAATGATGGCATCCTGTCAAATAACACTGCTGAAGAAAATGATTTTACTTCAAGAACTACTCACAAAAACCCTGGATAGCCTCTCAGACAATTCAATTCTTGGAGCAAAGAAAGCTTATAACATATCTGATTTTCTTAATTATCATGATGAAACATTTGTCAGAAATACGTATCGTTGCATTCTTGGAAGAGAACCTGATTTTCCCGGATTGGAGTTCTATCTTGAAAAACTTAGATCTGGCGAGTTTAGTAAAGTTGAAATACTTGGGCGCATCAGATATTCGCCTGAGGGGCGCAGCAAAAAAATAAAAATAAACAATATCTTACCATTGTTTGCCATCAACCGAATATATGCAATCCCCGTTATGGGCTATATTGTACGCCTTATAACCGGTATTATTAACCTCCCGGTGATTATAAATAATTTAACCAAGTATGAAGTTTATACTCAGCGGCTTTTCTCACAATCACGCACGTTCAATAATCAAATGTATCAAGTTGTTAAAGCACTGTCGAGATCAAAAGCTGATACAAAAAACCTAACTGATATTGAAGAGAGCGTAAAACATATAAGAGATGCAAAAGCAGGGCGGGAACAAGTAGAAGAGCTTCTCAGCACGGTGATGAAGCTTACAGAGACAAAAGCAAATAATGATGCGGTGTATCAGTTGCAGCAGCAATTGCATGGGATTAGTAATATAAAAGCAGATATGGATGAAATCAGCAACCTTAACAATAAATTCACTCAAATGCTTGAAGCCAAGGCTGACAATAAAATGGTTGCTGAGGTCACAGAGCAGTTAAGGGAGGTAATGGAGCTTGCAGAGTCAAAAGCCAACAATGATGCAGTGAATCAGTTGCAGCAGCAATTGCATGGGATTAGTAATATAAAAGCAGATATGGATGAAATCAGCAACCTTAACAATAAATTCACTCAAATGCTTGAAGCCAAAGCTGACAATAAAATGGTTGCTGAGGTCACAGAGCAGTTAAGGGAGGTAATGGAGCTTGCAGAGACAAAAGCCAATAATGATGCGGTGAATCAGTTGCAGCAGCAATTGCATGGGATTAGTAATATAAAAGCAGATATGGATGAAATCAGCAACCTTAACAATAAATTCACTCAAATGCTTGAAGCCAAAGCTGACAATAAAATGGTTGCTGAGGTCACAGAGCAGTTAAGGGAGGTAATGGAGCTTGCAGAGTCAAAAGCCAACAATGATGCAGTGAATCAATTGCAGCTGCAGCTCGCCCAATTTGAAAAAACAAAAGCGCCCATAGATGCACTCCAGATGCAATTTAATGAAATTCAACTACAAATTCTTGACCATAAAAGAAATATTCTCGACCAGCAGCGACGCCTTGCAATCCTGCTCAATGAATCCAAACAGTACTTTTCTAAAACCGTATCTGATAAAAAACCTTCTGCTATGATCTCTGAAGAAGAACATCTGCTTGATGCTCTATATGTAAAATTTGAAGATCTGTTTCGGGGAACTCGCGAGGATATAAAAAAGCGGCAGGCAATCTATCTCCCATTGATTCAAGCAGCAAAAGCTGGCACGAAAAGCTCACCGGTTATTGATGTCGGTTGTGGCCGTGGAGAATGGATAGAACTGCTTAAAGAAAACCAGCTTATCGCTTGTGGGGTGGATCACAATGCTGTGATAATAAAGGAATGTCTTGAGCGCAAGCTTGATGTTATAGAAGCAGATATTATTCACTATCTGCAAAAATTAAAACCCAATTCTGTCGGGGCAATTACCTGTTTTCATGTAATTGAGCATCTGCCGTTGAACATTATGATACAGCTGTTTGATGAAACGTTTCGGCTGTTGAAGCCAGGAGGCGTCGCTATTTATGAAACCCCAAATCCAGAGAACTTGATTGTAGGGGCATGTAATTTTTATCTTGATCCAACCCACCGTAATCCATTACCACCTGCCTTGACCGGCTTTTTACTTGAATCAAGGGGGCTTTCCCGGATTGAAATTAAGCGTCTTAATCCCTTTCCTGATAACAATAGGATTATAGGCAAGGAACAGGAACTTTTAAACCGCTGCAATGAATTATTTTATGGATTTCAGGATTATGCAGTTATTTGCTATAAAAACTGAAATAATTTTAAATTTTATACAAATCGAGAGCTAATTCATGAGAATAATAGTAGCAACAGTGCAAGTCCCCTTTGTCAGGGGTGGAGCTGAAGTGCATGCAGAGGGGTTACGTGATGCTTTGCAGCGCGAAGGGCATGAAGCTGAAATTGTAGCAGTGCCCTTCAAGTGGTATCCCTCCAGCAGAATTCTTGACAGTATGCTGACATGTCGATTACTTGATCTAACAGAATCGGCAGGAAATAAAATAGATCGTTTCATTGCCCTCAAATTCCCAGCTTATCTTATACCCCACCCGAATAAAATACTATGGATCCTCCATCAGCACCGTGCTGCGTATGATTTGTGGGACAACAAGCTGGGTGACCTCTCACATTTCCCAGATGGAGCATTAGTACGTTCAGCAATTATGACTGCTGACAAAAATCTTATTCCCGAAGCACGAGCTATTTATGCAAATTCCTGCAATGTCAGCGCGCGCCTTAAAAAATATTGCAATATTGATTCAACGCCATTATATCATCCGCCATTAAACGCGGAAAAATTTTATTGTGCTCAATCGGAAGATTATCTGTTTTTCCCAAGCAGGCTTAATCCCTCAAAACGACAATCACTTGTTTTAGAAGCGCTGGCAAAATCTTGTAAATCCATTAAAGTTTATTTTGCTGGAGTCGCAGAAAGTAAGGATTATGAACATGAACTCAGAAATATGGCCAACAGATTAGGTGTTGGGGGAAAAGTAAAATGGCTCGGTTTAATTACAGAAGAAGATAAAATTGATTTATATGCCAAATCAATTGGGGTTATTTATCCCCCTGTCGATGAGGATTATGGTTATGTTACTTTGGAGGCTATGTTATCATCAAAGCCGATTATCACCTGCAGTGATTCAGGGGGTACCCTTGAGTTTGTGCGGAATCGAGAAAATGGCTTAATAGTTGAACCTGATGCTTATGCTTTAGCAGAGGCTATGGATGAACTCTGGCAGAACAAAAATCTATCAAACGAATGGGGGAAGGCTGGCAGGGCTAATTATTGTGACTGGAATATTACATGGGAAAATGTAGTAGGAAATTGCTGATATGAAAATAAATTGGTTTACACCATTGCCTCCAGCAATGACAGATATTGGACACTACAGTCTGAGAATTCTGCCGCAATTGAGTAAATATGCCCAAATTGAGGTTTGGACTGAGAAAGAATTGGATCGCTCAATTGCTCTTCCGTGCCCTGTGAAGGACAGTAATGTTATAAAGTGGATAGATTTAAATAGCGGTAGTATAACTATATATAATATAGGAAATAATGCTCAGTACCATGCCAGGATTTGGGAAACAAGCACTCAACATCCTGGGATTGTGGTACTGCATGATTACCATCTGCATCATTTTTTTGCCGGTATTTTCGAGGGCAGGGTTGCGCGGAAAATCACTATTATAATATTATGCAGCGTTATTATGGCGTGGAGGGGAATCGAGCTGCACGGGATTTCTGGCATGGCAAGGTCCCGATAGATTATATGTCAGAGCATTTCCCTCTTGCAGAGTTTGCCTTGAAAAATGCCCTGGGTGCAATTGTCCATACTAATTATGCATTTGAGAAGATAGCGCAACATAATCGATGGCCTGTCACCTTAATTCCTCTGCCATATCCTTCTTCCATGATCATGCGACAGTTCAGTCAAATATTAATAAACGCATTAGTACGGTAAAATCAAACTGTCGTCTTGTATTGTTTGGCTATTTAGGATTGAATCGCAGAGTAGAATCTATTTTAGATGCCCTTGCTCAATTACGCGATAGCTTCAACTACACTTGGATATTTATGGTGAACTGTTAGATAAAGGAGTCGTAGTAGAAAAGATAGCCTTATTGGGTCTGCAAGACAGGGTTCATATCCACGGCTTTGTATCGGAAGAAAAATTGGATAAAGCATTTCTGATGCACATCTTGCTCTAAATATGCGTTATCCGACGATGGGAGAAGCATCTGGAACACAACTTAGAATTTGGGATCATGCACTTCCAAGCCTTGTAACAAAAGTGGGATGGTATGCTGAACTTCCCGATGATACGGTGCGGTTTGTACGACCCGAGCATGAAATCGAAGATATTAAACATGCCCTGAAAAAATTACCAGAAAACCCTGAATATTTTATAGGGATGGGTCAGAAGGGAAAACAATATCTTGAGCAATGGCACAACCCTGATATTTATGCTCAAGCAATAATCGGTTTTGCTGAAAGAGTTTGTTCCGCTCCCTCAACAGTAGTTGCTTTCAGACTTGCAGAACGAGTCGCGACGGAAACGAGTATTTGGATTAGTGCTAATAATATTAATCATTTTGATTGTTCACCTGCGGCAACAGCTATTTGTAGGTTGTTAAAAAGGGTGTGATACCATATATGCATCTCGAATCATGTCGGTTAGCAAAAGTCATAGATGACTAACGTGAGTTGACACAATAAAACAAGAGTGGTCATATTATTTCTATGATTTTATCTATAAATCTAAACTTTGGCTGGGTATTGGAAAACCAGCATACAAATTCATGGACCATGTCAAATCTAAAAATAAATATTCCTTTAGTATTAATCCCATCAATGTCAGAAAATATTTTAATTGATTCCCCAGGGCTAACTTCACTGGGTAGATCAATACGCCTGAAATCACGTTCAATTAAATTATTATTTGTATCCAGCAGCAGAATGCCCAACCTTGTTAAATCATTTGTTTTATTTTTCCATACATATTGTCCATGATTGGTGATTTTTAGCTCGACATGTATTTTGCTTCCTGCAGGAACAATGTTATCTAAATTTAAAACATCTATTTCAGCACAATGATAATCAGGCTGGTAATCAAAAAGCTCATCGGGATACTTAGTAGCAGTCTTCCCGGTTTTTATCCCCTTATAAAATATAGTTTGTCCTCGCAGGTGCTGTTCAACATTCATACTGTCCAAAAAAGATTTTACTTTGGATGATATATCTGCCTTGTGATCATAAACATCCCTTGTTGTTAATAAGATTGAATCAAACCCGGAGGATTCGCCAAGTTTTTTTACCTCTTGCGGAACAAATTCTCTGTTGTGTCTCCCATATTCTCCATTAGATGAATAGGCTCCATAGGTATAGGGGGATTTACATTGAATTAAATTTTCAACGCTTTCATAACTTGCTATATTGGGAGTTGTTACTATGAAGATGCCCCCTTTTTTAAAACCCTATTTGCTTCTCTGAAAACAAAACAGGGATCAAGCAGTAAATGCTCAATGAGTTCCATGCACAATACCGCATCAAAAAAATCATTCTCGTATGGCCACATATATTTTTCAACATTAAATTTTTTCATTTCAAAATGTAAAGCTTGAGTAGATGGATAATTTAAAGATTTTAAATTAATTATGTCTGGTGCTGAATAATCAACATTGTGTTCATGATTCTCCCTATACTGTGCCAAGTGCACCTCACCCTCAGGGAAGGTGTTTTTTAACATAATAGTGAATGCGAAAGGATGCGATGCGCCTAATTCAAGAATTCGAATTAATGCATGGTTTTTAAGTAGCTCTAAAGTTTCAAGATAGCGTTGAAAATGCGTTTTAATATAGGTAAAACCATCCCCACTATAACAGCCATATGTTTCAAAAAGAATATTATATCTGGAATTATTAAGCATATATGCTCTTTATATTTTATGAATTATTAAATTGTATTAGAAAAGTATTTGAAACCTCACTATTATTTAAACCGGTCTTTCCCTTGCTATCCTCGATAACTTCTATGCATTGGCCCCCCAGCTGCTTTGCGATAGCAAATATTCTACTCTGGGGTAGCACATGAATTTCCATTGCAGGGTTTGCTATTTCATTTTGCAAGTATTTCTCAACTGAAAAATTGTAACCGAAATGATAAGTAGGAACTTGAAAATAGGCAATACCACCAGGGTTTAGAGCCTTAATAAATTCCTCAATAATCAAACTAATAATCGGTGGTGGATTGTGTTGAAGTACAATTAAAGAATAAACTACATCAACTTTAGGCAAATTTATAATGTCTACAAGGTTTTTTATGTGCCGTAGATCAACATTATAGATGCTCTTATGGGATAAGTATTCACCTGCCTTTTCCAAATGTGATAGTGATATGTCATAACCAATAACGCTTTCAAAACGTTCGGACAACCAACGGGTAACTCGACCAAGCCCACATCCATACTCTAAACATTTCCGGTAGGAACTGTAATTCACGCCATTTCTTTCTAAAGTTTTAAAAAGATTTTCGACATCCTGCTTGCCAGACTCATAGAAGGTGTCTTTATGCTGTTCTATATTGCTCTGTAAAAATTTATCTGAAGTTAAAACAGACCAATATGGTTCAGTTTCACCCAAATATTGCCATGAGTTTTGAATATGATCAAAAATTCTTTGAAGGTCATGTTCTGAACAACTATGCTCAACATACATTTTTGGTTCATCACCATTTAAGGAAGGCTTATAAATTGACGGATTGTTTTTTTTAAATTCATCAGAATTCAAAAACTCCTGTCTTAATTCTCGTATACTTAAGCAACTTTTTAGCTTTTCATCCACTACTTTTACATGCTCTGGTTCCCTGTCGAGAAAAAGACGGTAGCCCCATTCAACTGAATCTCTCGTTAAAGGAATCGAATTAAGTAATTTATTTTTCTCTTCGCTTTTCATTGTGCACTCCCAGATTTAATATATTCCAAATAGCTTGATGAAACAAAATAATCAAATTAAACATAACGTTATGTTGCTTAAAATAGCGATGATTTATTGTGTGATTATATTAAGCTGGTTTAATAAAAATATAAGGGGGGTAGTCGGTTAGCTCCACCTGTGTTATGATTTCACGGCAACTTTATAACAAGGAGGAAGTGCCGTGGAGCCTCTACCGCTTGTTTCAGGACGTGACTACCCGAATACCTATCGTGAGTTTGTTGAAATGTTTCCTAACGACACAGCTTGTGCTACCTATCTGGCAAAATTGCGTTGGCCAGATGGCTTCGTCTGTCCAGCCTGCAAAGCAAAATCGGTCCCGTGGCAAGCGAGCCGTGGCCGCATAGCTTGCCCGTTTTGCCGTCACCAAACTTCAGTCGGGACTGGAACGATCTTTGACAAAACACGGACACCTCTTACGACATGGTTCGAAGCTGCCTGGCATGTGAGCACAGCCAAAAACGGCATGTCAGCCAAGACGCTGGAGCGCACGCTAGGCACGAAATATCGGGTCGCATGGACAATGTTACAGCGCTTCCGAGTGGCTATGGTCGATGCCAAACGCAAGCAGCTTTCCGGCAACATCGAAGTCGACGAAACCTTCATCGGCGGCGTCAAACAGGGTGGCAAACGTGGCCGTGGAGCCGTTAAATGTATTGTAGCGATTGCCATCGAGATCAAGGAGCCAATAGGCTTTGGACGAGTGCGAATGCGGCACATACCCGATATTTCCGGTACCAGCTTGCTTCCGTTTGTATGCGATGTAGTCGCTCCAGGCTCTGTTGTGCACACCGATGGATGGGGTGGCTACAACGGGTTATCAGCATACGGGTTCACTCGAAAGATCACGGTGCAATCATCTTCAGACGATCCCGCTCATGTGTCCATGCCGGGAGTCCATCGTGTATCAAGTTTGTTAAAACGCTGGATTCTCGGAACACATCAGGGTTCAGTAGTTCCTGAACACCTACAGTCTTATCTGGAGGAGTTCACTTTTAGATTCAACAGACGCACGTCTCGGAGCCGTGGCCTTGTTTTCAGAAGATTACTTGAACGGTCAGTTGCAACGGGACCTGTTACCGAATACGACGTGACTAAAGGTTATAGCTGGGGAAATTAGCCAGGTGGAGCTAACCGACTACCCTTCAAATATAATTATAAAGCTTTTTCACAAACTATCAATATTAAACTGTTCAAAAGCAGTAAAATCAAGCAGATGAAAGATATTGGTTTATTTAAAATAAAAAGGTACATAATTTTTATCATTATCACAGTCTCACAGCTCCTGATGAAGAGTTATTTCTGTAAATTGTAGAAAATTATAAGCACAGGCAGAGTTCATGATAGAGCTCTGCCTGTGCTCCTATGTGTTCCAATTAATTTTATTTTAAGGTAAGCACCCGGCCGCAATCACGGCATCTACCCGCGTCTGAAATTCCGGGCTGGCGGTGAATGCCTGTAAGACCTGCACTCTGGTCATGCTGTCAAGATTATCTACCCAGGCAGTGAACCCACCGCAGTCCGCGCCGCGCCGCAATATCGCATTGTACAGATCTTCTATATACCCCTCATTGGTGCGGCCTTTTGCCGTGTATTCACCACTCTGCACAAACGCAAGCGACTGCGCGTAACTTACATCCTCCACCGCCTGTGCGCTGGTGCACTGTGCTGTTTGCATCTGTGTGAGATAAGCATTAAAGCCGCCATTATCGGGAAACCGGTTCAGAAATCCCCGGTAAAAATCGTTCACCAGATTATTCTCCGGCCGGGTGGTGTCAGCGCCAAACTGAGTTGTCATGTATGCTTTGAACTCATCACAGTACGCAAAGGTGGTAATCAGCATATCTCGCGTTAACCCTAGACTTAACTGCCCGACCCAATACGCAAGACCTCCTGCATCAGGCTCCCGCTGCAGAAACGTCTGGTACAGATCAGTCACAAATTCTTTTTTAGTCTTATTCTTGTCCTTATACTCTTGACAGGTGAAGAAGAACCGGGCTTCTGCCTGGAACCCTTCCCCGACATAGATGCCTAAGGACATTGTGCGTTTAATCTCACTCCTCCAGTAGTCCCAACCACCCTGGTCAGGTTCCCGGTCCAGTATGTCAAGATAGTATTCCCGCACCAGTGTTCGAATCGCCCACAGCTCCGTTGGATAGCCATACCACGGATTGGTAAAACCTGTGGCTCCGGCAAGATAGTAAACGGTGATGG
>CAWDOY010000049.1:0-71600 GCA_963803975.1 uncultured delta proteobacterium
TGGGCCATCGGGGACTCGAACCCCAAACCTACTGATTAAGAGTCAGTTGCTCTGCCAGTTGAGCTAATGGCCCGTTATTTTTTCAATGGTTATAGAATCTAACATACCTCTATTCTTTTATCAAATATTTTTTATATACCCGCGATGTGCGGTTCCGCATAGCAGTAGATACAGCCATGCGTGCATTTCAGTGAATACCATCCGATATCAATACTCTCGGTGCAGCCGCACTGCGTGCGCTGGCCTTTTGCCCTTTTCAAAGAACACGAAAGGCCCTGCGGGTGAAGTTCTGTTAACAGCGCGCCATCAATGCAGCGCGAGCGTTCAAAGCCCTCCATCGAGCAGTAAAACATTTTCATGCCCAGGCGGCCTGCGATTTCCTCCAGCTGTTGTGCCTGCGCTGCCTGTTCTTCAGGGGAACAGGTCCGCAGCGTGAATCCCTTCTTCTGCATGCGCCGGATAACTTTTTTATAGGGTGCTGCCCAGCTGGTCCTGCAGGTAGTGATACCATGCTTTCTTATCCTTTCTGCCATGGCGGGGAACAACGCGAAGTTTTCTATCTGACCGGTGCAATCTTCTGCCGCAATGATGGGGTCAAACCGCCATGAAATCCTCTCCGGCCCTTTAACCAGTTGCACCAGTTCCGGGATCATCTCCACAACCCGCTCCCATGGCGGAATCCCCGGCTCCAGGGCGCTCCCCCCCAGCCCGGTAATCGTCAGATGAACATAGACCTGCGCGTACTGCGACAACACCTCCCGCAGTGCCTGATGGCGAATCATGTTGCAGGGGTTTTTCGTCCAGATGACAATGGTGTGGACTTTTTGCGGCGGGTATGATTTCAGCTTTTCAATCAGATAATCAGGATAGCATCCGACCAGGTCGGTCCTGCGGCTCGCGGAAATGACAACCGGCAGTTCTTGATTCATAACTTTTTGCCTAAGCCACGAAGTTAACACGAAGGAATCAAACATGAAATCCTAAATCCAAAACTCTAAGAAACAGTATCAAAGCAATAAAATTTCAAAACAGAAGCAGAGTCAGCTGCAGAGTTTAACGATACTTTGGGTTTGTTTAGGATTTGATCTTAGTGTTTAATTCGTGCAATTCGTGGCTACTTATTTTTTCTGTAGGTTGCTTTATATATTACCCTGCCCTGAATCAGATATTTCCGTTCATAGGAAGTAGCTGCCTTCTCTGGTTCTGTCTCGTGCGGGGCGCACTCCTGCCGCGCGATCTGCTCGAGGCCGCTGCAGGCGTCTGCGGCCTGCAGCATCTCGTCAAAATAATCCTGGAAATCGGTTGCCATGCAAAGCTGCCCGCCGGGTACCAGGGCGCAGCGAACGCTCTCAACAAATCCGCTGTTAATAAGCCGCCGTTTCCAATGCCGTTTTTTAGGCCAGGGGTCCGGGAAATAGATGTGAACTGCTGCAACTGAATTTTCCGGCACAAACTTCTTTAAAATAAAACCAGCCTCTCCTTGTATGATCCTGACATTCTTCTGCGCCGCGCTCTTCTGTACGCGCTCTTTGAGCATGCGGAAAAATCGTGCCGACATTTCTATGCCCAGATAATTCATCCCGGGGTTTTCCCGGGCGCTTTTTATAATAAACATCCCCCGGCCGCAGCCGATTTCAATCTCAAGGGGATTCGGGTTGCCGAAAATAATTGGCCAGTCAAACAGCCCCTCCCACTGGCTGAGTTTGATTTCACAATCAGGCGCTTTTTCCGCGTTTTTCAATTCACTGCTTTCAGCCTCAGGTTCAAAATTCATAGATTATATTCAGCCTTTCTGTAAAATGGGTATTTCCCGATATCAGCCACAGAAGGATCAAAAAAATAGTTAAAATAGGCTGACAGCTGTTAGCTGTTCGCTATCAGCCTTTAATTGGAATTGCTTTTTTCCTGTTTTTTATGTATAAACAATATTCCATAATTTTTCCACACCTTAAAGCACATATCTCGAAAAGATAAATCTTCCATAACGCGACAGAAAGGAAACTATAAAGATGAACTACGATGTAAAAGACATTAAAATGGCGGATAAGGGCAGGCTGCGGGTAGAGTGGGCAAACCAGAGCATGCCGGTGCTGAACCAGATCAGGGATCGCTTTGCAAAAGAAAAGCCGCTGAAGGGCGTGCGGCTGGCTGCCTGCCTGCACGTGACCACCGAGACCGCAAGCCTGGCGACGACCCTGAAAGCAGGGGGCGCCAGGGTGATCGTGTGCGCGTCAAATCCCCTCTCCACCCAGGATGATGTGGCAGCGTATCTGGCCAAGCATGAAGGCATCGAAGTATATGCCATCAAGGGCGAGGACACCAAGACCTATTATAATCATATCAATGTGGTACTTGATGCCAAGCCGCAGATAACCATGGACGACGGGGCTGACCTGGTATCAACCCTGCACAGCACCCGCAAAGAGCTGCTGCCCCATGTAATCGGCGGCACTGAGGAGACCACCACCGGCGTCATCCGGCTGCGCAGCATGGCGGAAAAGAATGTTTTAAAGTTCCCCATCATCGCGGTCAATGATGCCAACACCAAGCATTTGTTTGATAACCGCTACGGCACCGGGCAGAGCACCCTTGACGGCATCATCCGGGCCACGAACCGGCTGCTGGCAGGAAGTGCCTTTGTGGTGTGCGGCTACGGCTGGTGCGGCAGAGGCGTGGCAATGCGCGCCTCCGGTGAAGGGGCAAATGTCATCGTGACCGAGGTAGACCCCTTACGGGCGCTTGAGGCAGCCATGGACGGGTTCCGGGTGATGCCGATAGCGCAGGCGGCAAAGATCGGGGATTTCTTCTGCACGCTGACCGGTGATATCAATGTCATCAGGAAAGAGCATTTCCTGACGATGAAGGACGGGGCGATTGTCTGTAACTCCGGACACTTCAATGTGGAGCTCGATCTTGAGGGCCTGGCAAAGCAGACCAAAGCCCGGCGGCAGATTCGTGAATTTGTTGAAGAGTTCACCATGAAGAACGGCAAGCGGGTCTATGTGCTGGGGGAAGGACGGCTCATCAACCTGGCAGCAGCCGAAGGCCATCCCTCAAGCGTTATGGACATGAGCTTTGCCAACCAGGCGCTGTCGGCTGAGTACATGGTGAAGAATGCAAAAACCCTGAAGGTGGGTGTGTATAAGGTGCCTGATAAGATTGATGCCATGATCGCCAAGCTGAAGCTTGAGAGCATGGGCATCAAGATCGATAAGCTGACCCCGGAACAGAAGAATTACCTGTCCTCCTGGGAAGTGGGAACATAAAATAGCTGTCAGCAGACAGCTTTCAGCTTTCAGTCATATAATAAATAAATTTTGCTGAACGCTGACGGCTGATGGCTGAATGCTTGAAAGAGGTCCGTATGCCCTTAGACGTCTATGCCTTTGGCAGTGCGCTGGTGGACATTCAGGTATCTATTGATGATTCCCTGCTCACAGCAGCTTGAGCTGAAAAAGGGAAACATGTACCTGACTGACCGCAGCCGCCAGGAGGAAGTGCTGAAAAAGCTCCTCGGGGAAAGCCTTGCCAACCTCGATGCGCTGGGTGATAAGGCAAACCTCGCAGCAGGCGGCAGTGCTGCCAATACGGTCTACGGCATAACCCAGCTGGGAGGCAGGGCCGGGCTGTGCGGGAAAGTGGCATCTGATCCACTGGGGAACTTTTACAGCAAAGACATGCGCCGGGGCGGCGTGCTGTTTAATGCACAGATGGTTGAAGGCATGACCGGCACCTGCATCGTGTTAATCTCTGACGATGCCCAGCGCACCATGCTCACCTGCCTTGCCGTATCAAGCGAAATAACCTACGATGACCTGCATGAGCAGTCCCTTCAGGAGAGCGCATATATCTATATCGAGGGCTACCTGTTTGACAGCGCGGTGGCAACCAGGACCCTGCTGAAAGCAATCGACACGGCAAAGAAGCATAAGGTCAAGGTGGCGCTCTCAGCCTCTGATTCCTTCTGCATTGACCGGCACAAGGACCAGTTTATCCAGCTCATCAAAAACGATGTAGACCTTTTGTTCGCGAACAGTGATGAGGCGCAGGCACTGACTGATACCGGCTCTCTTGATGAGGCGCTGAAAGTTCTCTCCGGCTGGTGCCGGCAGAGCGCCATCACTGACGGCAGCCGCGGCTCAGTTCTGTCCTTTGACAGCACGGTGCTAAAGATTGCGCCCTACCCGGTCATCGCTGTCGACACTACCGGCGCCGGTGATTCCTACGCGGCAGGGCTCCTGTACGGGCTGACCAACGGCTATTCGCTTGAGGCGAGCGGAACGATTGCCAGCTTTTTTTCTTCCCGGGTGGTGTTTCAGCTGGGGCCGCGTTACAGCGGGGATATTAAAGAGGATTTAAAGGAGCTTGAGCTTTAGCGAAAATATTTCTCCATATCTTGCGCGATATCTTCAAGCCCAGAGCGATGTTAAACGCTCTGGCTTCGGGATGCCGGTCTTCTCGTCCCAGCCGCGCATCCGGTAGTAATCTTCAAGCATCCTGCCGAATTTTTCTTTGTCCAGATACGAGCCGTTAAACGCGCCGCCAGAGGTCTTTTCTTCCGCCCATTTCCCTTTCAGAAAATCATCTTCTTTGCGTATTCCCTCGCGCACCAGGAAGCAGCGCTCAACCGCATAGATGCGCTCCGCGATGGTGCGCAGCCGGCTTTCGTCAGCATCAACCCCGGTGACCGCAGAATAGATTTCAGCCATATCGCTGATGTTGATGCCGTGGCCGTTGTGCGAGGTGTTGAACTTGCAGATCTGGAGCGCGTCTGCCAGGGTATAGATATCCTGAAAATAAATGGTAGAGGAAGCCTTGTCATAGGAGTCGTGCTCAAGCACGCTCGCCGTGCCAAAGCGCGCAACAGCTTCCTCCGGTTGACATGATGGCCTTGCCGCCCAGCGGGATTTCTATCATGTTGCTGCCCCGCAGATGGTCGCAGCCCCTGGTAGCTGTCGCAAAGGTGAGGGCAGTGCCTTTCAGCCCGCGGATGTCAACGCCGCCGAGCACCATGCCCTTAGCGTGGCTGATGGCCTTCTCTGCGCCCCTGCCGATCTTCTGCGCCGCGCTCACTGCTCCGTCGGCAAGCACTGCGCCAAAGCCCTCGCGCCGGGCAATGCGCGGAATCATGGCGATCATGGACTCGTAGTTTCCCCAGTCAAACTCGAGGCCGCCGGTTTCTTCCCGGGAAATGATGCCCTGCTCGTACCAGTCCATCACATAGGACATGAGGCAGCCGAAGTCGAGCACGTCTATGCCGTACTGGTTGCACAGGGAATAGATTTTAAAGAGCGACGGCGCGTAATAATTGCCGCAGGTGGGGCCGTTATAGGAAGTGCAGCCTTCGGGGATCTTGGTTCCTTTCAGCCCTGCATAGGGGCCTTCTTTCACTTCCCAGCTCTTCATGCAGCCGACCCTGCAGGAGAAGCAGCTGCTGGATTTGGTATAATAATCCCGCGCCAGCGTCTCGCACGTCACTTTTTCCGCGTGTTCCCAGCCGCCGGCCTGCCGGAAATTTTTCCATGCCAGCAGCCCCGACTCATTTTCAATGGCCAGCGGTCCTGCCATGCCGTAGGTCGAGAACATCTTGAAGAAGGGTGAGCCTTTAATCTTTTTGTTTATCCTGCTGACCGCCGCGCGGAGTTCGCGCTCATGAGCTACAGCCACCTGCTGAGAACCTGTGCCGATAACAACTGCTTTCAGGTTTTTTGAGCCCATGACAGCACCCATGCCGGTTCTGCCGGCAACATTGTAGCCATGCACAATGCAGGCGGTCCGCACCATGTTCTCGCCGGCCGGGCCGATGCATGCAATCTGGGGTTTCTCTGACCGGAACTGTTTTTTCAGCAGCGCCTCGGTTTCATCGGTAGGTTTACCCCACAGGCTGCCGGCTTCCCTGATTTCCGCTTTCCCGTCATGCACAGAGAGATACACGGGTTGCTCTGCTTTTCCCGTTATAACAATATGATCAAATCCCGCGCGCTTCATCTGCCGGCTGAAAAACCCGCCGAAATTGGCGTCCCCGAGAATCCCGGTAAGCGGTGATTTCGCGCTCACCGTGCAGCGCGGGCTTGAGGGAGCGGAAGTGCCGCTCAGCGGGCTTGTGCCGAAGATAAGGAGGTTCTGCGGGGACAGGGGGGCCGTCTGCGCTGCGACTTCATTATAGAGAATCCGGGAATTGATGCCGCGGCCGCCGATAAAGTTATGGGCAAGCGATTCATCCAGCGGCTCGCGCGTGACAGAACCGCTGTCAGATCAACCCGCAAAATATGGCCCATCCAGCCGTACATATTCTCTCCGCAAAAGGCTCGAAAAAATACCGGGCATTGAGCAATACGCTCTTTTCACCAACAAGGCGATAGCTGCAGCTAATAGCACTTAAAACCCTGTTAGAAACCGCTCAGCATCAAGGCTGCCATGCAGCCCGTGCCGGCAGAGGTCACCGCCTGCTTGTACACCGGGTCGGTGACATCGCCTGCCGCGAAAACGCCGGGGATATTGGTGGCCGTGCCGTTGCGGGTGATGATATAGCCCTTGTCATCCATCTCCACCTGGCCCTTGAATACCGCGGTATTGGGCTTGTGGCCGATGGCGACAAAAATACCGTCCGCTTTTTTAAACTGTGTCTCATTGGTTTTTACATTTCTGATCAGCGCTCCGGTGACCGTGCCCTTCTGCGCGTCCTGTATATCCTCAATCACCGAGTCCCACAGAAAGTGAATATTCTGGATAGCAAATGCCCGCTGCTGCATGATCTTTGAAGCCGCGCAGCTCATTTCTGCGGTGTACCACGGTTACTGATGCGGCAAGGTTGCTCAAATAGATTGCCTCCTCCAGCGCCGAGTCGCCGCCGCCCATCACCAGGACCTCCTTTTTTTTAAAAAAGAACCCGTCGCAGGTGGCGCACGTGGAAACCCCCCGGCCCATGAGCTTCTTCTCCGCAGGCAGTCCCATCAGCTGGGCTGAAGCTCCGGTTGCGATGATCAGGCACTCGGTCTGCAGCGTCTCGTCTTCAAGGGTAACCGTAAACGGTTTCTCAAGAAGGTTCACCGCCGTGACCTGCACCGGACTTAAACTCTGTGCCGAACCGCGCTGCCTGCGCCTTCATGTCCGCCATGAGCTTTGGCCCGTCAACACCTTCAGGGCTTCCCGGCCAGTTTTCCACGACGGTGGTGGTGGTGAGCTGTCCGCCCGGCTCCATCCCTTCAAGCACCAGGGGGTTGAGCTGGGCGCGAGATGCATAGATTGCCGCCGTGAGCCCGGCAGGACCTGAGCCGATTATTATTAACTTGTGCATGGAGAGTCCTCAACAGCTAGTTTTTCTTTACAATTATTCTTGCAGGTGATTACTAATGTATAAAATGCCACATGTCAAAATCCAAATCAAAATAAGAAGCTGCATATTTTCAAATAGCGATTTTGATTTTTGGCTTAGAGCTTGTTTTGACATTGGGGTTTTGAATTTTGGCATTATCAGTTTACTGTTTCTTCTCCGGTCCCTGGCTGAAGCTTTTCTTTCAGCCGCTCTAAAAACTTTTCTGAATTTTTAGCCGGGATAAGAAGCTTGTGGTCTCCCTCAGAAAGGTAATAACCCCGCAGCTCAGGGTTGAGGTCATGGATATTTTTAAAGGTTGTCTGCGCTGCTTCCGCAATAATTCTGATATGCAATGATTGAGGCAGAGAAAAGGCCACCTCTTTTACCTCAAGCGGACGATAGTACTCTGAGTCCGGGAGGGTAAAGCCGTACTGAGCGGGATTTGAGAGAATGATTTTAATGGCGAAGATCCTGAATAGATATTGTTCTGTCTCCTGGGGCAGGTCAAGGTCAAAATATTCCCTGGCCCCCTGCTCTTCAAGCTCCCGGGCTACCCGCTCCTCCCCGCAATTATACGCAGCCAGAGCGAGCGTCCAGTTCCCGAACCGTTCATTCAGGGATGTCAGATACTCAAGGGCTGCAGTCGTTGACTTCTGCAGGCTGTAGCGCTCATCAACGCGGTCCTGGGTCTTCAGGCCGAAGCGGTTGCCGGTATCCTTGATAAACTGCCAGAACCCGCCAGCGCCTTTAGGAGAAAGGGCTTCGGGGAAAAAATCACTTTCCGCGACAACCACATATTTCAGGTCATCCGGAAGCCGGGACTGCTTTAACTGTTCTTCAAGAAAGGGAAAGTATCTTCTGCTCCGCTTAAGCCAGAGAATCACCTGCGCTTCCTTGCCGAGAGCCAGGAGCAGCTCCCGGTCAAGCCGCTCCCATACATCGTCCCGCTCAAGGGGTACCCGCTCATTGCAGAAACTCAAGCTGCGGGGAGTTGAGAACTGCAGGAGATAGGGTTTCTGGGCTGGCGTCTTTTCTGGTGCGGCGAAACCTTCCGTTAGGAGAAGGCAGAGAACTAACAGAACCGGCGCGAGCATGCGCATTGTGTTCTTCATACAGGAGCTATCCTCCGTTAGCAGACATTATTTATTTGCGATAGAGTCATAATTTAGCATATACCCTGTGTTCTTACAAAACATTTAGGTACCCGTGTTTTCTCCTTCAAAGGCAGGCTCCCGAAAAAATACCGGGGCATTGAGCAATACGCTCACTTTCGCCAACAAGGCTGACAGCTGTCAGCTAATAGCTTACCTTACAGCCCTGCAATAAACCGCTCAGCATCAAGCGCTGCCATGCAGCCCGTGCCGGCAGAGGTCACCGCCTGCTTGTACACCGGGTCGGTCACATCGCCTGCCGCGAAAACGCCGGGGATATTGGTGGCCGTGCCCTTGCTGGTGATGATATAACCCTTAGCATCCATCTCCACCTGGCCCTTGAATACCGCGGTATTGGGCTTGTGGCCGATGGCGACAAAGATACCGTCCGCTTTTTTAAACTGTGTCTCATTGGTTTTTACATTTCTGATCAGCGCTCCGGTGACCGTGCCCTTCTGCGCGTCCTGTATATCCTCAATCACCGAGTCCCACAGAAAGTGAATATTCTGGATAGCAAATGCCCGCTGCTGCATGATCTTTGAGCCCCGCAACTCATTTCTGCGATGTACCACGGTTACTGATGCGGCAAGGTTGCTCAAATAGATTGCCTCCTCCAGCGCCGAGTCGCCGCCGCCCATCACCAGGACCTCCTTTTTTTTAAAAAAGAACCCGTCGCAAGTGGCACACGTTGAAACCCCCCGGCCCATGAGCTTCTTCTCCGCCGGCAGTCCTATCAGCTGGGCTGAAGCTCCGGTTGCGATGATCAGACACTCGGTCTGCAGAGTCTCGTCTTCAAGGGCAACCGTAAGCGGTTTTTCAAGAAGATTCACGGCCGTGACTGCACCGGACTTAAACTCTGTGCCGAACCGCGCTGCCTGCGCCTTCATGTCTGCCATGAGCTTTGGCCCGTCAACACCTTCAGGGCTTCCCGGCCAGTTTTCAACGACGGTGGTGGTGGTGAGCTGCCCGCCCGGTTCCATCCCTTCGATCAGCAGGGGATTGAGCTGGGCGCGCGATGCGTAGATTGCCGCCGTGAGCCCGGCAGGACCTGAGCCGATTATTATTAACTTGTGCATGGAGAATCCTCAACAGTAGTTTTTCTTTAAATTATTCTTTCAGATGATTACCATGTATAAAATGCCAAATGTCAAAATCCAAACAAAAAAGAAGCAGCATATTTTCAAACGGCGATTTGGATTTAGGGCTTTGAGCTTGTTTTGACATTGGGGTTTTGAATTTTGGCATTATCAGTTTACTGTTTCTTCTCCGGTCCCGGCTGAAGCTTTTCTTTCAGCCGCTCTAAAAACTTTTCTGAATTTTTGGCCGGGATAAGAAGCTTGTGGTCTCCCTCAGAAAGGTAATAACCCCGCAGCTCAGGGTTGAGGTCATGGATATTTTTAAAGGTTGTCTGCGCTGCTTCTGCAATAATTCTGATATGCACTAATTGCGGCAGAGAAAAGGCCACCTCTTTTACCTCAAGCGGACGATAGTACTCTGAGTCCGGGAGGGTAAAGCCGTACTGGGCGGGATTTGAGAGAATGATTTTAATGGCGAAGATCCTGAAAAGATATTGTTCTGTCTCCTGGGGCAGGTCAAGGTCAAAATATTCCCTGGCCCCCTGCTCTTCAAGCTCCCGGGCTACCCGCTCCTCCCCGCAATTATACGCAGCCAGAGCGAGCGTCCAGTTTCCGAACCGTTCGTTCAGGGATGTCAGATACTCAAGGGCCGCAGTCGTTGACTTCTGCAGGCTGTAGCGCTCATCAACGCGGTCCTGGGTCTTCAGGCCGAAGCGGTTGCCGGTATCCTTGATAAACTGCCAGAACCCGCCAGCGCCTTTAGGGGAAAGGGCTTCGGGGAAAAAATCACTTTCCGCGACAACCACATATTTCAGGTCATCCGGAAGCCGGGACTGCTTTAACTGTTCTTCAAGAAAGGGAAAGTATCTTCTGCTCCGCTTAAGCCAGAGAATCACCTGCGCTTCCTTGCCGAGAGCCAGGAGCAGCTCCCGGTCAAGCCGCTCCCATACATCGTCCCGCTCAAGGGGTACCCGCTCATTGCAGAAGCTCAAGCTGCGGGGAGTTGAGAATTGCAGGAGATAGGGTTTCTGGGCTGGCGTCTTTTCTGGTGCGGCGAAACCTTCCGTTAGGAGAAGGCAGAGAACTAACAGAACCGGCGCGAGCATGCGCATTGTGCTCTTCATACAGGAGCTATCCTCCGTTAACAGACATTATTTATTTGCGATAGAGTCATAATTTAGCATATACCCTGTGTTCTTACAAAACTTTTTAGGTACCCGTGGTTCCCATTTCAGGACTTTCTCCAAAATATTGTTGTGGCGTTAAAAACCCCCTGCGCTCGTGCTCCACTGCTCTATCCTATCCGTTCACTGCGGTCGTTCCCATTTTACTTGATTTTATTGCAAAGCTCTGGTAGGTAAAGTAGTCTTATAAAAGTTATGTGATAGGGAGGACTATGGCACGATCAAAGAGAAAAAAAGTAATCAAAAGGCAAATAATTAACGTCAAGCACAAGAGGCAGAAGGAAAAGGCAAAAGTAACTGCCGTGCAGGCACGGAAAAAGAAACAGGCAGAAGCAGGGAATCATTAATCCCGGCACTGGATGGCTTAAAAAATAATGCCCTGCTGTGTTGCAAAAAATGTTCAGCAGGGCAGAAGTTTTTTATTTTGACTTTTTGGCGCAGTGCTCGGTAACACCGATTTTGGCCGTTTCTGCAAAGGCAGAAGAAGGGTACTTATCGATAAACGCCTGGTATGACGTGCACGCATGCTCCTGATCGCCGAGCGCTGCATAGCACCGGGCACGGTTTAACGGGGCCATGATATTCAGGCCCCCGCGCGCATCCTGGTCCTGTTTTTCAAACCATTCAAGCGCCTTCTTGTAATCGCCCTTTCTTTCATAGACATACCCGATACCCTCATAGGCAAACGGCCGCAGGTAGGTATCTATTGCACCCGTCGTTTTCAAAAAATTCTGGTAGCAGGTGAGTGCATCATCATCTTTGCCCAGGCGGTAACTGCATGCCCCTGCATAAAAAAGAGCTGCGCTCCCTCCCCCGGTATCAGGATACTGCTGCGTTACCTTTTTAAACTCCTCAAGCGCCTGGCGGTAGGCATCTTCTTTTACCACCGGTGCTTCCCCCTTGCCGGGCTGACTGTCAGGGCTGTTATAGCGATTCAGAGCGCTGAAAAACAGTGTCTGCGACTGCTCTTCAGCCTGCGCCAGTTTATACTGCCACAGGCCGATCCCTCCGCCGATGACCACCAGGATCAAGCCGACGGCAGCCACCTGCCTGATATTTTCTTCAATAAACGCCTGGACTTTTGTGCCAGAGCTGCAAAATCTTTCCCGGTTCGATTACTTCCATTTCTTTTGGTAATTTTCTTCTTGGCATAGCTGCTCCTGTTCCTGATAGTAATAAGCATTCACAGAGTTCACAAAAAACTATTCTGTGGTTAGGTATGGCGCCACGGCCTGCAACTTTTTTCTCCCCGAAGCCGGGGATATCTTTTAATTCCTCGATGGTGTTTATTTTCTGATGCGCTGTCCGGTATTCTATTATTGCTGCTGCAGTTTTATTGCCTATCCCGGGTATCAGCATCAGGTCCTGCACTGTTGCCGCAGGCAGAGAAACCGGCATGAAAAAATTTAAACGGCTGGCAGCATCCATGTCGGCTGCATAGAAGCCCGGGAATTCCGCTCCGCCGGCCCGGAATATAATCCTGGTGCCGCTCTTTAGCGGCACATCATCCAATAGCAATGCATTCCCTGACAAGCTCTGTCCGCTCTGCAACCCCCCTGCTGCCGGCAGCAGGCTGCGCGCGGTCTGTTCTGCGTTAAAGCAGTAATACCCCTCTTCGATACCATCACCGCGCAGCTCATATACCGCGGCCGGAGCGGTGCTGCAGGTCATCCTGTTTTCTTTACATAACCGGTATAATTTCCCAAATGCAAGCGGAAATAGCAAGATCAATATGCATAGTATTACGCTGGTCTGCTCGCGGCTGTAGGCTTTCATGCATCGTAGTCGCCGGGCGGGCGCTTATTTTTTAAACAGCTTATAGGTAATGCTGTCTGTCAGTGCCTGCCAGCTTGCCTCAATGATGTTTTCTGATACGCCGACCGTGCCCCAGCTGTCAACCTTGTCACCTGACTCCACCAGCACCCGCACCCGTGCCGCAGTGCCGTGAATGCCCGGCAGCACGCGCACCTTATAGTCAATGAGCGAAACATCTTTCAGCTGCGGATAAAATTTTTCAAGGGCTTTGCGCAGCGCATTATCCAGCGCGTTTACCGGGCCATTGCCCATGGCTGCCGTGTGCTCTACGGCGCCGCCCACTTTTACCATGATGGTTGCTTCACAGAGGGCTTCCTCGTCTTCCCGCTTTTCATTGATGACGCGGAATCCCACCAGATCAAAATAGCGCCGGGTCATGCCGAGCGCCCTGCGCATCTGCAGCTCAAATGACGCTTCAGCCCCTTCATACTGAAACCCTTCGCGCTCCCGCTCCTTGAGGCTGTTCAAAATCTCCTGCACCACCGGGTCGTGGCTGTCAATATCAATGTTGAACTCTTTTGCCTTCTGCAGGATGGTGCTTTTCCCTGCCTGGTCGGAAACCAGTATCCGCTGGGTGTTGCCGATAGCTTCCGGCGTAATGTGCTCATAGGTCCGGGGCTGCTTTTTCACGGCGCTCACGTGAACGCCTGCCTTGTGGGCAAAGGCGCTGCTGCCCACAAACGGCTGATGCTTCAGCGGTGACTGGTTGGCAAGCTCATAGGCAAAGCGCGAAACTTCACACAGGGTGCGCAGCTCGTCGTCACCCACGCAGGGAATCCCCAGTTTAAGCTGCAGGTTGGGAATAATGGAGCAGAGGTTGGCATTGCCGCACCGCTCGCCATAGCCGTTGATGCTGCCCTGCACCTGTCGGCAGCCGCTCTGCACCGCGATGAGTGAGTTTGCCACGGCTACGTCGCCGTCATTGTGGGTATGAATGCCCAGCGCTACGCTGGTTGCCTTTCCGGCAGCACTAACGATCTCCCGGACTTCATGAGGAAGCGACCCGCCGTTGGTATCGCACAGAATAATGCAGTCTGCCCCGCCTGCTGCTGCGTGCTGCAGAACTTTCAGCGCATAATCCCGGTTCGCCTTAAATCCGTCAAAAAAATGCTCGGCATCAAAAAACACTTCCGGGACCTGTGCTTTAAGATAGCGCAGGGAGTCCTCTATCAGCTTCAGGTTGTCTTCAAGGCTTATTTTCAGGACGTCCCGGACATGTATATCCCAGGACTTGCCGAATATGGTCACGGCACGGGTTTTGGCATTGATGAGATCGTTCAGATTCTTGTCACGGGCAATTTCTGCGCCCGGCTTTGCCGTGCTGCCGAAGGCCGTGACCACCGCTTTCTTCAGTTTATACCGGCTGATCTCCTGGAAATACTCGTAGTCCGTCGTGTTTGCGCTTGGCCACCCGCCTTCGATGTAATGGACTCCCAGCTCATCGAGCTTCTGCGTGATGCGCAGCTTGTCCTCAAGGGAAAACGCAATGTCTTCTGCCTGGTTGCCCTCGCGAAGCGTTGTGTCGTAGAGGATGACGTTGTTCATAATTGGGATTCGGGTTTCGGGCCACGTGCCGCGGGTCACGGGCCACGGCTCTGCTACTCCTCGGTGACTCCCAGCTTATCCAGGCCGAAGGCATTGTGCAGGACGCGGACTGCCAGCTCGGTATATTTTGAATCAATGGCGCAGGAGATTTTTATTTCAGAGGTGCTGATCATCATGATGTTAACTCCTTCATCAGACAGCACTTTAAACATCTTTGAGGCGACCCCCGCATGGCTCTTCATGCCCACGCCCACGATGGATACTTTTGCTATATTCTCATGTACCGTGACATCCTTTGCGCCGATCTCTCCGGCTGTTTTTTTAACAATTGCCAGCGCCTTATGGAGATCAGTTTTGGGTACCGTAAAGGTGAGGTCGGTGTAGCCCTCGGCGCTGGCGTTCTGGATAATCATGTCAACCACTATATTAGCCTCTGATATCGGGCCAAAGACCGTATAGGCGATTCCCGGCTTGTCCGGAACACGGATGACCGTTATCTTGGATTCATTTTTATTATAGGTTACTCCTGATACGACAACCTGTTCCATGTCTTCATCCTCCTTGGTTACCAGTGTTCCCGGTTTGCTGGTGAAGCTTGATAATACCATGACCTTGACCCCGTACTTTTTAGCAAACTCAACCGAGCGCGTCTGCAGGACCTTTGCTCCCAGGCTTGCCATCTCCAGCATCTCATCATAGCTTATTTTCTCAAGCTTCCGCGCCTCGGGACAGATGTTGGGATCAGTGGTGTACACGCCTTCCACATCAGTATAAATCTCGCACACATCAGCCTGCAGTGCCGCAGCCAGGGCCACCCCGGTGGTATCAGAGCCGCCCCGGCCCAGGGTGGTGATATTGTTGTTCTCATCCACACCCTGAAACCCCGCCACGATGGCAATTTTTTTGGCCCGCAATGCCCGCAGCAGCTCATCGGTCTCGATTTTCATAATCCGCGCCTTGCTGAAAGCGCTGTCGGTTACAATCTTTACCTGGTACCCCAGAAATGACTCTGCGTCGACTCCCTGTGAATGCAGCGCCATGGAGAGCAGCGCAACAGATACCTGCTCTCCGGTCGCAACCAGCACATCGTATTCGCGCTCGCTCGGGCTGGGCGTCATCTGTTTGGAAAGATTGACGAGGCGGTCGGTCTCTCCCGACATTGCCGAAACCACCACGACCACGTCGTTGCCCCGGTTATAGGTATCAATAACTCTTTTTGCCACATTGCGTATGCGCTCTATATCGCCTACCGAAGTGCCGCCGTATTTTTGAACAATCAGTGCCACGCTTAAATACCTCCTCCTATTTTATTCTTATACGTTGTCAGCAGCGCCGCGTGCTTTTCACCGTGTGCGCTAAAGGTGAGCCGGCGCTCCTGTTCTGCAATATATTCCATGCTGATGATTAAACGTTCACGGGGAAGCGTGCCCTCTGCCCGGTCTGCCCACTCAATAACCGTTACCCCCGTGCCATACAGGCACTCTTCAAGCCCCAGCTCTGTCAGGTCAGCACTGCTGGCAATACGATAGAGGTCAAAATGATACAGCGGGACCGTCCCCGGATACTCCTGCATAAACGTAAACGTCGGACTGGTCACTTCATGCTCCGGGACGCCGGCCAAAACCGAAGCCAGGCCCTTGATAAAGCAGGTCTTGCCGCTGCCGAGCTCACCCACCAGGCCGATGACGCTGCCCGGCTCCAGCACGCTGCCGAATGTTCTGCCGTATTGAATGGTCTGCTGCGGACCTCTGGATATAAGCGTTAAATCCACAGTTATCTAAAGCGCGGAACGCTCCTGCGCAATAAATTGCTGCAGGGCGCCCGGTATCTCATTAATAATATCAGTGGCCAGAATCCCGACGCATCCCCGCTGAGCGGAAATCCGGTCGCCGATATGGCCGTGCAAAAAAACGGAAAGCTGCGCGGAAAAAAGCGCGTCAATGCCCTGCGCGATGAAGCCTGCAATCATGCCGGTCAGCACATCCCCCATGCCGCCGCTGGCCATGCCGGGATTGCCGGTTGGATTAATATACACGTGCCCTCCCGGCTCAGCGATGACCGTGCGCGCACCTTTCAAAACGAGCGTGACGCCGAATTCAGAAGCAAATTTTCGCGCTGCCGCGATCCGGTCAGCCTGCACCGCCTGCGTGGTGGTTCCCGTAAGCCGCGCCATTTCACCGGGATGCGGGGTCAGGATAACAGGTGCTTTTGCTTTTTTAAGAATATCCGGATTGCGCGCCACCGCATTCAGCCCGTCTGCATCAATCACCAGGGGCACGGCAGCTGTTTCCAGTATCTTATAAACAAGGGCTGCCGTCTCTTCCCGGTCTGAAATCCCCGGACCTACGGCAACAACGGTTTTCCCCGGCAGCACCTCCTGTATCCGCTGCCAGGCGTCCATTCCCAGGAAACCGGCAGATGCATCAGGCAGCGGCTCGGTCATGGCCTCGGTCACCTTTATCGCAAGTATCTGGTTCAGGGTTGCAGGTATGCCTATGGTGACCAGTCCTGCCCCGACCCGCATGGCAGCCTGTGCAGCCATTGCAGCAGCTCCGGTTTTACCCGGTGAGCCCGCGATGATAAAGGCATGGCCATAGGTGCCCTTGTGCGAATCAGGGTTTCGCTGCGGCAGTTTTCCAGTAAAATCTTTTTCTTCCAGCAGGTGGTCCAGTAAACCCGCGCTTGACACAAGTGCCTGCGGGATTCCGATATCTATTACTTCAAGCTTCCCGGCACAGGAAGCACCGGGATAAACCACCAGTCCCTGTTTAACCAGGCCCAGGGTGCAGGTGAGGTGCGCCTTAACCGCACTGCCGAGGACCGCGCCGGTTGAGGCATCGAGCCCGGACGGCAGATCCACTGCCACAATGGGCTTGCCGGCTTTATTTATATCTTCAATCACCCGCAGGGCAAGCCCGGTGACTGCCGAAGAAAGCCCGGTGCCAAAGATGGCATCAACAATGAGGCCGGCATGCTGTATGTCAGGCAGCGCGCCCTGCCAGGCTGTTTCATCCGGTATCTCGGCAACAGCTCCGCCCATGCGCTGAAAAGCACGCATATTGACTGCAGCATCACCGCTTATTGTTTCTGCCTGAGCAAGCAGAAAAACTTTTACCGCGCATGAATGGTTTAAGAGACAGCGGGCGATGACAAATCCGTCGCCGCCGTTATTTCCCTTCCCGGCAAGCACGGCAACTTTTCTCTGCCGGATATCCGGGAAATGGCGCAGCATCTGCTCAAAGGTGCCCCGGCCGGCATTCTCCATGAGCACTGCGCCGGGTATCCCGATGTCCTGGATCGTCTTGCTGTCCAGCTCCTGCATCTGCCGGGCGGTTACAATATACATGGAGGCTCACCTCTGAAATTGTGTGTCCAGATACTTTTAACCGCGGAGAACGCTGAGCTCGCAGAGGAAATTTTCTTCTGCTGCCGGATACGCAGCTTCATTTTTTTTATTCCGAATCTCGGTAATCCGCGTTTATCTGCGTCCTGAATAACTCTGTTCAAACAGAGCAGCGCTGGATCAGCTCAAGCATCTCCCGTACCGCGCGCTCCATTCCCACCAGTACTGCCCGGGCAATAATGCTGTGGCCGATGCTGAACTCGTTTATCCCGGGGATGGATACCAGCCGTGAGATATTAGTATAATCAAGGCCATGCCCGGCATTAATCCCCAGCCCCATATTTTCTGCCATTTCTACTGCCGCAATGATCCGCTCAAATTCCCGGTCTTGCGCTTTGGGGGTTTTAGCATTACAGTAGATGCCGGTATGAATCTCAATAAAATCAGCGCCGATTTCCTGCGCCGCTGCTATCTGCCGGGCATCAGGGTCGATAAACAGGCTCACCGCAATCCCCCTTTTCTTTAGGCCGGCAACCGTCTGCTTCAAGCTCTTTTTCTGCCCTGCCGCATCGAGCCCGCCTTCGGTGGTGAGCTCACGGCGCTTTTCCGGCACCAGGCAGGCCATATCAGGTTTTATGTTCAGCGCGATTTTGACTATCTCGGGGATGGCTGCCATCTCCAGGTTCAATCTGGTCTTGACTGTTTTTCTGAGAATCTCAACATCGCGATCCTGGATGTGGCGGCGGTCCTCCCGCAGGTGCACGATAATGCCGTGGCAGCCGGCAAGCTCTGCCAGTGCCGCAGCAGTAACCGGGTCCGGCTCTGCTGCCAGACGCGCCTGCCGCACGGTAGCGATATGGTCAACATTTACTGAGAGTCTGGCCATAGGTATTCCTTCAGGGTTCGAGGATTCATGGGTTCCAGGGTTCAAGGGTTATAATATTCAAGTCGGCCACTCGAACGGTCCTCTGATCCCTTGACCCCTTGGACCCTGCTTTTACGCTTTTCTAATCGCCGCCGCCACTTCAGCCGCCATTTTCATGGTCTTAACATCGTGCACGCGGATGAAATGGGCTCCGTTATAGACTGCAATGGCTACGGTCGCCGCCGTTCCCGGCTCCCGTTCATGGACCGGCGCGTTGAGCAGCCTGCCGATAAATGCCTTGCGCGATGTTCCTACCAGAACGGGCCTCCCCAGCGCGCTGAAGGCTGACAGATGCTTGAGAATGGTAAAGTTATCTTTTTCTGTAGATTTACCGAACCCGATCCCCGGATCAACAATAATACGGTCCACTGCTATGCCGGACTGAACCGCATATTCAATGCGCTCCTGCAAAAAGACCCGAATCTCATCAAGCAGGGACTCGTAGTGAATATGCCGCTGCATGGTCCGGGGGGTGCCCTGCATATGCATAAGTACTACCGGCACGTTGCCGGCAGCAACAATCGCCCCCATGTCAGGATCAAAGCGCAGGGCGCTCACATCATTTACCATCTCGGCGCCTGCTGCAAGAGCCTGACGCGCAACTTCAGCCTTGGTGGTATCAACAGATATGGGCACGCTGACCCTGGCGGACAGCGCTTGTATCACCGGCAGTATCCGTTCTATCTCTTCAGCCGCTGAAACCGGCAGCGCTCCCGGCCGGGTGGACTCGCCCCCGATATCAATAATATCCGCTCCTTCCGCTGCCAGGCGCAGGCCCTGAGCAATTGCCTGCTCATGGCTTTCATACTGCCCGCCGTCAGAAAAAGAATCCGGGGTCACATTCACGATGCCCATCACATAGGGGCGCACGGCAAAATCAAATACTTTTTTTCTGCAGACTATCGGCGGGAGCGGGTTCTGATTCACTGTTTGCAGCTGCGCGGGCAACTTTTCAAGCTGGTCGCTATTATGCTTCAGGCGCTTTTTCAAGAGGTTCCAGTGGCTCACCGTTAACTATTTTATCAATATCGTCTGTGTCCAGAGATTCTCTTTCCAGAAGCATCTCTGCAAGCCGGTGGAGGGTGCTGATATTATCTGTGAGCAGCTGTTTTACGCGCGCATAATTTTCTGTCACGATGCTGGTGACTTCATCGTCTATCTTGACCGCGGTATCTTCACTGTAATCCCGGTGCTGTGCTATCTCTCTGCCCAGAAAAATCATCTCCTCTTTTTTGCCGTAGGTGAGCGGCCCCAGTTTTTCACTCATGCCCCAGTTGCACACCATCCGCCGCGCCAGATCGGTTGCCCGTTCCAGGTCGTTACCCGCACCGGTGGTCATGTCATGCAGAACAAGCTCTTCTGCAACACGGCCTCCCATAAGAATGGCAATGTTGTTGTTAAGATAAATTTTAGGATAGGTATGTTTTTCATCTATCGGTAATTGCTGCGTGAGGCCCAGCGCCATGCCCCGGGGAATGATGGTAACCTTGTGAATGGGGTCGGTGCCCGGGATGAGCTTTGCTACCAGGGTGTGCCCTGACTCATGGTAGGCGGTAATTTTCCGCTCTTCCGGGCTGATGATCATGCTTTTGCGCTCGCTGCCCATGAGCACTTTATCCTTTGCCTGCTCAAAGTCCTTCATCATTACGGTTGCTTTCCCCTGCCGGGCGGCAAGCAGCGCGGCTTCATTCACCAGGTTTGCGAGATCAGCGCCGCAAAAGCCCGGCGTTCCCCGGGAAAGAACACTTAAATCCACATCCCCATCAAGCGGTGTTTTGCGCGTATGGACTTTTAAGATGCCCTCCCTGCCGCGTATGTCGGGGATGGGCACAATAATCCGCCGGTCAAAACGGCCGGGCCGGAGCAACGCCGGGTCCAGCACATCGGGCCGATTGGTGGCGGCAATAAGGATCACCCCGTCGTTTGATTCAAAGCCGTCCATTTCAACCAGCAGCTGATTCAGGGTCTGCTCGCGCTCATCGTGGCCGCCGCCAAGCCCTGCGCCCCGGTGCCGGCCAACCGCATCTATTTCGTCGATAAAAATAATACACGGAGCATGTTTCTTGCCCTGGATAAAGAGGTCGCGCACCCGCGCCGCTCCCACCCCGACAAACATCTCCACAAAATCTGAGCCGCTGATGCTGAAAAACGGGACGCCGGCCTCACCGGCAATGGCCCGTGCCAGCAGGGTCTTTCCGGTGCCGGGAGCGCCGACCACCAGCGCGCCTTTGGGTATCCTTCCCCCCAGGGTGGTAAATCGTTTCGGGTCTTTCAGGAAATCAATGATCTCCTCCAGTTCCGCTTTTGCTTCATCAATACCCGCCACGTCAGCAAACGTTACTTTCTGCTGCTGCTCAGTCAGCAGCCGCGCCCTGCTTTTGCCGAATGACATGGCCTTGCCGCCGCCGATCTGTACCTGACGCATGAAAAAAATCCAGACGCCGATCAGCAGCAGCATGGGAAACCATGAAATAATAAGCTGCATCCACCACGAGGACTGCTCATCCGGTCTCACATCAATGGTTACCCGCTTTGCCATCAGGTCCTTAACCAGTTCCGGGTCATTGATGGTGTAGGTTTTGAATTCCCGGCCGTCACCGAATTTACCGTAAATATTGTTTCCCTGGATGGTAACTTCCCGGACCTCGCCGCGGTCTACAGCCAGGCGGAACTCGCTGAACAGCACCTTCTGCCGGCTCGTCTTGGGTTGATTAAAGAGATTGAATAAAAGCACCATCACCAGTGCTATAACCAGCCACAGGGCCATATTTTTATAGAAAGGGTTCATAATAAGTCTCTTGCCATGGTTATGTCGGTTGCCGTTTTAAGCGCCCTTGTTTTTTCTGTTATATCACAAGTAGCTGCGGCTCTCAATATAAATGGAACAGTTCGCAAGCTAAAGATACTGGTAATGGTCTGTTTCATCGTGACCCCCTCTGACTCCCCCGTGGCCCATCGGGAGAACGTTTCCCCTCCTTGCCAAGGAGGGGTCAGGGGAGGTGTGTGAGAATCCAGAACGCTCAATTACCCTATCCCCGTGCCGAATCAGGATAATTCACCTGCTCTGGTCATGGTTACTTTCAAGACCCGCCGGGTTGTTTCCTTCAGCCGGAACCGGTCATCAATCCTTAAGCCCCCGATCCAGGCAATAACATCCCGGGAAAGCAGCAGGGGGATGGTACGACGCTGCCGCGGGGAAATTTTGTTATCAATAAAAAAATCTTTCAATTTTTTGCTGCCGCCCATTCCCAGAGGGTAAAAGCGGTCACCCGGCCGGCAGGTTCTCACGGTAAGCGGCAACTGTATCTCATCGTAATCAAGAAAATCAATGTTTTTTTCCCGTGCCAGCAGTTTATCAACGGGCTCCTGCAGATCTTCCACAGAGAGAACTATATCCCGGCTTATCTCTGCAATGCTCACGCGCGCGGGAATCCCGTCAATAGCGTAGCAGTATGACTGCCGGCGGGGCTTCTCCTGCGTGAAAATAAGCCGGTCATATTCCCGTATCACAGACCAGCCGGCAGGAAGCTGTATCGTCCTTGACCGGCCCGCTCCCTCCAGCACCCGGCGTACTGCCTCAACATGGTTGAAATAAATCCCCTGGCTGCCGCCTTTGATCCCCGCGATAATAGCTTTTATAATCCTGCCCCGGAGCGGCCCGGGATACTGCGTAATATAATCAACAGAACAGCTGACTTCCTGCTCATCCCGTGACGAAAGCATTGGATCGACAATCTGCCGCACCATCTGGTCAAGAATTTCATTATCACTGCGCAGCAGCTCGGAGAGGCGGTTCAGGGTCTGCACGATGCGGGGATTATAGTCCTTCTGCAGGAGCGCAACGAGGTTGTGGCGGATTTTATTCCTGAAATAGTGCGGCTCGGCTGCCGAGCTGTCAGGGATATAGGTGATCTTCTGCTGCGCAAGATACGACTCTATCTCGCCGCGGGTGACGGCAATCAGAGGACGGATAAAAAAAGTATCCCGAACCGGCGGGATGCCGGCAAGTCCGTTTCCGGACGTCCCCCGTATGAGCCACATCAGGAGCGTCTCTGCCTGGTCATTGGCATTATGGCCGAGGGCGACTTTCTGCGCACCCAGGCGCTCCCGCAGCTCAAGAAAAAAACGGTACCTGACCAGGCGGGCTGCTTCCTGCAGCGAACCGCCGTTCTGCTCTTTAAAAGCGCGCACATCCCGTTCCTCGGTGATGCAGGTCACCCCGTTGCGGCCGGCTAACTCCTGGACAAAACCCGCCTCAAGGCGTGCTGCTTCGCCCCGCAGCATATGGTTCAGGTGCGCTACGGTCAGCTTAAGGTGCCACTTTTTCTGCAGACCGCACAGAACAGAGAGCAGCGCCACTGAATCTGCACCCCCAGAGACACCCACCAGCACGTGATCTCCCGGCTGGAGCATGGTGCAGGTTTTAATGGTCTTAACAGCTTTGCTTACAATCATTGCTTTAAAAATCTTTACCTTTGACTCCGGTTTATAGTATATATATTATACCGAAATTGATAAAAGGTGCTATGTAAAAACCGGGGGCCGTCAAAAGTTCTATAAAAGGAATACGGATGGAACCACGGGATATAACCACAGAGGACCTTGAGAGTCAGCGGGTTGTGGCGTTAAGGCGTTCTGAAGTTCCCTCATTACAAAACTCCACACCCCCAACTCCTAAACTCTTTAACGTTAGTGCGCTCTGTGGTTACATTTTAGCAATATAAAAAATAGAGGAAGGGGCATTCCATGAAACGACCTGTTTATCAACTGATACTTATTAGTTTTGTCTGTCTTTTATGTGGAACGGCATCTGGAGCAGATCAGGCTCCCCCTGCCCAGCAGGATCAACCGCACGGGATCCAGCGGTTGGGGAGAGGTGTTGTGAATACCATCTCGTCTCCCCTTGAACTGCTGGCGCAGCCGATTGCCAGGGCCAAGTACTGGGATGACCGGAGCACTAATCAGTTTGCCGTGCTGGGCGGCTTTTTTGAAGGCATACCCATGGGGTTTGTATATTTTGGCTGGCGGCTGGGCGCAGGGTTCTATGATATGTTCACCTTTCCGTACTGGTGTTACGATAAATCCATTATTCAGCCTGAATATCTGAGCTTCTCCCCGGAGTTTCTGGAGCCGGGCGACTGATTACTTCTGCTGCTGACGCGCCTCTTGATAGAGTGCTTCTATCTTTTCATCCCGGCGCTGTTCCAGCTTGCGGATTTCTTCAGGGAGTTCAGGTGCCCCGTGCATAAGAATCTTGTTCTCGGCGACCTTAGCCTCACACTCTCTCTTTATCTCTGCTATGCGCTGCTTCTGTTCTGCGGTGAGAGAAAGGCTGTCGTCGATGCCCATGCCCTTGATTCTTTCCAGGGCCAGTTCATAACTGCTCTTAAGCTCTGACATGTGCGTCTATGCTCCGTTGTCGGTTTACGGTTACTGGGTACTCCTCTCTATAGAGCACCAATGCGGCGGCAGGTGCTTTCCCGTATCATGCGGTCACCGCAGCAGCCTGGTCCGCGCGCCTGATTTGAAAGGATAAACCGGAATGTCAAAAGTAGCAAGCGCTATAAAAGACAAGCTCCACACTATTTTGACCAAAGACTACGAAGACTGTCAGTTTTTTTTCGCCGCAGCGGATCTGCTGAGCGATAAACTAAAAAACATAACTGAGCTGACGAGGGCGGAAGAAATAGATTTCGACGTGTTGCGCGACACCATTGGCGAGCTGGGAATATGTATCAGCAACATTGAGCGGGGGCTGAGCGAGGCAGAAGAGTGTTATACCCGGCTGGTTGAGGCGCTTGAAAAATAGAGGGCACACCTGCCATGGAACTCACCGAAGGGCTAAGAACACGGCACAGCATGCGGGCATTCCTTAATAAAGCCGTCCCGCAGGAACTCATCGAGCAGATACTCGCCGAAGCTCACCAGGCCCCTTCTTCATCCAATCAGCAGCCCTGGAATTTCTGTGTCGTCATGGGTAAGCCGCTGGCAACCCTGCGCGCAAAACTCCTCCAGGCCCACGAGCAGAACAGAACCCCCTATGACCCTTCCAAAGGTAAAACCATTCCCGCGGAATATGTGGACCGGACCCGTAAGCTGTTCAAGGCACTGCGCCCCTGTCTGCAGCAGCTGGGCGAGGAGAACCGCGCGTTTATAGAAACAGGCAGCCTGCGCCTGTATGACGCGCCGGTCGCCATACTCATGACCATGCATAAAAATTTTCCGCGCAGCCGGTTCATGGACCTTGGCATGGCTGCACAGAACCTGATGCTCGCGGCTCACGGCAGAGGACTCGGCACCTGCGCCATCGGCCTGGCGCTGCTCTATGAGGAGGTTATCAGGGCAGAGCTGCCCATTTCCCCGGAGTTCGATTGTGCCCTTATCATGGCTCTCGGTTATCCGGATGAGAGCTCGCCGGTGAACGGCTTCCGCTCTCCGCGCGAAGATTTATCGCATATGGTACGCTGGATTGGTGTGGACGGGAAAGGCTGACAAACTGCTCTGAAGGCCTGGCGGTATGCGTGAAGAGTGCCGGGTGATGTCTCTAGCAGGCTGTTAAAAAACTGCTTTTTTAACAGCCTGCTATTCGTCGGCTCCTCCCTCTTTTATATACTCTTCATACTCCTCGCTATCCATAAGATTCTTCGCTTCATCCTCGTTTACGGTTTCAAGCTCTATCATCCAGCCATCGCCATAGGGATCATTCTGCATAAGGGAGGGGTCGTCCTCAAGTTCCTCATTAACAGACACTACTTTACCGCTCAAAGGCGAATATATTTCAAAAACCACCTTTTCTGATTCAATAACGCCAAACGAATCAAACTGCTCAAGCTCATTTTCAACTTCAGGCAGCTGCACAAACAGTATCCGGTTAAAGCGCATGTGGCCATACTCGGTAATACCAATCCGTGCGGTATGGTTCCTGTTTATTTTTACCCACTCATGGGTCTTGGTGTATTTTAAATGATCCAATATCATAATCGTGATGCTCCTCGCAGGCTGCAAAGGCTGCTGCCGCTTATTAGGTATAGTGAACGACACAACAAAATAGTCATTGCCACAAGCTGAAGCCCCGAGCGAAGCATGGGGGGACGCGGCAAGCGCAAAAGATTGCTGCGCTCAGTTCGCCATGACTCCTCTTGTGTCTGCTCACACCAGTCGTTCACTATAGTTCTTAACCAGGGCCATAGTCCCTTCATTGTTAAATTAAAAATACAATTTGCTCTTGTCAAGCAAAAAAGGTAGTGTAACAATAAATTATTATGGCGCTGCGGGACCTGAGCAGGGAGACGGTACCTGAAGCAAACTAAAAACATGCGCTCTCTGCAGTACCTGTCAGGTTGTTGAAAAAGTAATTTTTCCCCAGGCTGGATCACCTGCCAAAGCCGTGCGCCAACATTCATGACGCTTTTCCAGTAACCGCTTGCGGAGCATACGCCATGGAGATTACCATAATCGGCTCAGGCACCTGTGTTCCATCGCTCAGGAGGGCGGCGCCCGCTATCATGGTTGATACCGGAGCGCACAAATTCCTCCTTGACAGCGGCCCGGGAACGCTCCGCCAGATGCTGCACGCAGGAATCACCATAAACGATATTGACACTATAGTCTACAGCCATTTTCATGCTGATCATACTGCCGATCTGGTGCCGTTTATATTTGCCTTAAAATATTCCCCGGGAGCGATACGAACAAAAAATATCTCTATTATCGGCCCTCCCGGGTTAAAGGAATTTTACCGAAGCCTGACGCTGGCGTACGGGAGATGGATTATACCGGAGCATTTCACCATCAACTGGATTGAAGCAGCCAGCGGATCAATTACGTGCGGCTCGGCCACGATAAAGACCGCCCCCACCATGCACGCGGAAAGCAGTATGGCAACACGCATTGAACTTGAGAGCGGTCAGGCAGTGGTTTATTCAGGAGATTCTGAATACTGTGCAAGCCTTGTAGAGCTTGGCCGCAACGCAGACCTGCTGATACTTGAGTGCGCGTTTCCTGAAGAAATGAAGTCCATCGGGCACCTGACGCCGTCCCTGGCCGGAAGGATTGCCCGCGAGTCCCTGTGTAAAAAGCTTCTCCTTACCCATTTTTACCCCCCCTGTGACGAAAGCGACCTCCTTACACCGCTTCGCAAAGAATTTTCGGGTGCGGTAATCCTGGCTGAAGATTTAATGAAGATCTGTATCTGATACGGGTATAGTGTATAATTTTCTCGTTACCTATAAATAACCAGCAGGAAATTAAAAGCTATAAATTACACGTATGGCTGCTGGAATACGCTTTTTAATCACCGGCGGGAGCGGGTTCGTAGGATGGAACCTGGTTAATTTTTTAAAAAACCGCCATGAGGTGGCTGCCGGCTTTTACCGTAACCCGGTGCAGATTGAGGGCTGCCGGTTTCTGGAAATGGATATAACCGACCGGTCACGGGTTCTTGAAGCTGTCCGCTGTATTGAGCCCGCGGTCATAATCCATGCTGCGGCCCTGTCATCTCCTGACGAATGTGAAGAAAACAGAGCGCTGACCGATGACGGTCAATATCGCGGGAACGCTCAATATGCTCGATGCAGCCCGGGAATGCAGCTGCCGTATGGTCTATGTTTCAACTGATATGGTTTTTGATGGTGAAAGCGGCAACTATTCCGAGGCATCTGCTCCCTGCCCCATAAATTACTATGGCTGGTCAAAGCGGGAAGGGGAAAAGCTCTGCATGCAATCTGCAGCAGATGCGCTGATTGTGCGCATCACCCTCCAGTACGGATGGGGTAACGGTATACACGCCTCATGCAGCGACTGGCTCATAAAAAATATCCGGGCGGGCAGCCAGGTACGCCTCTTTACCGACCAGTACCGGACCATGACCTATGTCATGGATACGGCACGGGGGTTAGAGCTGGCAGCGCTTAACGGCGCACCGCGGGAGATGTATCACCTCACCGGGCCGGAGCGCGTCAGCCGCTATGATTTCGGGCGCAGCCGTTGCCTCTGCATGTAAGCTTCCGCACCACCTGCTGATAAAATCGCGGATGGCTGATGTCCCGGCCCGTGCCCCGCGGCCCCGGGATGTATCACTGAACGGAAATAATTTTTTACGCCGGTTCAGCTATCAGCCGCGCGGAATAACTGAGGGGGTTGCGGCAATGACTAAAGAAGGGGCCAAGGGAAGGACAAGGGGTTAAAAGGTGAAAAGCATAAACATTTGATGATCAATTCAGTACCCTTTGCACCTGAATTCTGAACCTGCAATTTGCACTATTTGACCCTAAACATTCATTACCAGGACTAGACTCATGGGCCATGGCAACATTCTGACTGAAGCTCACCGGGCGCTGGTAAAGCGGCTTGAAGCCGGCACTGCTGCTCTTCCTGAACCGGAAGATCCGCGTGCACGCGAAGCGTGGAAGGAAATTCTTGAAATTCTCTTCACCCCTGAAGAGGCTGCGCTTGCTTCACGGATGCCGGTAAAACCAGCGTCGCTTGAACAGCTGACAATCCATTTTAAAATCAGACCGGAGGAGTTAAAAGCCCGCCTTGACAAAATGTGCGATAAGGCGCTGATTGCAGACCTTATCAATCCCGAAACCGGACAGGCCGTGTATGTTCTCTCCCCTCCGGTAGTCGGCTTCGTCGAGTTCTCAATGATGCGGGCCCATGACAGCATGCCGAAGAAACAGCTTGCTGAAGCTTTTGAAGCCTATATGCACGGAGACGAAACCTTCGTCCGTGAAGTGTTTGCCGGGAAAACTACCATCGGCAGAACCCTGGTACATGAAACCGCGCTGGGGGAAGAGTCTCTGCCTGAAGTGTTTAGACTGGGAGCGGGCAACGGCAATTATTGAAAACGCCTCAGCCATTGCGGTCTCCCTGTGCTACTGCCGGCATAAAAATTTCCATCTGGGCTCATCCTGCGCCGCTCCCCTGGAGAATTGCCTGTCAATTAACAGCGGCGCTGATTTTGTTATCCGCCGCTCCTTCGGCCGGGCACTGGGCACGGCAGAAGCCCTGGAGATTCTCCACGCCGCGCGTGAAAACGGTCTGGTTCATATTGCTGATAATGTGGCCCAGAGTCCCGCCTACATCTGCAGCTGCTGCGGCTGCTGCTGCGGTCAGCTGCAGACGATAAACCGGTACTCTCTGCCGGCAGTCACTCCCAGCGGCTTCAGCGCATCCTGCGACCGGCAGCTGTGCAGCGGGTGCTCCCGGTGTTCAAAGGCGTGCCCGATTGCAGCCATTACCATGACTGCTCCCGGCCCGGAAACGCACCCCATTGGCAAACCGGCTCCCCGCCATTGATGCAGACCGCTGTATCGGATGCGGAATCTGTGCCCATACCTGCAGCACGGGGGCGATGACTATGGTGCGCAGATCCCGGCAGCCCCGCATTCCCCGCAACTCCCTTGAAAAAGTCATCCGCATGATGCTTGAGCGGGGCAGGCTGCCCCACCTGCTTTTTGATCAAAGCATGGGCCGCTCAAGCTATTTTTTAAACCGCTTAATTGCCGCCCTCTGCGCTCTTCCGCCGATTGAGAAAATGCTTGCCAGCGAGCAGCTGCAATCACGGTTTGTGCGCTTTGTTCTTTCCCGCGTTCAGAATCCCGCTGGCTATGGGAACAAGCATGGAACGCATGCCAGCCGCTAATTTCTCGCTGCGTTTAAAACGCCTGCTTGACCGCCTCGCTGAAAACCGGGCGCTGCTGGTGATCCTGCTTCTGGCTCTTAGTGTCAGGCTCTGGGGCATCTCGTTCGGACTTCCCGACATAGAGCATGGCGATGAAAGCGAAGTGGTGAACCATGCGGTCCGCTTTGGCAGCGGTGATCTGAACCCTCACCGGTTTCAGTACGGGTCCCTGTTTCAGTATCTGCTGTTTATTTGCTACGGCCTCTATTTTCTTATCTCGTATGCGGCCGGCACCGCTGACTCGGTGCATCGGTTTGCCGTTAATTTTGTGCAGGACCCCACGGTGTTCTACCTGATTGCGCGCAGCCTGTCTGCGGTCCTGGGCACCGCCACCGTAGCAGTGACCTATCTCATGGGCAAAACCCTGAAAAACAGGGAAACCGGGCTTGCTGCCGCCCTGTTCCTGGCCGCAAGCTTCACCCCTGCGGTCCATTCCCATTACTGCACGGTGGATATAGCGGCAACATTTCTTTTTTCCGCATCTGTATACGCAAGCCTTCGTATCTTTCAGCAGGATGGTTTCAGGCAGTACGCAGCAGCGGGATTGCTGGCCGGTCTTGCGTTTGCAACAAAATTTAACGGGATTATTGCTGCAGTCACGCTGCTTGCCGCGCATTTCCTGAAACAGGGCACCGGGCATTTTTACCGCAGATGTGCCAGCAAAAAACTGTGGGCCGGCATTGCCGCCATCTTTTTTGGCCACTTTGTCGCCTGCCCGTTTTTCTATTTTGATCTGAACACGGCACTCTCCGAAGTTGCTGAGCTTAAAGCCTTTCATGCTGCGACCGGCCTTACGCTGTTCACCTATCTGCAGGGCTTTATCAAAGAGTACTGGGGAATACCCCTGGGCGCTGTCTGCCTGCTGGGGTTTCTCCGGTCTGCGGCAACGCGCAGCCGGGAACGGCTGACCCTGTTTGTTACTGCGGCGGCAGTGCTCTTGTTTGCAGCGCAATATAAATATGCAGAAGCAAAATATATCCTATATTCCTTTCCAATATTTGCCGTTCTGGGGGGGTTGTTTTTTTTCGAGTGCTGCGGCCGCCTGAACCGGGTATATGCTGCAGCAATTATGCTCGTACTGCTTATTCATCCCCTGTACAGGATCTGCGCATGGGACTACGAGCACGCACAAAAAAGTATCAACCATGAGGCCCGGGAATGGATCGAGGCCAGCATAACAATCAACTCAAAGATACTGCTCGACAACATCGGCAATGAAGGGCCCAAGCTGGACAATGCGCCCGATCAATTGCAGGAGCAGTATCAGCGGGCACGGCAACACAAATTACTCAAAGCTGATTATCTGAAATTAAAGCTGGAAACAAAGCCGAAAATCTATTATAGAGTTTACCAGGTGGATAGCGCTGACGGGTCGCGCAGGGATGACTATCTCGCCTATCGTCTCTGGCAGGATACCGAAGAGATAGGCCGCCCGCCGGACTATTACCGGGAAAAAGGATTTGATTATGTTATAGTAACTGATAGATATTTCTCTCAGATGACAAGGGGGTTTAACCTCATCAAGGAATTTAAACGGGGAACCAAGGGTATAAGAATCTACAAAACAAGCTGATTGCGGTCAGCCTATAACTCAAGGAGAGCACTATGAAAAAATATGCCATCATTTTTACTGTATGTTTCTTTGCCGCGGCATGCGGCTCAAAAGCGGAAAAAGCTCCTGATGTAACAGAAGCCCCGCAGAGCGCCGCAGCTCCCGCTGCCCCTGCTGCGTACAGCGGAACCGTGCTGAGCACCAGGGATGCTTCAAATTACACCTATCTGGAAATCCAGGGCAAGGGCGCGCCCTTCTGGGCTGCAATACCGCGCAGTGCGGTGAAACAGGGCGATACGGTTGAACTCCTCAGTCCTGCCGTCATGAATAATTTTGAAGCTAAAGTCCTGGGAAGGAAATTTGACACCATCATTTTTGCCGGCGGCGTTTTGATTAATGGCAAGCAGCCGGAAGCAGCTGCAGGCAAGCCTCAGGCAGCAGCAGAAAACCAGAAGCAGGAAATGCCTGTTGATGCCAGCTCCCACATGCAAGCTGCCAGCACAGCTGATGCCTCTGATGTGAAGCAGGCTGCGGGTGGTGTGACCATTGCCGAGATCCTTGCAAAGCCCGCCTCCTTCAAGGATAAAAAAATAGTGCTGCAGGCCAAAGTTGTTAAATTCCTGCCCGAGATCATGAAGAAAAACTGGCTGCACCTGAAAGATGCCTCGGTAGCGGATAAGGATATCGTGGCAACCAGCGCGGGACAATTTAAGGTCGGGGATGTGGTCCTGATTGAAGGAACGGTTAAAACCAATCAGGATTTCGGCTTCGGCTATAAGTACGATGTGCTGATAGAAGAAGTAAAAATAAAGTAGCTGCCGGGTACCAGCGCGGGGCGCGTTCAGGCAGTTTCCGGCGGAGCGGTCTTTGGCAGCGACACGGTAAAGACTATAGCACTATCTTCCCGGGCGAATGAGAGGACTCCTCCCATATCCTTTACCAGCCGGTAGGCCAGCGGCAGCCCGATGCTTTCGCCGCCTTCCTCAAACGGCAGGAACAGCAGCTCCGGGTCTTTAGGGGCGTGTTCTGCTGCCGGGCTCCTGAATTCAATATTAATGTTTTGGCCATCGGCAAAGGCTTTAATGGCGAGCATATCACCCGCCTTCATCTCATCCAGTGCGTTCTGGATTATATTGATAAACACCTGCATCAGGATATCGGGGTCAGAGTAAATGACCGGCATATCCTGCTCAAGCTGCAGCCGGCAGTGCATGCGTCTTCCCTCAATCTCCGGGGTCAGGAGATTGACACACTCCGACACGATGTCATTGATTTTACAGGCGACCGGGCTGACGGTAACCGGCTTCAGATAATTTGTTATCCGGTCGAGCATCTTTTCCAGACGCAAGGTCTCGCGTAAAATTATTCGGCTCTCGGACAATTCCGGTTCTTTTTTGTAGAGCCGCCGGGCAAAGCCGCCGATTGCCGCCAGGGGGTTGCGTATTTCATGGGCGACTTCTGCCGCAATGACGCCCAGGGTCTTCAGCTTTTCCCGCTGCACCAGAGTCTTCTGGGCAGCCTCAAGCGCGAGCGTGCGCTCCTTCACCAGCTCTTCAAGATTATCCCGATGCTTCTGCAGTTCATCCATTGCCAGCCGGTGGGCGGTTATGTCAGTAATAAACCCCTCCAGTGCCGGCAACCCTCCGGAAGGGGATGGCACCTGCCGGCCCTGCTCCCAGACCCATTTTACGCTGCTGCCGGCAGTTATGATCCGGTATAGGTGAGCTGAAACGGCCGGTTCTCCTGCAACGCGGCCTGCACCTGGTTCCAGACCATTTCCTGATCGTCCGGATGTATGAGCTGCGCATAGGAAATTTTGCTGTTGTTGATCAGGTCATCCGCATGATATCCGGTGAGCATATAGCAGCCCTCGCTCACGAACTCCATGGTCCAGTCGCGGTCGTTGCGGCAGCGATAGGCAAGGCCCGGCAGATTGCTGAGCAGCGTCTCCAGGGTGCGCTGGCTTTCTTTGAGTTCCTCCTGGGAGCGCCGAATGGCCGCCATGTCGCGGTCAACAAGCCAGTACAGTATCAGCGCCGTAACCGAGAGAAAGAACCACCCTTCGAATAAATCCAGGATGGCGTGTGCAGTCTGGTCACTGAACAAGAACGCGAGACCCCGATGAACAACGCTGATCCACAGCCCGCCAATCAGCATGAAGGCTGCGGCAATCTTTATCGGGCTAGTCAGCCACGCAGATGCTTTTCTCTTTGCCGGCTCTGTTTTCATGCCTATGGCCCTGGTACATATTCAATTTGGAACTCAGGAACTCTTGATGGGGAAAAATAAAATTTTCCTCTGATTTCCAGATTTTAAATTTCCGGCAGCGGCTCCCGCCGCTTAACCCATTCTGCGGGAAGCCCGTTCGCGGACAGGGAAACGATGCCGCCCACAATGGCGCACGTGGTATCACGGTCACCAAGCCCGGCAACCGTCCACCACAGGGCATCGGCAAAATCTTCCATGTGATAGGCAGCGCTCCACAGGCAAAAGGGTACGGTATCCTGGGCGGAGACGCGACTGCCGGTTCCCAACCGCAGCACTGCTTCATCCCGGTTATCGCCTGCTATATCAAGCGCTGCTTCAATACCGGTCCGGGTTTCTCCGTGGGGGACAAAAAAGAGCGTTTCTTTGATAAAATCCCGTTCCAAAGGATGGTTGGGGATCGCCGCAATCGCAGCCGCCGCTGCCACTGCCATGGCGCCTGCCTGTCCTTCCGGATGGGCGTGCGTTATGACCGCTGAGAGCTGCGCTTCATGGGCGGCGCGCTCCGGGTCGCCGCTGAAAAACCCGCCAAGGGGTGCAGCGCGCATGGCAGCACCATTGCCGTAGGAGCCGCCGCCAAACAGAGCCGGTGCCGCTGTTTTCCAGTAGTCCCCCCGATACATCATGGCGAGAAGCTTTTGCGCGCCGCCGCCATAGCCCCGGTCCGGCTCCTGCATGAAGCGCTCTGCAAACAGGCAGGCCAGCGCATCCTGGTGTATCCTGCCGTAGCTTCGTAACACCTCCACCACGGAGAGCGCCATGTGCGTGTCATCGGTCCAGCGCCACGGGCCCTGAGGAAGTTCCCGGTTTTCAATCATGCGCGCGGGAGCGGAGAAAAAGCATTGCCCGAACGCGTCTCCCACGGATAGACCCGCAAGGCTTTGCAGCGCTTTATCTACTGCTGATATCATAGGCCCGACATGAAACTATCAGGTTGTGTAAAAATATCATGCACAGGCTGGTCAAAAACATCCAGATGCAAGGCGCGCGAAATCCTGAGGAATGAGGCGTACTTTCCCGTACGTCGCAATGACGAAGGATAGCGTAACGCAGCAGATGGGTGTTTTTCAACAGCCTGTTATCTTCATAGCAGCCTGCCACCTCCAGTTCCCTGCCCGCGCTGACCGCCTGATATTTCTGCCACCATGCTGTGTCAATTTTTTTAAGCGACTGTTTTGTATCCGGCAGGCGGTACCGGGAAAGCTGCGAGGGGCCGCCGTTGTAAACTGCGTAGGTTGCGCGGCACAGATTGTCAATGCCTCCGGTCTTCAGATGCTCGCCCTGCGTAATGCGCAAAATCCCTGAGGTAGTGCAGCAGAATTTCACAGCCGGCCCTGCCGTTGTAGGAGATATCGCCCAGCAAGACCCTTCTGATCATAGATGCCCCGCCACACGCGCTCGTTAATCTGCATGAGGCCCACCGAACCGAGCCCCTGACTTGAGCGGCAGCACCATGTCGCCCTTGCGGATGAACTGGCGCCAGCAGCTCTCCTGCCAGGCAGTAGCAAAAACAAGATTGCGATACATGCCGTGATATTTTTCCTCAAGGCCTGATTTGGCCAGGGTTTGCTCACCCAGACCCTGCAGCAGGCTGCGCACCAGCGTCAGATATTTCCCTAAATCTTTTTTTGACGGCACCCAGCCGTTGAGCTGCGCGGCCGTATCAGGTTCTGCTGCTGCAAAAGCCTCTGCAATAAACCATGCTGCAAGGGCACAGCCGCTGCATGTGTGAGGCACGCTGTTATGAGCAGCTGTCCTGTTCAGGCTGCTAAAGAGATTCCCGTGGTCAATCTGCGGCGGCGGCAGCGGATCGCCAAAGCCAAGCAGTGAGCGCAGTTCCGGGTCCACCGCAGTGTCATAGCGCACCGGGTCCCCGGTGCTTCCCGGGGTCGAGGACGCGGGCCAGTGAGCGCATGCCGGCATCAGAAACCTCAAATCCGGTTGTGCTGCGGCTGCTGTGCAAGCGCCGCAAGGCCATCGACAGCGGCAATAAAATTGGCCCGCTGCCGCTTCTGCTGCTGCGATCCCGCGGGCAGGTTGGAGCGCTATTTTCTTCAGCTGCTCCCAGGTCCGGGCAAACAGCCGGGGCACCGGGTCCTGTGCCTGCGCCGGCAAAGGCTCCAGCTGTTCAAGTATGGCATAGCGCGCGTCAAGCAGGATGCCGAGCAGCGCCTGGCGCATGGGGCCGGGATTATTATTGCGCGCCATGAGTTTTTAATCACAAACGTCAGAAAAGCATCCCAGCGCTCCAGCCGCCGCTTCCTCATCTCCACTATTTGCTGCGCCACCATATCTTTCAGCGCCGGCCTCTGTTCGTCGCTGCGCGAGGACATCGGTCTGCATTGACACGGTAACGCCGATGCTTTCCCTGAATAAACGCGGGCGGCTCAGCGTGACGTAGCGGCAGGCCGCTGCGGGCTACAGCGACGCCCAAGGCCCCATGGTGCTGCCTGTTTCCGGTCAGGTATTTCCCAAACCCGTTGGTGCAGCTCTTCCATGCACTGCGGATCGTACAGAAGCTCTTTCTTCTCCTTCACGCTCAGGCTGCCGGGGCCCATTGCCAGCGCCTTGTCCTGCAGCTCCCTGCGGTGTGCTGCTATTGATGGTGAGACCTTTCTCCCGGTGCGCAGCAGGCAGCGGTGCAGCAGGTTGACCTGAGGGTCAACCACCGCCCGGACAAATCCCGCCTCATCGGGGAGGGGAAGAACTTTGCGGCGCGCCTGCTGCTGTTCCAGGTCATTGTTCAGGAACTTCAGCTCTTCGGGTAAATCTGTTTCCTCGGGGATGACAAACAGGCCCAGCCGGCGAAAGGTACGGCCCAGGCTGGCGCGGCTGGACCATACGGAGAGCGGGATGGAGAGGAGCAGGGGGATAAAAATCGGCGTGTTCCACCAGAAAAAAGACCTGTTTACCAGAAACAGCACTGCTGCCCAGACAAAGGCAAACGCTGTCCCGGCTCCGTGCAGCCGCAGTGCTTCACCCCAGGAGGTGCCCAAATCGCTTCGCTGCTGGCCTCCCCATCCGACCTGCTGCCCCATGAGCGTTACGAAGACAAACTTACTGTGAAACAGCATGCGGATGGGCGCAAACAGCGTGGAGAAGATAACTTCCACGAGAACGCTTGCCAGCAGCCCCGCGGCGCCGCCGAATTCGCGCGCCCTGCCCTTGATCAGGATCACCAGCGCGCTCAGCAGCTTGGGCAGGAACAGGATTATCGCGGTGGTGGCAAGAAGTGTCAGCGCCCACTGGGGATGCCACACCGGCCATTCAGGGAAGAGGCTGCGGCCCTGCGGGAAGTAGACCGGCTCGCGCACCACCTCATAAATTGCCTCGGCTGTGCTCAGGCTCAGGAACAGAAACCAGAGCAGAGCCGATACATAGGCCATGGCGCCGTGCAGAAACAGCGCGCGGTGGGCAGGGAACAGCCCCTCGGCAAACAAGAGCCGCATGTGCTGCATGTTGCCCTGGCACCAGCGCCGGTCGCGCTTCAGCTCTTCAAGCAGCGTCGGCGGCACCTCCTCATAGCTTCCCCCGAGGTCAAACGCGAGCCATACTTCATAACCGGCCTTTCTCATGAAGGCTGCTTCGACAAAATCGTGGCTCATGATTTCACCGCCCAGGGGCGGCTTTCCCGGCAGCTGGGGCAGACCGCAGTGCGCCATGAACGGCGCCACGCGCAGGATCGCATTATGGCCCCCAGAAATGGGAGTCACCAAGCTGGGTAAAATGCAGCCCGGCCACAAACATCGGTCCGTACACATGGTTGGAAAACTGCTGCACGCGGGCAATGAGGCTTTCCTTGTTGGCGGCCAGGGGAGAGGTCTGCAGGATGCCCACGCGCGGGTTCTTCTCCATCATCTGCACCATGCGCACCAGGCTTTGCCCGGCCATCACGCTGTCCGCATCAAAAACAATCATGTAGCGGTAATTGCGGCCCCAGCGGCGGCAGAAATCAGCGATGTTGCCGCTCTTGCGCTTGATGTTCACCCGGCGGTGCCGGTAAAAAATACGGTCAAACGCGGTCAATTCCTTACACGTCTCGTACCAGGCGATTTCTTCAGCCACCCAGAGATCAGGATTGCTGGTATCGCTCAGGATAAAAAAATCAAAGTGGCCCAGCTTGCCGGTCGCTTCCAGGGACTTATAGGTCGCCTTCAATCCCGCGCAAACGCGGGCAATATCCTCGTTGCACACCGGGACCAGGATGGCGGTGCGCGTGTCAGGGGCAAATTCAGGGTCATGGTCCGCCACGCTTCTGGTGATGGTAAATCGGTCATAGCGCCGCAGCAGCGTATAGAGCCCGGCGAGTGACTCCCAGAAGCCGATGGAAATCCAGGCAAACAGGGCGGCAAAAACAATAACGATGGTAAGTTCCATCGCCGTTGCTCCCTTGTGCGGCAGCACATCAGCCATGTAGGAGCTGGCAATGAGCGTCGTGACAAAAATCAGGGCGGTCATGAGAATGCGGCGGCGCTGAGCTGCTTTCTCCCAGGGCTGTTTAGAAACTTTGTTCATGAATTACCGTGCTGATTAAAATAAACTTTAAATTTCAAATTTCAAAATCCAAATCAATGTCAAATGACCAAATTCTATAAATCAGCATCATAAAATTCATCGTACTGCTTGCGTACATCTGAAGTTGGGCTTTAAACTCCGGACCTTGAGCTTTAAACCTTAGACCACAAACCTTAAACTTATAAATAGTATTGTTCTATTTCTTCCTCAGAATGCGCTTTTTAAAAAACGTCCACCACGGCTGGCGGTCAATCTCAACCGACACCATGGGACCGCGGTTCAGCGGCGGCATGGAAGCAATCTGCATGGTATTCCCGACTGGTAACGCATGCAGTGCACGCATGGCGTTCGTGACGGGATGTTCGCAGGAGGGTCTCTGCTCTGCCTGCCTGATGGCTTCCGTGGCAAGTTCAGCTGCCTGCTGCCGGGGAATCTGGAGCAGCTCAAGGTACAGCATAAGACGATCGTGTGCCAGCTGCCATGCCATGCCGGTATCTGCTTCAGGCCGGTTGCTTCCCGGCTGAGAAGAGTGCTCGCTGTTTTCTGCTGAAAAGATATCCCCTGGTTTTTGCATAGTGGTAATTCAGCCTAAGGCAGAAAAGTGTAACTCCAGGTTTCTGTTAAGATATTTTTTCCCTCTTTCAGGTAGGCACGGAGTTCCAGCGGCGGCCGCTTCTGCGACAGCATGAGATCCATACCCTGGTCTTCGGGCTTAATTTGAAAAACAAGCCGCCAGCCGCCGGTGAACTTGTTTTTATAGACCTGCTGTTCGATGAGCTTTGCTTTGCTGTCAACGCTGACAACCGCGGTAACCGGCAGGTCCGGCGAAAGCTTTTCCAGCCTGCCGCCGGCAAAATCAACGATGAACTTCTTCGTCTGATCATCTTTGCCTTTGGCGCTGCGCGTGGCAATGACCCGGCCGGCCGGCGGCCGTGATTTCCCCGGGGAATGCCAGCTCATGGTATAGGAAAATGAAAACGGCTTGCCGAGGTCCGGCAGTTTCTCCGGAACCCAGAAGGTAAAAATATTATCATTCAGCTCGCTGCTGGTTGGTATCTGGATAAGTTCAAGATGCCCCTCTCCCCACTTTCCGCGCGGGGTAATCCATGCGCTGGGCTTGCTTTCATAGTGTGCTTCAAGATCCTGATATGAATTAAAATCTCTATTACGCTGCATGAGCCCAAACCCGACCGGGTCTGACGCTTTAAATGAATTAACAAGAAGTGTGCGCGGGTTAACCAGCGGGCGCCATAGCCATTCACCACTCTTGAACGCTATCAGCAGGCCGTCCGTATCATGAACTTCCGGCCTGAAATCATCCACCGGCCGCTGGCTGGTATTCTCCCCGTAAAAAAACATGCTGGTGAGCGGCGCGATACCGAGCTTCTGAACATTCTTCCGTCTGAAAACCGTTCCCATGACATCTATTGCTGTTTCTTTCCCGGGCTTGAAAACAAATTGATACGCGCCGGTCACGCTGGGACTGTCAAGGAGCGCATAGACGGTAATCCGGGGAGACTCTTCAATGGGTTTCACGATCCAGAATTCCCTGAAGTAAAGGAATTCTTCACCGGTGCTGAGTGCCGTATCAAGAGCAAGCCCGCGTGCTGAGAGGCCATAGTTCTGATTTTTAGCCACTACGCGGAAGTTGCTGGCACCGAGAAACACGGCAACCTCATCATAATATTTTCTGGTATTAAGCTGGCAATGCAGCCTGAACCCGGCAAAGCCGAGGCTGGCAGGCACCTTGTCCTTGAAACTGTTTTTACCGTAGTCAAACAGGTCGCGGGAAAAAGCTACCGGCTTCACGTCTCCGAAATCAACAATATTAATTTTCACCAGCCGGTCATAATAGAGCCCCGGATGAAAGAACTGCACCTGAAAGGGAAGCCCCTCCGTGCGCCACAGCGCCTGTTCCGGTTTGAAACGTATATCGCGCCATGAATCATAATCAAGCTTCAGGAGGAAATCCGGCACCTGCCCGGCCGGGTTCTGGTATGGCTGCGCGGCAAGCTGTCCGGCTTTATCAATGACCTTTTGATAGGAAAATAAATCCGCTGCTTCTGCACGGGGTATCAGGATGCATACTAAAAGAGCTGCCAGGCTCCATAACTGCAAACCTCGCCGCGAATACCAATGTAAAAAACCGCCAGCATAATCCATACAACCATTCTCCATCAGTGTTTAACAACCAAAGAATAAATACACGCAACTGCAACGCAATTTATAACATTTATCTTAAATCTCTCCGGCAGTCAAGATGCTTGGATACCAGGACTTTCCCCAAAAAATAGTATGAATTATTAATGCGTTTATGCCGATAGGTACGCTTGTGCATGGGAAGGCATCAATGCGTACCATGTTTTTTATGTATTTTAAAACAGCTTTTATGTTTCAGATTACTTTTTTACTGCGACGTTATCAGTAACGGAGGTTATATGTCTCAGCCTTTAAAAGCAGCCGCTGCTTCTTTCAGCATCAGACCGTACATGATTGTTGCGGTCGTGGTGTGGACATTGTATATCGGGGCAACCACTATTTTTGCGCTGGTGCAGTCGCAGCGGACAATGACAGAGCTTGCCGTCAGTCAGGCCAGAATATCATTTGCCAAGGATGTTCTGTATCGGCGCTGGGTAGCAGGGCATGGCGGTGTTTATGTACCGGCAACTGATACGACCCCGCCGAACCCGTATCTCTCCCATATGCCGGAGCGGGACATCACAACGCCATCCGGACGCCGGTTGACGCTCATCAATTCATCCTATATGACCCGTCAGGTTCAGGAGCAGGGCAGAGAAGACTTCGGCGGCGGGGAGCACATTGCCAGCCTCAAGCCCATCAACCCCATAAATGCGCCTGATCCATGGGAAGCGAGCGCCCTTAAAGCATTCGAGCAAGGCGCCGGGGAAGTCTTTTCTGTTGCTACCCTTGAAGGCAAAGCCATATCTGCGCTTCATGCGCCCCTTTGTCACCGAGAAAAGCTGTCTGAAGTGTCATGCAGTACAGGGTTATAAAGAAGGGGATATCCGCGGCGGCATCAGCATCTCACAGCCGTTGGGCGAGCTGATGGCCATGACAAAGAAAAACAACCTGATGATGTCTCTGATGCAGTGTCTGTTGTGGCTGCTCGGCATCGGCGGAATCGGTCTTACCTGTCACACTGATTCAAAACACGAATCATCGAGAACAGGCGTACCGAAACTGAAGCCAGAGAGGCCAAAGAGTTTCTGGAGAATGTGTTCAGGACTTCCGGTGATGGAATCATAGTGATCCGATGCTCGGGGATATGTTCAGAAAATCCGAACGATACGGCAATGAAGATGTTTGGCTATACCGCGCAGGAACTGACCGGGATGCACATGGCAGAGCTTTCGCCTGAACAGGTTTACTCTTGGAGACAGCCAGCAATTCCTGGATACGGCTGCTGAAGGAAGGATTTATTGAAAACTATGACGTTGAATACAAACGAAAAGACGGGACTGTTTTTTCAGCAGAATCAAATATAAGCATTCTGAAAGATACACGAAGGTAATTTACTCGGCGCGATATCATCACCCGCAGATCATAACCGAACGCAAACGGTATGAATCTGAACTGCAGGAAGCAAAAGAACAGCTGGATAAATTTCTGGAAAACTCCATTGACCCAATTATTATGGCTGATGGCACAGGACATGTCGTCAACCCGAACAAAGCATTTCTTGACATGATTGGGTATGCAGAAGAGGAGGTCCTGGGGAAGCCATTGTATACACTGTCTGTTACTGAAACAGGGGTCTATGAATCTACTGCCGGGGAACAAGTCACGATTAGCGATGATTTTTTCAAAGAGAATATAACCTGGATTGAACAGCTTATCGAAACGGGGAAAATATCCGGCTGGCAATCCTATTATATGCATAAATCTCATAAGGTTGTGCCGATCACACAAAATCTTATAGTGATTTGTAACGATCGCGGCGAGTCAATTGGTTCATTCTCTATAATACGGGACTTAACAGAACAGCGGAAGGCAGAAGCTGAACTGCGGGTGAGCGAGGAACGCTTCAGGGCAATTGCCGAGTCATCGCTCGATGCGATTATAACCGCCGACACCGAGAGCAGAATAACGTTCTGTAATCCGGCGGCGGAAAGGATGTTTGGCTACAGCGCAGAAGAGCTTATCGGGCAGCCGGGTAACATGCTGGTAGCTGAGCGCTTCAGAGATCAGGACAGAGCCGGCTATCAGCATGTTGTGCAAGAAAATATGTCTCGCCTGGCCGGCAAGCCGGTCGAGGCCTGCGGGCTGAAAAAAGACCGGCAGGAATTTCCGGTGGAAATTTCGGTAACAACCTATACCATTGATGACAAGGATATACTTTACCTCTACTATTCATGATCTTTCCGAGCGTAAAAAACTTGAAGAGCAGATTCGCCAGAGCCAGAAAATGGAAGCAATCGGCACGCTTGCCGGCGGCATTGCCCATGACTTCAACAATATCCTGGCAGCGATCATCGGCTTCACCGAGATGTCTGCACAAAAACTGGAAGAAAATACCCCCCTTAAACACAATCTGGAGCAGGTGCTCAAGTCCTCATACCGGGCGCGTGACCTGGTAAAACAGATACTTACCTTCAGCAGGAAAAGCTTCGAGGAGCGCAAGCCGGTTGAAATCAGCCCCATTATCAAGGAAGCACTGAAACTGCTGCGCGCTTCTATCCCGACGACGATAGACATACAGGTGAATATAGACAGCCATGCCGGGATGGTCAATGCAGACCCGACTCAAATCCACCAGATATTAATGAATCTGTGCACCAATGCAGCCCATGCAATGAGGGATACGGGAGGCGTGCTTGCAATCGGGCTGTCCCCGGTTTTGCTTGATGCCCGCGAGATCACGTCATATCATGAACTGCAGCCGGGCGCATACCTGCAATTAACAATACGTGACACCGGCGCAGGCATTGACCCCGCTATCATGGACCGTATTTTTGAACCGTTTTTTACCACCAAGGAAGTCGGGCAGGGCACCGGCATGGGGCTTGCCGTGGTGCACGGGATAGTGAAAAGCCATGAAGGAGCAATAACCGTTAACAGCAAACCGGGCAAAGGAACCACGTTTCATATACTGCTGCCGAAGGTTGAAGATAAAAAAGAAGAGACAAAAGACAAAATAACCAGCCATTCCAAAAGGCTACTGAATGCATTCTGTATGTTGATGATGAAGCGGCGCTGGTTGATCTGGGGCAGGAGATGCTTGAGTCGCTGGGCTATAGAGTTACCGCAAAAAATAACAGCGTGGAAGCGCTTGCAGCATTTAAAACCGACCCGCATGGCTTTGATATTATTATCACTGACCAGACCATGCCGGCCATGACCGGGTTTGATCTGACAAAACAGATTATGCATATCCGGCCGGACATCCCGGTAATCCTCTGCACCGGGCACAGCGACCAGGTAACGCAGGAGATGGCACGGGATGCGGGAATCAGGGAATTTGTCATGAAGCCGATGACCATCCAGACACTGGCAGAAACCGTGCGCAGCGCGCTGGACAGCCGGCCGTCGTGATGTGCTGCCTGCCGGTTTTTATTTAGCAGGTTGTTGAAAAGTAGTTTTTCCCAGGCTGGTCAAAAACATCCAGATGTAAGGCGCGCGAAATCGTGAGGAATGAGGCGTACTTTCCAGTACGCTGCAATGACGAAGGAGGAGCACAACGAAGCAGATGGGTGTTTTTCAACAGCCTGTTAGACAAACAGCAGCGGCAGTCGGTCCGCCACCAGAAAACCTTTTTTCGTCGGCACAACCCGCGCGCCTATAATCTTCACGTATTCATCTTTCAGTAATTGCGGCAGCACCGTGTCAGTGACTATGGCTGCTGCGTACCCGCGCAAGATCAATTCCGTCCCGTGTTCTCAGCCCCAGATAGAGAGATTCAAGCGCGAACTGCTCTGCTGATAACTGTTCCGAGCCCTCGACCGGCGCCCTGCCCTCTTCAAGCGACGCGCAATATTTTTTTATTGACCGGACATTCCACCATCGCTTCCCGTCCTGAAATGAATGGGCGGAAGGCCCGAGGCCCAGATACGGTACATGCTGCCAGTATTTCTGATTGTGGCGGGAGCGATTTTCTTCTCCGCGGGCAAAATTTGAAATTTCATAGTGCAGGTAGCCGTTCTCTTCAAGGAACCGGGCCGTGGTTAAAAATAAATTCTCACTCTCTTCCTCTTCGGGAAGCCGCATAAGCCCCTCCTCTTGCATCTCCCCGAACGCCGTGCCCTCTGCCACGGTCAGCTGATAGCAGGAAATGTGTTCCGGCTGAAACGAGACCGCCTGTTTGAGCGTTGCCCGCCAGGCAGCCATAGTCTGGCCGGGGATGCCGTAGATAAGGTCAATGCCGGTACTGGTAAAGCCGCTTGCGCGAATCAATGCGAGCGCTGCTGCTGCCTCCTCTACCGTATGCCTGCGCCTCAGAAATGCTACATCCTGTTCATCAAAGGACTGCACGCCGAGGCTTACGCGATTCACGCCCAGCGCACGAAGAACGGACAGCTTCTCTCTCGTTATATCATTGGGGTTAGCCTCGATGGTAATCTCCGCATCAGGCGCAAAACAAAATGTTTTAAAAAGATATTCAATAAGCGAGGTAAGCTCAGCCTCGTCAAGAACAGTAGGCGTTCCCCCGCCCAGATACAGGGTATCAAATGAGGAAAATTGGTCCCGGTACAGCAGCGCTTCTTTTTTAACAGCCTGCAGCCATTCCGGAATCAGCGACGTCGAAGTTTCCGAATAAAAATCGCAATAGGGACATTTGGTCTTGCAGAAGGGAATGTGAATATAGAGGCCGGGAAGCTGCTGCTGGTCACTCATTGTCAGATTTGAGCACGGCGATAAACGCGCTCTGGGGGATCTCCACCGCGCCCACCATCTTCATGCGCTTCTTGCCCATCTTCTGCTTTTCCAGAAGCTTGCGCTTGCGGGTGATGTCGCCGCCATAGCATTTTGCCGTAACGTCTTTGCGGAAGGGTGTGATGGTTGAGCGGGCGATAATCTGTCCGCCGATGGCGCCCTGGATGGCAATCTTAAAGAGCTGCCGGTGAATTTCCTCTTTCAGCCGATCGCAGATCTGCACCGCGCGCAGCCGCGCCCGGTCACGATGGACCATAAGCGACAGGGCATCCACCTTTTCACCATTTACCAGGATATCAAGCTTCACCAGTTCACTTTCCCGGTAGCCGATAAGCTCATAGTCAAACGAGCCATACCCTTGCGTGACGGTCTTCAGCCTGTCGTAGAAGTCATAGATAATTTCCGCAAGCGGCATCTCGCAGGTAATCTCGATGCGCTTGGTAGTAGGATAGTGGAACCGGGTATTAACCCCGCGCCGCTCAAGGCACAGGGTCATCACCGCGCCCATGGAGCGCTCGGGGATGAGGATGCTTACCTTCACGAACGGCTCGTAAGACTTTTCTATGGAGGCCGGGTCGGGGTAATACTGCGGATTATCAATGGTGACGTTTTCTCCGCTTCTGAGCAGGAACTGGTACTGAACGCTCGGCACGGTCATGATGATGGACTGGCCGTACTCCCGCTCCAGCCGCTCCTGCACAACTTCAAGGTGGAGCAGGCCCAGAAAGCCGCAGCGGAAGCCATGCCCGAGTGCGGCCGATGAGTCCTTCTGATAGGTGAGGGCTGCATCGTTTAATTTATACTTCTCCAAAGCCTCGGTGAGCGACTGATAATCATCAGCGGCAATAGGATAGAGGGAGGAGAAAACCATGGGTTTCACTTCCTTGAAGCCGGCAAGAGCCGCAACAGCCACATGGTCATCGCGCGTTATGGTATCCCCGATCCGGGTATCGCTTACGGTCTTGATGCCGGCAATAATATATCCCACCTCTCCGGCATTCAGCTCTTTCTGCGGCACGCGGATGAGGCGGAAAAAGCCGACCTCTTCGACCTTATGGGTTGCCCCGTTTGACATCAGCCGGATGGTGTCACCGGGCTTTACGCTGCCGTCAAAAACCCTGCAGCTTACAACCGTTCCCCGGAAAACGTCGTAGTGGGCATCAAATATGAGAGCAGCGAGCGGCCCTTCAGGGCTTCCCTTCGGCGGCGGTATGCGCTTGGTGATGGCCTCAAGGATATCTTCTATCCCCGTTCCCTCTTTTGCCGAGCAGAGCAGCGCCTCCTCTGCATCAAGGCCAAGCTCTGCTTCTATCTCCTCCTTCACCCGGTCAATATCTGCCGAGGGAAGGTCTATTTTATTAATCACCGGAATAATCTCAAGGTTGTGCTCCAGCGCTGCATAGAGGTTGGCGACCGTCTGCGCCTCCACCCCCTGGGCAGCATCCACCAGCAGCAGCACGCCCTCGCACGAAGCCAAAGCCCGGGATACCTCGTAGGAAAAATCCACATGCCCCGGGGTATCAATCAGATTAAGCTCAAATGTTTCTCCGCTTCTGCTGGTATAGGGCAGGCTCACGGTCTGGCTTTTGATGGTGATGCCCCGCTCCCGCTCAATATCCATGGTGTCGAGAATCTGGTCGCGGAACTGCCGCGCGTCAACCAGCCCCGCGTACTGAATCAGGCGGTCGGCAAGCGTTGACTTGCCGTGATCGATGTGGGCGATAATGCTGAAGTTGCGTATAGAAATCATAGGTTTGTATTATAGCACACTGCCGACACTAACAGGTTGTTAAAAAAGTTGTTTTTCCCGGGCTGGTCAAAAATGCACAGATGCAAGGCTCCCGAAATCCTCCGGAAGTGAGGCGTACTTCCAAGGTACGCCGCAACGACGAAGAAGAGGGAAACGCCGCAGATGGGCGTTTTTCAACAGCCTTCTAAAGAAAAGAGGGAGCGCGCGGTTAGCGTTCCCTCCGGTATCTGTATCGCAATCAATTGTCGTTATTTTTTTGCAACAGGGGCCATCCCGTCAGCATACACAATTTTTGCTTTAGATTTGAGCTCTGCGAGATAGCGCTCTGCTTCTTCCTGCATTCTTTGCTGCTTTATGGTATCTGCGATGGCGCCCTTAACTTCATCCAGAGGCTTGGTCTTGGGCTGACTGTGCTCAAGCACCTGGATAATATGATAGCCAAACGGGGTCTCGACAATGGGGCCGATCGCCTTCACCTCCTGTTTAAACGCTGCATCCTCAAAAGGCTTCACCATCTGCCCGCGCTGTACGGTGCCGAGGTCACCACCCTGCTCTTTACTGGGGCAGTCGGAATTTGTTTTAGCTATCTTGGCGAAATCCGCTCCGCCAGTGAGCTGCTTGCGTATGTTTTCAGCCTTGGCCATCTTTTCATCCTTTGTCTTTTTATCATCCTTCTCCTCGGTCTTGACCAGGACATGACGGGCATGCACGGTTTCAGGGACCTCAAACTGCTTTTTGTTGCTGTCGTAGTAATCCTTTATCTCTTTGTCCGCGGGAGCTTTTTTGTCTTTTTGCTGTGCTTCAATGGTTTTGGTGAGACGCAGGCCGAGCGCCACCTCCTCATTGAGTTTCTCCTGGGTGATGCCGCTACTTTTCAGGGCCTCATCCATAGTAACTCCCTGCGGCAGATTGCTCTTGATTTTGTCAATGGCAGTTTTTATCTCTGCCTCACTTACCGTAATCTTTGCCTGGTCTGCTGCTTCTACCAGAAGGGTGCGGGTGACAAAATCATCAACGCTTTCTTTCAGCATTTTTTCCCTGATCTGGACGAGCTGTGCTTCCGGGACCTGCCCCAGGAGGCTTGCCAGCTTGCCGCTGATTTCTTTATCAGCATCGGCCTGGGTAAATTTCCTGCCGTTGACCTCTGCCAGCACTTTTGACGGCTCTGCCTTCGGTGCGGCGGCGCTTTTCTGCTCAGCGCCCAGTTCTGTCTGCGCCGTGCCGGCGGTATCGCTCTTGCCGCAGCCAGTGATAATAAAAAGTGCTGCGCAGATCAGCATACTAAGCGTCAGCAGGTTTTCAGCTTTAGTGAAATATTTTTTCATTCTTTTCCCCTTAATAAAATTAATATTAATTATTCTCAAGCCTTAAGGAGGTCTCTAAAAATGTCATTCCCGCAAAAGCGGGAATGACAGCAATTGAATTATTAGAGATACCCTTAACTCAACAATAAAAACTTCCTGATTTCATGAGTTCCAGATTTTAAAGTATCTTCTTTAAGAGTGGTCGAGTATAAGCCAAGAGCCGCCGGGTGTCAAGATAAAGGCTGATACTGCAGCGCGCGCTTATAGTTATGCAATCAAGCGACCCTGCTCATTAAAAAACCGGTTCTTCCTCTTCCAGGCGGTAATAAAGCGCCACAACACGTTTGCTTTCGTTAAGTACTGAATATAGGTGCCAGTCCCCTTGACCGCGCGCACCCGGGAAACAAGAAACTGCGCCACCGGCTCCGGCAGCTCGGTCAGAATATTGAGAACCTTGGCAGTCTCGGGCGTTGCACCCTCGATGAGAAGGTCGGTAAGCACCATCCCGGGACTGATGGTATGTATGCCCACTCCGGTCCCCTGCGTTTCCTTAACCAGGGTTGCCATTAACTGGAGAATTGCCCGCTTGGTTGCCCCGTAGGCAGCAAGTTTTGGCGTAGGTATTCCTGACGCACCATAGCCGTCAACATTAAAAATGTGCCCGCATCTTTGCTGAAGCATTACTGCAAGAGCCGCACGACAGCACAGCACGGTGCCGAGCAGATTGGTGTCAATGACCAGTTTCAGCATTTCCGGAGTGCATTCAGCCAGAGGCCTTTTTTGATGCCCGTCAGTACCCGCGTTATTTATCCAGATATCAAGGGTCCCGAACTTCTCTTTCCCGAAACGCGCCAGGGCCTCAACGTCTGCCGGCCGTGATACATCACAGGCTGCCCCCCACACCGCGCCGCCAGGAAATTCTTTTTTCAGTTCTTCAGCCACGGCAGCGACCCGCTCTGCGCTGCGCGAGGAAATGATTACCCCATCGCCACAGCGCAGAAACTCTTTTGCCATGGCACGCCCGATGCCTTTTGTGCTTCCGGTAATGATAACCTTCATGTTCAGATCCCCTTCATTGTTGGTGCTGTATGATCCGCACCGAACTTTTGCTGGACTTTTAAAAATCCGGGTTTTATATTCACTTTGTCTATATCATAAAACTATATGGCGCGGAGATATTATTATGCTCATCAAGGTCTATCAGAAAAATCCACAGCTGCGGGCGATCAAGCAGGCAATTGAAATCCTCACCAAGGGCGGCCTTATTGTGTATCCGACCGATACCATCTACGGCCTTGGCTGCGATCTCCACAATAAAAAGGCCATCGAAAAATTATACCGCATCAAGCAGATGGATGAGAAAACACCGCTGAGCTTTATATCGCCTGATCTCAGCGAAGTGGCGCGCTATGCCGAAGTTTCAGACCGGGCCTACCGGGTTATGAACCGGTGCCTGCCCGGGCCGTTTACCTTTATTCTGCCGGCGACCAAGGAAGTGAACAAGCACATGCTCTATAAGCGCAAGCAAATCGGCATCCGCGTACCTGATGACAACATCTGCAGGCTTTTAACGCAAACTCTGGGCAACCCTATCATCAACACCAGTGTTCCGCTCTGGGGAGAAAAGCTGCTTAATTCGGGAGAGGCCATACATGAACACTTTGAAAAGCAGATAGACCTGGTGCTTGATATCGGGGTGCTGGTGTCAGAGCAGTCGACGATAGTTGATCTTACCGCAGAGCCCTTTGAGATTACACGGCAGGGAAAGGGACAGATAACCATCTGAGGAATGCGGAGTAGAAAAAGGCACAAGGCACAAAGGCACAAAGAAAATGCGGGTTTCGGGATGCGGCAGGCAGAAAGACAATAGTGGCTGTCCACCCTCCGCAGTAACAGATGGACACATACACTGGCGATTAAAAAGTTATAATTTTAATTTAGTATGGGCGCGTTTATAGTGCTACGGAGGACGGGCGGAATACGGGGTCGGGGACCTCTTATTCTTAGGGCAATAAAATGATTACCTGAATTAGATCTTTCTAATGTACAATTAACTCAAAACAAGCAGTCCAGAATATGAATAAAGAGTATACCGCAATAATGAAACAAGAGGATGATTGGTGGATAGGATGGATAGAGGAAATACCGGGGGTGAATTGTCAAGAACATACTCGCGAAAAATTGTTAGAAAGCCTTCGGATAACGTTGATAGAGGCCCTCGAATTTAATCGTCAGGACGCACTTTCTGCGGTAGGCGCAGGGTATGCGGAAGAAATAATCGCTTTAAGAAATTAAATTGTCAAGATAAAGATTTGACCTCAAATCCCCCGCTTGTTGTATTTTTTCCTGCCATATTTTCAAGGCTTCGCTATAGAAGAATTATATTTCACCAGTGAATCCCAATCGATTTTCCCATCAGAACAGAATTGTTTGCTGAATTCAAACGTAGTCAACGGGGTCAGGTCTTGAATTATCAGCTGCGCTTCTCAACCTTTTTATGCGTGACTGGATGTAGCTTTAAAGAAGGCCTCAGCAAACCTTTTATCCTGATTCTATGATGATGTTCTTTTTTCAAACAACCTAGCAACCATGGGACTCATATTGCGCAGTTTTTCAGGAACTGCCGGATTCACATAAATAAACTGAAGAAGATTTTGTTTTACCAAACGGTCTGATGGTAATAGAAATAAAGCCTGCTCCCAAGACTCTTTTGCCTCTTTATAATTCTTGAGATCGTAATAGACTGTCCCTATGTTGTTGTAAGCCTCATTTAAATGGTAGCGATCTGTTTTGGGATAGTTTTCTATTGCCTTCTTATAATAAACAATCGCCTCTGAAAAACGCTCTTTTTCTCGCAGGTTAATTCCCATAATGTAGTTAGCCCTTGGATGATTGGGAAACCGCTCTAAACAGCGATTAAGAAGCCGGTCAAACTCCGCTTTATCAAAAAAACTATAAACAATTGCCTCCCTGCATAAAACTTCTGCTGTTTCGCCCACGCGTTTCATTGCTTCCTGAATAAATTTTAAGGCCTCAAGCTTTCGTCCGTTTTCCGCCTCCGTCATGGCACCCATGATTTCCCGGAAGATAGGCTTGCAACAAAACCTGTATTTCTTCCCTGAAGCACAGGGACAGGGAGCGTACGCATCAGGTATGCTCTGTCTGGATGATTCCAGTTCATCTGCATCAACATCATCTCGCGCATGAGAATAAAACAATGATGAAGGTGAAAAGCAGAACTCACCAAAAGACTTTTTGACTGGTGCGATCAGATCTTCGAGAGCGGAAGCAGGACAAGGCTCAATGTGTAAGTCGGCAGGAAGAGATAGCTTTACAAAAAAGCTCTCAATGGGGTCGCCCTTTACAACAATGATTTTTTCAGGCCAATAATTTTTCTTGTCATAGGCCTTTTGAAGAAAAGCTTTCAATTGCTTTGGGGGCAATCCTTCAGCAAGCGTGGCTTCACTATTGAGAAGTTCTCCAGACGGAAGCTCCATCAACATATACACATCTGCTGATTTATCGGCAATTTGAGTATCAAGACGAAAAATCAGCCATGAATTTTTTGGGGTGAAGTCTTGGTATTGGAGTTTTTTCATAGACAGTTTTCTTTATTAATATGATTGATTCAAGGTGTTAAAAAAGCCCGGCAGCATTAGTCCTGTCGGGCTTTTAAATGAATCGGAATTAAAGATCAGAGCAAACAGCGTTTAGCGGCGGTCAGTCTTTTTTTTGGAATAACAGTCTTTGCAGTAGATCGGACGATCACCGCTTGGTTTGAAAGGAACTTCGCATTCCTTTTTGCATTCTGAGCAGACCGCCTTATGCATTTCCCTCGGACGTCCGTCACCGTATCCACCTTTGCCACCACTTTGATTGAAACCCATGTTTTCTCCTTAGTCTTTGAATCTGATTAAGTCTGCACACCCGTACAGCCCTATTTATCAGATTACATTAATTATTTTAATTATATAAGTTTTCTTCACGGGATGCAAGGTAATTAAATTCATTTTAATCTTTGAAAATACTTTTAATCGGTTGTCCCAAGGAAAAGGGGGCAGATTTATTTCTTGATCTGTTGATGCCGATGTGCAGAACAGAAACAGCTACTAAAATAATATCCTCAAAAATAGCTTGCAATTAAAAATTAGATGTAATAAAAATTTTCTCAGTTCTACGCAGTCTCTGAAAGCTGACGGCCGATAGCTACAAAACGGTGGTTCCATGTTGCAGACTGGTTATATATAAAAGGATACAGGGCTTCTTACAGCACGCATGCTGTTGGAAGCTTTTTTTATTTGGAAGGTTTAGTGCAGGCACGGGTTCAAATTGTCATATGACCTATGACGATGTGCCCCTCAAGTAGATTAATTTTGAAGCAAAAGGCGGGGTGAAAATGGAAAAAAAATTTCCGGGATGGAGTTTTAAAACATATCTGAAATATAAGATTATCCGGAGTGGCGTTGTTGCTTTATGCATGTTTATACTAACGGCTATTCCGGCATCTGCTGTTGGGGGAAGCAATGTTTTCTTCGAGAAGTCTTGCGGGACTGACAACATCAACGGCAAGAGAGTTCTTGTTGCATACGACTCAAAGCACGGATCAACAGCCGACGTTGCAGAAAAAATAGGCGATGTATTGTGTGAGAACGGGTTTCGGGTGGATATGAGACCGGCATTGAAGGTTGAAGATATATCACCCTATGATGCAATAGTCATAGGCAGTCCCATGTACTATGCAACGTTCCTTCCCGGGGCTTTAAAGTTTTTAGAACGCCACAGAAATATACTGGCAGTTAAAAAAGTAGCTCTCTTTGTCACTTCCACCTCTGTTGATAAAGAGACCGGCATGGTTGACAAAAATCTTCTTCGCTTGATTTCTTCGTCTGTTCTTAACAAATTTCCTGAAATAAAAATCATAGAACCCGTTGGCCTGATGCCCGGAAAATTTTATTTTAAAGAAATATTCCCCGTTGAAGTTGTAAATTTCAAACAAACCGGTTATGACGAGGTAGGAGATCTTCTTAATTATGATTTTGTGAGATCATGGACAGAGGAGATAGCCGATCTTCTTAAATAGCTTTTAATAATTGCCGTAAAAAAAATTTATTTTTCCATACAATTTGCTTAATAACACTAAAGAAAAAAATGGGTTAATCATGAGAAAATGTATCTTTTCAATATTGTTTTGTTTTTTGATATATCCCTGTGTTACATCAGCCGGCAGCCGGGATGATTTCAAAACAGTAACAACCTCAGAACCGTCTTATAGTGAACCACAGATCATGTGGGGGCGGAACATGTGGGGAAAAGAAGGTTCTAAAAATGGTGAGTTCAGAGGGCCAAGCGGTATTGCCGTGGATTCCGCAGGGAATATATATGTTGCTGATACAAGGAATGACCGCATACAGAAGTTTGACAGAAATGGAAAATTTATTGCAGTGCTGGGTTCCAGCGGAACTGGAGAGGGAAAGCTCGGAAACCCGGGAGATGTTGCCGTTGACGCTGATGGAAATGTTTATGTAGTAGATACAAGAAACTTTCGCATACAGAAGTTTGACATAGACGGCAATTATGCAGCATCATGGGGTCCGGAAAGCGAGATTGGTTCAGGATTTATTAGAGAACCGGTAGGCATTGCGGTTGATTCGACAGGGACTGTATATGTTGCAGATGCCTGGCAGTCCCTGATACTGAAATATGATGCAAATGGAAATTTCATTACTGCCTGGGGAGATCCTTTAAACGGGAGTGGGGGGAGGTTTTCTTTCAGACCTACTTATTTGGCAATTGACTCCTCGGGAAACGTTTTTTCTACAGATTACTATAATAACCGGGTACAAAAGTTTGATGCAACCGGCACTGTAATTACCACCTGGGGTATCCAGGGCAGCTTGACGGGAGAATTTTCTTATCCTACGGGGATAGCTATTGATTCATCGGATAATGTTTTCGTCGTAGATACATTTAACAACCGTGTCCAGAAGTTTGATAATTCCGGAACATTTATTACCGAGTGGGGCTCTGCAGGAGCCGAGTACGGATCTTTTAACTGGCCAATAGGCGCAGCGGTAAATTCATCGGGCAAAATCTATATTGCAGATACATTGAACAATCGGATACAGATATTTAATTCTTCTGATAAAGCATGTATTGTTACATCGCTTCTTGGAGAAACCGATCCGAACATTAATAAAATTAGAAATTTTCGAGATACAGTGCTGGCAAAAAGCGTTCTGGGCAGACAAATGATTGGTCTTTATTACAAAACATCGGGTATGTTTCAGCCTTTGCTCGAAAAAAACCCCTCGGCAAAGAAAACAACAGAGATTATGCTGAAGTCTTTTTTGCCGGTAATTGATATGATTATCCAGTAAGGCTGTATCTGAACAAGATTTGACACCAATTCTTTTCATGGGAAATAACCAGGGTTGGGCAATACAAAACAATACTATCAAGAAAAGGAGGAGAAAAGATGAGAAAAACAATTAAAAGGTTAACCTGTATTGCATTATTCTTTTTTCTGCTGGCGCCACTTGCCTTTGCCGAGTCTGAGTATGTTCAAGGCTGGGTTGGCACGTGGACCGTAAAAATGAATGACGCTTCAATTGTGAACTGGGAAATAACTGATACATGGGTCAGTGAGAGTGGGAAGAGTCATGTAGCCTATGGCATAAAAAATCCTGGCACTGTAGAATTCCAGATTTATTATAGCCTCTTTTTTACGAAACATTATTATATTGAGGCAAGCCATGACAAAACGGTCTACGATCTGCCACAGGACCTTAATGAATATACTGAGTTGGTTCCATCTGATGACTTCAAATCATTTACCGCTAAGCCAGGGAAGTATCCCATAACTTCAGGGTATCAGGGAACGGTTGAACCCAAACCCGAGCCTGAACCTTGTGTCGCATCATATCTGTTAGGCGCTGATGACCCAAGGCTCGATAAATTGAGACACTATCGGGATGAGAAACTGGCAACAAGCAAGGCAGGCAGAGACATAATCAAGATGTATTATGATAAGAGCGATGATATTATCGCTGTCTGTGAGAAAAACCCTGCTGCAAAACGGTCTTTAAAACAGATGCTTGAGTCTATTATCCTTGTTATTCCCTGAATTTTTGTAATAGTTCTGCAAACAACAGACTACCGCAAAGCCGTTGCGGCCGGGACAGCGGCCTCAGCGGCTTTTTTATAGTAAGGGTGGAGGGTGCCATGAAAAAATTAAACCTGTTGCTGGTTTCAGCTTTTGCTTTGTGCATGCTTTTCACGGGATGCGAAAAAACAAGCACCGTCACCGACATTGACGGCAATGTTTACAAGACGGTGTTTATAGAAGGGCAGGAGTGGATGGCCGAGAACTTGAAGACCACGAAATACGACAATGGCGACCCGATACCGGAAGTAACGGACAACACCCAATGGAGCAGCCTGACAACAGGAGCCTGGAGTTATTACAACAACGATGAAAACTACAATGACCCTTATGGCAAGCTATACAACTGGTACGCAGCAGATGATTCCCGCAATGTATGCCCTGCAGGCTGGCACGTGCCCAGCGATGAGGAATGGACGGTTTTAACAGATTATTTGGGTGGTGAATCTGTGGCTGGAGGCAAGATGAAAACCAAAGGTACCATACAAGCGGGCACCGGGTTGTGGCAACACCCAAACACCGCTGCAGACAACAGCAGCGGATTTGCAGGCATTCCGGGCGGCTACCGTTTCGGCTCCGGGGGATATCAGCTTCGTTGGCGAGAAGGGTTGTTGGTGGAGTACTACAATTCCTACAGTTATGCCGGAAAGAGGTGTCTGGGGCCGCTACCTGAACTACAACAGCGGCTCTGTTTTCAGAGGCCACGGCCCGGTACTATCCGGGTTTTCTGTGCGTTGCGTCAGGGATTAATATACCCTGATGCACCCTCAAATAAAATAACGGGACACCCGGTACTCTTAATCAATCATTCTTTCTATCAAACATCTTATCAAAAAGGAGGCTGCATGCACAAAGCCCGACTCTGGTTTGCGCGGATCATCATGGCCTATGCGCTGCTGATCTTCGCGTTTCTGGCCTATCTCTACATCCTCGAGCCACTGGAGCACATCGCAGGCTTTGGCATCAGGGCATCCGGTGTGCCGGAGTCCATCAATTTCTTACGCGCAGGACCCGGCGCTTTGTTTCTGGGAATGGCCCTGTTCGCTGCCTACGGGCTGGCCCGGCCGGGACAGCTGCGCAGCTGCCTGTTGGTGCTGGTGATCTTCAACGCCTGCGTGGTCGCCGTGCGGCTCTTCGGCATCGCAGTGGACGGCGTTTCGCAAATGCAACTGTCGGAACTGCGCAACGAGGGACTGTCTTGGCTGCTATTCGTGGCATCTCTGGTGGCCTGCCCACGCCAGAAATGACGTCTCACGCCTGTTGCACCCTGCTGTCTGCAGAGGTAACCAGCAAAAGGAAGGTAAAAAGAAAGGTGGTTTGCTAGAAAAATAATCGGGACAGATTTATTTTGGGGAATTAGGAACTTATTTTATTTGCCCGCGCGTATGAACGAGTTGTTGTGAGCTTTTTGGGGGCGAGCCGGACGATCTTATGACCGGATTCAAGTTGAATACGGAGCAGATCATCACAGATGGCTGAAAGGTCACCTTTAAATTTGCGTGTATGTGCGCGACGATGTTTGCGCACTTCCTCCACAATCTTATCTTTCATATTTCGACCTCCAACAATTCTTCCGGCGAACAGATTTCCGGGCAAACATATCCTTCTTTTCCGACTACCTGCCGCACTCTTCTGCGAACAAACTGATTGTTTATGGGGTTAAAATTCCAAGTAACGATAATATCAGCGCCGTTCATGAAGCGGCGAGAAAATTTAGCAGTACCTCGTTCAGCTCAAACGGCTTCTCGTCGAAAAAAGCATGCCCGCCGCCTTTGATTATCGTGAACTGGGCCCCCCTGATGGCATCAGCCAGCTGTTTACAGAGTGCCGGAGGAACCACCAGGTCAAGCTCGCCTGCCACCACCAGCACCGGCGCTTTTATATTATGCAGTCGCCCCGAAGTATCAGCCGCAATCGCTGCCTGCGCCTTCCACTGAAAACCCCTGATGCTGTAAAAAGGCTCCTGCTCCTGTATCAGCTTCCGCGCCCAGTTAAGGGCCATCTGCTGGTCTTCAAAAAATTCCCTGGTATAAAGCCAGGGCAAAATTCCCTCACAGAGCAGCAGATGGCCGGTTTTTTCAACCGACTGCATCCAGAACTTTGCCAGCTGCCGGACAAAAGCATCAGCCTTCATATACGTGCAGAGCAGTACCAGCCTGCCTGCCATCTCCGGGTATTTGATGGCAAACTCCTGGGCAATTGCGCCGCCCATTGAAGCACCGATTACGTGCGCCTTATCAATCCCCAGAGCCTGTAACAAACAGGCGAGATCATCCGCCATCTGCAGACAGGTATAGGGCCCGTGCGGTGTATCAGAAAGACCGGTGCCCCGCGTGTCATAGGTAATGACACGGAAATGTTTGGCGAGCTCTTTCCGCTGAAAGCGCATCCCGGTGTGGTCGCGGTCAAGCCCCTGCACCAGGGCGACAGCCTCACCGTGGCCTTCCACTTCATAATAAATGCTTATCCCATTCTTAAGAGTAACGTTGGCCATGACGAAAACCCTGTTTTAATCAGCACCCGCATGTGTGACGAGCAGTTGCCTGCAGCTGCTCGCTGTCACACACCTGCAGCAGCGGAAAGAGCGGTGTTTTGCGGAACGCGTCGAGCACCGGCCCGTGATACTGCGCCCGGTGAGCAGCGCAGCAGTCCTCAAGGATAACAGCTGAAAAGTCATTGCTCACCGCGTCAAGCGCCGTGGCCAGAACACATACATGGGTGGCTATGCCTGCTATCAGCACCGTATCCACCTTCCCGGTACGCAGCGTCTGGTCAAGATCGGTTTTAAAAAATGCGCTGAAGCGGCGCTTCTCTACTATAACGTCATGCGGCTCCCGGTGCAGTTCAGAGATCACCTCCGCGCCCCGGGTGCCGCGCAGGCTGTGGGGCTCCATTCTGCCTCTGAAAATAAAATCATCTGCAAGAAAACTGTCACAGGCAAAAACAACCGGAAGCTTTTGTTCGTGGAACCAGTCAAGCCACTCATTGAGCCGCGGCAGAAAATTACGGGCTGCCTGCACCAGCTCTGTTTCCGAGTGCCCCTCAAAGGTATCCTTCAGCATATCGACAATGAGCAATGCCGGTTTCATGGCTCTATTTCCTTTTCTGACATGAGCCATGCGGGCAATTGTGCTACATCATCAATAATATACCGATCGCTGAGCCCGTTTTCCATAAAGGCGTGCCGCGAGAAATATCCGGTGAGCACGGCAACAAACTTGAGCCCTGCGCCGTGGGCTGCCTGCATGTCTCCCAGGTGGTCGCCTACATACAGCACCTGCGCCCGGTCAAGTTCGCCGAGGTGCGGCTCCAGCACATCAAAGGCCCGGGGATCAGGCTTCTGGAATGCCATCTCTTCGCTGGTGAAGATTTTTTTGATGGCAGTCATATCAATGCCTGATTGTGCCAGGCGCAGGTCAAGGAAAGTTCGTGAGCGTTTGGTTAAAATATACAGGTCATAATTTTCCCTGAGAAGGTTGAGTGTTGTATTCACGCCCTTAAACCGGTTATATACTATCTGCCGGGCAAGTTCAGTGTACACGCGATCAAATGCTTCAGGGTCGGTATCCGGCCAGGTCTGCTTGATGAAATCGTGCCAGCTGTCCCCGTACCAGATAAAATCCTCTTCCGTGGGCACCCTGATGCCCATAACTTCCGCTGCTTTCACGCAGGTGGCGATATAATTTTTCCGCGACTCAATCAGCGTGTCATCAAAATCAAAAATTATTATCTTTATCATACACAAAAATATCCTCAGCCACGAATTCACACAAATAAATACGAATCATAGCTATAGATTCAAGACCTGGACCATCTTTATTTGTGAGCATTCGTGTTGTTCGTGGCAAATTCCACGTAACCTTGAAACTTAATAAAAATCCCCCTGAATCCCCCGTTGCAGCGAGGGGACTGAGGAGGATTTTAATTTCGCATATCCGGCATACCTCATTGAGCCGCACAGCGCTCTTGTTCTGCCTGCTCTATCCTGTTTACCCGTTCACGCGCAGCCCGGACTATATCCGGGAATTCCGGCTGGTCAAACCCGAGCCTTTTCAGGGACTCATCGGTGGGTATGCCGTTCTGATCATAACCTTTTTCCTTGTAAACGACATCGGTCAGCTTTTCATACTGTGCCCGGCGATACTGGTGAAGAAGTGCCAGCCGCTCTTCATTAGATGAGCCGTCAAGGTCATATCCTGCCGCATCCTTCAGGTACGTATCGTAGTAGCTTTTGCGCGAGAGATACTCGTGCATAAATACCGGCGCCATGGCGCGCAGCGGTATGGTGTCATGCTCCCGGGTGCCGAACCCCTGCCGCAGGTTGATGAGCTTCTGCAGCATGTAGCAGCGCTCTGATTCAAGCAGCAGGTCATCAAGGGTCTTGTCCGTGCCGAAGGTTCCGTTGACCAGCTCAAGGTAATAGTCCACGGTGGGAAGATTTTTTGCCGGGAACGGGGTATCCTTTGCCCTGGGGTTGCGCACGTCAATCCAGGGAAGCTTGCACAGCCCGACTATGTTAAACCAGGTGCGAAACAGCGGAAACCAGAGCAGCGCCTCGGCCTTATCCTCAAACGTGGGCAGCTCTTTGCGCAGCTGGTCAATGGCAATAAGCCATGACTCATCATGCTGCGGCCCCTTCAGGGCGAAGCCGTATCCGCCCTGCTGGGCCAGAGACTCTTTGGTTATATACATGGAGAATTCAAGGCCCTTGGTCTCCATGGCAAAGAGCGACAGCTCCGCACGTATATCTTCGCGAGAGCGCTTGAGGCGCGCTGCGGCACGGTCTGCAATCCACCCCTTCATGTAGCGCACACCGTGGCCCGCGGCCGCCGGCAATCCGGGCTTTCCTGCTGCCATCGCGTGCAGGAAGTCAAGGGCGGTAGCGGCGTCGCCCCAGGTTAGCTTTAATCCGCCGGTGTCTTCTTCAGTCAGCAGGCCCCGCTCAAATGCTTCATAGACAAATGACATAACCACGCCGGCGCTGATGGTGTCAACGCTGTACTGGTCGCAGTACCACGAGTATTCGAGCATGTAATCGATCTCAAAGATGCCAAGGTTGCTCGCTGTTGCCGCGGTTTCATATTCAGGTCCGTCAACACCGACCCGGGTGCCGGCAAACGGCCCGGTTTGCAGAACGTAGTTTTCGCATCCTTTGGTGCAGGCAAGGTTGCACCCCGGGTAGCAGCCGTCCGGCACATTCTGCTTGAACACCTCACGTTCAAACACTTTTCCCGAGATGTTTTGTGACTGCTCGCTGCTGCCAAACTGAAAATTTTTAACCGGGAGAAGCTCGTTGGTGTTCATCATGTCAATGAGCGAGGTGGTGCCCTGGTTCACCAGGCGCATCGCCTGGGGATCAACCTCCCGGATAACATCGCGCAGCTTGTGACCCGCGGCTGTGACCTGTTCATGGTTTGCCGGGTGGTTGGCATTGCCGCGGTGCACGTTGCACTTTACCAGGATGCCCCACAGCCCTTTTTCGCACATCACGGTGCCGGTGCCGCCGCGGCCCGCCTGCTTTGAGCGGCAGCGCTGCCGCCGGCTGTCATAGTAGACGCTGTTCAGGCAGCCGAACCAGGTATGCTGCGCGCCAATGCCCGCGGTAACAAAGGCGACATTGGCCTCTTTCCCGTCACCCTTCCACTGTTCGATAAGTTCTTCTGCGCCATGAATGGTGACATCTACCGCAGGGGCTTCAACAATGCGTATCTCATGCGCGTCCGCATCAATCACCACCATCACTCTGTTCTCTGATTTACCGGTAACAGCAATGGCATCAAACCCCGAGAGCTTTACCAGGGGGAAGAAATGTCCCCCCACGTTGGAGTCGCAGAAGGTATTGGTCAGCGGCGAGATGGTTCCGGCGATGAATTTACCGGTGCCCACAAAACCGGTTTCACCGCAGAAGGGCCCGCCGGACAGGGCCAGCACGTTTTCCGGGCTGTCATGGCGCGTTGCCGCAGTGGTGCCGTCATAGACAAATTTCAAACAGTAGCCCCTGCCCCCGACGTAGGCCTTTTTAACTTCCTGCGAAATTGGTTCTATGGTAATGCGCCGGGTGCTGAGATCAATTTTTAATACGCGGTCCGTATAGCCCTGTTCAAGCGGAGCACTCGTATAACTTATTGCTGCATACTTCATACTGCACATCTCCCGTCATATAAAAAATAAAACTGAAAGTATAGGGGTAAGGCCTGAGGGTGTCAATCCAAAAAGCTGCTATGCGAGTGAAACGGCGGGGTAATGGCCGCGTTGATGCCCCCGTTAATTAATTAAAGAGGCTGAAAGCTGACAGCCGTTCGGCCCAGAGCTCACGGTCGAGGGGCTATCAGCTCTCAGCTTTTTCTTTATGCTTTGGCCACAAAATCCGCCAGCAGATCCCCCACCTGGCTGGTGCTGTAGCCCATTTTCCCGGCCGCCATGCTCTTCATGTCCGTGCTGACAACTTTCACAATCGCCCTTTCCACCAGGCCTGCGGCATCATCTTCGCCCAGGAAAGAGAGCATCATCTGCAGTGCGGCAACGGCAGCAATGGGGTTGATCACGTTCTTTCCGGTATACTTGGGTGCCGAGCCGCCCATGGGCTCAAACATGGACACGCCCTGCGGATTGATGTTGCCGCCGGCGGCCACGCCGACACCGCCCTGGATCATGGCCGCGAGGTCAGTGATGATGTCGCCGAACATATTGTCGGTGACGATGACATCAAACCACTCGGGGTTTTTCACCATCCACATGCAGATGGCGTCAACGTTTGCGTAGTCGGGGGCAATATCCGGGTACTCTTGTGCCACGCTGTTAAACGTGCGCTGCCACAGGTCATGGGCATAGGTGAGGACATTGGTCTTGCCGCAGAAGGTGAGCTTCTTGTCTTTGCCGCGCTTGCGGCAGAAGTCAAAGGCAAAGCGCACGCAGCGCTCAACGCCTTTCCGGGTATTGATTGACTCCTGGATGGCGATCTCATCCGCTGTGCCCTTTTTTAAAAAACCGCCCGAGCCGGTGTAGAGTCCCTCGGTGTTTTCCCGCACCACCACAAAATCTATGTCCGCCGGGCCTTTGTCTTTAAGCGGCGTTTCCACCCCCGGCAAAAGCTTGACCGGCCGCAGGTTTATATACTGGTCAAGCTCAAAGCGCATGGCAAGCAGAATCCCCTTTTCCAGGATGCCCGGCTTCACCTCCGGATGCCCGATGGCGCCAAGATATATGGCATGAAACTGGCGCAGCTCGTTGAGCACGCTTTCCGGCAGAAGCTCGCCGGTCTTCATGTAGCGCTCGCCGCCCAGATCATAGCTGACCAGCTCATATTTTATATTCTTTTTCTGCGCAACAGCTTTTAAAACCTTTAACCCTTCGCGAATCACTTCCGGCCCGGTTCCGTCTCCTGGTATTAAGGCAATCTTGTACATGATACTAAATCCTTTCTTCGATTATAAGCGATGAGCTCTCAGCAATCAGCTGTCAGTCCAAAATAAATCCCCTGCCTCGACGGGAGGGGACTTCGGGGCGGGTGATAACCCTGTCCCATGCTGGATACAGATAGTAAAATACCTTGTAATTATGAAGTATATGAAAAAGATACTGCTCTGTCAAGGGGCTGGCTTTACTCCAGCCGCACACCCAGAACAGCCTTGACAGCCCTGTACATTAATAATAGGTTAACAGCATGAAGCGCAATACGAACTATCTCATACTATTAATTATAGTTTCTCTCCTTCTTCCGGGGTGCGGATTATTAAAAAGATTCTTTGACCGGAGACCGCGCGAGCCGGTTGCGCGCAAAGGCCTTGGACATATGGGTGAGATTTGGGGCGTTGCATCAGAGAAAGCACGGGAGCCGCTGGATGAGGCGGTGCAAGCGCTGCGGGAGGCGTTTAAAAAGTAGCTGCTGATGGCTGGAGCGCGCACATGGCACCTCTTGATTTGTGCTCTTTGGAAAGTAATAATTCAAAATCTTTCTAACGGTAAACAGCAACGTGCACCTCCCGCAGATAAAGCCCTTGAATCGGGAATCCGTGAACCCTCAGTCCTACGATTCATAAATTCGGTGTCGAATTTACTCACTCAGGACTTAGTGCTGAGTGAGCATTGCAAGGCATTTCTTTGGATCCCATACGTCACCGTATTTGCGAATCGAAGCACTCAGCCCCTGTTTTAAAAATACAGAATCTCTCCGGTAATTTTTTCTTCTATGGTGAGAACGCCCATGGACTGAAATTGAGCAAAACGGCTATCGGTGGGGCTTCCGGGGTTGCAGATGAGTATGCCGTCTTTATGTTCATTCTTTGCCCGGTGGGAATGCCCGTAGACGAGCACATCAATCCTGTCCTCTTTGAACGAAGCGAGTATTCTGTTTTCCAGCCCCGCAGGACTTCCCCATCCATGCATCACCCCGATTGAAAACCCGCCAATCTGTATAATGCGCCTTGCCGGAAGCCTCTGCCGTGTTTCACCGCCATCCATGTTGCCGTACACACCATAAAAGGGAGCAATTGATTGCAGCGTATCAATTACTGATGCAACCTGATAGTCGCCGGCATGGATGATAGCATCTGCATGTTCAAGGTTTTTATATACGTCCTTTGGCAGCTCTTTCGCAGCAAAGGGCAGGTGGGTGTCTGAGAGGACCGCAATCTTCATAGCTATTATGTGTAACGCGTTTTTCTAAATGCTGCAATGGTTTTACCAATGGTGCAGCATATTTACCGATGATAAAATGCAGATTGCAGCATCATTTTGACTTCAGTAAAAATTGGTGTTAGTAATGAGAAATGGCTTAAAGTTCACGGACTCGGTACCCGTACCGGGACCATGCCGTGACCGGGGTTATTTCATTATATGGTGGGGAGGAAACAACCATGAAAAAACTATCGGCAACTATTGTTATTGCTATCCTGCTGCTGGCAGGAAACACGCATGCTTTCCTCGGTCTGAGCTGCAATCCGGAAGACAAGGACCAGTACGAAGGGGTTGACTGCGCCCAGTGCCACGGCCCGGGGGCAAGCTGGGATATGCTGTGCGGGGCTTTTGACCCGGCAAAAGCCATTCGCATCGAGTATGAAAGTCCCAGGGGCTGTGATGAAGTGTCAGGCACCATAAAGATCAGAGCGTCACTTCAGGGTGTTGGTGCGCCGACACCGGCAGCAATGAAATATGAGCTGCGTACCGAGCCACAGGGCACTCCGACGGTACTCACTGGAACGCCTCCTGCCTATGAAGCAAGCTTTGATACCACCACGGTGCGGGATGGCTTTGTTGCTTTGACGGCAATCCCGGTGGATGGGAATGGTGATAAAATAAATATCAGCAGACCGCCCTATAGTGCACCAGGTATCATACCACCCTACCGCGGATTTCTGGTCAATAATGGCCTCGATGTTTCTAAGCCGCTTATCGTTATCGGTTCTCCACTACATCCCTATCCCGGACCGTTTGCCGGTTGGACACCTGATGAGTTAAAGGGCAATTTAACCTTTGCCTTAAACCTTGCAGAGCATCTCGGGGGATTGGGGTTTCTCCCGGAGTTATGTTTTACCGATGCTACAACACTGGTACTTGATCCCTCTGATCCATTAAATGAGAATCCCGCCACTGTTGTTGATCTCATGGGCGAGAGCGTTGCCGGGACTCCGCTGGCAAATCCCGGAACTGCGTGCCTCACGTCTCCATTTTTTGAGATTCAGAAGCCCAATGGCCTCGATGACCTTATAGAAAACCTCGCCTGGGGAAATATTAAACAGTTTGTTGAACTCGGTGTAGCAGAGCTGAACGCAACCCCCTCAGTGATCGAGTTTTACAAGGAAATTATTGATAGATTGACCTATACCTATAATCATACCGGGGACTGGTACAGTACGTTTGAATTCCGTGAGCCGGTACGAGGAGGCGAACCAGTATTCCGCTTAAAAGAAAAGCTTAAGCAAAGTATAGCGGCTCAGGGCACTACTGCGGTCCTGGTGTTTGGCAACTTTCACCGGTCATCCGACTTTGAGATGTCAGGAGATGCCTGGCCGATATTCCAGGAAGCTGTAGATGAAATTAATGAAGAGCTGGGTACTGCCGTTCGCATTGGCTCTATAACAGATAATAACCATCTGCTCATGGACTATGAAAGTTTTCTCAGGTCTCAATATCTTATGGCATGGGAGCTGGTTAAATCAGCTAAAATACCGGCAGGGAAAAAAGTGGGGATAATCAGTGCAGGACATGGCAGCAGTAAAACCACACGGCTCTATGACATCAGCCGCTTGTACAATCCAGTACTGAAACAAAAGATAGAGGACTATATTAATCCGCGAATTGCAAGCATCTACGCTGCAGATACTCCCTTTAAGGTATGTTATTCAGAATATGCAAATGATCCGGCCGATGGTTTACGCGGGATTGGCGAGCAGGTATGGGAATGGGTGAATGAAGGGTATGATTATATACTGGTGTATCCTATGGAGTGGCCCTGGGGATCAGTTGAAATCTGGGATGGGATACGCAAATCTGCAGTAGAGGTTGCTGATCCGGGAAACACGGAAATTCTTAAACGGGATGAACGGCAGAGAAGCACGGCCGTTCTTAAAGGGACTACCCGGCTTATCGTTGGTGAGTCTCTGTTTGAGCAACGGCCCTATAATGCAGCCCCCTATCATTACTACCTGGCGGCAAATACGCAGCTCCTTGAAGACAGGATGAGCGAGCTTACCGGCCGCGCAAAACCAGGGGCGGTTTCAGGAACACTGACACTTACCGGCGGCCCGGTTGCTGTTTCCCTGCCCTTCTCTGATTCCCTGGCAATACAGGGATTTAAAATAACCCTGCAGAACGCCGGTGTCAGGGCAACCGGAATCGGCTTCAACCGGTTTGCAGCGGGCATGGTCAACCGGGAAGACCTGGGCCACTATATTTTTACCCTGCTGGCTGAAAACGGCTATGCAATTGAAAAGGTGCAGGTCAAAAGGGGAACCATAACCGCATGGCAGGCGGGAGGGTCAGTGCATGCTGCGGCGACAGCAACTATCAATGGAGCTGATACGTCCCTGAATCTGAAAATAACCCTGCAATAAAAAACGCTTTCACCGGTTCACTAAAAAACCCTGTAGCCGCACGGTCTGCAGGGTTTTTTATGTCATTAAATCTAATAGTTGAGATTTAATATTACAGCAGCAAAAAGTAATCCGAAATTAACCTGACAATAGTGATAGCTTAATAAAGTGTGCAATGGCGCGAACAGAATTGGTCTTGTGCTTATAAACAGTAAGCGCGCATTTTGACCATTAAGATGACACCACAATATGAAAACAGTGACTGGACGGTTCAAGCTCTTTGTGAAAAGCGGGTTTAATGTGCATTATTATAAGTTTGGGGGATTTTTTTATTTGCGTATTATTATCCCTGTGATAATTCTGGTTCTATGCTTTGCGACACAGGGGAAATTGTAATTCTCTATAAAACATTCTTTTGTTTTAATCAATAAAAGTTCCAGAGCAGCACATTAATTTATCGGCGAGCTACGTTGATGAATACAAAAATATTTCTGATACTATTTGTTTCAGCGTTCGCATTAATGCTTCTCAGCGGTGCCATCTTCAACATCCTTGAATCAAACGGAATATTAACCAAATTAACAATAGGATCAAGAGACGTATCTCCCTGCAAAATATTTCAATTCGCGATGTTTTGTGTGCTTGGTTTTTCCATATGGCCGCTTGCAGTAAAGCTTTTTATTTTCCTGCAAATCAAAATCGGCAATGCCGAGCTTCCTCTCGTTAAATTTCTTCAATCGCACGAACAGGCTTTCGTTTACGGTGTCTGGTGTATGTTAATCCTTGGTTTGTGTATTGCCTTACCTGGTTCCATAGAGGATTTTACTATCGATTGAGATTTTCATTAGAGCGAAATTAACAGGGATTATTTTAACACGAATAGATAAGCGTATGAGAGAGGTGCTATGCTGCGGAGCGGAGTGGCAAGGATTCTCAATAATCTTTTATTGGGAGTGAGACGGGCAATGCTGTTAATCCTTTGTGGAATGTGCTCCCATGTACCAGCTGAGGCAGCACGACAGGCACCAGATATGGCAAATCAAGAACAGACATCCTTCATCGTCTACCTGCACCCCGTAGCCACGGATGTGGAAATTCTTGTAGATGATTTGGCGATCTATAAGACCGGCAGCGTTTTCGGGGTTTGGTACTATCAGTTCAATTTGACATCATTTCTGGATACGAAACCACGGACGGTCGAGATCAAGACGCGGCTGGGGAATAAGGAAGTGGCCTATTGCGATGCCGAAGTGAGGAAGATCGCGGGAAATCCAGCTCAAACAACGATACTGGCAAAAAAGACGATTCGGGCTGCCGACCTGGAGATCTGGAACAAGGATCTGACGGCATTGACCATTGATCTTGCTCTGCCGGATAATAGCATGCGGCCCCGGTGGATGGAATACACTGATGCTGATCTAAAGCCGGCAGTGCGAGACACAACAATCGAGTTGATGAAGGAGATCTTCACAGCCATGCAGCAGGGCGATTTTGCATCCCTCATGGTCTTGATCGATCCTGCTTTGACTAATCAGGCGATGATGGAGGGAGTCCCACCAGATCTCTTCAAACAGGCTATGAGAAGCAAATTAATGCGGTACTGTATCCCGAATATACCCATCGCTGAGACGATACAGGCTTTTTATGATAATACGTATACTGATCGCATGGCTCCGCTGAATTTTGACAACATGCACTATTCCTTCATAAAGAATCCCAACAGTGAGGACAAGAAGGGTAATCTCTATTCGCCGGAAGAGCCAATTCAGTTTTGGACAAGAAAAAATCATCTCTTTACTGCCCGGGTTTTTCTTTCCTCCACACATGATGAGGGAAAAAAGTGGTATGTGAGCCGTTTTCTTTTTGATCGAACGGAATAACGATCCAGTCAGAACGAGAAAGGAAATTGTTATGATCGCAGCATGGAAGATTTTCGCTTTGATCGGATTTGTGATCGTGGGCACCGGTGTATATATAGCGTATTCCACGTCTGCTAAGGTCAAGGCTGTGGCATCCTGGCCCACAGTACCAGGATATGTTGCGGAAAGCGCGATCATGTGGGACGTTGAGGCGGGAACATCGATGCGGCAATCTTATAGATATTCTTATCTCTTAAAGGTCCGTACAGCTTACATGATTGACGGTCATTACTTTAGCAATACCACACCTGGGATCAAAGAGATTCGTGATACAAAAATATTTAATATAGATCCATGGAAGAATCTACCGGATGAAGCTATGATTTGGTTATTTAAACAGGTCCCGCAGGGAGTGATGGTCCCTGTTCATTATAATCCGGAAAACAAGGCCGAATCGCATGTTTTCTCCGAACTCCCGTTCTGGGATCTTTATAGCATTCCTTTTTTCGTTATTCTCACCGGGATAATCTTTCTCTTGTTGCCGTTGAAGATAGCCCTCTATAACAAATTGTTTTAACAGCACATAATTTTCCTCCGACTGGAACGATAGAGGATGTTCCTATTAAAATAAGTTTTAATCTATAAATTTGCAAACCTGCTTTTGCTCAAGCCATGCAACACTATATTAAGCTATACGCTGAATTTAAAGCATCATATTTCTGCGGAAACTGGCACGAAGTCTAAACTTTGTTTCATCTTAAATTGACTCTATATATTGATAGCTTGCGTGAAGCAAACCGCGGCTTAAACAAAGGGCACTATGATAAGTAAGGGGAAGAAGCTCATGCATCAAAAATCACGCATATTTTATTCTCTCCTGGGCATGCTGCTTTTAGTAGCACGCTTGTGTCCTGCAGCAGACCCTACACCCTTCAAGTCAGGAGAAAAGCTGCATTACGGTGTCTACTGGGAAGAGTTTTCGGCTGGCGAGGTAACCATTGAAGTTAAGCCCACAGCTAAAATAAACAATATACCCGCTTATCATTTTACCATGAGTGCCGAGCTCTCTCCTCTTCTTGATGCGGTTATAATGATTGGAGACCGTGTTGAGTCGTATGCTGATACCGGTATGACACATGCGCTTTTGTATAAAGAACACAAAAACGGCGCAACGGAACAAGACGTTACCGTTACCTTTGATTGGAAAAAACGCGAGGCGCAGTATTGCCTTAATGGGAAAAAATATAGGCCTACAGCGCTTTTGCCCGGCGCTTTTGATCCGCTGTCGGTTCTGTATGCCCTTCGCCTTCTTGACCTCAAAGGAATGCGGAAAATTTCCAAGCCCGTTTCTAATGGATTGGATTGCATCGTCGTCCAGGCCAAAGTGAGAGGGAAGCAAAGGGTGCGAGTAGAAAGCGGTGAGTATGATACGTATCTGGTTGAGACTCAGCTTGCGGGATTTTCAGAAATATTTGATAACATATCTGAGGCAACTGTGAAGCTTTGGATAAGTGCTGACGCGCGAAGACTGCCAGTCAGAATAGTATGTGAGTTTCCGGTCGGCAGTTTTAAGGCTGAACTTAATGTTTTAGAAACAAGAGAATTACACGGATCAGGGCTTACAAAGAGGACAACGCCCGTTAAAGAATAAGTAGTGCATAAAGGGTCTAAACTATAAAATATCTTCGGGAAGAGGGTTGCTATATGAAAAAAAGGTTTTCCCTTTGTATGCTAATTGGTTTTTTTACTGTAGCAACCATTTTTTACAGCGGATGCGCCCACAAGGAAAAGATAGAGGAATCCATCTACCCCAAAGGGAAACTCTACCTTCAGTCGTATGACACGGTCTGGGATGCGGTACATAGCCTCGTTTTTACCGACCTGGGCTGTGTTGAGAAAAAAGTGAACAAGAAAAAGGGTTACATCGAAACCGAGTGGGCAACCCGGCTGGCCAGCGGGGGGACTTCGAAGTGGAGAATAATAGCTCAGGTTAAACAGAAAAAAGACGGAACGCTGGTTTTATTTAAAAGGGATGTAGAGGAAACTGCCGGCAAGGGGCTCAGCGGTGATGAATCCATTGATGCTGATAACCTCTACCAGCAGCTCGAAGACAAGTTGAAATAAGTATGCATTATGCGCAACAATTTACCTGCCACCAAATGATCAAATAACTCAAATAACCAAATAATCAATTGCCGTCCCGAACAGCCCAGACGTAGGGGTTGGTGAGGGACGTAACGTTGCTGTGTACGAAGCCATTGCCCACGTCCACGGTCCAGGCGACGCCGTCACTGTAAACATAACTCGTGCCCGACCAGTAGTTGTGGGACTGCACGTCTGTAAAAGGTGTTCCCGGCATTGTCCAGGGGACAGAAGGATAACCAGGACCTTCCCACGTGACTGGAGGATCTGTGCCGATTCCTTCCAGTTCCTGTAGGCTGGGAAGACGCCACTGCCCTGCGGTTGAGCCATCTGTTAAACCGGCTGTCCCGTTTGCAAGACTTGCACAGTATGATCCGGCATCGTACCAATTCTTGGAACCGCAGGGATTGGCGTTCTTCAGCCATAAAAGACCTGTTCTCGCATCCGTTACCGTGCCATTATTGTTATCTGTAAATCTCGGAGTTATCGTTATAGCTATCGTAATACTAATGCTACTCTGTCCTGCTAAGCCGTCAGGATCCGTAACGGTCAGGGTAATGGTATGTTCCCCTTCTGAAAGATTAGATGACTCAAACGAGGTGCCCATTCCGATCTCTCCATCTTTGTCAGATGTCCACACAAATGCGTTTTCGTCAAGGTTCGGGTGCAGCAGATCGGTAGCCTGTCCCTTGGAAGACTATTTTTTTCTCCTGCCTCAAATGTGTCTCCGTTGACCGGTTCAATAATTGTGACTCTGGGCGTGCATCCCGCAAGAAATAGTGGCAGGACGCAGCAGATCAAAATAAATATCTTTTTAGAATATTGTCGAGTAGACATGATGTAGTTTCCTCCTTTAGGTATGCTTTGTATTTCAAAACACCTTGTTTTGCCCCGCAAAGTTTCTGCTTCTGCCTTCAACGAAGTGAGAGACTTACGAAATTGCCATTATTATGCGCTTATGGTTATTCGATGTCCATTTATTTAACCAGTAATTATGTTGAGGAAGGTTTATTGGAAATCAACATCTTGTGGTGGCGATCAAAGGCTGAAAAGTGATGCTTATGTATCAGCAGCGTGAGAAGTGAGTTAATGGCAATTCATTGATGACTTCTTTTGCAAAGCGCCATTAGTAGTCAATAAAAATCATAGCAGAAAGTAGCGCATATTAACCAATAAGAAGCCACCGCAATTTATAGTGAAAAACAAAAGCGGGGTCGTTTCTGACTTCACTTTCACAATTTGATTTCTCTCTTCTGACTTACTCTACATAATTACCATGACCTATTCTTCCGCTAAAGACCAACTTCCCGGAACGTGCTGCTGTTGATTGTCTATCGGTATTCTATTTGAATGATTTCCGGCTGACCTGCGATTTTAATATCCGTACTGTACGTGACTTTCAGTTCAGTGGCACGCATCGGCAGCGGAGCGCTCAGCGTTATGTTTGTTAAAGCATATTTGCACTGCAGCCAGATGCCATCCTTGCTGAGCGGTGTAAGGTGCCAGCTCAAGATTAATCTGTGCTTTGATTTCTCATCCGTTAGGCTGGAATAGACCAGGGATGCCTTCGCATCGGGACGGCCGTCAAAGACCGTAATTGATGTTAGAACATGCTTTGCTGCCTTCCTGGCAGGTTCCCATCCCTCAGGAACAGGATCAATATCCTGTTTTACTGCAATAGAGGGGGGCACCTTCAGTATTTGCCAGTTTTGCTGGTGCGCATTTGCGAGGGGGGATGCAAGGACTGTGCAGACGACTATCATTATAATCAATTGTTTATTCGCTTTTTTAATGCTTTGAATTTCCTCTGCTGTTAACACCCGTGCACCTTTCATAAATCCTGACTTTTATTCTGCTACGGGTCCAAGGACTATTTTGATCACTCTGCCATGGTCAAATATAAAAACCAATCCACCATACACTGATCCTGCGACAAACATTTTGCCCTTTTGGCTCATCTCCGTATCCTGATACTGCCCGTAAGCTTTTATGACTTCCTGTTCGGAACTGCCGATATGAATTCCTTTTTTTGTTTTTAAATTATTTGGCTTCGTAACAGTAATAGAATACACTTTTTGTGGCCCGCCTTTTT
>CAWDOY010000050.1:0-41346 GCA_963803975.1 uncultured delta proteobacterium
AAATCAATCGAGTAGGAAGTGAGTGATTATTTCCCTACCGTCCTCTCACACCACCGTACGTGCCGTTCGGCATACGGCGGTTCGTAAAGAATTAAGATCTGCTGTAGACAACTGAAACACCTGTAAGACCAAGTTTCGGAAGTAGTCATTGGTAAGAGTACGACAAAGGATTGGGCTTTTGGCTGTGCGCCATTAGCCCTTTCTTGTATTGGCATACTCCCATGCTTTGCTCTCGGGAATGCCAAGCCTGACAAGGTTGTCATGTCTGGTCTTGATTTTCTTCCATTGTTCCCAGTAGCACATGCGTAGCCGTCGCCGAATCCATTCATCCAGTTTATGGCAGTGTTTTCGCATGTCGGCAACCTTAAAGTAGTTGACCCATCCTCGGATTATCTGGTTGAGTCTATTTATCCTTTGTTCCATACTCATGCCATTACACGGCATTGTTACTGCTCTTACCTTCTCTTTTAACCGTTTCACGGATTTGGGGTGTACTCTCACTCCCGTCCCGTCCTTCTTCGGTAAAAAGAAATTCCTAAAAACTTCCGCTTCGTCGGGCTATCAACAGCACTTTTCTTCCGGTTGACTTTCAGCTTCAGTCGCTTTTCAATAAACGGAGCTTATGCTTGCCATGACCCGGTTTCCCGCCTTCCTGCTTCTGACGTATATATTACAGTCATCTGCATACCGGCAGAACCGATGGCCTCTGCTTTCCAGTTCCTTGTCAAGTTCATGAAGCATTACATTTGACAGCAGAGGACTCAGCGGCCCGCCTTGCGGTGTGCCTTCCTCTGCCGGGCTTATCAGCCCTTGGCTCATTACTCCCGATTCAAGGTATTTCCTTATAAGTCGCAGTAGCCTCTTGTCTGCTATGCGCTTTGCAAGCAGGCTCATCAGCTTATCATGGTTTACCCGGTCAAAGAATTTCTCCAGATCAATATCTACTACGGTTTTGTTCCCTTCCTGCATATACGTCGCTGCCTGTTCTATGGCTTGCTGCGCACTGCGTCCGGGTCGAAATCCATAGCTGTTTCCGGAAAACTCCTTCTCAAATATCGGGCTTAATACCTGGGCTATTGCCTGTTGTATCATCCGGTCTACAACTGTTGGTATCCCCAGCAGCCTTACCCCGCCATCCGGCTTGGGTATCTCTACCCTGCGTACCGGTTGCGGTCTGATACTTCCCTTCCAGCAACTGCTGTCTCAGGCTTTCTCCGGTTTGTTTTAAATACGGCAGCAGTGCTTCCACCTTCATTCCGTCTACTCCATGCACTGCCTCCGTTCTTCACCACCCGTTTATAGGCATGGTTCAGATTCTCCCGGTCGATAACCTTTTCAAGCAATGTGCTGGTGTCTACTGCTTTCCCGTCTTTTCCTCCTGTCGACACTGGGGCAATACTCGGCTCTCCGGCGCTACCTCGGAGTTCCACTCCTACTTCTGCGCTGGTAGTTCCCTCGTGTATTGGGATTGGCTGCTTTCATCGCATTGCCCTCAAGTCCTGCAAAATTTAAAGACCTCTCTACGTTCAGCCCTTCCCTCGGCTTTTTTTTACCTCGGTACTATGGCCTCTGCTGACTCCTGACCGTTCAGTCACACATCACTGCATGGGTTGCTGATTCTGAATATACCATCCTCAGCATTCCAGTCAGGTCTCCCCGGGTAAGAACGATAACTTTCATCCCATCTACCTGCTGCATTTACTTCATAAGCTTCGGGCAGTATTGGACTTTGTTTTGTTTGGCAAACTCGTCCGGCTTATGCAGCCTTTTATGCAGTTTCTGTTCGTCAGGCCGGGACTTTGCCTCCGGCTTCTTTCAGATTCGCAGTCACCCACGACACCCTTGCCTTTGGCTAATGATTCCTACTGCCAAGTTCATAGCGGACTTTCACCGCCAAGTTATCGCCCATGCCGGGCACACCTAAAAAACCCTGCCGCCGCACGGTTGTAGGGTTTTTTATGTCATTAAATCTAATAGTTGAGATTTAATATTACAGCAGCAAAAAGTAATCCGAAATTAATCTGACAATAGTGATAGCTTCTTAATAAAGTATTCTATTGCTTGAGTAGAAGTGGTGTTGCTACTTGAAAAAAGAAGTCTACACTTTTGCACTGATAAAGGTCACCACTACATATTGGTGTTAACGAAAAAGCGGAGCCATTGCTGACTCCGCTTTTGGTTACAATTTCCAATACAACTACAACTAATACTTCTTCCCCTGAACCCTTATCTTAAAGGTTTTAAAATAATTCCATTCAGAATATCATGCTTGAGGTTTGCTAAGTCCTTCTCAAGTAAAGGACTTGCCCGTGATTTCAAACCATCTATCAACTCCATTGCTTTCTGAACTGTATTCTCATTAATAGTTATTTCTTTTTTTGCAAGAAGAGTTTCTGTCAACGGCATCAAAATTCTCTGAATGAGAATATTGGCCTTTTCTTTTAATTCATCATTATTAGTAAAAATAGCACTGAGTTCAGGTCCATGTTTATAATAAAGAGAAGTGTAATGTATACCTACTTTTGTCTTTATTAACATCTCCTTTCTGAGAGCACGCAGTTTGTAATATATGTCATAATTGCTTTCTCCCAGAACCGTTTTTGCTGGGCATTCTCCGCTTCCATAGTGCAGAATAGTACCAGATGCACCCACAGAAAACACATCATTGCTGGAACTCCCCCAGACGGCATAAAGAGGCTCTATCGTCCCGCTGGCCATTGCAGACCACGAGCTGCCATCATAGTGCAGAATGGTGCCACTACTGCCACTACTGCCCACGGCAAACACATCACTACCCGAACTCCCCCAAACTCCACAGAGAGTATATGTCGTCCCGCTACTCATGGGAGACCATTTAGTTCCGTTATAGTGCAGGATAGTACCATCATCACCCGCAGCAAACACATCACTGCCAGCACTACCCCAGACAGAATAAAGCTCAGGGTTTATTGAAGTTGTTGCATTCCAGTTTGTGCCATTGAAATGCTTTATTAACTGAGTTGGCCCATATGTAATTATACATCCACCAAAATGACATTCCAAACTGTTACAAGGGCAGGTTGTATAAGCCGGATAACCACCCACAACAAAAATATCATCTGCTGAACTGCCCCAGACAGCATTGAGAGCATATGTTGTAACACCGTTCATGGGAGACCAAGAACTTCCATCATAGTGTAAAATAATGTGCCTTCCCAAAGGTATATCTGGTGTTTGCCCAAAGGTAATCTCCCTCTCTGAACTCAAAACAAACACATCTGTCCCAGAACTCCCCCAGACACCATAGAGGTTATTTGAGGTTCCACTGGCCATGGAGATCCATGAAGTTCCATCATAATGAAGGATAGTACCATTGTAACCTACGGCAAAGACATCTGTGTTTGAACTTCCCCAGACACCATAGAGGTTATTTGAGGTTCCACTGTCAATGGAGATCTATTAAGTTCCACTCTCATAATGAAGGATAGTACCATTGTAACCTACGGCAAAGACATCTGTGCCTGAACTTCCCCAAACTCCACGGAGAGTATATGTCGTCCCGCTACTCATGGGAGTCCACGACCCTGAGGCAATGACCGGGGAAAGAAACAGGATAAGAAAAGTTAAAAGTAAAAGACATTTATTTTTCATATGTTCCCCTATCGTTAATGCAAAATAATAAAACCTCTGTCAGCAGATAGGCTGATAGAGGTTCGTTTTTTAATCTTCCCCTATTATTATTTTGCCATTCCCAATCATGGGATACCTCCTATTGTGGCAATAATTATACTCCCTTAATAAATAACTATTCAACAAAAATTAATGGTGAAAACTGATATGTTGTGGTGGGCATTAACCGCTAAAAAGTGTAGCTTATGTATCAAAAGCGGGAGAAGTCACTTAAGTTAACCGATTGTAGACTTTAACATGTAAGCACTTGCCCGAAGTAATCAAAACCCTGTTTCAAAGGTGTCAGTTAAATCTAAATTACACATTAAAGTGCCTGTTACGGTCCCGCCTGATATTCCTTCTGCACCTTCTGCAAATCTTCCCACGCCTCCCGTTTTTTTTCCGGGGAGCGCAGCAGAAATGAGGGGTGATAGGTCGGCATCACCATGATGCCGTTTTCCAACCGCTGGAAGCGGCCGCGAAGTTTTGTTATGCCCTCTTTTGTCCCCAGCAGCGCCTGGGTGGAAAACCGTCCCAGCGTGCAGACGATGCGCGGCTGGATCACGGCAAGCTGTTTCATTAAAAACGGCAGGCAGGTCGCGATCTCGTCTTCCTGGGGGTCCCGGTTATCCGGCGGCCGACACTTGACCACATTGGCAATATAGACTTCACTGCGGTCAAGCTGTATGGCCTGTATCATGCGCGTGAGCAGCTGCCCTGCTTTTCCCACAAACGGCTCAGCCTGCAGGTCTTCTTCCTCCCCCGGCCCTTCTCCGACAAAGACCAGCCGCGCGTCGGGATTGCCGGTGCCGAAGACAATATTTTTTCGCCCCGCGTGCAGCCGGCAGCGGGTGCAGTCGCCGATTTCTTCACGGACTTCCCGCAGCGCATCCTTTCTTCAGAGGGGACGGTATTGCGCCGGGGGCTGCCTTCTCAGCCGCAGGCGGAGCAGAAACCGGGACTGTCTTCAGGCCCCGCTCTCTTTGCAGTTGCACATAATCCCGAAGGGCTCCAATAATCTCCAGCGCTTCCTGCTTAAATTCTTCAGGGTTTTTCATGTTGCGGACTGGTTTTAATCGTATGCATTAAATGCCTCATTTTCAAAACAGAACATTGCGTTTTGGAAATTGGACATTTAGCCTTTGTTTGATATTTGGATTTTGAAATTTGGTATTTACTGTACTCTGCTTTTTTTTGCCAGGCTGAGTATGCTATCCAGTATGCTGTGGGCGATCTCATCCTTGGGCCGGGAAGTAAGCGTTTCCACGCGTCCGTCCCTGAATATGAGCTGCACCTCATTCACATCAGAGCCAAAACCAATGCCCTGTTTGCTCACATCGTTTGCCACGATGAGATCAAGGTTCTTTTCCTTCAGCTTTTCTGCGGCATGGGCTTTAACATTGCCGGTCTCGGCAGCAAAGCCCACGAGAATTTTCTGCCCCTTCTTTTTCCCCAGCTCTGCAAGAATATCGCGGGTTCTCTCAAGCCGCAGCTCGAGCGCCGCATCCTCTTTCTTTATCTTCTGTGCAGCCGCTTTTTCGGGCCGGTAGTCGCCAACCGCCGCCGCCTTAACCACAATAGAAGCATCCGTGAAATATTTGCCGACCGCGGTGCGCATCTCTTCTGCGGTCTCAACCGGTATGAAACGCACGGCACGCGGCGGCGTTATCGAGGTGGGGCCGCTCACCAGCGTAACCTGCGCTCCCCGCTGCCGGAAGGCGCGGGCTATGGCATAGCCCATCTTACCTGAGGAGGGGTTGGAAATAAAGCGCACCGGGTCGAGCCGTTCCCTGGTCGGCCCTGCAGTCACCAGGACTTTTTTACCGGCAAAGTCTTGTACTGACAGGAGCGCCTCAAGCTCATCTATAATATCTGCGAGGTCAGCCATGCGGCCTGTGCCCTGTGTTCCGCAGGCAAGGTCACCCCAGCCGGGGTCAATAAAACGGCAGCCCCTCTTTTGCAGCGCTTTGATATTATCCTGCACAACAGGATTGTCCCACATGGCTTCATTCATGGCCGGCGCCATGAGAAGCGGCGCTTTCGCGGCCATCACCACGGTTGAAAGGACATCATCAGCTATGCCGTGGGCGATTTTCCCGATGATATTTGCCGTGGCCGGGGCAATGAGGAGCACCTGCGCCCGCTGCGCGAGGGAGATATGGCCGATCTCTTGCTCCTCATACAGCTTGAAGAGCTCGGTAAAGACCGGGTTGCCGGACAGGGTCTGCAGCGTCAGCGGGGTGATGAATTCCCGAGCGCTGCGGGTCATGATGACATGCACCCGGGCGCCGCGCTTCACCAGCTCCCTGACCAGCTCGGCTGATTTATAGGCCGCAATCCCGCCGGTGATTCCCAGGACTATTTCTTTTCCTTGCATCATCATAGCTACTCCCCGTTAGTTTCGTTCCCGCTCGTTGATAAGGCGAATGCCCCTGCGGACGTAGTCGATGCCCGAAATAATGGTGAACAGGCCGGTTATCCAGTACACCAGGTGCAGGGGTATGTATTTATTCTGCATTACCTGAAACAAGAGAGTCAACCCGATGGTCAGGAGCTGCAGCGTGGTGGTGCATTTGCTGATAATGGTGGGATTAATTGAAATTGAAAATGAATTAACCAGGAGCACCAGAATTCCTCCCAGGATAATAACATCTCTGCTGATGACCAGTATCGACAGCCACACCGGCATCAGCTTGAGAATAGAGAAGGCAACAAAGGAGCTGCTCAGCAGCAGCTTGTCGGCAATCGGGTCAAGATACGCCCCCAGGGTCGTTTTTTGTTTAAAGGTCCGTGCCAGGAAGCCGTCCAGCGCATCAGTTACCCCGGCGCAGAAAAAGAGCAGCAGGGCCAGGGGATAAAACCCATAGGACAGCAGGATGATAAACAGGGGTATAGAGAGAATGCGCAGTATGGTTAAAAAATTTGGAATATTCATAAGACCGCGTTGCGTAAGGTTACCGGGGAAGCATCTGCAGTTTATCGACAATCTGCTCGAGGATCTGCCGGGAGGCCTTGTCAATGGCGTTTCGACAGGCAAGGGTTTCATCAGCATTGACCCCAAGACCATAGCCGGCAGCGCTCACCAGCACCTTGTGGTCTTTCACGCTCACGGTTTGTGCCTTGAAATTACACTGGAACGCACTGAATGACGACGACTCGGTTATCTTGCTGCGCTCGAGGTCTGTTCTTCCCACGATAACAAGATCTGCCCCGCACTGGGCGCCCAGCCGGCACAGGCTGTCAAGATCAGGTTCCAGGCTCTGCGCAAATCCTGCCGGCGGGAACTCCTTCACTCCCAGGGAAGGATCCAGTACCGTAAAACCTTTTTCCGTACAGCGGTCTTTCAGCCGCAGCTCGCTTTCCGGCACCGCAGGCGCTGCTGACCACCAGTAGCTGTATTCTTTTGCAGCCGGCGCCTTTTCCGCTATCATGAGAAGCACTTTGAACAGCATTTTAGGCGCGCTGCCCATAAACAGCGCGTCAAGGTCTTGTTTGATCAGTTCCTGCTGCACCAGAGCCTGAATGATTATCTGGTAGGTGTCAAAGGCCGTATTCTCATAGAGAATTTTAAAGCTTTGAATATAGGTCGTTGATTTGTCAAAAAAATTCTTTTTCAGGGCCGGGAAACTGCTGCCCATGGTTTCCAGGGGAAGCAGCGCTGAGACTGCTTCCATGACCGCTTTACCCTGCGCATCCAGGAGGGCCTGCTGCCGGGCGGTCTCAACATCAGCAGAAGTGATACGGGCCATTCCCCGGCCGATAAAGCCTTCCGGGACAGGGGTTTCCTGGGCGCAGGACACTGCAGCATAAACTAAAAGGGCTGCTGTGAGCACAGTAAGAACGGGTACTTTATGGCTGTGGTTCATTAACATCTTCCGCTCGCATGTTTTTTTCTGAACGACGGTATGGAAAACCGCCGCAAAGACTGGGCTACTGCATAATCAAGCTGTGCCTCAAGGAGCACGTCCGCTCCCCGGTATTCGGTGTGCAGCACGGTCCCGTTTTTATAGATCCGGTCAATGGCGCTGCCCTCTGAAAGCGGCAGCCGCAAGCAGACGCGCGGCATCCTCCTGGTCATCCAGCTGTTTATATATGCTATGAGGTCCCCAATGCCGGCGCCGGTTCGTGCCGAGATGGCAACCGCCGGCTCCAGCCGCCGCTGCCACAGGCGAATTAACCCCGGCTCCGGCACCCGGTCAATTTTATTGAGCACATACAGGGTATCCTTTTGCTGAATCCCTATCTCCTGCAGTACCGCGTTTACCGACGCAACCTGCTCTTCAACAAACGGGCTGCTGATATCAACAACAAGGAGCAGCAGCGATGCTTCCGCCACCTCTTCCAGCGTTGCCTTGAATGCTGCTATGAGCTGGTGCGGAAGCTTCCTGATAAACCCGACGGTATCCGAGAGCAGGACCTTACCCACTCCCTGCAGCCGGCGAATGGTCGGGTCAAGCGTGGAGAAGAGCCGGTCTTCCGCAACAACCCCCGCGTGTGAAAGCCTGTTTAAAAGGGTTGATTTGCCGGCATTGGTGTAGCCGATGAGAGCGGCAAGGTACTGCCCGTTAAATTTTCGTGAACGCCGCTGGGTGCTGCGAACGTTTCGTATCTGTTCCAGGTCCTTTTTCAGCCGGGACATGCGCCCCTTGATTTTTCGCCGGTCCATTTCAAGTTTTGTTTCCCCGGGGCCCCGCGTGCCGATACCGCCGCCGAGCCGGGACAGCGCAATGCCCTTACCGCTGAGACGGGGCAGGAGATATGAGAGCTGTGCCAGTTCAACCTGGAGTTTCCCCTCCCGGGAGCGGGCCCGCTGGGCAAAAATATCAAGTATCAGGCCGGTTCGGTCTATGACGGTGACGCCGAGGGAGTCCTCAAGATTTCGCTGCTGGGCCGGCGACAGATCATCATCAAAAATTACCAGGTTGGCGCTGCGCTCTTGAATCAGCTGCTCAACGTCTGCAACCTTGCCGCGGCCAATAAAAAAAGCAGGATCTATTCCCTTCACGTCCTGCGTAATTCTTCCTGCCACGCGCGCGCCGGCTGACTCCGCCAGGCTTTCCAGCTCATCAAGCGAATCAGCTTTTATCTGCCCGGTGAGCGGTTTTTTTTTCAGCCCAACCAGAATCGCCTTTTCCTGTTCCACGGAAGTTATACTCAAGTGCGCCTGTTTCTCCTCCTGCGCTAACATCTTGTTTCTACGCTTGGATTGCCTCGTCTTGCCGATATATCAGGACGCGCAATGACAGAAAAAATCCGTTATTGTGGACAACGATGCGCGTATATTGAATAATAGGTTAATTTATCTCCGGTTTCAAGAAGTTTTTCATTTTGATTGCTGCCTCATCGCGTGCGTCCGGCAACATGATCCATGCAATGTCCGGGTCATGGCGAAACCAGGTCAATTGCCGTTTGGCAAAGCGCTTGGTGTCGCGTTTCATCTCGCGCAAAGCTTCTTCCCAGGACCGGTGTCCCTCGATAAACGCCGCCATCTGCTTGTAGCCGATGCTCTGCAGGGGTTTAAGAGAAGAAGTATAGCCCCGTGCCAACACCGATTGCACCTCTTCCCGCAGCCCCTCCCCTATCATTCGCTCGACCCGCTCCTCGATGCGATGGTACAACTCGCTGCGATCCCGCATGAGGCCGATTTTCAGGACGTTATAGGGCGTGTCGTCAAATGCGTGGGCCTGCTGGTGCCGGGAAATCGGCACGCCGGTCAGATAGAGTACTTCCAACGCACGAATAATTCGCACCACGTCATGGGGATTTATTTTTTGCGCTGACAGCGGGTCCTGTTCCTGAAGAAGTTTGTATAACGTTTCCTTTCCTCCCTGTTCTGCGGTGTGCCGCAATTCCGTGCGCAGCTCCTCGCTTTTTTCGGGAGCAGTAAACAGCCCTTTAGTGAGGGCCCTGATATAGAGTCCGGTCCCTCCCACCACCAGGGGCAGCAAGCCCCGTGCGGTAATATCAGCAATGGCCTGCCGGGCCCGCGCCATAAATTGCGCGGCGCTGAAATCCTCATCGGGGTTGATGATCGACAGGAGATGATGGGGGACGCGCTCTTGCTGGACAGGCGTTGGTTTGGAAGTTCCGATGTCCAGATACCGGTAGACCTGCATGGAATCGGCGTTAATAATTTCCACGGGGAATTGCCCGGCAAGCGAAAGCGCAACGTCGGTTTTCCCGACGCCGGTAGGGCCCTGGATGATTACTATCTGTTGCTTTTTTATGAGCAGCTCCTTATTTTATAAATTGCTCTGCGCAGGTAAGATGGTATGAGAGGTAATTCTAATGAAACTCTATTGATATTTCAAGGCAATCCTGATAAAAACCTACTACAGTGACCTGTATATAATAAATATCCCTTCACTATGATCAGTAATCCCAATAAAATTCTCATTATCCGCCTGAGCGCTATCGGCGATGTGCTGCGGGCGCTCCCGGTTCTGCGCACCATAAAGCAGAACTTCCCGCGCTCCCACATTGCCTGGGCCGTGTCTGAGTCAGCGAAAGACCTCCTGCTCCATCATCCTGATGTTAATGAAGTTATTGTTGTTCCCCTGGCCGCGTGGCGCAGCCTGCTCAAATCAGGCCACATAATCAGGGCGGTTGGTGAAGTTGCCGCTTTCATCAAAAGCATAAAGGCCCGGCAGTTTGACCTCACCATCGATTTTCACGGGCTGCTGAAAAGCGGTCTGATAAGCTATCTGAGCGGTGCGCCGGTACGCGTCAGCTTTACCCGGAAGTTTACCAGGGAGCTCAATTTTCTCTTCAACAACTGCCGGTTTCCGCTGGAAACAGATAAAATCAGCCGCATTGAGCGGAACTTCATGCTCCTGCAGAAGATGGGGCTGAAGATTATTGATGATTATCCGGTGATACCAATCAGCGAGTATGACCGGGCAGCGGTCAGAACCTTTTTCAAACAGAGCCAAATTGACCTTTCCCGGCAGCTCGTTGTTATGCATCCGGGCACCAGCCCGAAAACCCTCTACAAGCGCTGGGAGCCCCATCGCTATGCCGTGGTCGCCGACCAGCTCATTGAAGATTATGCCGCACAGATCATATTTACCTGGGGCGGCAGCGAGCTTGCAACCGTGCAGGAGATTACCGCCGTGATGAAATACCGGGCCCACGTTGCCTGCGAGACCAAAAATCTTGGCCAGCTGGCCGAGATTTTCCGGCACTGCGATCTCTACGTGGGCGGCGACACCGGGCCCATGCATCTGGCGGCCTTTATGAAGGTGCCGGTGGTGGCAATCTTCGGCCCCACCGACTATATCGTGAATGCACCCTACAAAAAGACCAAACACATCATCATCCGCAAGGAGATTGCCTGCAGCCCCTGCCGGGTTCGGGACTGTAAAAAGCGCGACTGCATGAAAGCCATTCAGGATGAGGACGTGATTCAGGCCGCGCGCCTCATTCTCAATGCGGGAAGGAGCCAGCACGATGCTCCCCCGCCGGAAGCCCTGACCAACAACAACTGGTAGACATATCCTTATTCCGGAAACAACCACGATGTGTGCAGCGACGATATCGGCAACAATCATAACCTATAATGAAGAAAAAAATATCGGCCAGTGCCTGGAAAGCATTGCCTGGGTCGATGAAATTATTGTGGTTGATTCGATGAGCACTGACCGGACCGTTGACATATGCCGCGGCTACACGCAAAAAGTGATTCAGCGGCCGTGGCCCGGGCATGTTCAGCAGAAGCAGTTTGCCCTTGAGCAGGCAACCGGAGACTGGATATTGAGCCTTGATGCTGACGAGCGGCTCTCCCCCGAAGCGCGCCAGGAGATTACCGCGGAGCTTGGCAGCGTGCCCCCTGACATCGACGGCTTCATATTCCCCCGCCATTCCTTTTATCTTGGCCGCTGGATCAATCATGGCGGCTGGTACCCTGACTATAAGCTGCGGCTGATACGAAAAGGAAAAGGCAGATGGGGCGGCATAGACCCCCATGATAAATTAGAGGTGGAGGGAAAGACCAGAACGCTGAAAAGCGATATTCTCCACTATGTGTACCGCAACCTCTCCCACCAGCTCGCAACCGTTGACTCGTTTTCCGCCATCACGGCGCGGCAGTGGCAGGAACAGGGCAGAACATTCCGCCTGCTGCCGCTTCTGGTGCGGCCGCCGCTGAAATTTTTTGAATGCTATTTCTGGAAAAAAGGCTTCCTTGACGGCCTGCCCGGTTTTATCATTGCGGTAGCCTCTTCCTTCTATGTATTCCTGAAATACGCCAAGCTCTGGGAAGAAGAGCGCCGCTCGGCTTCTGACGCATAGACCCATGACCATTCATTCATCACTCGCTGCAGCGCACCCCTCATTCACCGCATTCAGGAAAAATAAGACTTCCTGGACCATGCGCGCGGATGTTGTTTCAGTACTGCCCGAAAACCTCCTGCCGTTATTACATCACGCTGAACAGCATCCGGGGCTCTCCCTGCTCCGGGAGAATAACGTGCGCGCTTCTTTTTTTCTCAAGCTTCCCCAGGGCGGAGAACTCTTCATCAAGCGCTACAAGGTGCGGGGTTTGCCGGACATAATTAAATATATGCTGCTGCCGTCAAAGGCGGCCGCAGAGTGGAGAACGCTTCGGCGCTGCGCTGAGAGCGGGCTGCCGGTGCCCCAGCCGGTTGCCATGGCAGAAAAAAAGAGCGGCCTGGCGCTGGAAGACAGCTGCCTGGTTGTTGAAGCCCTCACTGACGCGCTGCCGCTGAACGACTATTTTGAGCGCATGTTGCCTGCGCTCGCGCCTGCGGCTGCACGGCAGATGCGGACGTCTCTGGCAACAACGCTGGCGCATCTCGCGCACGAGGTCCATGGCAGGGGAATATTTTACCGGGACCTCCATGCCGGAAACATTCTCATCCGCAGCAGATGCTGTTGGAGCGTATGAGCTGTTTCTCATCGACCTGCACCGGGCGCTCTTCCCGGTCCGGCTTATGCAGTGGATGAAGGTGCGGGACCTGGCCCAGCTCTGCAACTCTCTTCCGGAATCCGCCGTAGACCGGGATATCTTCCTGCGGGAGTATTGCCGTGAAGCGCTGTGCGATGAAACAGCATTTCGTTCATCAATTGCAGCAGCATCCCGCGACATGGCGGCGCGGCGGCTGAAGAGCCGCGGTAAACGCTGCACGAAAAACAGCACGACCTTTGAGGTATACGCGGGCGTTCCGGGAGCAGTACTGCGGCCGCCGGGATTTTGGCAGGCAGGCGTGCAGGAAAGCAATTGAAGAGCACCATGGGGCAGTTGCGCACCATCAGGCGCAGATACTCAAGCAGTCAAAAAATTCCGTCATCACCTTCCATGAAAAATCAAGCGGCCTGCCCACGGATGCCTGCGTCAAGCATTACCAGTATCGCGGCATCAGGTATGTCCTGAAAAGCCTGTTCGCCAAAACCCGGGCGCGAAAAAGCTGGATCGCGGGAAACGCTCTCCTGGTGCGGGGCATCAGCACCCCCCTGCCTCAGGCGCTGGTGGAGCGAAAGTTCGGGCCGTTTGTTGTGGAGAGCTTTCTTGATAACGCAGTGGCTTGAAGGCGCCCGGGAGCTGAACGACTACGTCACCCACCTTGATCAGAAGAGCGTTTCTGCAGCGGTTAAACATGCGTTCATTACATCTCTTGCCGAAACAGTACGGGACCTCCATGAAAAGGGAGTGTATCACGCGGACCTGAAGTCCACCAACATCCTGGTGCAGGAGCAGGCAGATTCAGCCTGGCGCTTCAGCTTTATTGATCTCGACCGGGTGGCATGTAAAGATAGCCTTTCATTTTATGAGCGCGCCAATAACCTCGCGCAGATAAACGCTTCGGTAGCACGCTTGGTCGACTGCAAAAGAGCGCTTGAAATTTTTCTTCTGTTTACGCTAAAGGAACTGAGCTTTTTAGAGAGCGGAAAAAATATTACCGGGAAATTTTAAAGATCAGCCGCGCCAAGAACACTGCACCTTTTGGCGTTATTTTTCGTTAAACATAACCGCAGAGCACCATAGCAGGATAATCCTCTCAGGTTATTTACTAATCGGCCATGAAAATACTGCACATATTCAGCAACTGGAAGTGGACCGGACCGGCAGAGCACGCGCTGAACACCGCCGTCATGCTCAAGCGCGCGGGGCACGAGGTGACGTTTGCCTGCGCAGCGCCGCCCGCGGAAGCGCCCGAATCCCTTGCCGCGGCAGCCATAAAGGCCGGGATCATCCCGGTCACCGCGTTTGCCCTCAACAAGCATTTCAACCTGTACGCACAACTTCTCTGATATATTCAGGCTGCGGTCATTTCTCAAGAAAGAGAAGTTTGACCTGATCCACACCCACATGACCAACGACCATCTTCTGGCAGGATGTGCCGCCCGGCTCATAAAGGGAAGACCGCCGATTGTCCGCACCTGCTATGACGGCACCGGCATCAGGAGAACGCTGAAAAACCGGCTGCTGCTGTCAGCGATGACCGACGGCCTGATAACCATCTCTGACAGCACCCGCAGGCAGATCATGGGTCATTATTCAGTGCCGGCAAAAAGGATCTGGAAGGTGCACGTCCCGGTAGACCTTGCCCGGTTCAATCCTCAGGCAATAGAGAACTGCCGGGCTCAGTACCGGCTCTCACCTGATGACATTGTGGGCGGGATTGTGGCGCGGGTGCAGAAGCACCGGCGCTTCGGCGTGCTGCTGGAGGCGCTGGCGATAGTGCTGCGGGAGTTTCCCCAGCTGAAATTCATGATTATCGGCCGCGGCACCCACATAGAGGAGATCGCCGTAAAGCCGTCGATGAAAATGGGCATACGGCCCAATCTCATCTTTACCGGCTATAAGGCAGAGGACTTTACTGCGAAACCCTTGCCTGCCTCAACTTCAAGGTGTTCCTGGTGCCGGGAAGCGACGGGGCCTGCCGCGCGGTGCGCGAGGCAATGGCGCTGGGCATCCCGGTGATTGCAGCCAACAGGGGCATGCTGCCGGAGATTGTTGAAAACAACCGTGAAGGCCTGATTATTGATGACCGCCCCGAGAACCTGGCAGACGCCATAATGACCCTTGTTGAAAATCCCGGCATCCGCCAGGCGATGGGGCAGAATGCCCTGGAAAAAGCCCGGGAGGAATTTGATCTGGAGACGCAGGCCAAAAAGATCGAGCAGATTTATCAGGAGGTCAAAAGGCATTGACCCCGACAGTTCCGATTCACCGCTGAGATCGCCCCTCGGCCATGAGCTCTGGGCCGAATGGCAGAGTTCGCTGAGAATTATCTATTCATTGTCTGTTGCCTATTGTCTTTGCTCCATTGCCTGTTGATCTGCAATATAGCAGTCAATTCCGATTGAGAGCCCTGCATGAGCTAGGGGCTGAAAGCAAGTTGAAGGAATTATCTATTACTACTGCCTATTGCCTATTGTCTGTTGCCTATTGCCTTTTTCCATTTCGCAATCTGCAATCTTAAATCTGCAAGTCTTGTGCCTATGCTGCACGAGCCGTTCGCCCTGAGCTACGGAATTTCTTTGTGCCTGTGCCTGCCCCGAGCGCAGTCGAGGGGTGCCTTATGCCTCTTTGCCTTTTATCTCGAATCACGAGACACCGGTCACGAGCCACGTTTCAGCTGACGACTGAAAGCTTCTATATAAGTAAAGGCGAAAGCGGCAAGATACCGGAGAAACCATGGGCGTCACGTCTACACTCTTGACAGAGCATATAAGCACTGAGTAACGAGTGATGAGTGCTGAGTTAAAATAGAAGAGAGTAAAAAATAATCAGCGCTGCACTTGGTCCTTTTAAGAGAGAGGAGGATTGTCATGAAAAAAGCATCGGGCAGACTGGCGTTTCTTTGCTGCGCAGTTATTTTTTTGTGGGCATTGGCAGGATGTAATAACAGCTTCACCGTGACACTGGATAAGGACAGCTATACGGCCGGAGACAATGGTACTGCAACGCTCAGCAATAAGGGACCTGTTACAGCATATCTGCCGGGCTGCAGCCAGTTTTCCTATGAAAAGCTGGTTGACGGCCAGTGGACGGACCAGGGTCCCGCGGTGGTCTGTGTGTGGGAGGGCAATGTGGTGCCGGTTGCTGCAGGAAGCTCGCACGAGTCGGCGTTTACTGCAAAAGATGCCGGTACCTGGCGGCTCCGGTACCTGGCTGCGTTCGGCTGCACTGAAGGTAAACCCATGAGCGAGGCGGACTGCACAGTCGCAGATTACCATCTATTCTCCGCAGTTTCAGGTAGCAGCAGTCGCGCCTGAAACAGGGTGTCTGGAATCAGGCGGAACAATAAGCACGGCGCGCTGCTGCCAGAGCAGCGGCGATTTCCCCAACACGTGCATGATCGGCGCCTGCGGGTGCGCGCCCGAGTACAGCCATGAAGTGTCTGTATGCATATGCCCTGATGATATGTGCTTTGACGGCACCGCATGCGTGAAGCGAACAGAAAACAGGGACGGCGTGGCTCGTGAATAGTCCACCTCGGCAGTGCTATAAACAAACGTATTAGTAATTGCTAAGTATACATCTGAATTTGGTCTTGCCAGCTTTACGGTGCTACGGAGTACGGGTGACCAGTGTTTCGTGTTGAACGCTGAGCTAAAAAAAGAGGCGAAAAGTTTACCATACCTTTTCACCTCTTTATCTCTTTACCTTTTTACCTATTCACCAATATAATAGGGCCAGAGACCGTCTGGTTTACAAGACACTAAAATGCGTCGAGGGTTAGCGAATACCGATGCGGCCCCTCTTCAACAGAGGCTAATAAGCCACTCATTACGACAATAAAAGCGGAATCATAGAAACGTGCAGCAAGTCTTAAGGTTTTGGGGGTAACGCCAACATTAGCCCCGTATTGCGTGCCTATCTGGATCGTGCTGTACCCTCCCACCTGCATAACGCCAAACAGTTCTCCGCTGGTATCGGTTTTGCTTACCGTGACAGCAAAATTGCCAGTTCCGTAAATCACCACAGGGATTATCATGATAGCCGGGTATAACTCGGAATCAACAGTATAGGTTTTTGTCTGCCCGGGCACCATGACTGCAAACGCAGCAGTTATTGGCCCGGCAGACACTTGCTCGACCTCTGCTGACCATGCAATCCCCGGTGTGATAATGCACATCAGAAGCAGTACCGGCAGAACCCGCCGTATGGTTTCTGTTTTATAGATTCTCTTCATAAATCATAACTCCTCTCCTGATCTACGCCACAGCCAGGGAAACAGTGCTGCAACAACTTCCCTGAATTGTTTAAAGTGCTGAGGTTTTCAATCAGCGTTAAAAACTGAGTGAGACGCTATACCCATATGGCGGTTCTTCGAGAGAAAAGAGAAAACCGGTAATAACAAAGCCAAAGACCCATCCGTCATCCAAATTGGGGATCGCAGAGCTGATCCGCATCGTCACCGGAGTAATACCAATGCTGAAAGCAGAGGTCGGCACACCAGGAAAAAACTGATAGATGTAAACGAGTTCCCCCTCGGTATTGTTTCGGGACATGCTTGCAGAGAATGTTCCGCTCTCGCTCCCCTTCAGCGTTACCGGTATAACCTGAAAAGATAACGATGTATCCAGACCGGCACTCACCGTGGTTGATTGATTCTTCAGGAGAACTGCAAAATCAAAATCCACGTTTGATGTTTCAATATTAGACAGAGCATCATCGCCTGCTGCAAAACCAATCGAGCTGCATACAGGGAATAACAACAAGGCAATCATACAGCAGCTAACAAATATTTTCTTCATAAATTTCCTCCTGTTTGAGCATGGTTACTATATAAAAAAATATTCTTTCCCCTATATTTTCTTATTTCCGCTGCCCAGCTTCATGAAAAAATGGATGCGGGATTTTATTCGGGTAGCTGGCATAAAAAAATATGTTTGTCTGCCTTGTGCCTTTGAGCCTTAATATCCAATAACTTCTGCATTGTCAATAAGTTTTATAATTCACTATTCATTATTTTTCAAACCATATTCTAAGTCATTAAAAAACCATCTCTGTGGAAGCACTGTGGCGACCAACAGGATTTTTTGTATTTTCTTGTATTATCCTCTATGCTTATTATATATAAATAACAACTGAAATAAATGGCATGCACGGTACTGACATAATGCAGGGTAATAACGAGACTAACCTTTCGGGCACCGCACGAGAGACTCAGCCTGAATGTTCGCGGGAACCATCTGTGCCGGGGGGTTCAGCAGCGGCATTTTTGGTTTTAATCTGTTTTAGCCTTCTGGCATTCTTACTCTATGCAAACTCTTTGAAAAACGAGTTTGTCTTTGATGACATTCCGCTTATTGTAAAGAATTACCAAATACGGCAACTGGCTAATATTCCCGAGTTGCTGGGGCTGGGCACAACCGGCAGTTATTACCGGCCCCTGCGAATTGTATCCTATGCTATCGATTATCATTTCTTTCAACTAAACCCGCAGGGCTACCATCTATCAAACATCCTCCTGCATAGCATCACCGCCTGGCTTGTTTTTCTTACGCTGTACAGTCTTTCTAATAATTACACCATTGCCCTTGCAGCATCGCTGCTGTTCATAGTCCACCCCATTCAGACTGACAGCGTCACCTATCTTGCCGGGAGGCGGGATATCCTGTCATCGCTTTTTTACCTTCTGGGCTTTTACTTATTTATCAGGTATCGAAAAAAACCCACGGTTTTATTGCCGTCAGCAATTTTTTTATCCTATGCGCTCGCCGTCTCTTCCAAGGAAATGGCGGTTACGTTGCCAGCGCTGTGCTTTGTGTATGACTTTATGGAAAGTTATGCAGCCCTGCCAAAAACAAAAACCGGCGCGCAGGATCATCTGCTTAAAAGAATTGTGGTCTGCATGCTGCAGCTGTGGAAGCGGCGGGTCTTTTTTTATTCCATCCTGCTGCTGGGGGCCGCTGCTTTTACCTATTACAAGGTTGCCGTTATGCCTCCATCGCTCCACCCCGGGTACTATGGAGGGACATGGGCAACCAACTTCCTGACTGTGTCACGAATCATTATGTACTATCTGAAACTCATGCTCTTTCCCATTACCCTGAATGCGGACTATTCTTATAATGCTTTTCCGCTCACCACGTATCTGCTCGATCTTAAAGCATGGGCATCAGTACTTGCCCTCTGCGTAATTTTCTGGGCCGGCATAAGAGCGTTTCGATACAACCGGTTAATTACATTTTCCCTGGCATGGTTTTTTATTACCCTGCTTCCTGTTTGTCATATTATTCCCCATCATGAGCTCATGGCAGAGCACTACCTGTATCTCCCGTCAATCGGATTGTTTTTTCTGGCAGGGATAACCCTGTATACGTGGTGCAGGCAGAAACATCCGTATATCTTTTTCCTGATTGCCGGGCTGCTCATGGTGATTTTTTCAATGCGCACCGTGGACCGCAACCGGGACTGGAAAAATGCTCTCACGCTCTGGGAAAAAACAATAAAAACTGCACCTGCCTGTGCACGGGCATTGAACAATATCGGGGTAGAATATTACAAACTTGGGGAGTACGACAAGGCAAGGGAAAGCTATATAAGGTCGCTGATACTGAAGCCGGACTTTCCTGATCCGTATCATAACCTTGGAAATATGCTTGCGGATAAAAAACTGTTCGACCTTGCAATAAAATGCTACCAAAAGGCATATTCTTTATGTCGTCCACGTGATGGCAAGGAAATACTGAACAGCTGTGGCATTGCATGCAGAAGCCGGGGAGACCTGAACGATGCAAAATGGCTATTTTCCCTGGCACTGAATTGTGGCCCCCCGTATGCAGAGGCCCACAGCAATCTGGGCACCGTCCTCCTCGCAGAAGGGAACCATGACCAGGCGCTGGCTGAACTGAACAAGGCGGTCAAAATTGACCCGGATGTGCCTGAGTATCACAATAATCTGGGCACTGTTTTCCGGAAGACCGGCCTTCCCGCAAAAGCAGAACAAGAGTTTCGGGAAGCCATCCGGCTTAACCCGGACTTTATGGAAGCGCACAACAATCTCGGCAATGTATTAAAAGACCAGGGCCTGTACCGCGAAGCCATTGATGAATTCAGGCGCTGCATAGAACTTAAGCCTGACAGTGCAGAGGTATTTACCAATATGGGGATTGTCTATCGCAAGGCAGATCTCAGCAGAGAGGCAGTCGCTGCTTTCAATCAGGCAATAGAACTCAATCCCGCCCTCGCATTGCCCCACCTGCAACTTGCGCTTATATACCTCTCCAGTGAAAAGGATAATGAGAAGGCTTTGTTTCATTTAAAAAAGACTCTTGAGCTGGAGCCGTCCTTACCGCAGGCTGGTTCAATCAGGACCAAGATTGCAGAGCTGGAGGGGAACTGAGGCAGATAAAACAGAGCCACGCTGCAGAATTGTGCAGAGTGGCTTCTCCATGACCAGATTATAATTATTTTTTTACGCCGCTTCGCCTTTTGTTCTCTTGTGCCCTTGCCTTTTAACCTGCCTGCCCGCCGTAGCTTTGATAGCGAAGGCGGGTTGCCTATTTACTCTATTCACCTACCCCGAGCCGTGAGCTTGTCGAACGGTCGAGGGGCCGCTATTTATACTCGTAAAACCCTCTCCCCGTTTTCCTTCCCAGGTGCCCTACTTCCACCAGGCTCACCAGCAGCGGACAGGGCCGGTATTTCGGCTCCTTGAATCCGTCGTAGAGCGCCTGCTGCATGGACAGCACCACGTCAAGGCCGATAAAGTCCGCCAGCTCCAGGGGCCCCATGGGATGGTTCATGCCGAGCTTCAGCGCCATATCTATCTCTTCCCTGGTTGACACGCCTTCATACAAACAGAAAATCGCCTCGTTGATGAGGGTTTGAATCAGGCGGCTGGTAACAAAACACGGCCGGTCAGTCACTGTTATGGGTGACTTTACCCATCTCAAGCGCCAGGCGTTTAACAATCTGATACGTCTCCTCTGAGGTTGCGGGCGTCCGCACGATCTCCAGCAGCTTCATTTTCTGCGCCGGGTACATGAAGTGCATACCGATCACTTTCTCCGGCCGCTTTGTGGCGCGGGCAAGCCTGCCGACGGGCACGGAGCTGGTATTGGTGGAGAAAATAACATGCGGGGCGCAGATCTTGTCCAGCGTTGAAAAGATATCAATCTTTGCCGCAGCGCTTTCCACCGCAGCCTCGATGATAAAATCCACTTTTGCCAGGTCCTCAAGGTTTTTTGAGAATGATATAAGAGACAGGACCCTGTCTTTGTCCTTTTTCTCAATTTTCCCGATTTCCACCGCCCGGCTGAGGTTGCCGGAGATCTCTTTCTGAGCCTTCTCAATCATCTCCTCGTAGGGTTCAACAACTATCACCCGGTACCCGGTCTGGGCTGCAACCTGGGCTATCCCCTTGCCCATCTGCCCGGCCCCGACCAGACCGATGGTGGTGATCAGTTTTTTTGCTGTCTTTTCACTTCTTTGCTTTGCAACCTTTTTTTGTGCTGTCATACGCTCATTTAACCTCTCACTGTTTATTAATCTATCGATGGGCCATGGGCAGGGTCAGAAGCCATTCAGAATTTTCTTTGTGCCTGCTGCCTTCTCAGTCTGCATTTCCCTAACCACTAACCCCCGACCACCTGCCCCTGCCTCCGGTGACAGGCTTAATAAAATAGTAAATCTATGGTGTTGTGTCAAATAAAAACTTGCCGCGCCGGACCGTCGGGCGCGAACGAAATATTTTATTGACATGCGCTATCGGTTAGGTTACTTAATAGTTCACATACTTAACTATTAAGCATATCACAACGGGAGGGGGTACCAAACCATGGCGAAACAAAATACCATGAGCAGAATAGAGGAAATTGAGCAGCACATCATTGAGTTCCGCAACCTGTTCGTGCAGCTGTTCAAAAAGATGGTGAAAAGCAGCAGCACCAGGGTCGGCATCCGCTTCAGTCCGTCCCAGATGCGCGCTATGGCGGCCTTTCATGAGGATCGGGAATATCGCATGGGCGAGCTCAGCAAGATTGCCCAGGTCACCATGCCCTTCATGACGGAAATGGTTGACGGGCTGGTAAAGGGGGGAATCCTTGAGCGCGTCAGGGACATTGCAGACAGAAGGGTCGTTAAGGTCAAACTGTCGAACCAGGGCAGAAACATTCACAAGCAGTTCCTGAAAACACGGGCCCGGGAGATGGAAAGCATTTTCGCCAAGCTCGACAGCAGGGATCAGACAGAGTTACTAAAATCGTTAAAGAAAATGTCAGAGATTCTTAAAAAGATTTAAGGAAAGGAACAGGACATGCGCCAGATAGCGATTTACGGGAAGGGCGGGATCGGGAAATCGACGGTGGCAGCGCACCTCTCATACACGTTTGCCGACCGGGGGATGAAGGTGCTGCAGGTGGGATGCAGCCCGAAGAACGACAGCACCCGGCCGCTGCTGGATGATTTCCCGAAGACCATACTGGATGTATTGCGGGAAAAGGAATTTGACTATGAGGCAGTGGCAGTAAATGACGTGGTGTATGAATCGCCCCTGGCGTTTAAGAACGGGGGCCGGGTTTGTTGTGCGGAGAGCGGCGGGCCGGAGCCGGGGGTTGGCTGCGGCGGGAAAGGGGTGGTGGAAGCGATCGAGACCCTGACCCGGCTCAATGTTTTTAAAAACTACAATTTTGACATGGTTATTTATGACATCCTGGGAGACGTGGTATGCGGCGGCTTTTCGCTGCCCATCCGTCAGGGCTACGCGCAGGAGACCTACGTGGTGGCGAGCGGAGAGCTTGAGGCTTTGTACCAGGTGACCAATGTGTCAAAGGTCATCAAGCGTTTTGAAGTGCGCTCGGGTGCAAAGCTCGGGGGGCTGATCATCAACCTGCGCCGGGTAAAGAATGAACTGCAGATGGTGCAGGACTTTGCGCAGAAGATAGGCACGCGGATCATCGGCATCATCCCGTTCAGCCAGATGGTGAAAGGAATGCGGCGGGCAGGCCAAGACCGTGTTCACGCTTGCCCCTGACTCGGAAGAGGCCGGTATCTATACCGGGATCGGGGATGCGGTGCTGGCAAACAAAGATCTGGTGATACCGAACACCATTGAGTTTGAAGATCTGTATGACTGGTGGCTGCAGTATTTTGAATAGGAGGAGATAATGCGACAGTTAGCGATATACGGCAAAGGCGGGATCGGCAAATCCATGGTTTCGTCCCACATCTCATTCGGCATTGCCGACAGGGGATTAAAGGTAATGCACGTGGGGTGTGACCCGAAGCATGACAGCACGCGGCTTCTGCTGCGGGGTAAAATGCCGAAGACGGTGCTTGATACCTTGCGCCGGAAGAATTTTGATGTCAAATCCATAACCCGTGATGAGATAGTATTTGCCAGCCCGCTGAACGAGGAGTGCAAGGGGAAGATCTACTGTGCTGAGAGCGGCGGGCCGGACCCGGGGCTGGGGTGCGGCGGCAAGGGGGTCATCGAGGCCATCGAGACGCTCCAGCACCTGAATGCGTACCAGGAGCTGGAGCTTGACGCAGTGCTCTATGACGTGCTGGGGGATGTGGTGTGCGGCGGGTTCTCCATGCCGATCAGGCAGGGATATGCTGAGGAGATATATATCGTGAGCAGCGGCGAGATCGAAGTGCTGTTTGCCGCGTCAAACATCTGCAAGGCCGTGTCCAGGTTCACGGGCAGGTCCGGGGCGCGGCTGGGCGGCATCATCGGCAACCTGCGGGAACTGAAGAACGAGGAAGAGATACTTACCACGTTTGCGGAGATGATGGGTACGCAGGTGGTGGGGTTTATCCCTTACAGCGAGAAGATAAAGGAATGCTCGGGGAAAGGCATGACGCTCTACCAGCTGGCGCCTGATTCAAAGGAGTGTGATGCGTTCCGGACGCTCACCGAAAATATCTGGAACAATAAAATGTTCACCATTCCCAAATCGATGAAGTTTGAAGACCTGTATGCCTGGTGGCGCGGCATAGTAAAGAAATAGAGCGTCAGGGATTCGGGGTTGGGGGATCGGGGTTAGTGAAATGACGTAATGAGCAGACAACCGGCACCTGTCCTCCGTAGCAGTTTACTGCGAAGGGTGGACAAAGACACAGAGTAAATTCGGAATGGTCTTCTTGACCCTTGCCCCATGACCCTTGATTATGCTGAAAGCTGACCGCTGATGGCTGAATGCTTGCAATACAAATAACCAGACAAGGAGAGCGCAGATTATGGCATTAAAAAATTATGAGCACTGCTGTTCAACAATTCAGGCACTGGCAAGCCTGGGAAAAATTGAAGGGGTGATACCGCTTCTTCACGGCCCGCAGCCCTGCTCCTATCAGAACCAGGTGGGCTCCATGTCGTGCCGTCCCTCCCAGCTGCTCACCGCGGGGACCCTCATCAACAAAAGCGATGTCATTTTCGGCGGCGAAGAAGGCCTCAAGCTGCAGATTGCAAACATCTACAAAAAATATAAACCGAAAGTCATTGTCGTCATCAACACCTGCGTGCCGCAGCTCATCGGCGAGGACATTGACGGCGTCATCGCCGAGCTCAAGCAGGAAATTCCCGAGCTGAAGGTGACCTATGCCCAGACCGGGTTCAACTTCCCGCGCTCCATGGTGCTGGGCTCTGATGTGTCCTGGGTAGCAATTGTTGAGACCTTTAAGCATCTGGACAAGACACCCGGCTCCATCGGCATTGTGGGAAGGGCCGGCCAGGACGCGGGAAACCTCGCGGCCCTGGAAATCCCGCTGAAGAAAGCAGGTCTCAACACCTTTGTCTTTCCCGCTCCCCACATTGATGAAATGGAACGAATCGTGCGCGCTGAGCACATCTACCCGATCCACGTCACGCCCTATCTCACCTGCAAAAAGCTGGATGAGGAATTCAATACCGAAAGCCGCTATATTGAAATTCCCGCGGGCATTGAAGGAACGTCCCGCTTTCTGCGCGGCATCGCGGATTATGAAAAATGCCAGAAGCTGCATGACATCGTGGATGAAGAGGAAAAGCGCGTCAAGCCTGAGCTGGAAAAGATACGCAAAGAATTTGCCAAACAGAAGGTCCGCATGCTGCTGGTCTCAGGGCCGGCTAATGAGGTGTCCATCGGCAAAATCATAGCAGAGTTCGGCGCCGAGGTTTTTATTGTACCGGCCATGAAAAATAAATACATGCAGCAGGAGAAGAAAATCATGGAGGAGCGCTACGGCGCTACCTTTATCGAGGAGGACTTTGACACGGTTGAGGACCTGATAAAACAGATCAGGCCCAACGTGGTGCAGGTCGAGTTCCAGGCCCAGGTGGAAACCGTCCCCTATTTCATTCCCACGCTCATCAACATGCTCTACCTGTGCGAATACGGCTATGACTACGCGCTTGATCTCGGCAGCAACTTTTTCAGGATTCTGCACCGGCCCATCTATGAAAAATGGCACCAGCTCATGCAGACATACGGAGGCTTACAATGAAAGACAATCTTCAGGCCGCTACACAGTTCAGGATGCAGGAAATACATACGCCGTCAGCCTTTGAGGGTGCGCTGTGGGCCGCGGTGGGGGTGAAGGACGCGCGCACCATTTTCCACGCGCCTCCCGGCTGCTATATCAACCAGCATGTCAATATCCTGGTCAACGACTGGACCACCGAGCTCTACTCCACCAACCTCTCCTATGCAAACGTCATGCAGGGCGCGGAGGAAAAGCTTGAGGTGACCATGCGCAAGGTGCTGGCAAAAAAGCCGGCTGCGGTAATCATCGTCACCGCGCCGAGCGTTGAGGTGACGCGGGATGATGTTGAGGGCGTGGCGCACAAGGTGGGATTTAAGGACACAATCATCATCCGCCCGCCCATCGGCGGCACGGTGGGTGAGGGAAAGGATGAAGCCTTCCTGCAGATGCTCTCCATCATGAAGCCGGCAAAGAAAAAGATCAAAAACGCGGTGAACATTATCGGGCCGACTTTTTCAACCTTCAACTGGCAGGCAGACGTATTCGAGCTGAAGCGGATGCTTTCCTTAATCGGGGTAAAAGTAAACGCGGTGATGTCCGCCGGCGCAACCGTCGCCGAGCTGAAGAAAGCGCCGCAGGCAGCTCTCAACCTGTGCATCTACCCGTACGACTGCGGGCAGAAAGTTGCGGCAGAGATGCAGAAACGTTTTGACGTACCCTATCTGGATGATATTATTCCCATCGGGTTTGAAAATTCTTCCGCCTGGCTGCAAAAAATCGGCCGGCTTCTCAACATCGATGCTGCGGCAGCAATAAAAGACGAGATGACCAATGCCTGGGAATTTGTCCGCTCAAACATGGTATTCTCGGTAGCCTTTGAAATGTCTGCTGCGCTCTCCCTCGAAAACAATAACACTCATGCCGTGGGCATCAGCCGCTTCCTGAAAAACGAGATGGGCATGGATGTGGTCATGTGTGCCGTAAGCAGCCCTGCTGCAGGCGAGAAGATACGCGAGGTGTGCGACACGGTGATGGTATCTCCGACCATTGACGATAAGCGCGAGCAGTTCGTGGCAAAGTCTCCCATGGTAATCTTCGGCAACTTCTATGACAAGAAAGTGAGCATGGACGAGGGATTCACCAACTTCATCTTCGCTGACATCCCCACCATCGGCTACCTTAATACCGAAAACTGCCCGTTCATGGGCTTCATGGGCGCAAAATATCTGGTGCAGGCCATCGTCAATGAAGTGTACATGAAAATATTCCTTGAGACCAAGGGTGAGATTGCCGGCCCCATCTCATACGGAGATATTCCCTGGGACACGGCAGCGCAGGAAGCCATGATGAAGGTATCGGAAATGATCCCGCATTTTGTCCGGGCCACGGCCATGAAAAAGCTGCAGCAGGTGGCGGAGCAGATGGCAAAAGAGCGCAACTCATCCATCACCCTTGCCATCATGCAGGAGGTCGCGGACAAGTACACGCCGACAAAGTTCAAGGCAAAATTTTCTTCTGTTTTTGACGGTGTCGAGGGTTCCCCTGCTGAAGAGGAGGAAGAGGTGCCCATTGACCAGCTGCCGTATGTCATGGAGTGGGAGGACACGGCAAAGCAGGCGCTTGAAGAAGTGCCCTCTCCGTTCAGGGTGGCTGCCGTCTCCGGCACAGAAGAGTATGCGCGCAATCACGGCTACACAAAAATTACCAAACAGGTTATGGAAGAATTCAGAAAAGAACTCGGCATGTAGGGGGGAGTTCCCGGATAAAAGGTAGGGGCCGGGGAAAAGATCGACAAAAACAATGCAAGGAGGAGAAAATGAAGAATTTCTTTTTAGGACTGCTGATTTTATTGTTGCTCGCGATCACTATCCAGTGCACAAAACCGCTGACCTTTACCTGTGATGTGGATACCACCAAAACAGGCTATGAGCTTGCCGGGGCATATGATGACTGCCTGGTCTGGAATGCCCAGAAGACCATGACCAACATTGAGAAAAAAGATATCGACATCCGGGCCACCAAACTGCCCCTGCTGGAATTCAGCGGCTCGTATGCAGTGCTGAATGCCGCGGAAAACTGGATACAGCCCTTTTATACGTTTATCACGGAAACAGGTGCTTATCCGACCCCGTCGGCAAGCATCAATAACGTGGTACTGGCTAAATTAAAGTCCAAAGACAGCGTGGATGCTGCCTTTGGATTCAGCGACAGCGAGCCGCAGGGGATCTGCGCGGATGTGCAGCAGGAGGTTTACGATACCGTGCTCAACAATGTCCTGACGAAGGAGCAGCGGGACAAATACCTGTCCCAGGGAAAACAGCTCTCCTTTATTCCCGATGATGCCCAGCCGCCGCTCAGTGATAAAACGAACCCGGTAAATAACGGCAGCGCATGGCTTAGTGTTGACCCGGCGACAAAAGTAACCCGGGATGGTAACAAGTTCTATTATGAGCCCTGGAGTCTGTATGTAAAGCTTGATGACCCCAATATTTCTGATGATAGGTTACGGGGGGTCAGGTATTGCAAGCTGCTGAGCCACCAGGCACTGCTCAGCTGGATGCTGGAGAAGAGTTTTGAAGAAAACCCGGTTTTAATAACCCCCAGTAAGCCCGTATGCGACGGGCCCTCTTCACTGGACTCGGGAAATGGCAGCTGCCTGTTCTATTCAGAATTATACGGCAATAATTATTTCTGCGCTGACTACACGGGTCCCGGATTCACCCCGGAAAACACGAAAGAAAAATGCAACACCAACGCCGCCTATGATAAACGAAGTCTACAGCACCTCGCCGTGCAGTGCACGAACTGCGGAAATTGCGGCGTACATACCCGGCTACCAGGGCCTGACGGGTATCTGTGTTGTCCACTGCAAAGAGACCAATGAGTTCATCCTGAACATCTATAATTCAGATCCGGAGTCAAGATGCGGGGGCTTTGATTTTTTTACGCCGGGAGAATTGGGGAAATAAACGGTTTCAGTCATGCGATGTTCGGCATAGTGTATAATGAAAATTATCTAACGCCTCGGGAGATAGCATTATGAAAATTACAAGACTTCTGGTTATAGCAGCAGCATTTGTTTTCACGGCATTCTTTGGTTCTCACCCGGTAAACGCTATTGAATGCCTTCGCGCGCCGCTGCCGCCGGCCCTGGACGCGCTGACGTCCGATAGGGCGGTTGCCGTTTCAACCGTGGAAGTTGACAGCTGGGACGGCACGAACCCTGCCCCTATAGATGACAATATTTATTATGCCTTCATGCCTAAAAAAACAGTGCCTACCGTCGGGTTCATAATACTTCCGGGAGGGAACTGCGACCCCCGGTCGTACGCGCCTGCCGCACGCGACATTGCCGCCAAAGGATTTTTTACCTGCATTATTCCCATGCCGAAATGCATCGCAATACCAGGGTACGAGAGAGCAGACAAAATAATCAGCGACTATGGAAAAATTAAGAAATGGGCAATCGGCGGGCACTCGGTGGGGGGGGTGGCTGCGGCTATGTATGCCAAGGCATCCACCGCAGTAAGCGGGGTAGTCATCTGGGCATCTTATGTGAACGCGGAATTAAGGCTGGATGACACCGCGCTGAAGGTCCTTTCTGTTACCGGCTCCCTGGACGGCAGGGCAACGCCTGAGCAGGTAAAGGAAAACGCTGTTTATCTGCCCGCGGACACGGTCTTCGAGGAAATTGAAGGCGGAAATCATACCCAGTTCGGCTGGATTGATCCTTCTCCGTATCCGTATCCTTACCTGGAACAGGATAATGCTGCCACCATCACCATCGAAGAGCAGCAGGAACTAATTGTACGGGTTACGGCAGATTTTCTGAAACAATTTAAAAAGAACATATGCCCGGTAGTCTATCTTTTGGGAAAAGAAGACCCGCGGGTAAACACCGTCAGAAAAGTTCGCGATGAACTCCTGGCAAAAAGCTCATCAGGTCAGGACATAATCGCATTGTATAAGAAACACGGCGCGCAACTGATTGCGATATTTGAGAGCAGCCCGGTGATTAAAGATGCTGCCTGCGAGGAAGTTATTGGGGGCAATAATACCGGTAATAGAGTTTTTATTGTAATCAATGCGCATCAGCAATAATCTCACCATCAAATAAAAAGATACGTGCCCGTCATATTCCGTCCACGTATCCGGAAAGACATATTCCCACAAACAAAACATATTTACTAACCGTGAGGAGCACATTTATGAAGATACAAAAATTAATTATTGTTTTTATACTGTCACTATTCATGGTTTTTAGTTTTAGTGATTATGAGGCGGCAGCTCAACTTGAGCCCAGCCATCCCCCCATGCCGGAAGCATTAGAGGCCATGGAATCAGATATCAGCGTAACAGTAGAAACGGTTGAAGTGGCAGAGTGGGAAGAAGGTTCAAACTACTATTATGTTTTTAAACCAAAATACGCAAATCCGAAAATAGGGTTTATTTTTTATCCGGGAGGGCTGGTTGATCCGCGGGCATACGCACCCCCTGCGCGTGCAATTGCAGCAAAAGGGTACTTAACCGTGATTGTAAAGATGGTACGTGATCTTGCGGTGTTCAGCTCTGACAGGGCAGATAAGATAATAAGCGATTACAGCGGGATCAAAACATGGATAATAGGCGGACATTCCATCGGCGGCTCTTTTTCCTGCAGCTATGCCCAGGGTCATACGGACAAAATTGACGGGGTTGTGCTCTGGGCTGCCTGGCCGTCAGAAGGTTTTCGTCTGGATAATACGGACCTTAAAGCAATCTCGATTTATGGCACCAAAGACGGGCATCCGGATGAGATCAAAGCCGGAGCAGAGCATCTGCCTGAAGACACGCCGTTTGTAGAGATCGAGGGAGGCAACCATACCCAGTTTGGCTACTACTGGGATGGAGTAAATGAGAATTTCGTTCAGGAAGGTGACAACCCTGCAGACATTTCCAGGGAAGCGCAGCAGAAGCAGATCATTAAAGCAACCCTGGATTTTCTTGAGCAGTTTAAAGAGAATACATGCCCGGCAGCATATCTTCTGGGAGCAGGTGATACACGGCTTGGCACGCTGCGGCAATTTCGCGATACGGTTCTGGCAAAAAGTTCTGCCGGGAAAAAGCTCATTCAACTTATACTACACCAATGGTAACAGCATGACGGCATTATTTGATCATAGCCCTGCAATAAAAGATTCTGCAAAGAAGGTATTGGAGTTATTTGTACCGGTAACTGAGTTTCTGATGGCATTTTGAGTAGAGCACTGTTTTCTGAATATAGCAGTACTCAAGTTTAAATAATATCAGATAAGGAGCGTTCAGGATGAAACTGTTGGAACCGGGCCGTATCGGAACACTGGAGATTAAAAACCGTATCATTATGGCGCCCATGGGCATCCGCGGGGTGTGTGATGCCGGATCAGAAGAGTACTGGGGTGAGCGCGTACGTGCATACTATGGGGCCCGCGCTGCCGGCGGTGTCGGCATGATTACGACCGAGATGGTATTCGTTACCCAGGCTCTGGAGCCCTGCGCAAAAGAACTTCTCAGCATGGCTAATGACAAGCACGTTGCAGCAATGCGCAAGCTTGCAGAAACGCTTCACTGCCTATGACTGCCGGCTGAGCATTCAGCTGACTGCCGGTTTCGGCCGCGTAGTACCTGCCTTCATCGTGCCCGATGGGGTGAAGCCGGTCTCAGCCTCGGAAAACACGAACTTTTATGTTCCTGATTATCCTGAATTGAACAGCCGGGCGATAACCACTGAAGAAGCAGAGGCGCTGACCCGGTCGTTCGGCTTTGCAGCGCTGCGCTGCCGCGAGGCAGGAGCCGACTGTGTTGAGCTGCACGGCCACGAGGGCTATTTTATGGACCAGTTCATGACCGGCCTCTGGAACCGGCGTGATGACCGCTACGGCGGCTCTCCGGGAGAAGCGGCTCACCTTTGCACGGGAAGCGATTGAAGCAATCAAGCGCGATGCAGGCGCTGATTTCCCGATTATTTATCGCTTTGGCATCAAGCACCATCTTGCAGGCGGTAGAGTTGAGGAAGAGGGGCTGTGGATCGCCGGAGAGCTGGAGAAAATGGGCGTTGCCGCGCTGCACGTTGACGCCGGCTGCTACGAGACCGGCTGGTGGCCGCATCCGCCGCAGTACCAGCCGCCGGGCTGCATGGTGGAGCTGGCCGCGAAAGTTAAAAAGGTCAGCAGCCTGCCGGTTATTACCGTAGGCCGTCTGCAGTACCCGGATGTGGCGGAAAAGGTTCTGGCTGAGGGAAAGGCCGACTTTATCGCCATCGGCAGAGGGCTTCTATCGGAGCCGGAATGGGTCAATAAAGTGCAAAGCAACAGGACCGCTGAGATCAGGCCGTGTATCGGCTGCCATGAGGGCTGCCTGTGGCAGATGATCGCCGGAGAGCCGACCAGCTGCTCGCTGAATCCTGTCTGCGGGCACGAAACCGATCGGGTGCTGGTTCCGCTGAAACAGAAAAAATCTCTCCTGGTGGTCGGGGGCGGGCCGGCCGGCATTGAAGCAGCACGGGTGGGCGTGCAGCGGGGCTTTGCTGTTACCCTGTGGGAAGCCTCTGACCGGCTGGGAGGAAATCTCTGGCCTGCTTCAAAGCCTGATTTCAAGCGGGATATAGCAGACTATATAACATTCCTCACGGGACTTGCCGGGCGGCTGCCAATTGATGTTGTGCTTAACAAACGGGCCAATGCCGGGGATATTCAAAGCTTCGCTGCCGATTATGTCATCCTGGCTGCCGGTGCGGATATGGAGCCGTCCCCGCTTGACGGTAACAATGTGCTGACAACGATTCAGCTGCTGAATGGGATGGAGCCCCGGGGAGAAAGAATCCTTATCATGGGCGCAGGGGTTATTGGGTGCGAAACCGCGCTGTATCTGGCAAGCCAGGGCAAAAAGGTTACGCTGTGCGCGCGACAGGATTCCGCTGAACTGGACACGGATATTATCGACATCCATAACCGCGAAATGCTTTTGAAGATGATACGGGAAGAAAAAAATATCACGGTGCTGCGCGGCACGATTCCTTTACGGCTGGACGGTGACGGCGTTGTGGCTGATCAACAGGGAGCTGAGAAGAAGATTCCCATGGACAGCCTGGTTTTTTCAGGTCGTCTGTTTCCGCACAACGAACTCAGCAAGTTGTTTGTCAACAAACCAAATGTTATCAGCATTGGTGACTGCAAAGCACCCGGCACGATCATGGATGCCGTGTGGGGGGGATTTAATACCGTCAGAGAAATTGAAACATAGCGCTGCCCCGGTATTAATCGTCTTCCTTTAACAATGCAACGTTTAACTGGCAGGCGGATGTGTTCGAGCTGAAACGGATGTTTTCCTCCATCGGGGTAAAAATAAACGCAATGATGTCCGCCGGAGCAACAGTCGCAGCAACTGAAGAAAACCCCGCAGGCAGCCGCTCAACCGGTGCACCTACCCGTACGACAGAGGGAAAAGGGCTGCGAAAGTAAATACATAAAAATAATGCAAAAACGATTTGACATCCTTGATGTGGATGATATTATCCCCATCGGGTTCAAAAATTCTTCTGCCTGGCTGGCAAAAATCGCGCACTCTCTGCAGCGCGATGTCTCGACAGCCATAAAAAATGAAATGACCAATGCCGGGGAATTTGCGCGCTCAATACATGGTATTCCCGGCAGCCTTTGAAATGTCCGCAGCGCCATAAAAAAATAACCAGATAAGGTATAGAGGGATTTAGAAAAGAACTTGGCATGTAAGGGGGTGATGCACTGACATCTACTGTTAAATGTAGTCCACCTGAATGCGCAGAGAAGGGACCGTATCTAAAGGGGAACATAAAAACAACCATATATCCCGGGAGGGGACAATGAAAAAAAGATTTCCCTTACTCACATTTACTTGCAGCGCTTGCAGCGCTTCATGTATTGTTTGGGGAGCGCTCCGCAGGCTCTGGCAAAAATAGATCTGATGAATGGCGATCTGCGGCTTGACGGGTTCGTAAAGAAATACACCTATATCCGCACCCATATTCCAAGGGCTGAGGGGCAGTTTCACAACACCCCCATCGATGAAATTCTTACCTCCGCACTGGTGAACGTGCTCTACAGGGTCAAGGAAGACCAGTGCCAGACCTTCAACCTCTTTGGCGCCTTTAAATATTACTATGATCTGGCGCCGACCACGGACTTTCAGCAGAGAAGCGCGGTCCCGTCCAGCCAGAGAAGCTGGTATCAGAAGCCCAAGGATGAGGACATCATTGCCGAGGCGTATGCAGATTACATCCGCGGGCCGTTCAATATCAAGGTCAGGCAAGCAGATCGTGGTCTGGGGTGAAACCGATATCAAGCGCACGGTTGATGTTGTCAACCCTCTTGACCTCCGCTATGGCACTCCCGGGGTTTTTTCCTGGTCTGAAATGAAACTCGGCATGTGGATGTTCAGGGGGTTCTACCAGTCACAGCTTCCCGGCAACCTGCTGTTTGAATTTATTTATAACCCGGGATACTTTCAGGGCATCAGGCTCCCGGTGGAAGGCACCCAGTGGGGCCCGAGCCCGGCAGCAACATCCTTTAATCCCGGGCAAGGGCCGGCATCTACAACTGGACGGTTACCGAGGCGTGGCAGAGATACCAGCCAAAAAAATGGCATATGAGCAACTGGATGCTGGGATTTCGCCTGCGCGGTTTCAGCTATAATGTCGACTGGACGCTGCTCTATATTAATCAGCTGTATCCGGGACCGGTAGCCGTACCGGGAGCAATCAGTGATTATGCAGTAAAATATGTCACCGCCGGATTCCGCTCCACTGGATCACCGGCGAACCAATCAAGCCTGAGCTACTGATGGCCCCCGGCCCTATGACTGGAAGCGCTATCAGCTTTTTGGCGGAACCGCGCAGACCATTATAGACAAGCTTCACGGCTCGGTGTGGAGGCTTGAGTATTTTTACGAGCACAATGCCCCCTACAATATGTCAACCGACGGGACAACCCAGGGCACTATCTATGATCAGGTAAAACGGGATACCTTCGGGATGGGGCTAAACTACTCCGATAAGTTCAACATACCCTATATCACCAGGAACTGGTTCAGCAACCAGTATTTCCAGGTAAGCCTGACCGGATTCTATGAAAAGATTTTTAACTACAGCGACGACCTCATCGTAGAGGGGTCCCGGGGCCATAGATACGGCGCGAGTCATAGCACGACGCTTTCATGGAACCTTATGCAGCAGTGGGACAACCTTATCTGGACCTTTGTCTTCACCGGCAGCTGGGATCCGGAAATCAAAAAGGGGTTTATAGCCCCCATGATTGCCTATGGGCCGGGAAATCACTGGCGCTTTGAAGGCGGCCCGGTTTTTTATTGCTCCTCATACAAGTTCAATCGGGGCTACTATGACAAGGACAGCATTCTGATAAGAATCAGGTATGAATTTTAAGCTATTGTGTGAGGGGGAGAGCTATAAACAAACGCAGTTCCAGCACCGTAACACTGAACGAACAACGGGGGTTCTATGAGACTACAGGAAATTAAAAAAATCAGTGCAACAGTTAGTATGCTATGTCTTTTGATTGCAGGAACAACGGTTGTTGTGCCGCGCCTGCTTTGTGCAGAAGAAGTGGTTGGCTTTGCCTCCTGCTACACTGACCAGGAACTGGCAAAAGTCCGGGAGTGGGAAAAGACCTGGGTCGGCAAGAAGATTGACAACACCAATGTTGACCAGGTGGCAGAATTCCTGCCGGCGTCGTATGTCAATGACGTTTATAAAAACTATCAGCAGTGGAATGAAAAGCAGAGCTACTACTTCTTTATTGCCCCGTACCAGCGCTACATAGACACACCGGGGATGCAGGAGGCAACTAAGAAATATTCTTCATCAGTGAAAACCGACGCTGAAGGGGTGATTGTCAATTATGCCGAGGGTGGCGGCAGGCCGTTTCCCCTACCGAAAACCGGCCTGGAAATGATGTACAATTTTGACTTTAATAACCGTGGGGATGCCAGAAGCTACACGAGGATAGGCCCGGTTGTGGAAACAAAAGCCAGGCGCGAGCGGGTTTCAGAGCAGTTTCAGGCTGAACTGTTCTTTATTCACCGTACTGATGTGGACCCGAAGCCGGCGTTCCCGAATAACCCCAAGGGAATCGCCAAAGCAACGTTCCTGAATCTGTTCAGCCCGCCGGAAATGCTTGGCACCAGGATGTATAACCTGCGCTTTCAGGATATAAAGAAAAGCGATGACGGGTACCTGTGGTACAGCCAGTTCCGCAGAATCAGAAGGATCCAGACTTCCCAGCGCACGGACAATATCGCCGGAACAGACCTGATCTACGATGACGAAAACAGCTATGACAGCCACATTGCATTGTGCAACTGGAAGTTCATAGGCAAAAAAGATATGCTCTGCGCCCGGCACATGCCGATTCCTTCAAAAGACTGGCAAAGGGTTGAAGGCCAGCCTATTCCCAACGGCGTTCACCGGGAGCGGTGCAATCTCCTGGTGGTCGAGGGCGTCCACAAAGAACCCAGCTATGTGTACAAGCGGAAGGTCATGTATCTTGATCCTGAGTCGTTTGTTTGTTACTGGGTCGAAATGTATGATAATTACCGGAAAATACTGGAAGTGCTTTGAAGACTGGACCAATGTGTACAAGGAAGAAGCGACCGGCTGGGGAAAAATGCATGACAGCGGAGGAATCTTTATAGATTTCCAGAGAACTCACGGCGGAGCAGATACGCGGAAAAACGTGCGCGTTGGTATAAAAGAATTAGACCAGTCCATGTTTACTATCAATTACCTGCAGAAGGGATCATACGGCAGCCATTAATCCCGCTCTCAGCATACCCCGTTTCATAAGGCGGGGTATGCCTGGCGTAATTTTTATACAGTGAGATACCGTACATTCGCCAGAATGTTTCGCCCCAACAGGTGAGGCATTCTGGCGGATTTTTTATGATCTGCAAAAGCAAGAAGGCCCTAAGTTCTTCCTTTAGAGACCTTCTTATGGGCTATGCTCTGGGATAATAAATCATCTCAGATACAGAAATACATGCTGTTCTGCTTGCGCGATTACCATGACGGAGGTAGATGGGTGAGAATATGGATAAAAATTTAAAACGCTTTGTCAGAAAAAAAAGTCCTCATTACCGGTGCCGCAACAGGGATAGGAAGAGCCACGGCCTGCCGCTTTGCCGGCGAAGGCGCTGACGTGGTGGTGTGTGACATCAAGGAAAAAGAATTACATGAGACCGCCGCAATGGTTAGAGACCTGGGACAAAAGAGCCTGGCACTGGTCTGTGATATCAGCAAACTGGAAGAGGTACAGGCAATGCTGGATGCGGCTTTGAGCGAGTTCGGGCAGTTTCACATTTTGTTCAACAATGCCGGCATCGGGGACACCAATGCCTACTATGAAGACATTGACTCCGCGCTCTGGGACCGGATTTATGCCATCAATGTGAAGGGGCCTTTCTTCATCTGCCAGCGCCTTGCAAAAGTGATGATAGATAACAATATTAAAGGAAGAATTATTAATACCGCGTCCACCGAGGGTAAAACCAACCGGGCCGGAAGCATTGTCTATGCTTCGTCAAAAAGCGCTCTTATCGGCCTTACCCAGGCACTGGCAATTCAGTTCGCCCCGTTTGAGATAACGGTCAATGCGGTCTGCCCGGGTCTCATCGATACCCCCATTTGGCACCGGGGAGATAAGGTGATGGAAATGCCTGAGGGAAGTGTCATTAAGATGGTCACCGAGTCTTCCATAGACTCGCGAATATTAAAAATTCCCCGGGTAGGCGTGCCCGATGATATCGCGAATGCCGTTGTATTCCTTGCCTCAGATGACGCCAGCTACATGACCGGCCAGGCCATCAATGTGTGCGGCGGAATCGAGTTTCATTGACCGTGATAAAGATAAAACAGGTTGAGGAGTTGAAGAGTTGTGGAGTTTATGAGTTGCAACTCTCAACTCCTGAACTCCCTAACTCATAGCTCTCAGTTGAGGAGATTGCGAATGAAATTTAAAACCAATGTAAAGACGTTAGACAGGGCGGAGATAGACGAATTCTTGAAATCGCATCGGGTGGGTGTTCTTGCCATGACTGACGGGAAAACCCCGTATGCCATTCCCCTGGCCTACTCCTATGATGGAAAAGATATTTATCTCACGATGGCAAATAAGGGGAGAAAAGGGACGTATTTAAAAAGCGGCATGCCGGTATGTTTTATCATTTACTGGATCCCCGAGGGGTTCGGCGCGCCGGGCAAAATGGCCTACACCTCCATTATCTGTGATGGCGTGCTTAATCATATCACTGATCCCGCGGAGCTCACCGGAGCGGTCCGCACGTTAGAGCGGCAGATGGGCTATCCTGCAGGAGCTATGGATAAGCTGCTTGAGATGACGCTTAAAAAACCGGAAGCGTCGAATTTCTGGAAGATCAGCGTGACCGGCGTTGGCGGAAAAGGCGTAGAAGATTTCAAGGAAGAGTTCGAAGAATAGAAGATGTAAAGCTCCCTGCCCGCCCTGCCCGCCGTAGCTTTTATGCTCAGGAGCAGCGAAGGCGGGCCGCCGCGAGCTTTTTATAGTTCCTGCCGTAGCCTTATGCGCAGGAGGATAGCAAAGGCGGGCCGGCTGCTGCCGGACGAGGTCTGGAGCCAGTATCCTCATGAAAGCCTGCTCATGCAGGCTTTTCTTTTTCCACAAATGCTTCCAGGCTCTCCGGCGTCCCGTTGGAGCGATACACCACTTTCCCGCTGCGGTCTATGAGAACGCTGAAGGGAACGCCGATAACCCCGTACTGCCGTGAAACCGTGGCATTGTTGTCATAGAGTATCGGGTAGGGGAGTTCATACTTCTTCTGAAAACTCTGCACCCGCAAGAGCGGATCATTATAGCCGATATTTATTGCCAGAATCTTGAGCCCCTTGGGGGCCAGCTTTGCATACAGCTCTTTCAGCCGGGGAATCTCTTTAACGCAGTAGGGACACCAGGTAGCCCAGAAGACCAGGTACACGGGGTTCTTACCGCGGAAAGAGGAGAGCTTAAACTCCTCGCCCTCTAAACTTTTCAGGGTAAAATCTGTTGCCAGCTGAGTCTCTGCGCCGGATACCGGGGCCTGCTCCTCCTGCACCTGATTGCTTTCACATCCCAGCATAATAAACAGCAGCAGTACCACTATGAACATTGATTGTTTATGACTGTTCATTGCATTCTCCATAAATTATTATATCATGAGCTGTCCAGCCTTGAAAATAAAAAGCTCTCCCACAATAATCATTAAAAACCCGAACCCTTTTTTAAGCCGCTCTATCCAGAGCCCTGATTTGGGCAGCGCGGAGAGCATCCCGGTGAAGGTGCCAACCACGATCAGCAGCGTCCCCATGCCCAGCGCAAACATAAAAAGCATGGCACATCCCAGAACTACATTCTGCTTCGTTGCCACATAGGCAAGCAGCGTCCCCAGCACCGGGGTCGTGCACGGCCCGGCAACGAGTCCTGAACAGCCGCCGAAAATAAATGCCGCAAGCCCTCCGCCCGACTGTTTGATGTTTGGCTGCACCTTAGATAAGAATCGCACCTGCAGCGTAAAAACATCCAGCATGGCAAGGCCGAACAAAAAGCAGAGGTTGCCGACAAACAGATAGGTCCAGGGGCTGGTGCTGATCTGGCCGAACAGCTTTCCGCTTAAAGCGGCAAACACGCCCAGCGCTGCATACACCACGGCAAGCCCCAGCACATAGAGCAGCGACAGATAAAAACCTTTCTTTTTAGAGGCGCTTGCTTTAGCGCCGATAAATCCCACGGTAATGGGGATGAGGGGATAAACACAGGGTGTGAAGCTGGTGAGAATACCCGCTGCAAAAGAGATAAGCAGCGCAACAAAGGGGGAGCTGTAAAGATAGGTATCAAACCTGCTGATGAGCTGTTCCATGGTGTTTATCCTATCACAACTTTACGATAAATCAAAACACCTATTGGGCCGCCCGCGCTAACAGGTTATTGAAAAAGGTGTTTTTCCCAGGCTGGTCAAAAATGCACAGATGCAAGGCTCCCGAAATCCTCCAGAAGTGAGGCGTACTTCAGGGTACGCCGCAACGACGAAGGAAGAGGGAAACGCCGCAGATGGGCGTTTTTCAACAGCCTGCTAAACAAAAAAGGCAGAGACCATTATCCGGCATCTGCCTTTTATCTTTTATTATCAGGGGTTGTGCGTCTGGGTGTTATGCGTTTTCGTCAGTGTCCTCGACCTCGCCTATGGAAATATCCTTGTAAGTAAACTCCTCTTCCATCCCTTCTTTCATCTTTGCCGCATGTTTCTCAATATCTGACTGGCAAGCAACACAATTCTTGGCAAAGGGCATGATTTTCAGCCGTTCCTTGTGGATCTTTTTTCCGCATTCATCACAAATTCCATAGGTGCCTTCCTCGACGCGCACCAGGGCATCATCAATGTCATGCAGCTTCTCCCGTTCACGTCCGCTCAGCAGATGAAAAAGCTGACGGCCCCGCTCAGTATCAGCATTGTCATAGAAATCACCGACCTCAGTGTCAAAATCAGTCCGTTCACTTCTGACATCATGGTTAAGATCTTTTAACAGTTCTTCGCGCATTTTAAGAAGCTGCTTCTTCATGCTTTCTGGCATACTCGGTAACTCCTTATATCCGTATCGCAACAACAGGTTTTATTCTTCTCTTTGGTCAAGCGAGGATGTATCCTATATATCCTCTCCTTATTTGTCAATAAAAAAATCTATATTAATTTTATCACAAATCTTACGGATTTGCTCATTGCTATGGCAATAAAAAAGGGATGGTTTCAGTTCTATCAGGAAAGCAGAAACCATCCCTCGTCATTAAATGCTATGGCAGGAAAGCCTATTTTTTTACCTTGAATTTCTTGTCGATCTTTTTCAGCTTCTCTACGATGCCGCCGTATTCAAGCTCGCTGAAGGGCAGCATGGCCGGGCCGAAAAAGCCCTGGCGCCGGATCTCCTGGGCCTTCTGGGAGATCTGACCGCGCACCCAGTCCCAGTATGGATGATCAAACGCATCCACCGCCTCGGTGAGTTTGCCGTCCCGGATGCAGAATGCGGCGCATGATACCACCGGCGGGCCGTCAAAGTAGGAGATGGATGAGTTGAGCTTTACCGGCATCAGCGGACCATGGTGGCTGCCCCGCATAAAGCCCGCCACATAGTGGCCGATAGTAAAGGTGGAGAGGATTTCCCCGGTTGCCGGGAAGTTGCCCTGGGTGCGGATGAGCATGATGGGGTCATCTTTACCGGTGTAGGTGCCGGCAATGTTGTGCAGGCGGGTGGTGCTGACGGATGCGGCCTGATCATTGTTTTTCCGTGAATATACGGATTCCACGACAAACCGTTCCTGGTCGCGCAGCAGCGCCGCCAGGTCATACGTCTCTTCGGGTGTGTTGATATCCACAACCCGGTCAGCATCAACGTACTCAACATCCATCACCGTGAACCTGAAGCCCTTCTCCTGGGAGGGGGCAAGGATGAGGCCGGAATTGTACATGGGGTCGGCAAAAGAGAGATAAACAGGCAGGTTATAGGCCCCGGGATCGGTCTTGTCCGCGGCAAAAAAGAGGAATGGCTCGTTGGGCCGCTCCTCAATTTCCATCTCCGCGACCGCAGGCCCCATTCCTTTTATGTTACCGGAGAAAGAATCCTTGAGCAGGTCCTGGCCTGCGCCGTACAGCCCCTGTTTCTTTGCTACCTCGGTGCCTGCAAGAAAAGCATCGTATGCCATCTTGTGGACTTTTTCATCCAGCACCCCGCGTTTATGGGTACACAGTATTGCAATGTCATCACCGGTATAACTTATATAATGATCAATCAGAAGCCCCTTTGCCTTATCCGCTATAACTTTCTTTACCTTGTTCAGCAATGCCTCACTTGGCCGAATGTGACCGCCGATACTCCCAACATCTGCTTTAATTACGCTGATTGTAACCTTCATAGCATCCATCCTTTCTTTAACTTAAGGTTGCTCGAACTAACCCCTAATACCGCTCTATGATCCTAAAACTATCTAATTTTTTAGCTGCCAAAGTTTTTAGCATACATTTTTATTAAATGCAATTTATATATATAGTATTCATAAGGCCCTATGACAGTTTATTCACCATGCCAAAGGAAAGTATGATATGATATAATTGGGTTTTTAGTTCAGAACGTTTTATGAAGCATGACTTAAAAAATCTCTCCCTTGAAGAAACAGAGCAGCTTGTTTCCTCAATCGGGATGAAACCATACCGCGCGCGGCAGATTGCCCAGTGGGTGTTCAGGCACCATGCGGTCT
>CAWDOY010000051.1:0-45807 GCA_963803975.1 uncultured delta proteobacterium
CGATGTCCGTCCAGCCCCGGAACTTCCACAGTTTCAACATATTCGACCCGCCCACCGATCCTGTCGGGTAGACCCACGCGCCATAGTGGGCGCCCGTGGCCGGGTCTACTCGCCCGCCAATGCCTCCTCCGAACGACCCGGCAGGGATCTGGATGCTCCCCTGCACCGTGTAGTCGGTCCACGGGGCGTCGTAAAACGCATAAGCAGACCTGGTTCGGTGCACCCGAGCCTTGCAGCACTTCATTTGTTATTGTCCACGTCCCCGAATAAATCAGCCAGGGAAAATAGATCAGGTCGGTTGAAAGAATCCGTAAACAGTTCGCTGCTCGTGGAGGCAATACTTATTTGCCCAACGACGGTGGTATCAATGCCGGTGGCTGAATCATAGCGGGTTGCATCGGCCCAAAGAGACTGCCCCGCGCCGCCTGCCCAGTCAGCTTTTCCGAGTCCAGGTCTGGCCCAGAGTGGTGGTAGTTGTTGGTAATATAGTGGTAACTGGTACTGTTGTTGTGGTTGTCACCTGAGCAGCGGTTATGGTTAATGCCGCCGGGCAGGTTACCATTTCAGTTCCCGTCGTTGCGGTCACATCACGTGCTTCTAATGTTGCACCAGGATCAATGGTAATAGTTGCAACGGCCCGGGTTGGTAACCACGGCGCCGCATGCGGGTTGGAATACCAGTGCCGCTAAAAGACGCAACGGTATTACTATTAAAGAAATTGGTGTTTAAGCCGGTAATAGTCACATCAAGGGTAGCACCCTGATCTGCCGAAGCAGGAGCAACGCCCGCGCAACTTGGCACCGGTATGCTGGTGGTCGGCTCAACCGTACTGGTAGTAGTTGTATCCGGTATGGTGGTCGTTACCGGTGTAAGGTAGCCAATCCTGATTTCGTCGAGGACAGGCGAGACTGATGGATCGCTGGTGGTCAACTCCAACTGGTACTGGATCGAGCGGCTATTAGCACTCGTGATAGCCGCCCCCGCTCGTACTGTAGATCTGACGAGGTGGCAGTGGCAAGCTGATCGGGCTGAGTCGGCGATACGGGTTATGACGCAAACATTCGTGCTGCCGCCGGCTGCATCCCACGATATGGTCTGCCACTGTATACCGTCCCCACCGTCAAAGGCCGATGATGATAATACCCCGCTGCTGCCATATACCGGCAGGGTTTTCACTGAGATATTATCGACTGCGATCGTATACGGCAGGGGGGATCCCGTCCACCAATCCGCACTGATACCGCCACTTCCATAAGGAGCCTGGTAATCATAATTATCATCGGTCATGTCAATCTTCCGGCTCGTCGTAAAAAACGAGGATACGGTTCCCTGTGAAGGTCATCTGGAGCGTGTGCCAGCCTGTGCCAACTTCAGGCAGGCTGACCTGATGCATCGGTACTCCGCTGCCGACGTCCGTCCATCCCCGGAACTTCCACAGTTTCAACATATTCGACCCGCCCCCCAATCCAGCCGGGTAGACCCACGCGCCATAGTGGGCGCCCGTGGCAGGATCTACACGCCCGCCAATGCCCCCTCCGAATCGACCCGGCAGGAAGCTGAATGCGCCCCTGCACCATATAGTCGGTCCATTGAGGCGTGGTGGAGTAATAGACATAAGAATACTGGTTCGGGGCGCCCGACCCTTGCAGCACTTCTCCTGTTATTGTCCATGTCCCCAGCGGAGACACCCAGGGCAGCAGGCCAGTACGGCTAAAGTCATCCGAAAACAGTACGCTGCTCGTGGATTCAAGGCTGATTTGCCCGGCTACGCTGGTATCAATGCCGGTGGCTGAATCATAACGCCTTGCATCCGCCGAAAGAGACTGCCCCGCGCCGCCTGCCCAGTCGGTCTGGGTCCAGGTCTCATTATAATTATTGTTATTGACCGTGTACTGCACTTTCACGGTGGAAGGTGAAGCGCCCACTCGAACCCTTATCGCGTTCCCGACCGTGCGGTAGTCCGCGGGGTCAGCTGCTACATCATTAATTAAGACCTGGAGAAGATTGCTAACGTTGCCATTGGGAATGGCCACTTCAATGGCAGTATCGGGGTCGGTAGCCCCGGTGATCGTGGCTTGTGCGCTGGCGGTAGTGCCGACCACGCTATACGATGGCGTAACAACAGCATTGGACCGCACTTTCCACCAGTCAGATATGCCCACTGAATTGGTTGACCATATCAGGGGTTTAGTGACACAATACTTAACATATTCCCCCAGCAGGGTGCCGTCATTCGAGGCTTGATGCCCGTAAAGATTGATCATGGCACCGAGGGTTATAATAGAAATCAACAGCTGCCTTCATCGAATCCGTTGTGTGTCCCCATTCAATGGCACCAGGGATCTCAGTGCCAACATACCAGTCGCTTGCCGGAATCGAAACCTGCGCATAATGTTTACCAGGTGTTTCGTACGATATGGTCATGTGTGGAAAGGGGCTGATTTTTTGTTCGCCCTTGCTCGAGGCCACGGCGCCCAGTTCTTCCAGGATTTGGTATGAACCCTCCCGCGTCGAGTTAAAGTACGGAGAAGCCCAGAGACGGGGGCAGTTGTCTTCCGCACTGCATCCGGCCCGGCCATTGTCCACCCCTTCCAGCCATTCTTCTATATCCTGAAAAGAAGCCAGAATAGAAGCGGAAGCATAGGCCCTGCCGTTGGGTACGTCCAGGGCCTCGTCCGGTCCCCAGTGCCAGTAATCAAAGTCACCCGTATACAGAGCGTTATTTACAGGATTCTTCAAACCCCCATTATGTGATCCAATCGTTGCACCGTAGTTTGTGACAGCACTCCGCAGGCTCGCAATGACCGTGGTTTGGTCAATAGGCATTTCATCTCTGAGAGTGCCCGTACAGAAGTAGTAATCGCCCTTTACGCCGTGAGAGTTTTCGAACAAAGCGGAGTCTTCGATGGATCGGATCGACGTTGGGTTGTTCTCAAAGTCATGCCGGACGAAAAGCTGCATCATATTCGTATGGCCACGGACTGAGCTTAATGATCGGAATATTAGCAGCCTCGAAAGCCCACTCAATTGCATGTCGGTAGATGAGATATGAATACATGACCGGGTCATAAACCCCGTGGCCGATAAGCGGCTGCGCTTCTCCATCGTAGATGAAATTGCCGGTGCCGTATGGCCTGGTCGCAAGTAGCGGACCTTGCCAGCCATTGGCAATGACGGTAGTGCCGCTGTCGGCAGCAACCTGGAACACGTAGTGCTGCCCGTGAACAGAGTGGCTGGGCGATACACCCAGAGAAATCTCGTCTGAGCTGAGGGGCATGCGCCAGGCTATTGTACCTGCCGGGATATGGGTGACCAGACGGTGATCAGCAATCTTGCTGAACGCCATGTTTACGCCCCAGTTTTCAAGGGGAGGAGGGATGCACCATGTGCAGCCCAAGCTCAGTAGCGAAGGCAAAATCCCCTCTCGTGGTACCGTCCGGGTTACGCGTAAATGCCGATGAGCCGACGAACAGGAACCCGCCGGTTGCCACGTAATCACGCAGCGGAGTAATCTCATTATCGGCAATTGCTTCCGAGGCCAGGCTGATCAGTATCGGGTATCTGGGTGACCCATCGGGGAACAGGAGATTGCCAGCTGCAATATCAGCATCACTCACCTCAACAAAGGGTGTGCCATCTGAACGAAGCGCTTCTTTCAATGATTCGGGCAGTACAAAATAATGCCACGAAGTCCACCATCCATTATTCATCGTATCTAAAGCTTGGGTCAGCTCAGAGATGTGTATGGCAACCACGGGTTCGGGGGCTGCGCCAAGACATGGGGTGGTACCACCAGGATAAGCGCTGAAAGAAAAGTCAGTGCCAGCGAGACGAAAAAGACTTTCTCGTGCGGCAAAGCCTTAACTGTTCTATTCATGGTAGTTCTCCTATTGCTGCTATAGGCATTACAACGAAGTCCTTAAAGAACTTCTTCTTTTTGAATACTTCAGCATAGCTTTCTCTAATCTTCCAAACATAGTATGGTCTGCAGTCATCAAAGTCCCAGGTATCGGGCTATTATGTTTCTTTGAATCTCAGAGGTGCCGGAATAAAGCGTACTGCCTATGGAATCGCGCAAATCGCGTTCCACTTCGTATTCCGTCGTATAGCCGTACCCTCCATGAATCTGAACAGCGTCGAGACAAGACCGTATCCATGCCTCGCTCAAGTATAATTTTGCAATAGCAGCATCCATCGCTGCTTTACCATGGGCTTGCTTCATCCAAGCCACTTTATACAAAAATAGCCTGGACGTCTCCATGCGGACTTTCATATCTACAATTTTATTGGCAATAGATTGATACTTTCCGATTGCTTTGCCAAATTGTTTTCTTTCCCTGGAATATTTTATACATTGCTCCAGTTGCCTCTCCATCCCCCCCAATATACTCGCCAAAATGCAGGTCCTTTCCCATTCCACGGTATCCTCAAAGATTGCTGCACCATTACCCTCTTTACCAAGACGGTTTTCTACAGGCACTTTGCAATCTTCAAAAATTAACTCAGCCATGGGAGCGGTTCGTAATCCCATTTTTTCGATATCCCTGCCAACCCGAAATCCGGGAAAATCTTTTTCTACAAGAAAGGTGGTAACACCCATAAAGCCCTTGCGTTTATCAATCGTAGCAAATACCATGAACAAATCGGCTACCGGCGCCGCCGTGCAAAATGTTTTAGTACCATTCAGGATATAATAGTCGCCTTCCAGCCTTGCTGAAGTTCTGAGACTGAAAGCATCGGAACCCGAGTCCGGTTCTGTCACGCCATTAGCTCCGATCATCTCCCCACTACAAAGCTTAGGCATATATCTATCTTTTTGTGCATCAGAGCCGAACCGCAGAATCGGCATTTGCACAGTCCACATCTGACCATTGATAGCGAAAATCAAGCCACTGTCTTTACATCCATATCCCAAGCCCTCCATAAGCATCATAGTACTAAATATATCTTTGTTGAGTCCTCCGTATTGCTCTGGAAACGCAAAACCCTGTATGCCGAAATCGGCGCACTTTTTCCAAAGCTCACGAGAGAAAAGGGCAGCTCTATCCCTTTCAATAACCGCATCGTTAAGTGTTTTTTGCGCAAAGTGGATAGCACTTTTTTTAAGCTCTAATTGTTCTTCACTAAATTCGAAATTCACAATATAACCTTCTTCTGCATTCTTATTGCAGAGGCATCATCGGTAAAATACCAATAAGATGATGGCAAGTATCCGGGAGTGTTCCCGGCAGGGTGAAAGTGTTACTCTGGTTGAGTATCTATACAATGGGTACATGGCTCACACCAAAAACACAAACTACTTATCCTTCATTTTCTGTTCGACTAACTTGACCATACTATTAAGACTTTGAAAGTTCTCAGGAATTACATCCTCGTCCAGCACCTGTATGCCATTGGTTTTTTCCAGGAAAACTACCAGCTTCAGTATCCCCATGGAATCAATAATTCTTTGCTCGAGAAGATCCTCATCGGGATCCAGTGACTGCCTGCCAAGATCACCGGCAATTTCAGTAAGCAGAAACTTTTCAATATCTTTTAAAATCGTCATCGGCACTCCTCCTCACATTGCTATCAAGATTGTAGATTATAACCTGCTGAATCTTTTTCTCAACTTCATCTCAATCCACTGAATGAATGTTTTTCAATCCCTACGCCCCTTCGGGAAATCTGCCAAATGCTTCAATATATTGGCTGGGCCGCCATGAGCCCCTTACCATGAGAATATTGAGACAATAGAGTTTAAATCCCAATTCTTCAAGAGTCCTGACAAGCAGATAATCTCTGGCCATAACACGCGTTTGGCACGGTCGTTCGTTGAAGACTGCTAATGCGTGTTGAAACAAGCACACAGCTTCCTCTTCTCCTTCGGCGACCAAGGGACCAAGTTGCACCGATCGTGAGCCAGGAAGACACGCCAGAAATCCGCGAATCTGCGATTGATATCGGTAAACAAACACCTTGCCCCACTGAACATAATATGCAAGGTCTGTTCGGCGGTTTAATTTGCTTCTTGGAACATCATATGTATAAACGGCATCAAGATCTTTCGCCGTTAATTCAGTTACATTGCTGCACAGATCAGCCCCTTTTCGATCTCCTGTATCCAGAAATAAATTTAACAGGTCTGCCACTGGCATAAAACTAAGCGAGTAATACAAAGAAAAGGAAGCAGGATTAAACGCATCCTGGAAAACTCTTATACTCTGCAAACCTTCCGCTCGGTTTACAAGAACGGTCATCAACCGTCGACCAATGCCATATCCTTGAAAAGATGGATCAACGGCAACAGGCCCGACACCCCCATGATCACCCCTTGGATTTAGACAGCATATTCCTGCTGCACGATTTTCCACCTCAGCGATCAGAAGCTCGCTGGGACCGTGGCGAAGCATAACCCAAGCCCAAGATGTTCCTTCCTGCACGCTATGCATTTTCGGAGCGTATCCATGTTTCAATGCACCAACGTTGAACGCTTCAAAAAGAATCTCCCCCACCCGGTCTAAGTCCGTTCTCGTCATATTCCGTATCTGGACCTTAGCTCCCTGAACAGTGAAAGCTGGTTGACTCTGAGGTTTTTCCATAAGGTGCTCTACGGGCATATTATCGCATTCAATCATAGGTCATATAGGGTGATCTTTCCGAATGTCCGATAATATCAACCAGAATAAAGTGCCCCTATTTGCTTGTAATTATACCGTGTCGTTCTGCATCGTTAGGGTTAATACTTCTTAGCTTTTTTTTGGCTCGCTGCCTGGCGAAGACTTGCGCACCCTTACCGGCCACATTAACCATGTTCTCAACTGATCGCTTCGTTTAGGGCACAGTTCGGCCGGGGGATTAATATACACTCCCTTTTCCACAGTATTTCTGGTTATTGATACGCCACTTCCAATAAGGCTCTCTCTGGCGACGTTGACCTCCTCTTTAATTGTAGCATTCGCCCCGATAAGGCAGTATTCTTCCACCGTAACTCCCCCTAAAATAATGGCCCCGGGGGAAATAAAACAGTGATCCTTTAAAACAGCATGGTGTCCAATTATCGCGCCGGAAGCTACGACTACATCATTACCAATCTCAACAAATGGGCCAATGATAGCGTTTTCCAATATAATGCAATTGTCGCCTACAGCAAGGTCTGGGAACAACGTAGCCTTGGAACTAAGGTAATTGATCAGCTGATACCCCTTGGCTTTCGCTTGCAAATACTTCTCTTCTCTTAACCTATTGATCTTTTGAAAACTGATAGCAAGAGTCATCTTGTGCTCTGAAGGAGGAAAAGGGACTCAATCGTTTCGAAAGGAACAACAGGTAACCCGAACAATGTAGCTTCCTTTATGTATTTGCGGTCTGCGGTAAAAGCAACTACTTCGTACGGGGAATCATGTGTCAGAAGAAAGTAAATATTCTCAGCAAAAAAACTGTTTCCAAAAACAATGACTTTTTCCAATTTTGAGCTCCTCACATTATGCAGGGAAGAATCTTCGCTGTCCCGCAGCCTTCATCTGCGCAGCTACTATTTCGCTAAAGCAAAAGAGCACAAACGGTATGTTCCTGAGCATGCCCACGTGCCCTGGGTGTATGTTTCGGCCTTAATTACGTCCAAGAAATTAAAGCTGCATTGAAACGATCTGCTAAGATAGTATCTGACACCGCACAGCTTTTTCAATAATAAAATCGAATCATCCGACACTTCAGAGACTCGAAGCCTAACGCAATTTTATTTTTCATGCCCTACTGAAGAGAGATAATTATCTCGCAGATGGTCTCGACATCAGATAGTTCCAGGCTGTCGTAGATCGGCAGTGTCAATATGCTTTCAGAAACGCGACGTGCGACGGTAAGGGGATCGTTGATTGACACACTACGGTAACAGGCGTAATCGCAAATTAAGGGATAAAAATAGCGACGGGTGTATACGTTATATTTTCTAAGGTTATCATATAATGCGTCGCGATCCATGCCAAATTCTTGTTTATCCACCTCGATCGGCATATAGGCATAGTTGTGTTTTATATTTTGAGGCAGAGAGGGTGCGAATCTTATGCCGGGCACTTCTTTTAGGCGGTCTCGATACAGTTCAGTGATCCTTGCGCGCTTTTGTATTATTTCCTCAAGGTATTTTAAAACCTGAATTCCCATCAGGGCTTGCATTTCATTCATTTTAGCATTAGTCCCCGGCATAACCACTTCGAGCTCGTTCTTAAATCCGAAGTTTTTTAGATAGTCAAATATACCCTTCAATCCTGACTCCTGGAATATCAGGAGCCCACCTTCCAGGGAGTGGTACAGCTTGGTTGCATGAAAGCTGAACATGCTTAAATCGCCGAAGTGAGCCAAAGGCTTGTTACCTACTTTTATGCCGAAAGCGTGAGCGGCATCATAGATAAGTTTCAAATTATGCCGTCTTGCAATATCGGCTAATACATTGACTTTGCATGGATGGCCATATACATGAACCGCGAGGATGGCTGTCGTCCAGGGCGTTATAGCAGCCTCAACTTTTTCAGGGTCAATGGTGTAATAATCGGGTTCAATATCCACAAAAACGGGTCTGATCTTGTTCCAGAAGAGGGCGTGGGTCGTGGCCACAAATGTGAAGGGAGTGGTGATGACCTCTCCTGATATTCCCATCCCCTGCAGGGCTATCTGCAGAGCCAGAGTCCCATTATTAAAGAGACAGAGATTGTCAGTCTCGAAGAAGTTGCTCAATTCTTTAGTGAAACGCTGGAGGATAGGCCCGTTGTTAGTTAACCATCGGGTCTCCCAGATTTCACTAAGTCCCTGGCAAAACTCCTCCAACGGCGGCAAAAAGGGCCGGGTCACATTAATAGGTTTCTCAAAGGGTTTTATCATAAGTTCAGAAATCCAGAAAAATAAACAAATGTCTTACCAATATTAATTACGGTAATAATTTAATGATAAAACTCAGCAATTGAATCAACTACATACTTAATCTGGTCTCTAGTTAACTCTGGATACATAGGTAAGGAAACAAACTGGTCAGCGCACTGTTCAGCAAACGGGAAGGCGCCTTTTTTATAGCCGAGGAATTTGTATGCACCTGTGAGATGAACTGGTACTGGATAATGAATACCGCAAGAAATGCCCCTTGCATCGAGGTGAGTGATGAGTGCGTCACGATTTTTTACAAGGATAGGATAGATGTGGTAGACATGTTTAGCATAGTCACCCTCAGCAGGTGTTGTGATGCCATCTGCATTTGAAAGAAATTGATTGTATAATGCTGCATTTTTACGCCGGGCCTCTGTCCATCCGGGCAGATGTTTGAGCTTTACACCAAGCACAGCTCCCTGGATGCCATCCATCCGTGCATTCCAGCCTATCATGTCATGGTAATATTTTTTACTCTGGCCGTGGTCACGAAACATCCTCACTTTGTCAGCTAATGCCTGATCATTAGTAACAACAGCACCGGCTTCACCGTATGCCCCAAGATTCTTACCCGGGTAGAAACTGAAACAGCCGATATCACCAATAGACCCTGCTTTCCTTCCTCTATACTCTGCCCCATGGGCCTGGCTCGCATCTTCAATGACAAACAGGTTGTGCTTTTTTGCGATGCGCATGATGGGGTCCATGTCTGCCATGTGGCCAAACAGATGCACCGGAATAACCGCTTTCGTGCGTGGGGTTATGGCGTGCTCAAGCAGGTCTGGGTCCATGTTGTAGGTTTTTTGCTCTATGTCAACAAAAACAGGTTTTGCCCCGCAAAAACTGATTGCCTCGGCCGTGGCGATGAAGGTGTTGGGAACCGTTATAACCTCATCTCCCGGGCCGACGCCGAAAGCAATCAGAGCCGCCCAGAGTGCGTCAGTACCATTGCCGACACCGACGCAGGATTTGCTCTGGCAGAATTCGGCAAAAGCATCTTCAAATGCCTTGACAAACGGGCCACCGGCAAATGCTGTGCTCTCAAGCACTTTCTGGATTACTATAGCGATTTCATCTTTTATAGTTTCATACTGTGCCTTAAGATCCAGAAACGGTACTTTCATAATCCCTCTCAATAATTATTTAAAATAACAGAGTTAAATTTATGCAGAATGGATGAGAAAATTATTATACCGAGGAAGAAGACCAGGGGTATTTGATGGTTTAAACAAAGGTAAATGCCTTTTGGTCTGAGCGAAGCAAGTTCTATGTTTCCCACTATTTCTTTTTCTCATTTTTACAATGTTTTGATAACCTTGGCCGGATTGCCTGCTATAATAACATTTGCTGGTACGTCCCTGGTCACCACGCTTCCAGCACCAACTATTGAATTTTCACCCACCGTTATTCCGCACAGCAGTGTTACGCTGGAGCCAACAGATGAGCCTTTTTTTATAAGGGTGGGAGTGCACTCCCAGTCCTGCTCTGTCTGTAATTTGCCTTCGCCAGTGGTAGCCCGTGGATAGCGGTCATTAATGAAAGTAACATTGTGTCCAACAAACACATCGTCCTCAATAGTCACCCCTTCACAGATGAAGGTATGGCTCTGTATCTTGCAGTTCCTCCCGACCCGGGCATTTTTCTGAATTTCCACAAATGGGCCGATTTTAGTGTTATCCCCAATAGCGCATCCGTACAGATTTACAAACTCCCCAATCTTTACGTCGTTACCAAGCTGCACATCATCAGCAATACAGGTGAATTTCATAACTCAACCACACATCCTCTGCTTTGCAATGACCTGTTTGCAGCCTCAAGCATTTTTATTACTGAAAGCCCTGAGTAACCATCATTTACATTCTTGCCGCCGTTATTTATGCAATCTATAAAATGTTTGATTTCAAGTTTGAGTGCTTCTGTTTGGTCAACTTTTGGAGCCCACATATCTCCTGAGCGGTAACTCACCAGCAAATTATAAACACCCTCGGCATTGGTAATATCAACCCCTTTGTCATATATTTTAATTTTATCAGCAGGTTCCAGATCATTCCAGACCAGCATCTTTTTCTGCCCGCACAGCAGTGTTGTACGTACCTTAACCGGTGACAGCCAGTTTACATTGATGTGTGCAATAATATTGTTGGGGAAATACACGGTAACAAATGCGATATTTTCCATGCCGTGATTTAGATGGGCGGCACCGGTCGCGGATACTGCAACAGGTTTTTCAGATATCAAATAATCCATAATTGCCAGGTCGTGAGGTGCAAGGTCCCAGATTACATTTACATCATGCTGGAAGAGTCCCAGGTTTACTCTCATTGAATCGAAATAGTATATATCTCCTAAATCACCTGTATCTATGATCTCTTTGATTTTCCGCACCGCGCCGGTGAAAATGAAGGTGTGGTCAACCATAATCCTGAGCTTATTCTTCTCCGCAAGCTCTATGAGCTGTTCTGCCTGCTCAGCGGTTGCAGTGAATGGCTTTTCAACAAACACGTGTTTGCCATTCTCGAGTGCTTTTTTTGCCAGCTCAAAATGCGTACTGACCGGTGTGACGATTGCTACCGCATCAATATCAGGTGAACCAGTTATTGCGGTGTAGTCATCTGTCAGTTCAACGCCAGGGCAAGCTTTGCTGGCACGTTTTAGCGCATTGGGATTCTTGTCTGCAATAGTACCAACCGTAACACCGTCTATTCCCATAATGTTTCTTACAATGTTCGGTCCCCAATAGCCGTAGCCAATAACACCAAAGGTAATCATTTTTACTCTCTCTCTATCTCTGAATAGGCATCTTTTTCAGTCCGCACCCTTCTGGGATAGCACCGCTCTAACCGTCTGCAGCATAATCTTAAAATCCAGCATTAAACTCCACTGCCGGGCATACTGCACGTCCAGCCGCACCGCCTCATCAAAAGTTATTGAGCTGCGCCCGCGTATCTGCCACAGCCCGGTTATCCCCGGCTTCACATCAAGCACCCGCTTTTTATGCCAGTGGTCATATTCAGACACTTCATAGGGGATGGGCGGCCGCGGCCCCACCAGGCTCATGTCTCCGGCCAGCACATTGAAAAACTGCGGCAGCTCATCCAGACTTGTTTTTCTTAATAACCGGCCCAACGGCGTGATGCGCGCATCCTTCGTCATCTTAAATACGGGTTTATGCTGTGTCCCCATATTTATATTTTTCATGATTGCCGTTTATGAACTGCTTCATATAGTCCCGGTGCGTCTGATCAACAGCGCCCAGGTGCATGGTGCGAAATTTCAGGAAGGTGAATTTCTTTCCATAATACCCCACCCGGGTCTGCGTGAACAGCACCGGACCCTTTGAAGTGCATTTAATGCCGATCGCAATGAGCGCCATCAGCGGCAAAGAAACTATCAGGGCTGCGACCGCTCCCACAACATCGATGATTCGTTTCAGCACGAGCTGCACGTGCTTGCCGGCACGGGTGTCTTCAATCTCAAGCACATGCATCAGTTCATAGGGAATTGCTTCAGGTAGCTGCTGCGGGGACGGAAAGTTCATCTTGAAAAAAAGCGATGTACCCTGCGGGTGCTGTTTGGCCGGGGGATTTACGCTTTGCAAATCGCCACAGCTGCGGTCCGCGGGGTAGGTGCAGACTTTTAAAATCCGGAGGCTAACATCCGGGTCACTGAGTGCGGCCAGTCTTTTATTAAGCTTCCCGGCTACTGACGCTGCCCCCTCTTGATCGGTGTCCGGCAGTAGCACGCTAATGCAGTTATTATCGAGGATGCCAATGCGATCTATCATCCGCAGCGATTGTGAGAGCTGCCTGGCTGCTGACAGCTCTAATTGTTCCGTGTGCCCGTTGCCCCCGATTACTGCGACATGCAGCAGGGAGAAGGGTGCGCCGCCCCGGTCTGAGCGCTCCCGCTCATAACGCACTAATTGCGCAAAGGTGGTGTGGTCAAGGACATTGTGCGCAGCTGCTTTGGCGTTTTTATCACTGCCGTTTAGAGCTTTTAAATTTAGCCGTGCGTTCATAAGGGCTTTAATAAATTACCGATTTGTGCTTCTTTGGTATTGTCTGCTGACTGCCTGAAGTAAATAAGCAGGCAATCAGCAGGGGTTTATTTTTTTATCTCCAGCAAATCATTTGCTAATAATAGAGCACTTTCTTTGTTATTTCAACTACTAATCATTCCAGTGGCAAAAATGTAGGCAGATTTTTAATTTTTATCATTACCTCTTACATTAGTCGCTTTAGTTGTTTTTCTCGTCACCAACTTCTTTTTCGTGACACAATATAATCTAAAAAAGTATAAATGTCAATATAAAAGAAAATTTTTATGGCTGATAAAAAAATATATTTTTATCGATTATAATTTTTATCGGAATTTCCGGTTAGGCTTTTGCAAAAAGATTATAATGATCGAATGAACACAGAAAAAAACAGCATATGGCGTCAAATTTTGTTGGACATTTCTGGATCCTAATGTGTGGTCTTTAATTAATTAAGCAATTAATATTGTTTTATAAATATACCATGCCCCGCACACTGAATCCTTGGGACAAGAACACAAAAAAACGCCATCTTCGATGATTTGTTTAAACCCAGTACCACCATATTGCCGGACGCGCCCGCACTTGAGGCACGGGGCGACCAACCATTACCAAATGGCATTTAAACACCAACTCAAAGAGAGGATATATTGATTTTTAGTTGAAATTTGAGGTATTGGCTCCCCCTCATATATCTATTACGGTATAATTAAGATAAATTATGTAAATAATTATATTGGACTTGGAGCAAAATGTCAATAACCAAAAAAGGCTATTTTACAGAATATTTTATATTAGTTTTTTAAATTAAAATTTCTTAATATCGTTAAAAATTTTATGTATAGAAGAATAATTGCAAAAGGTGACAGTGATGTAGATGGGATAGAAAATGTATGCGACAGCAACCCATGTTATATTAATGTCGGTATCGGTTCTGCTGCAAAAGAACCAACAGACACTGATTGTGATGGTATGGCTGATAACGATGAACCCCCCACAGTTATAGAACTATCTCGTTTTATTGCCATCTAACAATCAGGCCAAGTTCACATTGCAGGGGAGACCGAATCCGAAATCAACAATGTTGGTTTTAATATCTATCGTTCTTCAACAGAAGGTGGAGAATACAACATGATTAATTCATCCTTAATCCACTCCAAATGCTCGCCCACCCAGGGTGCATCTTATGAATTCACTAATAATGATGTTCAGAACAGAAAGACTTATTACTATAAGCATAAACTGGAAGATATTGACCTGAAGGGTAAGTCAATTATGCACGGTCCGGTGAGTGCAACACCAAGGCTTATATTAGGGTTTTGGAATTAGTGGTCATGGATAGCAAAAACTGAATTTACACAACAAAAGCGAAGTCAGTATTGGCTCCGCTTTTTTGCGTCATAGATACTTTGCATCTCATTCCTACTATACAATTACTATACAGTGGAAAACAAAAAAAGCACTCAGCAATGATGCTAAGTGCTTGATTTTACTGGAGCCGGCGCTCGGACTTGAACCGAGGACCTGCTGATTACGAATCAGCTGCTCTACCACTGAGCTACGCCGGCCCATTTCGCATAATTTTAAGGAAATTATTCTACCATGATACCGGAAGGATGCCAAGCCTCTTTATAAATAGGAAAAGAAAGCCCTCTTGATAAATTCAAAGTTTCTTTTTACGTCCTGTTTCCCCTGGACAATTTCATTGTGCCCGGGAAGGAGGTATTCCACATCAAGCGCCGACAGCCGCTCAATGCTCTGCTTCATCGCCTCTCCGCTGCAGCCGGGAAAGTCAGTCCTGCCGATGCTCTGACTGAATACCACGTCGCCTGAAACGAGCGCCTTCTGCTCCGGCCAGTAGAGACAAATCGAGCCGGGAGAGTGGCCGGGCGTGAGCAGAACCTCAAGCTCTATATCATTGAGCTTGAAGGGACCCTCGGTAAGGCTGATGTCAATCTGGCCGCTGGGCTCCTCCAGGCCGAACATCCTGAAAAAGTCCTTTCCGGTTGACCTGGAGAAATTTATCTTCCTCTTCAGAGAGCGCTATTTTAATAGAGCGCTCCAGAAAATAGGCATTGCCGTCCAGATGATCGGGGTGTCCGTGGGTATTGATGACCAGGCTGACAGCATCCTGCTTGATGCCGTCCTGCTCAACCGATATGAGCAGCGCCGGCACATAGCGCTTGAGCCCGGGGTCAATCAGGATAACGGTCTCATTTTTTTTCAGTATATAGCTGTTGCAGTTGTTCTCCCACATGTTGGTCCACGGGTAGCAGTAGATTCCGTCGTTTAGCTTCATCGGTCCTCTCCTTTTTTTAAACCAGTACACAGAGGAATATTTATTTCAAAACAGAGTTAAAAAAGAAACAAACTATTCTTCATTGTTCACCTGGGAACGCTTAGTGATTATCGTGTCGCAGCTTTTTTATCTTTTCGTTTATCTTAAGGATTACATGTAAGAAAGAGTACACAGAGAATTTCTCTGCGGACCCGGTGCTTTTAATTTTACCGTAGGGATAAACGGGTAATTGTGATAAAAGGTCTTGGAATGATTTACCTTATCGAGTTAAAAAGTGCAAGAGTGAAATCAGCTCTATCAACCAGGCGCACCGTATGCGTTTTTCAAAAACAGATACCGTTACCCTTGAGGAAATTTTTAGTGAACAGGGACTGTTAGCTGCAGCCCTGCCGCAGTTTGAACTGCGTCCCGGCCAGCTTAACTTTGCCCGTGCCGTACAGCAGGCAATAGAGCGCCGGCATTTTCTGCTCGCGGAGGCAGGCACTGGAACAGGAAAGACCCTTGCCTATCTTATCCCGGCACTGCTGAGCAGAAAGAAAGTGGTGGTGTCCACCGGCACCAAAACGCTTCAGGAACAGGTGTTCTATAAAGATATCCGGTTTCTGAAAGATCTGCTCCCGGTCGCGTTCACTGCCGCGCTCATGAAGGGCAAAGCAAACTATCTCTGCCTGCGAAAGTTCAGGCAGTTTCAGAAACAGCCGCTGTTTGATTTCGTGGACGAGGCAAAATTCTTTGAGCAGATAGCAGCATGGGCGCATACGACGACGACCGGTGACCGCGCCGAAATCAGCGGCCTTCCTGATGCCTGTCCGCCGTGGGACCGGATAGCGTCACACCGGGATACCTGCTCGGGCCCGAAATGCCCGCTGTACAAGGAGTGCTTTGTCACGCTGATGCGGCAGCGTGCGGCCAAAGCTGACATCATTGTGGTCAACCATCACCTGTTCATGACTGATGTCATTATCCGCAGCGCCGGCTTCGGCGAGATAGTGCCGGAATATGACGTCATCATTTTTGATGAAGCCCACCAGCTCGAAGCAGTTGCTACCCAGCACCTGGGGCTCACCGTTTCCCATTACCGCATTGAAGAGCTGGTCAGGGACACCCAGCGGGAGCTGGCCTCTGCCGGAGCAGAGATAGCTAAGTCGCTCGCTAAATTCATGACCGCGCTGCTGGCATGCTCGCAGGAATTCTTCAACCGTTTCTGCCGGGGGCTCGAGAGCTATAGAATACGCGAAGAGCATCTTGCACCACCGGTATGGGATGCGTGTGAGACCTTGAAAGACAACCTGGGCATCCTGGGCAGCCGCATTGACAGCCTGCCGAAGAAGACCGATGAGCTTGAAACCTGCCGCTCCCGGGCGCAGCTCATCATTGGGGAGCTGGCAGCAGTTCTCGAGCAGAAAAATCCGGCGCGCGTTTCCTGGTGTGAAATTCGCGGCAGGGCCGTGTTCCTTCACTCCTCTCCGGTTGAGGTGGGGGCGGAATTTGAGCAGCTGATCTACCCGTACGTTAACACCGTGATATGTACCTCTGCCACGCTTTCCACGGGAGGGAACTTCTCTTATTTTAAGCGGCGGCTGGGCCTGGACCGGATAGCACCGCCGGAGGAGATCATAGAGCCGTCCCATTTTGATTTTTCCTCCCAGGCGCTCCTCTACCTGCCGGATACCATCCCGGCCCCGGACAGCGCCGAGTTTATTGCCCGCGCTGCCGGTCACGTGGAGACCCTGGTAACCCTCAGCAGAGGACGGGCATTTGTTCTATTTACCAGCTACCGGAACATGGAAGAGGCTTTTGCGCTGCTGCAGGAGCGGCTGCCCTTTACCGTGCTGCTGCAGGGAACAAAACCGCGCTCAGAGCTGCTGCTGCAGTTTAAAGAGGATCTGTCGTCGGTGCTGTTTGCCACCAGCAGCTTCTGGGAAGGGGTGGACGTGGTGGGAGAAGCGCTCTCCTGCGTGATTATCGATAAGCTGCCCTTTGCCTCACCAAATGATCCCCTGGTTGAGGCGCGCATTGAGAGACTTACCGCGGCAGGGGAAAACCCTTTCTTGAGCTATCAGGTGCCGCAGGCGATTATCGCCTTGCGCCAGGGGTTTGGCCGGCTCATCCGCAGCAGGAATGACCGGGGCATTCTCTGCATCCTGGACCGGCGCATCCATACCCGCAGTTATGGAAAGCTCTTTTTGCAGAGCCTCCCCCCCTGCCCGGTTACTAAAAGCATCGCTGCGGTGAAGCAGTTTATAGAGCAGGAAAACTGTGCCGCTGAATGCTGATGGCGGTATCCATGAGCATGCGGCGGGCACTGCTTGCAGCAGCAGCCGTCCACGCGTGCATACAAAACTGCTCTTGACCGTGAAGAAAAAATATTATATCAATTAGTTTATCTACCAGCAAATGATGCTGATACAGCCTTTCAGAAAGAGAGAACCAGTTATGGTATTTAGTGCCGAAAAAGACCCCATCGAGATCCCCAATGTCCTGCCGCTTCTGCCGGTGCGGGATATCGTGGTCTACTCATATATGTTTCTGCCGCTCTTTGTGGGCAGGGAATCCTCCATCATGGCGGTAGACGAGGCGATGAAAAAGAACCGCCTGATACTGCTTGCCACCCAGAAAAACCCGGCTGAAGATAATCCCACACCCAATGACATCTATCCGGTGGGCACCGTGGCGATGATCATGCGCAAGCTGAAGCTCCCGGACAACCGCATCAAGATACTTATCCAGGGGCTGGTCAAGGCCCGCATCAAGAAGTACACCCAGGAATCGCCGGTATACATGGTCGAGATCGAGAAGATGATTGAACCGGTGTTCGGGGACGTAAGCGTTGAGATAGAGGCGCTGATGCGCAATGTCAAGGAGCAGTGTGAAAAGATTCTGTCCCTCAAAGGGCTGATATCGTCGGAGATACTGGAGATACTGGAAAATGTGAACGACCCGGGGAGGCTTGCGGACCTGGTCGCCTCCAACCTGAAGTTGAACATCGAGGAGTCACAGCGCATCCTTGAGATCGTTGATCCGGTGGTGCGGCTGAAAAAAGTGCATGAACATCTCACCAAAGAGCTTGAGCTCTCCACCATGCAGGCCAAAATCCAGTCTCAGGCCAAGGAGGAGATGTCCAAGACCCAGCGCGATTATTTTCTCCGCGAGCAGCTGCGCGCCATTAAGTCAGAGCTCGGGGACCTGGATGACAAGGCCCAGGAGATAAACGAGTTCTCGCAGAAGATTGAAAAGGCAAAGATGCCGCCTGATGCGGAAAAAGAGTCGCGCAAGCAGCTGAGCCGACTGGAGCAGATGCACCCTGATTCTGCTGAAGCATCCATTGTGCGCACCTATCTTGACTGGATGATTGACGTGCCCTGGAGCATTTCCACCAAAGATAATCTTGATATCAAAAAAGCCAAGCGCGTGCTTGATGAAGACCACTACGACCTGGACAAAGTGAAAGAGCGCATCCTGGAATACCTGTCGGTGAGGAAACTGAAAAAGAAGATGAAGGGGCCCATCCTCTGTTTTGTGGGACCTCCGGGGGTGGGAAAGACCTCGCTGGGCAAATCCATTGCCCGGGCGCTGGGGCGCAAGTTTGTGCGCATATCGCTCGGCGGCATCCGCGATGAAGCGGAAATCAGGGGCCACCGCCGCACCTACATTGGCGCGCTCCCCGGGAGAATTATACAGGGCCTTAAGCAGGCGGGAACCAACAACCCGATCTTCATGATGGATGAGATTGACAAGGTCGGTACTGATTTCCGCGGCGACCCTTCTGCAGCGCTGCTTGAAGTGCTTGACCCGGAACAGAATTTTGCGTTCAGCGACCATTATTTAAATATTGCCGTTGATCTCTCCAATGTCCTGTTCATCACCACCGCAAACCTGGCTGACCCGATTCTGCCGGCGCTGAAAGACCGCATGGAGACTATCGAGCTTTCGGGGTACACTGATGAAGAGAAGCTGAAAATCACCCGGCAGTTCATATTTCCGCGGCAGCTGGAGGAAAACGGTATCACGCCAAAGGATCTGGATATATCCGACGAGGCGATACTTGCGGTCATCAACCAGTACACGATGGAGGCCGGGCTGCGCAATCTGGAGCGGGAGATCGGCAGTATCTGCCGCAAAACCGCCCGCAGCATCGCCGAAGGCAAAACGGAAAAAACAAAAATTTCGCGCAGCAGCCTGCATAAATTCCTGGGTGCGCCCAAGCGCCTGCCCGAGGAGGGACAGGAGACCCATGAAGTGGGCATCGCAACCGGGCTTGCCTGGACGCAGGCCGGGGGAGATATCCTCTACATCGAGGCGACCATTTTGATCGGCAAGGGCGGCCTGGTCCTTACCGGATCGCTGGGCGACGTGATGAAAGAGTCCGCGCAAGCCGCGCTTTCCTACACGCGCTCCCGGGCAAAGAGTCTCGGCATCAATGCCAACTTTTTTGAAAAGCATGACATCCATGTCCATGTACCGGCCGGCGCCATACCCAAAGACGGGCCATCTGCCGGCGTAACCATGGCAGTGGCATTAATATCAGCGCTGACCAGGCTTCCGGTAAGCAAGGATGTGGCCATGACCGGCGAGATTACGCTGCGCGGCAGGGTGCTGCCGGTGGGAGGACTCAAGGAAAAGTCTCTTGCCGCCCTGCGCCAGAATATTAAAACCATTATCATCCCCGAGCGCAACCGCAAAGACCTTGAGGACATTCCCCAGACCATCCGCAACAAGGTCAACTATGTTTTTGCCCGTCACATGGATGATATACTCGACATAGCGCTGCTGAAAAAGAAACGCCCCACATTGAAAAAAAATCAGGACCAGCGTGGAGTTAAAAAAGCTAGGTGAGTTTGGCCTCATTGATAGAATTGCCCGTCTGGCCCCCGTCGCCCCCGCTGACATCCTCAAGGGTATTGGCGATGATGCAGCCGTCATCTCTATAGATAAAACCAGGCGCCTGCTGTGCACCACCGATACCCTCGTCGAAGGCATCCACTTTGAAACCTCCTTTACCCCGCCCTATCTGCTGGGGAAAAAATGCCTGGCGGTAAACTTAAGCGATATTGCGGCCATGGGCGGCACGCCGCGCTGCTTTGTTGTTTCCCTGTCCATCCCGCCGGGCATTTCCTACGAGTTCATTAAAAAACTCTATGCCGGGATCTACGCGCAGGCGAAAAAATTTGGCGTCAGCCTGGTTGGCGGAGATACCACTGCTGCGCCTGATAAGCTGGTCATAACCATTGCCCTGCTGGGCATGGCCCGCAGCGGTGCGGGTCGTCTATCGCCATGGTGCCCGCAGCGGAGATGCCATTTATGTGACCGGGTTTCTCGGCGACTCAGCGCTGGGCCTTTCACTGCTCAAGGAAAATAAGGCGGGGTCGCCGGGAATTTTCTGCTTAAACAGCATCTTGACCCGGAGCCGCGGGTGGCGGAAGGAAAAGAAATAGCACGGCGCAAGGCTGCCAGCAGCATGATTGATGTCAGTGACGGCCTGCTTGCCGACCTGCGGCACATCCTTGAAGAGAGTGGTGTCGGCGCGCGGCTGTGGCTTGAGCAGCTGCCGCTGTCTCCCCGCTACCGCAAAAGCGCTGCAGCCGCGGTTCAGCCGATTACTATAGCAGCGGCGCTGTGCGGCGGCGAAGACTATGAGCTGTTGTTTACCGTGCCGCCGGAGAAAGAAAAAACCATTACCGCGCTGCGGAAAATGTTCAGCGTTCCGCTGACCCGGATCGGAGAAGTGACCGGAAACAAGGGCGAGCTGAAAATTCTTGATGAAAGCGGCCGGGAAGTTTCGTATAAGAAGGAGGGGTTCACCCACTTTTAAACGAATTACAGTGTGTACGAGAAATTCACCAGCGGATTACACCATGCAGGAAACAGACATTAAAAAAGTTTTGCAGCAGGTACAGAACGGCAGGCTGACGGTTGATAAGGCAGTTGAGCGCCTGCGCGACCTGCCGTTTGAAGACCTCGGGTTTGCCCACATAGACCATCACCGGCCGCTGCGGCAGGGATTTCCCGAGGTGATCTGGGGTGAAGGTAAATCTGCCGGGCAGATTACGGGATCATAAACACCATGTATGCAAGAAAATACCCGATCCTTGCAACCCGGATTGAGCCGAAGAAAGCTGCGCAGATAAAAAAAGCTTTCCCCAAGGCCACCTACTATCCGCAATCGCGGGTGCTGACCATAGTTCAGGGAACGATTAAAGAAAAGGGCAGGGGCCTGATTCTGGTCATTTCCGCCGGCACCTCGGATATCCCGGTGGCTGAAGAAGCGTACGTAACCGCACGCATTATGGGCAATCGAGTTGAGTACCTCTATGATGTCGGCGTGGCGGGCCTTCACCGGCTCATGAGCCGCAAGGAGAAACTGTTCAGCGCCAATGTCCTCATCGTGGTGGCAGGCATGGAGGGAGCGCTGCCGAGCGTCGTGGGCGGCCTGGTGTCGCGCCCGGTCATAGCTGTCCCCACCAGCATCGGCTATGGCTCAAGCTTTGGCGGCATTACCGCGCTGCTGGGCATGCTTAACTCGTGCGCGTCAGGGGTTGCCGTGGTGAACATTGACAACGGCTTTGGCGCCGGCTATGTGGCAAGCCTTATCAACCGGGGTGAATAAATGAAATGTCTTTATTTTGACTGCTTTGCCGGCATCAGCGGCGATATGACCCTTGGCGCGCTTCTTGACCTCGGGGTGCCGCTCTGCCTATCTCACGAAGCAGCTGGGCAGGCTTTCCCTTTCCGACTACCGCATACGGGTATCGCGCGCGCTGAAGATGGGCATCGGCGGGAAAAAAGTGACGGTGCAGTGCGCACAGCCATGGCCATCATCATGAGCATCGCTCATACCGCACTATTGAGGCACTCATTAACAAAAGCGCCCTGAAAAAGAGCGTTAAAGAGGTAAGCCTGAATATTTTTTCATGCCTGGCCCGGGCAGAGGCGCACATCCACCGGAAAAAGGTGGCGGATGTCCATTTTCATGAGGTGGGCGCGGTTGATTCTATTGTGGACATTGTCGGCTCGGCCATAGGCGTGGACTATCTCGGGATTGACGCCTGTTTTTCCTCAGCGCTGCCCCTTGGTTCCGGTTTTGTGCAGTGCCAGCATGGCACCCTGCCGGTGCCGGCACCTGCCACCCTGGAGCTGTTAGCGCGGGGTCCCGGTCTATCAGAGCGATGTGAAAGGCGAACTGGTCACGCCGACCGGTGCGGCAATTCTTACCACGCTGGTGAAGAGCTTTGGCGCGCTTCCGCCCCTGAACATCATAAAGGTCGGCTACGGGGCCGGGAGCAATGACTTTCCGCAATTGCCGAACATGCTGCGGGTTATTCTGGGTGAGGCGCAAGCAGCATCTGCAGATGAGCAGGTGTGGGTGCTTGAGGCAAACATCGATGACATGAACCCCGAGTGGGCCGGCTTTCTCATGGAGCAGCTGCTCAGCGCCGGAGCACTCGATGTTGCCTTCATCCCCCTGTATATGAAAAAAAACCGGCCCGGCACCATGCTCCAGGTAATCTGCACTGAGAGCCTTCAGCCGCACCTTCTCAAGCTTATTTTCCAGGAATCAACCACTGCCGGGATCCGCTACCACCGGGCTGCCCGCGCCGTATTACAGCGCAGCCAGGGCACATTAAAAACTAAATTCGGCACCCTGAAGGTTAAAATTTTACAGGGCGGCGGGAATGCTGCTGTTACACCGGAATTTGAGGAATGCAGGCGCATAGCTTTGCAGAAGGGTGTGCCGTTAAAAGAGGTATATGCGGAAGTGATTGCTGCCGGAAAACGTGGCAGACGATCTTTGCCATGAAGCACTTGCCAGGGGGCCGCGTTTAATCCATAATTATAATATAGAGTGAAGATGAATTTTAAATAGAAAGGGCGTCAGCGATGCCTATTTATGAATTTCATTGCAGCGGGTGCCAGCATGACTTTGAAGACCTGGTATTCGGCAACAAATTGCCTGAACAGTGTCCCCAGTGCGGGGGCAGTGCCATAGAAAAGCTTTTGTCTGCTTTCAGCTTCAAGAGCGCCGGGGGAGATGGTGGTGCTGTAAGCTCAGCAAGCTCCGGCGGCTGTGGCTCCTGCGCTTCCAAGAACTGCAGTTCCTGCCGGTAGATCTATTATAATCCTGCACATCAGAGGATCGTAAAATTAAGCTCCATGCACTTTGCTATACCCATACCTTCTTTAATAGCGTCGGTTATTCCCCGCTGCTGCCGGGCACTGTTTCCGGCAATCCTGCCGCCAGAGCCTCTGCCGCCGCAGCAATAACTTTCAGAACCGCCCGCACATGCCAGCGGAAGCGCATAAGCCTGAACAGGTCGCGCGGCTTCCGCACAAAATGGAGCACCAGCCCTGACAGCCCGTGCTTTTTGTCTTCACGGAAATTATTTTTTCATAATCAATAATAGATTTCTCCGCGGTATCTGAAATGACGCGCACATTGATGAAGGGGACTCCCGCTGCGCTCAGAACAGCGGCCATGGCAGCGCTCTCCATCTCTATGACGCTTGCATTAAAGGTCTTGTGTATCCAGGCTTTTTTTTCTCTGAGATGGACGAACCGCTCGACAGTGAGGCAGTTACCAATGACAGGGGTGTAACCCTGCCTGCAGAAGGACCTGCTGCGCAGCTGTATTCAGCCCGGCATGACAGCAAAAGGTGCTGCTGACTCCGGTTCTTTTTGTGTCATGGATGGGGCCCTCTTTGCGCAGGATCTTCTCGATGATGACAATATCCCCGAGTTTGAGGCCCGGTGCTGCCGCTCCTGCCGCGCCCATGAGTACCACATACGCGGGCTTAAAATGGTCGATAATGGATTGGGCAGCCTGTTTTGCCCGCCGGGGGCCGACACCGGTTTCCACCAGCGCGATCTCTCTGCCCCGCAACGATCCTCTTATAACCAGGGCATGGGAAAGAGAGTGCTGTCCGGTAATGCGGATTTTTTTTCTGATTGCTCCTGCTTCAGCAGCAGTTGCACAGGAAATGATGAGCATACGAGTGTGAAAGTATTATACAGGGAAGTAAGAAGCAAGCTGCACGCAGTGACCGGCGGGGTGTTATTGATAATCAGACTGATCGAGCTTTTCCAGCTCGTTGCGCAGCCGTTTTATCTCTTTCTTTAATTTAAACCGTTTTACCACATCAAGGATGTTCCCGCACACAACCCCGGCAAAGAAGGGGATCAATACCAGCAGATACACAGCACAGCCCAGCTTGAAGCCATAGTAGGTAATATCCGCCGGGTGATTATTTTCAACGGCAAAGGTGACCAGGAGTCCCAGAATAATTATAAAACACAGCGTATTGAAGTAAGGTTCTCATAGACAGCTCTTTAAACATGACAGGTATGGGTGAACGATTGGTCAGAATCTTTTATATTTTTTATAGAGCTATTATTTATCGTGCACATCCGGGCTGGTAACCAGCAGCTCTATTTTATCTCTCTGAAATCGCCAGGAGTTCCCAACGCGAAACGCAGGGATGTCCCCCCTTTTCACCAATTTATAGATGGTGATCTTTGAGAGTTTTAAAAATGACGCCACATCGTCGATAGTCATGATTGCACTGTTTTCCAGCGGGTCTTTCATAATACCCCTCACCTGAAATAGCTATTCATTAGTAAGTGACACGGTATGGTATATTTTATGGAAATAGATAGAATTCATTTCTATTGTCTTCTGAAGAATGCTTAACTGCTTAATCGCTAAAGCATTTAATTTTAAGATAAATCCCTGCTTCTAAGTGCTATTTGTTTAGACTTTCTATAACAGAATTAAAAAATAATTCAATAAAAAAAATATTGCCATACATTATTTATTTCTGTGCATAGAAACCATTGCCTTAATAAGGCAACGGTATTGTTTTATTATTGCAGGGTATGAGCATGGCATTTTCCATGGACAAATCCATAAGTGTCTGATATTAATTTAATTATTCATTTAACAGCATTCATATAGGTGCATCAGGTATTCATATGTTTGAAGTATCAATTGAGACCTCATTCTCAGCTGCCCACCGGCTGAGAAATTACAAGGGAAACTGTGAAGCACTGCACGGTCATAACTGGAAGGTCCAGGTAACCGTGGAGACCGCGGCTTTAAATGAAATCGGGCTCGGCATAGACTTCAGAGAGCTCAAGGAGAAGACCGGCAGCGTCCTGTCACAGCTTGACCATGCCTTCTTAAATGATCTGGCCCCTTTTCAGGAAATAAATCCGTCTTCTGAAGAGATTGCCCGGTTTCTGTTCAGAGAGCTCAAAAGAGAAATAGCTATCCCGCCCGTTCGCCTGAAGAAAGTATCAGTATGGGAATCAGATAACTCCTGGGTGACATACTGCGAGGATTAACAACAGAGCAGGCAATAACCGCACGCGACCAGTCTCATAGAACTATCAGTGCCCGTCAATGAACTTAAAAGATATCCAGAGCCAGCAGGATCACCGCAACATAGAGATTAACAAAGTGGGGGTGAAAAGCATTCGTTACCCCATCACGGTGCTGGACAAGCAAAACAAAACCCAGCATACGATAGCAACGATCAACATGTATGTGAATCTTCCCCATCACTTCAAAGGCACGCACATGAGCCGCTTTATTGAGATTCTCAATACCTATCGTAAGGGGATCAACGTTGAGAACCTCTCCCAGATTCTTATGAAGATGAAGGAAAAGCTGGACTCTGAGTCTGCTCACATGGAGATTACCTTTCCCTATTTTATAGAAAAGCAGGCTCCGGTGACCAGGGCCAAAAGCCTGATGGAATATACCTGCCACATCTGGGGAACCCATAACAAAAAAGCTGACCTCATCGTGGGCGTGGAAGTGCCGATGACAACGCTCTGCCCCTGTTCCAAGGAAATAAGCAACTACGGCGCTCACAATCAGAGAAGCATGGTAACGGTTGCAGTGCGCTTCAAGAAATTTTTCTGGATTGAGGATTTGATCCGGATTGTTGAATCCTGCGCATCAAGTGAAGTGTATCCGCTGCTGAAACGGCCGGATGAAAAATTTGTCACGGAAAAAGCGTTTGACAACCCCATGTTTGTAGAAGATGTGGTGCGCAGCATTGCAGCGCGGCTTGACCGTGACGCTAACATCACCTGGTACAGCGTGGAATCAGAAAACCAGGAAAGCATTCACAATCACAGTGCCTATGCGTTCATCGAAAAGGGAACCAGGCGGTGATCTAAAAAAAACACCTGATGAGCAGGTTTCAGGTACCTCATGCACGGGGGCTTCACACTATGAAAACAAAAGAGCTTAAAGAAAAACCCAGGCCGGACCTTCTGGCGCTTGCCGCTCAGATTAAAGATCACCGGCCGTCACCGGATGAATAAAGATGAATTGGCAGCCGCTATTGTAAAGGCGGCACAGAAGGCCGACGCAGCAAAAAAGAAAAAGCCGCCGGCCGGGCCAAAAATAAAAGCTGAACCGAAACGAAAAAAGGCCCTGACGGTAAAAAGAACACCGGTAAAGATACCCGTTTCTAAAGCAGCGCCGCAGAGAGAAGCTATCATTGATAAACAGTGGCAGGAAGATGTGGAGCGGGCCAAGTATGAGCTGTTTGCTGCTCCTCCTGCATTGGAAGCCGCATCCCGGCAGGAGCTTCCTCACGAGTATGGTGAAACCGGCATTACCGCGCTGGTGCGGGACCCGCACTGGGCATTTGCGTACTGGGAGATTGAGCCGCAGCGGCTACGGCAGGCACAGCAGGCAATCGGCGACGACGCAGGTGAGGCTCAGACCGTCCTGCGGGTCTATGATATAACCGGCATTGAATTTAACGGTACCAATGCCCACCATTATTTTGACATTATTGTCAATGCCCGGACCGGCAGCTGGTACCTTAACCTGGGAGCAGCGGATAGAACCTATGGTATAGACATTGGCCTGAGGACGGCAAAGGGAGCGTTCCAGGTGCTGGCCCGGTCAGCCGCAGTCCACGCTCCCCGCGCCCGGATGTCAGATGTTATAGATGAGCAGTATGCAGCGTCACGGGAGCAGTCTGAAAAAATATATGCCCTCTCCGGCGGGTATGGCAGTTGACGCAGGCTCTTTGTCGCTCCAGGAGATGGCGGCACAACGGCTGAAAGAGCAGGTAAGCTCGCCGGGCATGTCCTCCGGGAAACAGGCGGGAGTGCCGCGAAAAAAATAGCAGCGGCAAGGTCCGGTTCAACCGCCAGCAGGTGCTTTATAAGGCCGTTGTGCTGAAAAACGTCCTTTGTTACAATTTTTTCCGGGCTGAGGGGGTGCATACAAACGCTGTACAGCGACCGGCGCTTGCTGCTGCTCCGCAGCTAACTGATTTAGAACTTTTTTTACTATGGAACAAGGCTACCTCGCCATCGTCCTCCATGCGCACCTGCCCTTTGTCCGCCACCCGGAGTACAGCGATTTCCTGGAAGAGGACTGGTTTTTTGAAGCGCTTACCGAAACCTATATTCCGCTGCTGCAGATGATGGATGGCCTGGTGCGGGATGGTGTTGAGTTCCGGCTCACCGTGTCTTTAAGTCCCACCCTGCTGTCGATGATGATTGATCCGCTCCTGCAGGAGCGGTACCTGAAGAAGCTTGATAAGCTGATAGCGCTGTCTGCACGGGAAATCGAGCGCACGGCTGCGCAGCCGCTGTTTCAAAAGCTTGCGCTTCATTATCACGATACGTTCAGCGCTGCCCGGCAGCACTTCACGCACACCTACCAGGCCAATCTGGTGGAGGCTTTTCGCTGTTTTCAGGAACACGGGTACCTGGAAATAATTACCTGTGCGGCAACTCACGCCTTTCTTCCGCTCCTGAACCGGAATCGCCCGGTCATACGGGCACAGATTCAGACAGCGGTCGCACAGTATACGAAAGCTTTTCGCACAAGACCCCCGGGGCATCTGGCTGCCCGAGTGCGGCTTTGAGCCGGGCATTGATGAGGTGCTCAGGGAGTTTAACCTCAACTATTTTTTTGTCGACACGCATGGCATTCTCCATGCGTCTCCCGCGGGCGCGCTACGGGGTCTATGCGCCGGTGTACTGCCCGTCAGGAGTTGCCGCGTTCGGCAGGGATGGCGAATCTTCAAAGCAGGTGTGGAGCTCCCACGCGGGATACCCGGGTGACAGCGATTACCGCGATTTTTACCGGGATATCGGGTTTGACCTTGATTATGACTACATACGGCCCTATCTCCACGGGGACGGCATCCGCGTCAGCACCGGCATAAAGTACTACCGTATCACCGGCGACACAGCGGACAAGGCCCCCTATGACCCTGAAGCAGCACGTATTAAAGCGCGCGCCCATGCAGATAATTTTATGACCAGCCGGGTGCAAGCAGGCTGCATACCTCTACGATTTCCTTGGTATAAAGCCCGTCATTGCTGCTCCCTATGATGCCGAGCTTTTTGGCCACTGGTGGTATGAAGGGCCGCAGTGGCTCGATTTTTTGCTGCGCACAGCAGCTGCTGACCAGACGGTTTTACGCCTGATCACGCCGTCCGAGTATCTTGCACAATACCCCGATCATCAGGTGGCACTGCCCGCACTGTCAAGCTGGGGATGGAAAGGATACAGCGAGGTGTGGCTTGAAGAGAGCAATGACTGGATTTACCGCCACCTGCATAAAGCAGGCGAAGGGATGGTTGCGCTGGCGCGCAAATTTCCGTGCGCTCACGGTATCACGCTGCGGGCGCTGAACCAGGCAGCCCGGGAGCTGCTGCTGGCCCAGAGCAGTGACTGGGCATTTATTATGAAGACGCAAACCCTGGCGAGCTATGCGGTCGGGAGAACAAAGACCCACCTGCTCAATTTTAACCGCCTGCGGGAAGAGATTTTAAAGGCAGAGATCAATGAGAGTGGCTTGCTGACGTGGAGAGCCGGGACAACCTGTTCCCTGATATTGACTACCGGGTGTATGCATAGCTAACAGGCTGTTGCAAAACTGCCCACTGTTTTATTGTCGCCTCGTGCGGAAGTTATTCGCTATAGAAATGTTTGCGGAACGGCAAGGCTTTATGCTTGCCATCGCAGGCAATTTTAAATAGTATGAAGCATGCTATCCACTATCAAGAACATTGACCATGAGAAAACGTAGCGGCAGGGTTACTCTGCTGCTCGCTTTTTTTGCTTCTTAGCGGTGCAGCCCATTCTGAACCTCTTATTCCCGCCACATTATTTACCCTTGCTGAAACCTGTCATAAAAACGGGCGCTATCTGGAAGCACTCAGTTTTTACCGGGATGTACTGCTTAATAGCGAGCCCGCAGCGGTTCCGGCAGTTCTGTATAAAAATATGGGAGACATTTACTATGAGTATCTGGAGGGCTATGAGCAGGCCCTGTCATGCTACCGGAAACAGGTGGAAACATTTCCCGCGCTGCCCTGCACCCCGGACGTGCACCTCCGGATTGCCCGCATTTTATATCTGCAGGGGCTTAAAGAACAGGCGCGCGCGCACTATCAGTTTATCCGCACGACATTCCCTGCCTACGCGAAAAAAAATTCTTTCGCAGAAGAACTGCGGCGGCTGGAAAAAGGGGAACCGCCGTTTGCCTGCAGCACGGTTTCCCTGGAGCAGCAGCTGCCGTTGCATATCAGGGTCCTGTTAAAAGATGATGCAGAGCCGGCAGAGCTTTCAGCGCCACGAGGCCTGAGCTTTTTTACTGACCAGCCGGTCCCGTTTCTTACCATACCGGCCGGCACGCGGATTTATTGCCGGCCGGGAAAAGAGGGCATCGCCCTTGACAGCCAAAGGGTAGCAAAAACTCCGGTCAGGATAGAGGCCGTCGAAGAGGCCGGTATTGAGGTAAATAAAAAAACCTATCGCGGCGCGGTGTGGGCGTATCTGCGGGAGGGGCGGCTGGTGCTGGTGAACCATGTGCCGCTGGAAGAGTACCTGTACGGTGTGCTCGCCAAAGAGGTGCCGGCAAGCTGGCCGGAAGCTGCCTTGCAGGCCCAGGCTGTTGCTGCCCGCACCTATGCCCTGTACCATGTACTAAAAAGAACCCCGGAACTGTTTGATGTTTTTTCAACCACGGCATCCCAGGTCTATGGCGGGCGGGACAGCGAGAAGACCGCATCCCGGAAGGCTGTTGATGAGACAAAAGGCCTGGTGCTCAGCTATGATAAGAAACTGGCACTGCCCCTGTACCATGCTAACAGCGGCGGCATGACGGCAGCGGCGGAAGATATATGGGGATGGCCTGCTGCCTATCTTACGGCCAGGACCGATGAGTTCAGCAGGGATATGAAAAACTTCCAGTGGGACGGTGCTGTCGCCGCAGATGAGCTGGCCGGCCATCTGCAGAAGGCAGGATGTGCGCTGCCGGTTATGGAAACTATTACCCCCCTGCAGAGAGACCGCTCCGGCCGGATTACCCGGCTTGCCCTGCAGGAAGGGAAGCACACCTCGTATCTCTCGGGAAACAGTTTCCGGCTGTTGGCGGGCCCGGCACAGATAAAGAGCGCGCATTTTACTGTTGAAAGAAATAACCAATCGTTTATATTTAACGGCAGCGGCTACGGCCATGGTGTCGGCATGAGCCAGTGGGGCGCATGTAACATGGCCCGTCAGGGATACCGGGCTGAACAGATCCTGCAATGGTATTATCCGGGAACAACAATGGTAACGGTACGCTATAAGAACAAATAATAATAGCAGATGGAAAGGAACTATGCATGATGAAAAGAGTGTTTACATGGCAGGTGCTTTTACTCGCGGCTGTTTTTTCTCTGGGGGCAAAGGATGAAAATGCTTCAAAGATACAGGAGCCGGCCAAATCAATCGGCAGCGCTGTTTCGTCTAAGGCTGCTGTCGATGATCTCAAAAAGGTGCAGCAGGAAGCAGAGCCGATCATCGAGAATATCCTGGCAGCTATGAATGCAAAAAACCACGAGCACTATATCAGGGATTTCAATGCATCAATGAAGGCTGCCTATCCGCAGGATGTCTTCAAAAAAAACACCAGGCTGCTGGGAGCTGCTATCGGAAAATATGTTTCCAGAACCCCCTGGAAGGGGGAGATAGCAAGTCAACATTTTATTATATATTACCAGGCAAAATTCACCAAAGCTAAAGGGCCGGTTGTGGTGCGGCTGGTACTGGAGCGAAACGAGAACAAGCTGCAGGTTGTTTTCCTGTCGTTTGATGCACCGGAATTAAAAGACCTCAAAGAGAAATAAAGCAAATGAAGGCGGCTCGGGTTATTCTAAAAAAACACGCAGAGCTTTTCCCATGATTCAGCATGGTCTTCCCGGCACGGTGATCACTGTCCGCTATCCGTTTGCTATAACGGCATATGAACGGTCTCCGGGAAATGTGCTGGTCGTTGCGCCGCATCCTGATGACGATGTTATCGGTGCCGGCGGCATGATGGTGCTGCTGGCGCAAGAGCGGCCGCGCAGTGTTTTCTCTCTATGTGACTGACGGTCGCAATTCACCCGCAGTTCCGCCGGCTGCCGGGAAGAAAGCAGTGGCGGGCATCCGGCGGCGCGAGGCGCTGGCAGCGCTTAAAGCCGTGAAAGCCTGCGGCGCTAGTCTTTCTCAATTATAACAGCCAGGAATTGCAGGATAAAAAACGCAGCGAAGCAATAAAAGCTATTCGGGAAGTACTTTCTTTTTTGCGGCCGGAAACAGTATATGTCCCCACACCCGTTTGACCGGCATCCGACTCATGGCGCTGTCTTGCGCTTGACGCTCACCGCCCTGCGAAGCATCCGGGGGTTCACCCCGCAGCTCTTCGGCTACAATGTCTGGGGAGGGGTGTATGGGGTACGGGGCTTAAAGGCGGTTGATATTTCAAGCGTGGTGAAGCTGAAAAGAAAGGCGATCCGAATGCATCGCAGTCAGATCGCCTATAAGGCATATGATGAGGGAATACTTGCCCGAAATCGCTATGAAGCGGTCTTTGCCGAGACCCACGGGCCTGAGCAGTGCCGCTACGTGGAATCATTTCTGGACATGCAGGAGCTGGTTACCAATAAAAAACTGGGCATGCAGCGCTTTGTCCAGCAGGTGCTCGCGCAATATGAACCCTAACCGGCTGTTAATAAGCAGGCACTGCCGTGCCGCCCCGGTCATCGCAGCCGCTGAAATGAAGCTTTTTTTCTCCCAGCAGTATCTGCGGCGTGATGTACCAGTCACCGCCGGCAGCGGTGAGGGCGATCTTTTCCGCCGTGGGCGCGGCATATCTCGCGCTGAATAAATTAATTGTTCCGGCAGTAAGCGTTCCAAAAGCACCATAGCCCAGTTTAACCGGGAAGTAGAGCACGGTAAGTGCTGATGCAGCGCCGTTAAGGCACCCCTGACTCCAGAAGCCATACTCTTCATAGGTCTTTGCCGAAGCCGTTGCCGGCACGAACAAAACCGCTGACAATAGGACAATAATAAATACCGCATTCATTCTCTTCATACTTTTCTCCGCCATGGATTAATTGTTAATAATTTCATTTTTCCGATTTGTCATTTATTTATCCCACGTCCCCTGATCTTCTCGCAAGTATCTCGTCACTTCCGTGATCCCCGTGACACCGTTCACCTGCTTATCCTTCCGCCGAACACGTTAATGGGAATACGCAGCGAATTGCTTTCCGGATCATTTGCCACGCGCCGGGCAATACTGTCAAAGGCGCCTTCGGGAAATCCCCGCTGCCGGGCAATGCAGCGCACGGAGTAGAGTACCTCATCATACCCGGTGAGCCGTTCTGCCGCAGCCTCTACCATGACGGCCCGCCAGAAGCTGTAGCTGCGGTCGGAATCACAGATTTTAAACACCACCTGCGGGTTACTCCTCACGCATTGCGCCATGCGGCCGCCGGGCATGGAGCCGCAGTATATATATTCCCCGTCACTGCCGTAGGAAAGCTCAACCGCATACGGCTTGTTTCCCTCAACCGCGATCAGGGTGCCCCAGGTCCATTCCGCGATAAAAGCCCTGATCTCCTTTTCCGTCATCGCGCGCATGGCAGTCCTTTGAAAGCTATCAGCACTCAGCCGTCAGCTTTTAGCGTTGAATTCGTTTTACCTTTCAACCTATTTACCTTTTCACCTATTAACCCATTCACCGGCATTTTGTGCCCTCTGTGATTTTACAATAGTACAAAATAATTCAAAAGTTAAGGAGAAAAAACTGGTATTTACGGAAAAATGTTTTTACTATTACCTTCTATGAAAGCTATCGTTCTTGCCGCAGGATACGGGACCCGGTTGAGTCCTTTGTCAAACTATCTGCCCAAGCCGCTCATCCCGATTCTGGGAAAGCCGCTTCTCGGGCATATCCTCCATAAGCTTAACAGGAGCGGCATCGCTGATATTGGCGTCAATATGCACCACCACGCAGACCTGGTGCGGCAGTTTATTGCTGCACAGGACCCGGGCCTGCACATCAGCCTGTCCTATGAGCCTGAGATTCTGGGCGTGGCCGGCGGGATAGGGGCGTTCCGGGAATTTTTAAAAGATGAGCCCTTCTTCATGCTGCACAACGGCGATGTGCTGAGCACCATACCGGTTGACCGGCTGGCAGTTCGCTATCAGGAAAAAAGACCGCTCATGGCCATGGTGCTGCACAACCATCCCGCTTATAATAATGTTTCTGTTGCTCCCGATGGAACGATTTGCGACCTGCGTGACACACTCAGGCCGGCTCATGTCGCGCGCAAACTTGCCTATACCGGCATTGCCTTCATGGACGCCACGGTGCTGGACTTTATCCCTGCACAGGGCCCCGCTGATCTGATACCCGTGTGCCTGGATATCATCAGGGAAGGCAAACACCGAATTGACGCGCTTATAGTTGACGGGTGTGCATGGCGGGATGTGGGCACGGTGCAGAGCTACTTTGAGGTACACCGGGAACTTCTGGCCGGGAGAACCGCGCTTCTTCCGGACATGGCAGTGCCCGCAGACGGCAGGTATCCTTGCGGATGACGTGACGTGTGAAGAGGGCTCGCAGCTGCGGGGCTTTGCGTCAGTCGGCAGGCGCTGCGTACTCAAAAAGAACAGCATCATAGAGAATGCCATCCTCTGGGATGATGTCACCATAGAGGAAGGGGTGCATATCCGGGATGCAATTGTCGGGAGGAAATTTATCGTCCATGCAGGCTGAAAAAGCGCTCGCAAAAAAAATTCAGAATCTCTTGAAGAAGGCCGGGATAGCATGCTCTCCTGAGGAATGCGGGATGATGCCCTTGACAGAGGGCGGGTCTGACCGTGCTTTCTATCGCATAAAAACCGGGAGCGCCTCGCTCGTTGTCATGGCCAGCGCCTCGCCCCGGTATGACATTCATTCCTATATTGATGTGGGAACATTTCTTTTTCAGCACGGCATCGGCGTGCCGCGGATCATCGCCAGCGATGAAGACGAGCATATCGTGCTTTTGGAAGACCTGGGCGATGACAGCCTGTATGCCCTGGCTACGAGGGCTGCAACTGACGAGGAGCAAACCGGCTATTACCGGAAGGTGCTTGCCGGGCTTGCTGAAATGCAGGTAAAGACTGCCGGGGACCTTGAAGGCTGCAGCTGTCTCAGGGGCAGGAGCTTCGGCTATGAAGCGTTCAGGTGGGAGACCGACTATTTCACGGAATGCTTTCTGAAACGGTTCTGCGGCTTTGCTATTGAGAATGATGAAGAGCTGGACCGGGAATTTCACGTGCTCGCCGATAACGCTGAGCCAGTGAGCCGCGCTACTTCATGCACCGCGATTTCCAGTCGCAGAATATCTATTTTAAAGACGGCGCGGTGCGCTATATCGATTTCCAGACCGCCACCAGGGGGCTTTTGCAGTATGACGCGGTGTCACTTCTGAAAGATGCGTATGTTGTGCTGCAGGACAGTCAGCGGGAAGAGCTGCTCGATTTTTACCTGGACATGCTCATTGGCGTGTGGGGGCTTGCCCTGGAGAGAGAGGCGTTTGTCCGCACCTTCCATCTCACCGGCCTGCAGCGAAATATGCAGGCGCTGGGCGCGTTTGCCTACCTCACCATGGAAAAAGGAAAGACGGCCTTTGCCGCGCACATCCCCGCCGCGCTCTCCTATCTTAAGGCAGCACTGCGGGAGATGCAGGAATTTCCCCTGCTGAGCGGGCTGGTAGAGAAGGCCGGGGAAAAGATAGCAGATAAGAAAATACCTGCTTAATATGCGCTATGCGGCGGGGAAAAGAATGAATTAAGCAGCAGCGGGGTAGATGGGTACAACAGGTGAAAACGAGAAAAGTGAGACAAGGAAATTCGAGTCACGCCTGAAGCTCAGAGGCCGAGCGCTCACCACTAGCGAGTCACCGGTCACGGACTGCTGAAGGCGGGCAATCTTCTGTTGTTTGCGTTCACCATTTGCGAACCCCGAACCCCTGCCCACGGCGCCGCTGGTTTAGGGTTGCACTTTAATGATTTATAGTTTAATAAATTATGTATGGAAAAGAAAATAATAAAATCGGAAGACCTGAAGCTTATGCGGCTGAGCCTTTTTTTGAAAGTCCATTATTATTAGCTGGTCTTTTTATCTCTCTGTGCAGGCAGAGTCCTGGCCTGAAAGCATTTTTTACCTGTGCGTGTCCATTCTCTTTGTCGGACTGCTCATCTTCCAGGGAAGCAAGTACAATAGCCTGAGAAAAGAACCAGTAGAGGAAAGTGAAGAGTAACGTGAAACGTGGAAGGTGGCCAGCTAAAATTGTAAAAAAAGAAGGCACCCCTCGACTGCGCTCGGGGCAGGCACAGACAAAATGCGGATTGCTGATTTCGGAATGACCGCTGCGACAAAACGATAGCCCGCTGAACCGTCGCTCCGTCACGTCTAGCGCGGCGAGAGGAATTCAGATTGAGGAAGAATATAAATAATGCTGAAAGCTGATGGCTGACAGCTGATTGCTTTCCATGAACAAACTCATCCTGTTCGACATCGACGGCACGCTGCTGCTCATTGATAATCTCGCGGACCTTGCGTTTCGGGCCATGACCAGAGAGGTCTACGGCCTTGAGTGCACCTTCAGGGAAATCAGTTATGCGGGGAAGACCGACCCGCAGATACTGGAAGAGGTGCTCACGCTGCACGGCTTTGATGATGCGACCATCTGGGCCCGCTACGAAGCGTCTGTCGAGAAGTACTGCGCATACTTTGATTACTATGCCAACAGGAATTCCTACCAGGTAACCGTCTATCCGGGCGTTATCCCGCTTATCACCGAACTTCAGAAGATGCCGGAGATGCACTGCGCCATACTTACCGGCAACCTCGAATACACCGGCTGGAGAAAGCTTGAGCTTGCAGGCCTCAGGCACTATTTCACCTTCGGCGCTTTCGGCAGCGACTCCCGTGTGCGCTCCGAGCTGGTGGAGTCGCGGTCAATCGTGCAGCGGAAAACTGCGGCGTATTCTTCAGCGGCAAGAATATTGTGATCATCGGCGATTCTCCCCACGATGTGGAATGCGGCAAACCCTACGGCGTGACATCGATTGCCGTTGCCACCGGCCACACCGGCCTTGAAGAACTGAAGCGCCATGAACCGGATTATGCGTTTAAAGACCTGGGGGATTTTGAGAAGGTGATTGAAGTGCTGAAACATTGAAAAGGCACAAAGGCAAAACCAAGCAACTTCGCGCGGGGCTATGGCGAAGCGAGCAAGGCACAAAGGAAAAAACTCTCGGCATGCTCAGCCAATTGGCCCCAAGGCCATTCGGCAACGAAGGCAAGGACGTAATTGCTCATGGCCGAGGGGCGCCCTCTGCGGTGAAAATACCGGATTTAAATGTTCAGGCGGCTGCGAATTCTTGCGGCAAGGTAGTTTATCTCTTTAATCCCCATAAAGCTGATAGCGGCAAAGTAGAAAACAACAGCCCCTGCCATTGCCGCCAGCAGCGCAAAAAGCTGCGCAAGAACCCCGGTCCCCGCCATCTGTGCCGTCACGGTATGCAGCCACAAAGAACCAGCCCCCATCGCAACGGAAACCACCACTATTTTAATCAGACTCACTATCAGGTAGCGCATGTTGTAACCCTCTATTTCACGGTAGAGGGCAGCGCTCAGGAATAGAAAGTTGGCGATGACCGAGATTGACATCGACAGGGCGATTGCCCGGTGCTCGAGGGTTTTCAAGGTAAGCACCACGAAGATGAAATTAAAGCAGACGGTAATAAAAGAGCCGATTACCGGGTAGCGCGGCTTGTTGAGCGCGTAGAACACCGGCACGATAATTTTCAGCGATGCATAGGCAAAGAGGCCTGCGGAGTAGAGCGCCAGGGCCCGGGCGGTGTTCATGGTGTCAAAGGAGGTGAAGCGGCCGTGCTCGAAGATGAGGCGCACGATGGGAGTGGCCAGAAAAATAAGCCCCGCCGAGGCCGGTATGGTCAGAAGAAATGAGAGTACGGTTGATGAGACATAGGCGTCCCGGAGCTGCGCGGTATCGCCGCGCGATGCGTGGACGGACACAACGGGGAGCGTTGCGATGGACAGTGATACGCCCACCACGCCGATGGGAAACATGATGAGGCGGAAGGCATAGTTGAGCCAGGAGACGCTCCCCTCCGGGCAGCTTGAGGCAAAGAAGGTATTGATGAAGAGATTGATCTGGGTGGCGGAGAGGCCGATGATGGCGGGAAGCATGAGCTTCATGACCCGTTTCAGCCCGGCATCCTGAAACTGCAGGGCAAAAGGAGAACGCAAAACCCTGGCGCTTCAGCTCGGGCAGCTGTATGACGACCTGCAGCATCCCGCCGATAATGGTGCCCACTGCCATGCCGATAATGGGCGGCTGCTCTGACCGCGCCGCGAAGTAGGCCCCCAAAGCCATCCCCACGGGCAGCACCGCGTACCAGCACGTAGGCTTGACGAAGACCCAGCACGGCAGTGAGCGACTCCGACTCGCCACGCGCGTACTGCAGGCCGAAGCCAGACCATGACCCCCAGAAAAACGGCCATCAAGGCGAAAACGCCGACGGCCAGGCATCGCTTGAGGCGAGCCGGGAGGCGATCCGTTAAGAGGTTCAACGAATGATGCGTTCCTTCCTTCACCGCCAACGCCGCTCCCAGAGGATCGATCCAAGTGGAACAGAATTCGCGAGAGTTCGACGGTCCAGACCAGCGGATCGCCCAGCACATACCGCCGAAACACGCCTGCCCCCACGACCAAGATGACCGCGCCGAAAATCACGGCGATGACATAGTCCCCTAGGCTCATCCGTCGCGGATCCGCCGATGCGGCAGCTCCCCCTTCTTTCCTAGAACCTATCCCGGAACCGTGCTCGGCGGGTCTCCGACCCCGCCGAAAGGGCTGACCGAAGGTCTCCTGCACGGTTCTCGGGTGAGGCTCGAAGTTGGTCTCCAGAATTCTCTCCAACAGGCGGTCCGCCCAGACTTTCTGAAAACGCTTGGGCAGTTCGTCCACGACTCGGCTGCGGAAAGCTTCGCGATCCGGCGCCACGAACTCCATGCCGGCGTGTTTCAGTTTCTGCGAGATACTCTTCGTCGCTCTCAGCATCCACTCGTGCTCGCGGCGGCCGGCCTCGACAGCAGCCTCCCGGATCGCTCGCTGATGCTCGGGGCTCAAGCTCTCCAGCAAGGGTCTGTGGATCATCAGCATGAACACGCCCAGCAGGTGCTTGGTTTCCACGAGGTATTTCTGCACTTCATGGAGACTGCTGGTGTAGATGGTCTCGACGAATTCTCCTGTCCTTCGACGACGCCCTGGTCTTCAGCCCGATGAAGATCTCCACTGTAGGTCAACGGCGTCGGGTTGTTGCCAGGATTTTCCAGGCTTCGATGTAGGTGGGGAGTTCGGGCGCGCGAGCCTCAAACCCTTCAGGTCGGCGGGCGTCACGACTCTGCGGTTGGATGTGGTCAGGTATCTTGGACCGCGGGTCCACCAGTCGAGGACGACGGTTTGGCGTTTCGTTGCGAACGCCTCGACGATCTCTTGCCCGATGGCGCCGCGCAAGACGTGGTCCAGATGCTCGTAGTCTCGGAAGATGAACGGGGCCTCGATGGCCCCGTATTCCGGCAGATCCAGCCGATCGGGGCCGTGCCCCCGAGCACCAAGTCCACGCCGCCAATGGCCAGACTCTCCGCCAACTCCTTGTCGTTGCCCAACTGCGCCGTCGGGGTAGAGCTCTAGGTGATCTCGCCCTGAGTCTTTCTTGCTGACCAGATCGGCGAAGTGTGCGGCCACCTTGTGGGCTGGTCCGCCGGGCGCCATGACGTAGGCCAGCTTGAGTCGGCGGGCTCGGCCGGCGGATTCGGAAGGTTGGCACCCCGTGAGCACGCCCGCGGCCGCCAGCGTCAAGAGGAGGAATCGGAGCATGAGTTGTTCTCCAGCGTTGCTGGCGCGGCGGCTTGCACTGATCAAGTTGTTCGAATGTCCAACTTGGCAGTTCGCTGTCCAGAGCCTCGAAAGCTTGATCGACCTGTTCAGGACCCCGGGCGCCGATCAACACGGACGTGACGCCGGGCCGCTTCAAGACCCAGCTCAGCGCGAGGTGGACCAGCGAGCGATCGGCCCGGACCGCGACTTGCCGCAAGCCTTCCAAGACTCGAAAACCTTGGTCGGTAAAGTAGATGCCCTGATGGCCGGGAATCACATCGAAGCGAGTGCCTGCGGGGATGCGCCCCCCTCGACGATATTTCCCGGCGAGAAAGCCGGCGCCCAGGGGGCTGTAGGCGATGATCCCCAGGCGGTGCTGGTGCACATGGCGGTCAACCGCAGTCGATGGTCGGATCCACCAGATTGCAATGCACGTGCACGGACTCCAGCCGCCGCAAACCCAGCTTTTCCGAGAGGGACAGGGCCTGCAGCACGTGGTCAGGATCCCAGTTGCTGCAGCCGTAGTGGCGGATCTTGCCTTGCCGGACGAGGCTGTCAAACGTGTCGAGCGTTTCCTCCAGCGGCGTCTGGTCGTCCCAGGCGTGGGCTTGCAGCAGGTCCAACGGTTCGACGCCGAGACGAGTCAGGCTGCCTTCCACCGATTGGAGGATATGCTGCGCGTCAGGCGGCCGCTCACCTTGGTCGCCACGATCATGGACTCTGGTGTGCGGCGGTCCCGCAACCACCTGCCGAGGATGGTCTCGAAGCTCCGTCGCCGTACACAGCCGCGGTGTCCAGCAGATTGACGCCGTGAACAGCCGCCCGATCGAGCACTTGAAACGAACGGCATCGCTGTCAATCTCCCGTCCGAACGTCACACAGCCCAGCGCGATTGAGCTGACATTCGCAGACCCGTACTGCGAGTTTCTCGGTATTCCAGGGGCATGGGTTTTCTCGATGTCTAAGGGCCTTCGATTCCTTCACGGTCCGCGATCGCAGCGGCTGATCTACCTTTCTGAGCCATGCCGCGAGGCGTCGGAGAACTCGAGAATCCATGCGCCGAGCGGGGGCAATTCGAGCTGCAGCCGTCCGTTGCGGCCGCCGCGGCAGCCAGGAGTCGCCGGCCCGACTCGTCGATGCGGTGGACTGGCTGGCAGCCTGCTTCGTGGGCAAACCATAGCTTGCGGCGTCGAGGGCTAGGACAGGGGCAGCGGCTGGTCGGCGAGGCTGGCCAGCACGACGCCCACATCGCCGTTGGGCGCCGCCAGCCTCCGGCTAGGGCCAACGGATGTTGCTTGCGGGAAGAAGTGAAGCGGCTCTTGTGCCGGCGTAGATCGACAGGTGGGAGAAGTCCGAGGTCGTCTCGGGAACATGCAGCTCGGGCGGACGCAGAAACTCCCCGTGCAGCAGGTATTTCATCCCCAGGCGGCGGACGCGAGCCAGCCCGCATTACGTAACCCACCTCCTCGGGGCTGCTCGAGATGCTCTGGGAGTAGGTTGGCCAGCGTGGGCTGTCGGCCCCGGATCAAGGCTCGAGCCTGCTCCAAATAGAACTGCCGCGAGTACTTCTGGTCCAGCAGAGCCAGCGGTTGCTCGGCGCATACTCGGCCGGCCAGAGTTTCGTCGTAGGGCGGCATGGTCAGGGACGAGTAGCTGCCGTACGTGACCGCATAGGGATGGTAGACGGCCTGGAAGAACGGGATGACGTCCCAGGGAGCATCTGGGGTGGAGTATCGTTCCTTGCTCACCTGCAGCGCGAGCATGATGTCCAGGTGGGGCAGCCACGCTTCGCCGCAGCCTTGCCCGCCAAGACCACCTGTCGTTGGGCTGTGGAGCAGCGCCGGCGGATGTCCTCAGTGAGTTGGCGAAAGCCCTGGTCCAGGAGTCACCTGCCCGAGCACGTGCCCGTGGTTGGGGTCGTAGCAGGGCAATTGACTGCACGCCTGGTCCATGTAGATCCCATCCACCCCCAAGCCCATCGCCGCCTCTTCCGCCAACCCGGCGGTACTTGTCTCGCCAGAAGGGAGTGGCCAGGCACATGGGCGCCACCGCCTGCTTGGTGAAGATGTTGTAGACTTCGGAACGGATTGCCGTCCTCGCCTTTGACGGCGAAGCGTTCGGCCCCCTCCTCCAACCAGCTTCGGGTGCTTGTGCCCCAGGCCCGCTGGTTCATGTACACGATGGCCCGCAGCCCGCGTTCGTGGGCGTGCTTGCGACCGCCTGCTTGAACGATTCGGCGCCTTCGCGCGGAGGAAGGTACTCGGGGAAGCCGATGTCGTAGGCACAACCGTGCCACCAATGCCGAGAAGACGCTCACGGGCAGCCCCAATCGCGCTGAAACGCCGCGGCGGGGGCGAGCACCCTTGGCGGTAGCGGCCTCGGTTCCAGAACCGGCCCCGGTCTCCAACACCCAGTCAGGCGTGAGGCCCCGCCGCAGACGGCTCTGCTCGGCCCAGCTTCTTGACCGCCCACGCTCGATACCGCTCGGCCGCCGTCAGCCAATCGCCCTGAAAAGGCGCCCAGCACCACTTGGTAAGGGAGCGAGTAGCGTTTCTCCTCCCTGGCGAGGTTCAGCGGGTAGATGAATCGTCTCGAAATGGATCTGGCGGTCCGCAGTCCCCCACATGGCGAAGGTTTTTCTCAATGCCTGAGTGTCGTTGCAGGCCGCGTACAAGCCGTGTTGATCGTCGTAGCATGCGAGACATTGCATGGACAAGTGGCCGGGATAGCTCCACGACAGTCGTCGCGATTGCCCCTTGGCGTCAAAGAACAGGCTGCGTGAGTCCGCCGCCTGCTCGCCGAGCCACGCCGGGACCGCCAGCCGCTGGTTCTTGCCGCCCTTCAAGCCGCAGACTCGCGGGAATCGAACCTGCTGATCGCGACACCGGTCGGTTTCTCCACGGCGATCCCCCAATGGCTCTGCGGCGGCCTCGCTGTCGATCTGGATCGCGACCTCGACTTTGCACGGCGAGGTCCGGGCGGACTGAAATCGCTCCAAGTGACTCCATCCGCGGTGCGCGGCCCGGGAAGATCTCCCAATGGAAGGCGCCGGCCAGAGCAGGATGCAACACGGCCGGTTGATCCCCGACGAGCAACTCCAGCTCCCATAGCCCAGTTCCATCGGCGGCGCCGTCCATCTGATTTCGATCCCCGTCCCTGCATCCATCAGCCTCCACAGCCTGCCGTCGTGTTCATCCAATTCAAGCCGCAACGGTCCGCTGGAGATGACGGCCCGATTGCCGTCAGCCCGGCAGAGTCCCGTCTCCAGCATCGCTGCGCTCGCCATCAGCAGCCAGCCGATCCAGCAAGCCGCCGCGGCAGTTTCGACAGCCGAACCGTGGGGTGGATGTTCACACAGATTCTCCTTGCTGGCGGGGGAGCAGACCAGAACCAACCGTACTGCTTTTAAGTGCTGTAGGCTGGCCGCGGCAAGCACCGGGTCGTAGACTCGAGGCCTGTTGTGGCTCTTTCCCCAGAAACTGGAGTCCGCGAGCCGGCGCCCTACGTTATGACTTATTCGAGTAGCATTCCACCTTCCCCCCAACCTCTTGTTTTACCAGGCTTCCCCGCTTAGAATCGGCCCTGTCGCCAGAAATCAATTCTCCTATCCTTTGCGCGATTACCTCGCTGACGCTTCGGGTTACGATGTCCAGCATATTCGCGGCAAAGTGGCGCTGTCCAATTAGGACCCGTTGACAGACGGCAGCCATGGTCGTGTCAACCCGAAGGTCCTGGGCTTGCTGGTCTGCCTCGTTCCACTACTGCCGCACCTGCCGCGCGATCGACGCCGGCTTCACCTACGACGACCAAGATTTCGTCGAGGACAACGCCAGTGTCCGTTCGATTGGGGAGGCGCTGGCCCACTTTCTTTCCCCCTTCCCACCGCACCAACCAGCGCGGAGCCCTTACGCCCCCTCACTGCGCTCTCGTACGCCGTGGACCAGCACATCGCCGGGTCGGCTCGGGGGCGCCACGCGTTCAATCTCTTGTACTACTTCCTCACCTTGGTGCTGGTCTTCGTCGTGGCGCGGCGCATCTCCGTTCTGACTTCGCGGCAGCAGCGGCCGTCCTGTTCTTTGGCCTGCATCCCGTTCATACCGAGGTGGTGGATAGCATTTCCGGCCGCAGTGAGCTGCTTGCCCTGCTCTGCCTCCTTTCACGCTCAGCCTGCTATCACCGCTTTCAGACCACACCCCGACGAGGTTTGCGAGCCCTCTGGCTCGCCCTGGCCACGACTGGGTATGCCTGTTCCACCCTGGCCAAGGAATCCGGCCTCGTGTTTCTTGGCGTGCTTGCTCGCGGCCACATCTACTTTTTCCCGACGGTCACGGACGACGGCCCCGCAGCCGCGCATCGCCCGGGCTCTCACTACCTGTCGCTGATCCCTTTCATCATCGTCGCCGCCTTGTACCTGTGTGCTCGGAGCGTGGCCCTCGGCGGGCGTTTCGGGCCCGACACGGCGTTGTTTGCCGGCGCCAATGTGCCAACGCGACTCTTCACCGCCGGCGCGGTGTTTCTCGAATACATGTGCGTCTACTCGTCTTTCCTGGGACGCTCCAGGTCGACCGAGTACTACAGCCGGACGGTGGGACTCCACCATTCTCTTAGCCTCCAGCAGCGCTGGGGCTTGACTCTGCTTCTGCTCCTTCTGGCTGGACTTGGTCTTCTCAGTCGCCGCCCTGCCCGTCGGACCACTCGGACAGCCCACACGAACCTTGCCGCCTTCGCTCTCTGGGCCTTCTTCGTCCTGCTGCTCCCCGTCTCCGATATCATTCCCTTTGGCGCTGATGGCCGAACGACTGCTCTACGCCCCCTCGTTCGCCTTTGTCCTACTGCTCGTCGGTCTGCTCCACGTCCCTCTCCTTCGCGTGGCCGCCCGGGGATGGCGAGCCCGCTTGACTTGCGAGTTCCTCGTGGTCGGTCTGGTGCGTCCTGCTCGGTTGCCGTACGTACCTCCGTGCACGCGAGTGGCGCGACGAGGTCGTCTATGGGAGTCGGCCATCGCAGCCGGCACAGAAGACGTCGCCGCCTACGACGAATCTCGGCACCGGCTATTCGGCGCGGCAGAAGGGGACTTCGCACGGGCGAGGGCCGCATTTGAACGCAGCCTCGCCCTCAGTCCCGGCCATGTCCCCGCACTCAACAACCTCGGCTTCTTGCTGATGCAGACCGGACAGACGCGGGAGGCCCAAGAGGTCTTCTTCCGCGCCTTGCGAAGCGACCCGCCCGAGACTATCGTGCCTGGAACGACCTCGGCGTGATCGCGGCCAGGCAGTCTGGATCACTCCCGGGCGAGGATGTTCTACCAGCGCGCCCTCGACGCGAACCCCACCTATCTACCCGCGCGGACCAATCTTCGGGAGAGCGAGCGGATCATCGCCCTCGCCCACCGCGACATCGCTCGAGCCCGCCCCGGGGACGACGGGCCACCGATCCCGCCCGCGTCGAGCGATTTGCCCAGGCCTGCTACGTCGTCGGCGACTACCGCGGCGCCCAGGACTACCTCGACCGCGCACGCCGGAACCGTGGGCCAGCGTACTCCGCTCGGCGGCCCCAAGACCGCGATAGCACCTCTGCATCCGTTCGGGCGCCGTCGATGCCCTGTGAAGAGCCACTGCGACGGAGCCGTTGCCGCGTGAAGTCTTTCTGAAGGCCGTGAACGGCTATCCACTGGGCGTCGTCCAGATGGAGCGCCCCCGACTCTTGCAGCCGTGCCGCCGCGCTGAGGAAATGGGCCGTGATCCAGAACACGGTCCACGTCTCGGCGTACCGCCGCGCAATGCGAACACGTCGTTGACGTCGCCCCGCTGAGCGTAGTTCGTGTGCTGCGGCTGCTCGCCCTGGCTGCCGTAGGGGTCGAGCAACTGGCCGCACTACGATCCATCAGACAGCAAGTTGCTGAAGTCGGCTGTCGTTTAGGATTTGTCCCAAGCGGTAGATTTCCGGGGCGATGAGCACGCCGAAGACGTCGAGGTGTTGGTTTGTGGGGAAACCACGGTCCAGCCCCGCGTCTTGAACGCATGGTTGCGCAAGCGGCCGGCCGGCAGATCGATGTCCCAGAGGACGACGTAGGTGAGCACGACGTCGCAGGCGTGGCGAGCCGACTCCAGATACTGGCGGCCGCCGGTTAGTTCGTAGACGGCCAGGAAGCCCTGCAAGGCGGCATAGGCGCTCTTCCTTGTCTTCACAGCGGGCGTCCAGAGTGCCGCCCCAGTAAGGTTCCTGCATCGAGACGTGCCGTCCCACCGTAATGCTCGGCCGCTTTCACCGCGGCCTGGCGATAGGTGGGGTTGTCGAAGAGTCGGGAGGCTTCGCACAGAGG
>CAWDOY010000052.1:0-44537 GCA_963803975.1 uncultured delta proteobacterium
TTAAAAAATTATTACTGTCCAGGATTAATTATCATTGAGAAGGAGAACATGATGAAAAAACTATGGCTGATTCTATTTTGTTTAAGTATAGCACTGTGCTTTGCTCATTCCAGCTATGCATATGAAAACGTTCAGGATTGTTTAACATGCCACCCTGAAGGGGCATTTGGTGCAGCAACACCTCCTCAACTGCATGGCATAAGTGCTCATACAGCCAACTGTGCAAATTGTCATCCTGGTGGCGTACCTGGACAGAATGTAACACCGAGTTCCTGTATAGTATGTCATCCGGCAGGGAACCTGGACTCTGTGCTCTCATCAATGCGCAGCCATCCCATGGCAATTCATGTCTGTCATGTCATTCTGAATGTACTCCACCAAGCACTACTACCACAATACCAACCGGTACTACTACAATACCAGCAAGCACTACTACCACCACACCTGCCGGCACTACTACAACTACAATGATAATACCTGGAGGCACTTCTGCTCTCACATTAAGTGATATGGCGCTGCCGTGCGCTCTTTTGGCGCATCAGCAGTCATGCCGATACTCTGACCAACACAGCCGGTGCAGCACCCAATATTGCCGGTGTGAGCACGGACATCACGTTTGATGACAGTTATTTAGATTTCACCGGCGCAACCGTCGGGCCGGCCGGCTCAGCAGTGGGTAAAACTGTTTCATTCAACCTGCTGTCACCCGGCGTGGTGCGTGTCGGCGTATTTACCGAAGGCAACACCACCCCCATCGGCGATGGCGTAGTGGCCTATGTAAATTTCACGATAAAGAAGAACCCGGTAGGCGGCGTAGACCTGACCAACCTGTGCAGCGCATCTGACCCGGCAGGAAACGCGTTGGGGATCGCCTGCGTGTCAGGCAGTTTCTTTACTGCCAAGACCGCTGACTTTAACCTGGACGGCGTAACGTCCATTAACGAAATACTGATGGAAGTGAGAATGTTTCTGGGGATAGACCCGGTCGATCCCTTAGGTGATCCAACCGCAGACAACAAGGTTTCGATTGATGATGTGATCAAGGCCATCAACTGCTTCTTAGAGACCAAGGAATGTGCCTGCCCCACGGTTGACGTGATACCCCAGGAAGAGCTGTGGAAGGAATCCGGCCATGCAGACACTACCGCGATGGCCTTCAACGACTGGAATGAATGTACTCCTGTACCCCCAGCCACTACCTGTACCCCAGCGGTTCCTGTCGGCTGTGCCAAGTGCCACAGCACCCCGGGCTACCTTGACTACCTGGGCGCAGACGGCACCGCAGCCGGCGTGGTAGATAACCCGGCACCGATTGGCACGGTCGTCTCCTGCGAGGCATGTCATAATCAGAAGGCAAGCTGAGCTGACCAGCGTGGTGCTGGAGTCCACCGGTGATACCGGAGCGGTTCCCCCGATTGCCAAGATTACGCTCACGGGCCTTGGTAAAGAAGCGCGCTGCATGGTATGCCATCAGGGTCGCGCATCAACGGATACCGTGAATATATACATTGGAGGCAGACCGCTACTGGCAGGAGACCCTGATGCGGTGGATAGCGGCGCATCGTTTAGGAACATCCACTACTTTGCAGCAGCAGCAACCCTGTACGGCAACCAGGCAAAGGGCGGCTACCAGTATAGCGGCAAGGTCTATGATGCCAAGTTTGCCCACGTGGAAGGCTATGACACCTGCATCACCTGTCATGACGCGCATTCTCTGGAACTCAAGTATGACAAGTGCGTAACCTGCCATACCGGCGCCACGGACAAGGCAGCCCTGAAGAATATCCGCATGAAGGGCTCTCTGGAAGACTATGACGGCGACGGCAACATAACCGAAGGTCTCTACTATGAAGTAGACGGCCTCAGAGCCAAGCTGTATCAGGCTATCCAGGCATATGCTACAAACGTGTCAGGTAAAGGCATTGTGTACAATCCGGCAGCAAACCCCTACTGGTTTGTTGATGACAATGGCAATGGTGTGGCAGATCCAGCTGAAGTCACCCGGTACAATGCCTATACCGCGCGCCTGCTGAAGGCGACCTACAACTACCAGGTATCAACCAAGGATCCTGGTTCCTATGCGCACAATGGCAAATATATCATCGAGCTGCTGTATGACTCGATCGAAGACCTGAACGCAAAGCTCTCCACCCTGGTACCATCAGCAGACGTGAGCCTTGCCGGCTGCAACCGGGTAGATGAAGGCCATTTCAACGGTGCTTCCGAGGCCTGGAGACACTGGGATGTAGCAACTGCTCCGGCACTGCCAGGGCCTCCGGGTTCCTGCGCCAAGTGTCATGCAGGCCAAGGGCATCCCGTTCTTCCTGACCAACAATGTCAACATCCAGGAAGAGCCGGCTAACGGCATGCTGTGCTTGAACTGCCACACCAGTGTAACCGACACGGTTGCACCGCGCCGTGCAGTGAAAGACGTAACCTTCCCCTCAGGGTTAAAAGCCAATATGGGTGGTGCAGGGGCAACTGACGACAGCAACCTGTGTCTGCTCTGTCACCAGGGCCGCGAGTCCAAGGTGAGCGTAGATACCAAGATTGCAGGTAGCGCCGGCCCGTACTCTTTCACCAATGTGCACTATTACGCAGCAGCAGCATCGCTGTTTGGCACGCAGGTGCAGGGCGGCTACGAGTACGCGGGCAAGACCTATGCCGGTCAGAACCCGTTCACTGCTCACGGCGGCAAGTTCAATAAGTGCGTGCAGTGTCATATGGGCAGTGACGGCCTGAATGCGTCGTACGCGTCGCACCGGGTAACCAAGCCCAACCCGAACAACTGCGTATGTCACGCTGGTGATGTGTCGCAGACCGGCACCTTTGAATTCGCTAACATTCGCCCGGCCACAGGATTTGGCAGCACTGACTTTGACGGTGACGGCAATGTGACCGAGTCGATAAAGAGCGAGATCGAAGGGCTGGAAGATACTGTATACGCAGATTCGGGCGTACTCAGCCAATCCGGCAGGCTTCAACAAATTCATTGCCTATGATGGCGCTGCGTACCCGTACTGGTTTGAGGATCCCAACAACAACGGTATCCATGATGCTGGTGAAGCAACATCCTTCACGAAGTTTGATGCAGCGTTGTTGAAGGCAGCCTACAACTACCAGTTCAGCAAGAAGGAGCCGTGTGGCTTTGTTCACAACTCGCTGTACGTTGCGCCAGTGTTTAGCTGACTCTACCATAGATAGTCGGCGGCACCGTGCCGAACACGGTATCTGGAGGTAATCTGGAATAAATTTATATAACGGCAGAAAAGGGGTAGCATCTTCTACGGTGCTACCCCTTTTCTGCGTGGTGCTGATAATATAAAATAAAGCCCCTGGCGTGAGGGGGGGTCTCCCGACAAAAGAGGAAAGGGGGAAAAGAGGTCAGCGTTCAGCTCTCATTTTATTTTGAAGAAAAGCTTCTTGACATGATTGGGCAATTGGTATACTCACCAGGTAAGTTACCTTTGTGGAGGCAGTATGGCAGAAGCAGCAGTAAAGGAAAATCGCAAGGAAGTCATTTTTGATGCAGCATTGAAATGCTTCAACAAAAACGGCTACTACAAGACCTCCATGGATTTGATTGCAGAAAGCGCGGGCATGACCAAGCGCGGCCTGTACTATCATTTCAAATCAAAAGACGAGCTCTTTATCAATCTGTTCAATTACATGAATGACCATTTTTATGAACAGATACCCCCCGATGCCGCGCACATCAAGGACCCGGAGGAGCGGCTCATGCTGTTTGTTAAAATTGCCCGCACCGTGCTTGCCGAGCATGCTGATTTTCTGAAATTTTCCCAGGAGTTCATGTCCATCGGCATGCGCAAGCCCAAAATCAGAAAAGTAATGACCTCTTATTACAAAGAGCAGGTTGAGAAAGTAAGCAGGACCATTGAGCAGGCTGTGACCATGGGCAAGTTTATGAATGTCGATCCCCTTAAAATGGCGCGCGCCATCGTGCTGATGACCATGGGGGCATTCAATGTTTATTTTTGTCTGGATGCTGATTTTAACCTTGCTGACCAGCACTCATTTGATATTGAACAGATACTTCGCTGTCTAAAAAAGCAGTAAGAGTGATGCGTGGCCAGTCGATAGAAGTGAAACGTTTAAGTGAACCGTGGTTGCTCCTGCGGTGAGCTTGTCGAAGGGTCAGCTGACAGCTAATAACTAATGGAGTCCACATGAAAGCCGCTTCCGAAAAGATGATCGTTGTTGATTTGACCAGGGAGAAAATCAAGATCGTGCCGATGCGCAGCGACCTTGAACGTGACTACATGGGCGGCGAGGGAACGGGAACGCGGCTTGTCTGGGAAATGGTTCCAGCGGGCATTCACCCGCTTGAGCCGAAGAACACCATTGTTTTTGCCGCTGCCCCGCTCAACGGGACAATTTTTCCGGCCGGGCCGCGCGGCACCATTGTATTCAAGTCACCGGAAACGGGAACGATCTCCATGACCAATATCGGCGGGAGCTGGGCAGCGCGCCTGAAAATGGCCGGGTACGCCCTGTTGGCGGTGACCGGCAGCGCAAAAAAACCGGTCTACCTTTTTATTGATGATGACAAGGTTGAAATTCGCGACGCCCGCAAGCTCTGGGGTAAGACCATCCCTGACATGCAGCAGATGATCCGCGATGAGCTTGGCGACGGAAAAATCGAGGTGGTGGGCATCGGCCCAGCGGGGGAGAACCTGGTGCGCTTTTCCAATATCGCAAACAACATCCGCTTTGCCGGCAAGGGCGGCAGCGGTGCGGTTATGGGCGCAAAAAAATTGAAAGCGATTGCGATCAGGGGCACGGGCACGGTCCACTGCAGCGACATCTGGTGGCTGCGGGAAATAAGCTTTGAGATTATGAAGGCCATGGAGCAGAGCCCGCCCATTCAGATGCTTAAAACCGGCAGCTCTGCCGCGTTCAATCAGGCCGTGGCCGAACTTCAGGACTTCGGCTACAAGCATTTTCAGGAGGGCGGGTTCAAGAACGGGCATAAGCTCTATATCGAAAACATCAAACGCAATGTCGATCAGGAACACCGCGCCTGTTATACCTGCCCCATCGGCTGCGGGGTCATGTCAAAGGTGACCAAAGGCAAATTCAAGGGCACTGAAAGCAGCGGACCCATGGCCGAGGCATACTGGAACTGGGGGTGGAAGTGCGGCATCACCGACATAGGCGCTATCATAAAAATTGCAAAGCTGTGCAATGAAAACGGCGTGTGCGTCAACTCAGCGTCTGAACCCATTGCCTGGGTCATGGAGTGCCAGGAGAAGAATCTACTCTCAACCGAGGAGACGGGCTTGCGCGTGAAATGGGGCGACGGCCCTGCATCGGTAAAACTCGTGGAGATGATCATCGCGCGCAAGGGGTTCGGCAGCGTGCTGGCTGAAGGCGTCAAGAAGGCCGCGGAGATGGTCGGCACCAATACCGAGGAACTTGCCATGCATGTCAAGGGCATGGAGCTCGACGGGGATGAGTGGCGGCAGAACAAGGCTTCGGCTTTGACTGCCGCGACATCCGAGCGGGGGGCCTCGGTGGTGCGGCCGTGGGGTTTCCCCATCGACATGGGTATGCTCTTCCCGGAAGTTACCGGGCTGAAAGAGAAACCCGACCCGGACAAGGAAGAGGGCATCGCCGCATGGTACAAACCCTACAAGGAATTCACCGTCGCCTCCAACTGCATGGGCATCTGCCTGTACCCGGGACTGTTCAATATTCCCAGCCCGCAGCAGACGCTCGACGCTTTCAAGGCGATAACAGGCAGAGCTTTGAGCCTGAAAGATTACCTGAAGATCGGCGAGCGCACGGTGTGCGTGCAGCGCGCGTTCAATGCCCGGGAGGGATTCACCCGCAAGGATGATACGCTTCCCAAGCGGATACTTAATGAACCCATAAAAGGAGGCAGGTATGACGGCAGGCGCATTAGAAATTTTGATGCCATGCTTGATGACTATTACAAAGAGTCAGGATTTGATAAGAAAACCGGCTGGCCGACACGCGCTAAGCTGAAAGAGCTGAACCTGCAGGATGTGGCAGATGTGTTGTATAAGAGGGGGTAGGGGCTGGGGATTCGGGAAATTAGGGAACAATAAGAATTGCGGATGAAAGGCATAAGGCAACCTACCTTCGCGCGAGGCTGATCGTGACACGCAGGCACAAAGGAAATGCTGAGTGCAGAGCAACCCGAGAGCCACGCATACACGCTGTCCGCCTACCGAAGACACTTCGTGCGGAGGGCAGGCAGTGCTACGGAGGACGGGTGCCCTCTGTGGTTATGTTTTTAACATACGATAATCGGGCGGAGAACTAACCAATGAAAGACAGCTATGACGTAATTATCATCGGTGCCGGCATGGGCGGGCTCACCTGTGGTGCATGGCTTACGCACATGGGAATGAAGGTTCTTGTGCTTGAGCAGAATACACAGGTGGGCGGCTGCTGCTCAAGCTATAAGCGCGAAGGATTCAACTTCACTCCTGCCGCATCCATCATAACCGGTACCACAAAAAAAGACGGCGTGTTCGAGCGGCTGATAAACAGGCTGGGCATCACCATTCCATTCATTCCGCTTAATCAGGGCTATCATGTACATTTGCCGGACTTTGACTATTACCTTTACTCAGGCGGCGAGCACGCGCGCGACCAGCTGATCGAGCAGCTCATGCGGATTTTCCCCCATGAGGCGCAGGGCATTAAGGCTTTTTTTGCAAAACTGGGAAAGCTCTATGCGGAGATGGAGTATGCCACTTTCTTCGGCACCGGTCCGCGGGATATTGCCCGCATTCTGCTGAAGTGCCGGACACTGCTCTTCAACATGGGCAAGGGAATCCTGCCGTTTGTGGACGACTTTGTTAAAGACCCGAAACTCAAAACCGTTCTGTCTATCAACTCAACCTGCTGCAACCTCCCGCCGTCACGGATGTCAGTGCTCGGGATCGCCGGCCTGCTGCTCGAGGGCGGGCTCTCAAATCCCCATGTGAAGGGCGGCGCGATTGCAGTGCCTGAAGCTTTTGCTCAATACATCCGCAGCAAAGGGGGCGATGTTGTGCTTGGCACGCAGGCGGAAAAGATTGTTACGGATAACGGTACTGCAACCGGCGTCCGCGCAATAAAATCCCCGCTTGCTCAGGAACAGGGATATAGCCAGGGCATAGCAGATATCCGGGAATTCAAAGCAAAATACATTGTTTCCAACGCTGCTGCCCGGCAGACGTTCATGAAACTTGTCGGCGCTGATAAACTTCCTGACAAGTTTACCAGCATGCTTGGCCGCCAGGAGCCAACCCCGCCATTCTGCGCGCTGCTTCCTCGGGCTCGATATGGATTTAAAGAGCATGGGGATTTATTCCCGCCCTGCATATTTACAGCTCAACCTATGATACTGATGAGCAGTTCAGAAATGTCGAGGCAAAGATTTTAAGTGAAAACGGTCCGGCCCCGTTTTTCCGGTTCCAGCTTGCACCGTTAAGCGATCCAACCTCCGCCCCGCAGGGCAAGACCGCGCTGGTTATCCATGCGATACCTGCTCCCGTTACCGGCTGGGAAAATCCGGATTTTGAGAAAAAGGTTGCTGATGTCATGATCAGACGGGCGGAAAAAATAATCCCCGGACTTTCTCAGAAAGATCATGTACCGGAATTCTGGTCACCAGCTACCATGAACAAATACCTGATGTGCGGGGCTGACGCGAGCATGGGCTGGGCGCTCACGCCGCAGCAGGTGGGGCCGAAACGGCTGGCGCAGAAGACACCAATTAAAAATCTGCTCTTGAGCGGCCACTGGACCGCGCCGGCAGTGGGCGTGATGTCAACCGTGGTATCCGGACTGCAGGCGTCAGGGATGATACTGAGGTCAGAGGGAGTGAAAGAGCCTCTTGCGGATATCGGCATCAGGCAGGGAGTTGTGATGTCGTGATAACCAGGATTGCGGCAGCTCGTCAAAAGACGTAAGGCTTTACTAACAACTACATAACAGGGGGTTACAATGAGGCCAAATCAAAAAAACAGGCAGCGTGATGACAGCACCATTGACAGCAGCAGGAGAGGTTTTTTAAAGACCCTTGGTATTACAACCGCTGGCTTAACGACTCTTGGTCTGACCGATGGCTTCACAGCCACTGCGCAATCGCAAACCGGTTTGAAAGCCCTTGCCGGCGGGCCGGGTAATTTCATGGATGAGTGGTACTGGCTCAAGGTGCGCATGCAGTTTGTTTTAAAGCCTGATTTAATTTATTTAAACACCGGTACCGAGGGCGCGATGCCCCGGATTGTTCTGGATAAAATGCGCGATTATTTCAGGCAGTTTGCCGCCTTCCCGTATGATGCCATCGTAAACGACCCATGTTTGGGCGCAGGGTTGAGCAGGGAGATTGAGGCCCTTGCTGCATTTTTTGGCGCTGATAAGGAAGAAATTGTCATAACCACTAATACCACCGAGGGCCTGGGCTGGGTTTCCAACGGTCTGGAGCTGGCAGAGGGTGATGAAGTGCTTTCCACCACCCAGTTCCGGCCTTACAGCTCCTGCTGGCAGGTGCTGATAGACAGAAAAAAAATTACCCTTACCGAGGTTGAGCTGCCCATTAAACCATCAAACAAGCAGGAGATCATTGACCTCTTTGAAAAAGCCATAACCCCCCGGACAAAAGTAATGACCTTCTGCCATATTAATTATACCAACGGGCTGCGCATGCCGGTCAGAGAGCTCTGTGACCTGGCCAGACAGAATGGTATTATAACGCTGGTAGACGGCGCCCATGCTCCGGGGATGCTGATCTTTGACCTGCATGAACTCGGGTGTGATTTTTACGCCGGCTCACTGCACAAATGGCTGTGCGGCCCTCCCGGGACCGGGGTCTTATACCTGCGCAAGGATATGCAGCACCTGCCTGTGGCCCACCGAGTGCGAGACATATACGGCAGGAGCAGGGACTATAATAAATTGTGAAAAATTCAATGGGCGCGGCCAGCTGATAACCCCGGCGATTGCAACACTGCTGGATGCGATGGATTTCCAGAATACTATCGGGAGAGATACCATCCAGAAACGGATTCTTGCCTTAAATAAGTACTGCAAAGAGAGGATCATAGACGAATGGGGCCCGGAAAAACTTTTATCGCCTGCAGCGGATAATGAAGATTTGTGCACCGGCCTTGTTGCTTTCAATCCGTTTGAAACACCCTATGCAACGCAGCCTAATAAAATAAGTGCGGTTTACAAGGCGCTGTATAAGAAAAAAATAGCGGTAAGAACTATCGGGTATAAGGAAAAACATGCGGATGAAAAACCCATTTCAGCGCTGCGCATTTCAACGCACCTCTATAATAACTACGAACAGATTGACACCGCGATAGAGGAAGTAAAAGAGATTATCAAGACACTGCAATAAACAACCACAGTGTTAAGAAAGGAGATATGCATGAAGCGAACATCACGGACGATACTGTTTGCAGCGGTTCTGCTGCTGGCTGCCGGTACCCTGGGCGGCTGTCTGTCGGAGGACCAGCTTATTACCTATGATGAGCTGAAGGCCCTGATTGACGACAATGCCGCCATGGAAAACACAACCATTGTAGATGTGCGGTCAGTTGCGGCATGGAAGGAAGGATATATACCGGAGGCTATTAATATTGAATATGATGCGGTGCTTGACGCCTTCGGCGGCCTAAAAGACGGCGGAGCAGCGCTCACTTCAATCGTTACCAATAAAGACGGCACACTGGTCATTTATGGAACGGGTACTGATAATGCTTCGCTGTTTGCCGCACGGGCCATCCAATCAGGTTATACGGATGTAAAGTTCTATCAGGGAGGAATGGCCGACTGGCGGGAGAGCCACGGGGACTATTTGTATATAAACTATGAGGGATTCAGACAGTGGTATGATGCCGCGTGCCCTTTCACAGACGGAGAGAACTATCTGGTCGATGCGCATCCCCCGAGCCTGTACACGGATTACGGCCATATCCCGGGCGCCATCAATATCATGAGCAAGCATTTTACCTTTCTTGACCCCGGCAGCTTAAAGCCGATAACGGATTTTATTTCCAACAGGGAAGCAAAGATTGTCTTTTATTGCGTTAACTATACCTGACCGGCAAGCCGCAAATCGGCACGTGATGCCGTATCGCTTGGCTATACCAAAGCCTATTCTTTTGTCGGCGGCTGCCAGGATTGGAAGGCAGAAGGAAACACGCTGTATCAGGGAGAGGATAAAGGCTCCTGCGCTGAAAAATAGTTGATCCCATGTACCACAGATATGGAGAGAGAGCTGTGCATAGCTTCTATATTTTAATGGTGTGCCTGCTGTTGCTTATCCCTGCCTGCAAGCCGGTCCCGCAGGACACTCTGACGCTGCTCTACACCAGCGACACAACAGGGGAGATTGAGCCCTGCGGTTGAAACTCAAACCCTTTAGGGGGGCTTGCCCGGCGGGCAAGCTATATTAAATCCGCGCGGCAGTCAGAAAAAAATGTTCTGCTGCTTGATGCCGGCAATGTTTTCGGCTATCCCGGCGTGCAGTCACGCCTGAAGAGTGAAACTGCCGTGGAAGCCATGTCCCTGATGTCCTATGCGGCGCTCAATATCAGCAACCTTGAGTTCAGCTTTGGCCTTGATTTCCTTCGTGATACCACACAAAAGTTTCAGATACCAACCCTCAGCGCCAATATTGTCTATGAAGACACCAATGAACCAATAACAGAAGCAGCCCGTATTATTTCATTCGATACTTTCACGGTGGGCATCACCGGAGTTGTCGGAAAAAAATATGAAAAAATCATTCTGCAATCCAATGCGGAAAATGCCCGGCCGGTAAACGTGCTTGATGAAATGACCGCACTCCAGCAGCAGGTTGATGCCATCAGAGGCGCTGTTGACATACTCATAGTTCTTGCCAATGCGGGCGTGGAGCGCGCCAAAGAAATCGCACAGCAGATATCGGGGATTGATGTCATCGTCTGCGGGCACGGCGCTGATGAAATAAAGGCGCCCTACTTTATCAATGGCGTGTACGTCGTTAAGGCAGGCTACGATGGGACCAGCATCGGAAAGCTGGCGCTCTCTCTTGACCGGAACAATAAAATTATCGACGCGCAGGGAGAAGTCGTCACCCTCGAGAAAGATATTGACGAGGACCAGGAGATGCTCGGACTTCTTGACGCCTACCATAAGAGCCTGAAGGAGCACGCCGACGAGCTGTTCACCGGCGAACAGAAGCCGCCGTCTTCCGGCGGCTCATATGCGGGTTCGGCCCAATGTGCAGGCTGCCATCCAGAGCCAGGCGCAGCAGTGGAACACTACCGGCCATGCGCAAGCCTTCAGCTCCCTTATCGTAAAAAACCAGGATTATAATCCGGAGTGCGTAATCTGCCACGTGACCGGATTTGGTTATACGGGCGGCTTCAAGCGGCCGGATCAAAGCCAGGACCGGGCCAATGTTCAGTGCGAAATGTGTCATGGGGCCGGAGCGGAGCACGCGGCACAGCCGGCTCCCGGTTATGGCGCGATTTCAGCGCTTATCTGTATAAACTGCCACACCAGCGACAAGAGCCCGAACTTTGATTACGCAACGTACTACCCGAAGATCAAACATTAACTGCAGGTACATATAGTACATTTTATCGGCTAAATGACCGGGCTTTTGATTTTAGAAAGGGGGATTGTACGTGAAAACAATAAAAACAATTTTACAAGTGAGCATTTTCCTTCCTGTTGTTCTTCTTGCAGGCTGCTCTGATGAGGTGACGCGATAAAATTGCTGCTGTTATTCATGACAAAGTTCTAACCGTCGATACCCATGTTGATACGCCGCTGCTGCTGGTATCTGAAAATTTTGACCTGGGTATGCGGCATGAACCTAAAAAGATTATTTATAAACTGGATTTACCCCGCATGGAGGAAGGGGGGCTTGATGCGGTGTTCTTTGCCATTTTTGTCTTTCAGGGCCCTCGAACTCCTGAAGGCAATGAAAAGGCAAAGCAGAATGCCTTGAAAACCTTTACTGCCATTAAAGACAGTCTCGATCAAAATGCTGATGCCGCAGAACTGGCGCTGACGCCGGATGATGCCTACCGGCTGCAGCGGGATAAAAGGCGGGCAATATTTATCGGCATGGAAAATGGGTATCCGGTCGGCACAGATCTCTCCCTTATACAGACCTATTATGAACTGGGTGCCCGGTATATTACCCTGTGCCACTGGGCAAACAATGATATCTGCGATGCCGCCACTGACCCGGCTGGCCCTGAGCATAACGGCTTGAGTGAATTTGGCAAACAGGTTGTTGCAGAAATGAACCGCCTGGGAATGATGGTTGATATCTCACACGTCTCCGACAAAACAGTGCTTGATGTGCTGGAGATGTCCACAGCGCCCATAATTGCCTCGCATTCGAGCGCACGCGCTGTCTATGAACACCCCCGAAACCTGCCTGATGAACTCCTGAAAAAGATTGCCGACAAGGGTGGTGTGGTGCAGGCAACCATAGAGTATGTGAAAGCTCATGCCTCATATGAACGTCCGGAGCTTCCCACGGTGGCAGAGTTTGTTGACCATATTGATCATATTGTTCAGGTTGCAGGGATTGACCATGTGGGCATCGGCACTGATTTTGACGGCGGCGGAGAGCTTGCGGACTGCTATGATGTGAGCGAAATGGGAAACATCACCCGCGAACTGGTAAAGCGGGGCTACACGGCTGCGCAGATAGAGAAGATCTGGGGCGGCAACCTGATGCGGGTATTCAAAAATGTTCAGGAGGCGGCAGAAAAATAACAAGGAACGAGCAAGTCGCAAAAGTTTTAAGCTGAAGAAGTATATTCAAGAAGTAGCTACATAATCATAAACCAATACAATTCGGACTTAGTTTTAACCTGACCAGGAAAGACATTCTTCTGATAATGTTAAGCGCTTACCAATTGTCCAAATAGCAATAACCTTCACTGGCAATAAAAATTCAAAGCTCAAGAATCATAGCCGCATGTTGCACTTTTTGTAGACGGTAAAATTGCTGCTTTCTTAATAAAGTGTTGAATTGTTTAAGCAGTGAGAATTGTTGCGCTTATAAACAGAAGCTGCAACTTTTTCTGATAATGGCCCACCACAAGATGTAGGTGCAAAAAAGCAAGGCCATTGATGGCTAGCGGTGTATGAAAATGTCTGTGTAATACTGGATTAGATAAAGAAACTCAATCCATTAAACAGGAGGACTACACATGCCAATCAAAGACGAATCGTGCTTGATGAATTACTGAAGGAGTATAAAAATCCGGAAGACCTCATTGGGAAAGACGGCATACTGAAACAGCTCACCAAACGTCTGGTAGAAAAGGCGATGGAATCGGAGCTGACCCACCATCTGGGCTATGACAAGAACAGCCCTGCCGGCAACAACACGGGCAATTCCCGTAACGGTAAATCCTCAAAAACCATCAAAGGTGATTTTGGCGAAATCCCCATAACGGTCCCCCGGGATCGCAACGGGGAGTTCAACCTCCAGATCATAAAGAAGAACCAGACGCGTTTTGATGGTTTTGACGATAAAATCATTTCCATGTATGCCCGTGGGATGACCACCCGCGACATTCAGGCCCATCTGCAGGACATCTACGGTGTTGAGGTATCCCCCGACCTCATATCCAATGTCACTGATGCAGTTATCAACGAGGTCAAGGAATGGCAAAATCGCCCCCTGGCAGACATATATCCCATTCTGTATCTTGATGCCACGATAGTAAAAGTCCGCAGCGAGGGCCGTGTTATTAACAAAAGCGCTTATCTTGCTGTCGGCATAACGCTGGATGGCACCAAAGACGTGCTGGGCATCTGGCTTGAGCAGACCGAAGGAGCCAAGTTCTGGCTGAAGGTTATGACGGAATTAAAGAACCGGGGTGTGCAGGACATCTATATCGCCTGTGTCGATGGATTAAAGGGCTTCCCTGATGCCATAGAGGCCATGTTCCCTAAAACCGAGGTGCAGCTCTGCATCGTGCATATGGTCCGGAACAGTTTACGGTTTGTCTCCTGGAAGGACCGCAAAAACGTTGCTGCCGATCTCAAGGCTGTTTACCAGGCTGCTACCGAAGAGCAAGCTCGGATGCGCCTTTCTGCATTTGCTCAGAAGTGGGACGCAAAGTATCCCACCATCGCAAAGTCATGGGAAGCAAACTGGCAGCGCCTGATTCCGTTTTTTGCCTACTCCGAGGAAATCAGGCGAATTATCTATACAACAAATGCCATCGAGTCATTGAACAACTCACTGAAAAAGACTATAAAAAACAGGGCTTCGTTCCCCAATGACGAGGCCGCTATAAAGCTTTTGTATTTGTGCCTTGAAAAATATTATGAAAAAATGGACAATGCCAGTACGAAATCTGGGGCACGGCTCTGAATCAGCTGGCGGTACGTATATGCTGACCGGATGCCCATTTAATGAGCAACGGGAATTATCATTTACACGGAATCTCGATACTTTAGATTTTGAGCTTCTCTATCCTTTAGCGCAGCTGCCATGCTGACTTCATTTAAAAAGAAGTCCTTTTCCCCTTCATATTGATATTGCAAGTGATCTGATTTCCGGTTATACACATATTTATTGATCAACCATGAAGTTAACCGCAAGGAGTTGAGATATGAACCAGGTACGCAATTTTGCAATAATCACTTTTTTCCTCTTGTTCGGTATTGTGAGCGCTATTCCGCTGGCTATCGCTGCTGATCCGTGCAACTTAACTGTTAGCCAGGGAGGGGCGCAGAAAGAAATTATAGACACTGACTGTGACGGTCTGCCTGATACAGCCTGCGCTGACTGCACGCCCTCTTATCCAAAGGCTGACAACTGCCCGTATATACAAAATGCAAATAGTAAAGGGACATGCACTGCCGGCACAAAAATCGGAGAACTATGTACCGGCAATACTGAATGCGGCTTTGGCGGTTTCTGCAGCATGAACCAGGAGGATGCGGACGAAGACGGGTCCGGCGATGCCTGCGACTACTGCGCAGGCACCGGCGGCTTTGATAAGGATGCTGACGGCATCTGTGACGGGGAAGACAACTGTCCCACCGTTCCCAACCCGGATCAGAATGACAATGTCTGCCTCAATAAAATAGAGAAGTTTGCACCGGTTGGTATTTTTAAGGGCAGCTGGTATGACATCGGGCGGCAGGTCGGCCAGGCTTTCCCGGACAGCATTATCGATTTCAGCAACACCATGAGGCTCGTCATTACTTTTGTCGGCCCCGGCCATGGCTGGACAGCACAGAAGTATTATGATGCAGTTCAAGATTTCATCCCGCAGAGCGCAAAGGACCATATGCAGGGCATGGCAGCAGGCCTGGCAGATGTCAGGCCGATGAGCTACGATACTGCCTGGGATATGGTAATAACCCTCAATATGGCCACAGAGCTGCTTAACATGGACAACATGTCGTCCATCCCTGATGCCCCTGCATACGAGCTGCGCGGCTGCACCGGGTTTGCTGTTTCTTCAGCTGCCGGGACATTTTTTGGCCACAACACTGATGCACAAAGCATGGTCAACGGCAGTGCAATTATGTATTTTGAGCCGGATAACGGTGATTATTCCTATATCAGCATAGACCCTCCGGGCTGGGTATTTGTGGGTTACGGTCTTAATGAAAAGGGAATAGCCGTCACCACCAATGCCGGCAGCCCAAGCCCTGATGCATTAATGGGCCTGGACCCAAACCTGATGCTGCGCACCGTCATGGAACATGCCGCAACGCTGGAGGAGGCGGTTGACCTTTTTCAGGATTTCCTCTCAAGCGGGAAAAACTTTGGCACTGGCGGGGCAATTATTCACATTGTGGATTTCAACCAGTCCACCATGGCAAAAATCCAGGTCCGCTCAAAGGTGATAGAGGTAACCTACGGGCAGCAGTCGCCGTACGGGGTTGATTATATCGGTTCGGCCAATCATTTTGTGGGCGATTTTAATGTTGATCCGGATTATTATTACGAATCTTCATGGAAGCGTTATGAACGATTAATGCAGCTGTTAAATCAAATGCAAACCTTTGACATGCAAGCCTGCTGGACGGTGCTCAGCGATACCAGTCAGGAAAAACCCAATAACAACATATCGCGCACCGGCGGCTTTGGTCAGAGCGTCACTCAGTTTGGCACTATTTTTACCAGGGATGGGATGTATTATACCCTGCAGGCGCCGCACCGGTACTTTGCAGAATATGACGACGCCGCAGTTCCTGAGCTTTCCCTCAGGGCGGGGATACCCTTGCAACATGCAGCGCTGCTCCCCGGTTCCGCAAGGTGATTCTCAGCTGGACAACAGCATCTGAGGCTGATATTGCCGGTTTTAACCTGTACCGTTTGGAAGCAAAGGGCGGCAAGGCACTAAAGATCAATGCTGCGCTGATTCCGGTAAAGGGAGCGGGACAGGCGTATGAAGTTACTGATACTAATGTAACGAACAGAAAGACCTACTATTACCGGCTTGAAAGCGTTGACAAGAACGGCGCAACAACGCTGCTTGATATAATGAGCGCAACACCACGGCTGTTTATTCTGGCTCGGAAAGTAGCAGGACGTATTGGTCGGCAATTACAAAAAGGCGGAGTTATAGAAACTCCGCCTTCTTTATAAAAACATCGCACCGGTAAACACGGATGGGCTGAAATTCTGAACAGAACCGCGAATAAAACAATACGGAAACGGAGGTTGTAATCAATGGCACATTTTGATGTTGCGATTGTTGGGGCCGGTCCGGCCGGCCTTGGCGCATGTCTTAAGGCTGCCTCCCTGGGGCTGAAGGTGGCGCTCATTGAGCGCAGAAGCAGGCTATCCCCGATTACGCGTGCCTGTTCCGAAGGGCTTCTCTACGAAGAGCCGTATAACGGGGACGCGATACGCGTCAACAGGGAAAAAGGCCGTATCGAGTTTATGAACTCAGGCTTTTCTCTGCGCTACACCGGCCCCATACGAGAGGTGCCTTATTTTGCCAACATCTCATACCGCGGCAACCGGATGAAAATCGTGCGGGATGACGGCAAACCGATTCACCTGGTGATTGATAAGGGAAGGTACCTGGAAGAGAATCTTGAAGATGCAGTCAGGGCCGGTGTCTCATACTTCCCGGACCGGACTGTTGTTGATCTTGACAATTCACAACAGGGTATTGTCATCCAGACGGATAAAGGCAGTTTTACATCCCGGTATTTGATAGCAGCAGACGGCCACAACTCAGTCTGTGCACGCATTGCCGGGTTTAATCTTGAGCGGCAGTTTTACGGAACCCTCACCGGTGCCTGCTGGCATATTCAGGGGGCGACACCGGAAGATGCGGCACATATCCATCTGCTCGAGGGAAAAGATAACCCGTCTGTTTTCTGCATGTGCCCGCGGGTGGATGATGGAGAGTTCAGCGTTATGATATCCGGATTTTCTCCTGATCCGCATTATGCTGAACGGTTTGAGCAGGTTAAACATAATTCTGTCCTGTCTCCCATTTTTAAACAGGGGGTTACCGTGAAGAGGATGCTTGCCTGCGTTCTGAATCTTTTTCACCCGCTTAACAACCCGTGCCGGGATAATATATTTGTAGTCGGTGATGCTGCCTGGCTCGGCCAGACCAGCAACTCCCACGCGGCCCTCACCGGCGCCAGGGCAGCAGAGTGCATCGGCGATGCTTTGCAGAACCAATGTAGTGCTGATGAAGCATACCGGCACTACCATGCCTGGTGGGAGGAAAATTATCTCAATTACGCAAAGGTGCCGGGCGGCGGAAACATTTTTGATGAGCTCACCAGGGATGAAATAGATGAACTCTTTTCCTACATGCCTGCTGAAATCCCGGGCTCCATGGAGCCCCGCAAGGCAAAGCAGCTCATGGCCGCGTTTTTTCAGAAGCTTATCCCGGAAATTCAGCAGAAGAACCCCGCACTGGTGCAGCGGATAATGTCAATACAGCAGAAAACTGTTGATGATGCCTGGGCTGAAAAACGCCGGCAGGGTATTCCGGTGAGACAAAAGCTCAGGAAAGAAATGGCATGACAAAAGTCAGAAGCACCCATATATGTGTTGAAAAACGTCCCTGCCTTCATATCAGCAACGGCATCCCCTCTCCGTCTGCCGTAACCATGATCCATGAAACCCCCGTGGAGCTACGGATCAACGGGCACCGGCTTATCCGCACCCAGTGCATGGCCCATGAAATAGAGCAGATGGCTGTGGGCTTCATGGTATGCGAAGGCCTTCTAAAGAAGCGTTCCGAGCTGAAGCAGGTAGAGGCTGACGCAGCCGCAGGGGTTGTCAATGTTGTTGCAGACATTCCCCGGGAACGGATTACCTTGGCCGGTGCGCACACCCGCCTTGCTTCAGGCGGCAGCAAGACCGGGGTTATTGATCTTGTGCAGGAGAAGGTTGCCGGCGGCTTCAGCATAGCATCAAAAAAGACCATCGATGCCGTCCACCTGATCAGCCTTGGCAATGAGTTTAACAATTTTGCCGGGCTGTACCGTGACAGCCGTTTTGTGCACTCGGCAGCTCTTTCTGACGGGAGCACCATGCTTCGTCATTGTGAAGATGTAGGCAGGCATAATGCCGTGGACAAGGTGCTGGGTTATGGCTTTATGGAAGGGCTGCAGTTTGACGGGCTGGTATTGCTTTGTTCAGGACGCTTCTCCCTTGAGATGGTATCAAAGGTTGCCTGCGTAGGAATTTCCATCTATATTTCACCCGCTGCGCCAAGCGTTGAGGCGGTGGAACTTGCCGAGCGCATTGGTATGACCCTGTGCGGCAGGGTAAAAAGAGACACCGCGAACCTTTACTCCTGTCCCTGGCGGGTCACCGGCCGCTAGCAGGCTGTTGAAAAACACCCATCTGCTTCGTTGCGCTCATCCTTCGTCATTGCGACGTACGGTACAGTACGCCTCATTCCTCTTGATTTCGCGCGCCTTGCATCCGGATGTTTTTGACCAGCCTGGGGAAAAACTACTTTTTTAACAACCCGATAGACAGGCAGAATCCCTAATGGCCATGCAGGATGTCTGAGAAATGCGGGCCCCGGTTATTCGAAAATAGTTGCCTCTGACTCCCGCCAGTGCCTCTGCAAATTGTATACTCCTCTGTCTGTAAAAAAAATAATGCCTCCCGTAAACTTTATCTTGACAATGTTCCTATTTAGTAATAATTACTATTTCGTAATTAACCAATAAAGCTTGCTCCTCCCGGCCGGGGATTGCGGGCACCAACACCATGGATATATCGAAAAGAGATCTGGCGGAGAAGATACGAAGCTGCGGCCTGAAGCCGACTGCCCAGCGCATAACTATCTTGCAGAACCTTGCCGTGCGCAAAGATCATCCCAGTGCTGATGCAGTGTATCGCTCGCTGCGGGACGAGCATCCCAGCCTGTCCCTCAACACCATACACATGAACCTGGAGAGCTTCGCGGCAAAGGGGGTTATCCTCAAGGTCAATGTGCTCCACGAGTCCGCGCGGTTTGACGGCGACAACGGCCCGCACCACCACTTTGTGTGTGTCCGCTGCAAAAAGATTATCGATCTGCATAACGTGAAAGTCCCGAAAATTAAAATCCCCAGGGAACTGGGTGCAGCAAAAATATTTTATCAGCATCTGCGCATTAACGGAATATGTGAAGCATGTCAGGGGTAAAGACAGCAGGACCAAACAATCATTACTTAATCATGGAAGGGGGTAGTATGAACAAACAGGAATTAGACCAGTTTTTAGAATTACACCAGAATATCGAGTGGCAGGAGGATACGGATGCCCTACTATTCCGGAATGCAAACCTGCCGTGGTATCAGGAAGAGACGCACCGGGCTACGCGGGTGACCATTGCCAAGCTGCAGGAGCTCACGCCGGATCAATTGCTTCAGGGTATCAACAAGGGGCTTGATGTGGAATGCATAACACGGATTACCGGTTATTTTGCCAAGACCCGGAGTTTTAACCCCGGCAAAACTGCTGAGCTTAAGGATCGCTACAAGCCAGCCATGGAATAAAACAGATTCTCTCAGACAGCAGAGCTCAAGAATCATTGTAAGATGCCGGCTGATTATTCACATCAAACAGCGGCACGAGTAAAATTGACAAAGTCGTAAAAGGTTCCCTGCTGTCATTGTGAGGAGTGAAACGACGAAGCAATCCAGGGAATTTCAGAAAGTTGTGAGATTGCCGCGCTTTGCTCGCAATGACAAATTGTTCGGTTTTCGGCTTTTTACGACGTTATCAAAATTTAAAATATGAAAGGAGAAAGTAAGATGAAGAAATGGAGATGCAGTGTTTGTGGATATGTTCATGAGGGAGCCAATCCCCCCGAAAAGTGTCCTATCTGCGGAGTTCCCAAGACCAAGTTTGAAGAGATTTCTTAATTTCTACACGAAGGAGGATATTATATGGGTTTTAAAGGGAGCCAGACTGAAAAGAACCTGTTAGCTGCCTTTGCCGGTGAATCCCAGGCACGGAACCGCTACACCTATTTTGCCAGCGCGGCCAAAAAGGAAGGCTACGAGCAGATTGCGGCTATTTTTCTCGATACTGCTGAGAATGAAAAAGAGCATGCAAAGATATTTTTCAAGCTGCTGCAGGGCGGAGATGTTGAGATTATTGCCGCGTACCCTGGCGGCGTAATCGGCAACACGCTTGCTAATCTGAAGGCGGCTGCAGCAGGGGAGAATGCTGAGTGGACTGCTGTATACCAGAATTTTGCCGAGACCGCCAAGAAAGAAGGGTTTGAAGAAGCATACCAGGCATTTACCTGGATTGCCAAGGTTGAAAAACACCATGAAGCCCGTTACCAGGCGCTGATAAAAAATATCGCGCAGGGAAAAGTATTTAAAAAAGATGCTTCCGTGCAGTGGCACTGCATAAACTGCGGCTACGTGCATGAAGGGAAGGAAGCGCCGGACAAATGCCCGGTCTGCCAGCATCCCCGGGCTTACTTTGAGGTCCTGGCGGAGAATTATTGAGATCAATTCTCTTCAGCACCCCGGAGATAGAACAGGCATAATCCTTACGGGCTATGCCTGTTCGTTTTTTTAAGCAATGCGCTTCAACAGGAAGCAGCCGGTTTGCCCTGGCAGCCGGGCATTGATCGCCGCTCTCTTCTAACCGCACCATTGAAGCCACAATGATCCACATGCGGGCGCCGCCTGTTTGCCGCCCGATAAGCCTTTTGTTTTGACAAGCAGCGCATTATATTTTATCCTATGAACATGTCAAACAATGTCAGGGAAACATACTATCTCATTACCTACCGCGAGCCCAAAGACGGGCAAATAGTGACGCTTAAATCCCGCAGGGTAGCGGACTCGTCACTGGGCCTGAGCTTTATCGCCCTGTCGGATTTTATTTTTGATACCGATTCACTGGTGGTGAACCCTGCTGAAGAAGATCTGAAGAAACGCTTTGCCGCTGTCAAGACGCTTCACCTTTCCATTTACACGGTACTGTCAATTGAGGAAGTGGGCACAGAACATAAAGGCCTCACGTTCGAGAAAGACCGGTCAAACCTGGTCGTTTTTCCCACTACTCCGCGTCCCCCTAAACCATAGCGTTCCCGCTGACGGCAGCTTTAAATGCTTGCAGGATTTAAAAAGAGCGCGACTGATTGTAGTACTGACGCAGGTATGCCGGACGGCATGGTTTATCAACGAAGGGACTATTGCAGCAGGATTACCCTATGGATGTTCTGGTAAAGGCAATGGCTCAGGATGAGCCCATTTTAGTGGTGGCGCTGGTTGATACGGAAACAGTTGAAAAGGCACGGGCAATGCACGACACCTTCCCCACTGCCACGGCAGCGCTGGGAAGAACCATGAGCGCGGCGCTCCTGCTCTCATCGCTGCTCAAGGAAGGGCAGAAGGTCATTGTGCAGGTGGCGGGAGACGGCCCGCTGCAGGGAGTTGTCGCGGAGGCAGACTGGCAGTGCCGGGTGCGGAGCTATATAAAGCAGCCCCATATCCACCTGGGGCTGAAGGATGGCAAGCTTGATGTGGGGCGGGCCATCGGCAAAGGGTTTTTCAATGTCATAAAGGATCTGGGCCTGCGCGATTATTATAAGGGCAGCGTGCCGCTGCAGACCGGCGAGATCGCGACTGATCTGGCATACTATCTCAACCAGTCAGAGCAGATTCCTGCCGCCGTATCCCTCGGCGTCTATGTTGAAACAGACAACGCGGCTAAGGCAAGCGGCGGCTTTATGATCCACTCTCTCCCCGGTTCCAGTGAAGAGATCATAGACTACCTGGAAAACAGGCTGCCGGGTGTACGCCAGGTGAGCGCCATGATCCGCGAAGGCCTCGGTCCGGAGCAGATCATTCACGAAGCACTGGGCCTTCCGTTTAAGATTCTGGAAGAGAGAGAAGTTCAATATTACTGTCACTGCACCAGAGGCAGAGTGCTGGATGCCATAGCTTCCATTGGCAAAAACGATATTGAAGAGCTCATACACAAAGGCGAAACAGTACAGGTGCAATGCGAGTTCTGCAAGGCTGAGTACTCTGTGGCACAGGGTGAACTGGCGGCGCTCGTTAATGATTCCGCAGCAGTTTCTGCAAAAAAGTGACCTTCCTCCTTAACCCCTTCAACGTGAAAGGGTTGCACTTGCAGTGGCAGCATGGGTATGATACATATTGCCTTGCGTTAAAAGTTGAGCTGCCATACCATGCCCCAAAATCCATTTTTCTCTGAATTTCTCATCATATTGATTGCGGCCACCGTGGTCGCCCTTGTCTTTGAACGCATTCGGCTGTCGGTGATACTGGGATTCCTGCTTGCCGGGGTGGTTATCGGCCCGCACGGCTTAAAGCTCATTACCGACTCTGAGCGCATACATATCTTTGCCGATATCGGCGTCATCCTGTTAATGCTCACCATCGGGCTTGAGTTCTCTTTTGCCCGGCTCAAAGGCTTGCGCAATCTTGGTGTATTCGGCGGTGGAGCGCAGATCATTCTTTCTATTGCCATTGCCGTCCTGGTGGCGCGGTGGTGGGGCTGGTCATATTACGCTGGTTTTGTTCTTGGCGCCGTTGTTGCCCTGAGTTCAACAGCCATTGTGTTAAAATATCTGACGGACCGGGCTGAACTTGATACGCAGCAGGGGCGGATTGCCGTTGCCATCCTCATTTTTCAGGATTTGGCATTTGTGCCGCTGATGATTCTTATTGGAACCCTTGGCGCAAGCGGAGAGGCGGTGTACCTGAGGCTTGCGTGGGCGATTGTCAAAGCAGCGCTGTTTTTTGCCGGTGTTATTTTTTTCGCGCGCTACCTGCTGCCCCGCTTTTTTCAGCGGATTGCGCTCTCCCGCAGTCGTGAAATTTTTCTGCTGACCGCGGTGATCATCATCCTGGGGACCGCCTGGCTGAGCGGCCAGTTGGGCCTTTCGATGGCCATCGGCGCATTTGTGGCCGGCGTTATGTTTGCAGACACTGATTTTGGCAATCGCCTGGTGGGCGAAACCATTGCGTTTCGCCATATATTTGTGAGCCTGTTTTTTGTTTCCATCGGGCTGCTGTTTGATCTTCAGTTCGCTGCTGCCCACAGTATCACTATAGCCCTCGTCGTGGGGCTGGTGCTGCTGGTCAACTGCGTGGTAACAGCGCTGGTAATTCTGTTTTTCAGCTATTCTCTGCGGGTTGCGCTGGCAACAGGCATTATTCTTGCCCAGATTGGCGAGTTTTCATTTCTGCTCCTTGAGGCTTCACGAAATACCGGCGGCATTGATGCGTTTTTCTATAATGTGCTGCTTTCAAGCGCCTTCCTCACCATGTTTTTAACCCCGCTCTTATTCAGCCTGCTTCCGTTGCTGCTCCAGCTCTCACAGCGCATCCCCCTGTTCGGCGTAGCGCTGGGGCGCGCACAGGGCAGCGCAGAGATTTCCTGTCTGGAAATGAAGGAGCACGTTATTCTGTGCGGTTTCGGCCCTCTGGGAACAGACCTTGCCCAGGCATTCCAGGATGAGGGCATTCTGTTTGTAATTATTGAGATGAACCACCGCCTGGTGCGTGAAGCGAAAAATCACTTATACCCGGTTCTCTATGGCGACGCAGCCAATGAGGAGATCCTGAAGAAAGCCGGCATTCACCGGGCACGGGCGCTGGTGGTCACGTTTGCCGATCCTACGGCAATGGCGCAGATCGTGCGCGTTGTCCAGGTGCTCAGCCCGGGGACGTTCGTTGCGGTGCGCAGCCGTTTTGAGCGGGACATTCCCGCGCTCTATGAGCTGGGCGCTGATGCTGTGGTGATGGAAGAACTGGAGGCAAGCTGCGAACTGAACCGCATCATCCTGGAGCATCTGGCAGTTGATCTGCAGCAGATAGAGCATTACCTCAACCGCATCCGGCAGCGAAAAGAGCTCAACATCGAGGCGGCAATCTTCAAGCGCATGCAAAAACAGGCATAGCCGGCGAGCCTGTTTTGTATTATATAGTAAATGCTGAAATGAGCGGCGTCGAGGCTCCCAGCCTGTGTCGCAGCCCGGTTCACGGGCCTTTTTATAACAACCTGTTGAAATTATTTCGCTGCTGCAAAGCGGTTTATTGTTCCGCATTGCAGGAATCTTCCAACCACTTGAATTAACATATCTTTATTTGGCTGCTCAAAAAATGAGCAATGTGCTGCAACCCCTGTGGTTATGTGCGTCCGAGCACTTTTTATGGGCAGTTATCCACAGGGTTTACACAGAACCTGTGGATTTGTCAGGATTGTGTTAAGAGCGTGTCTTTCTTGTTGTAACAGATGCTCAAACAGAATATGGTTAAGGCGGGTGCTTTAAGAGAAAAATCACTTAATTATTCAGAAGGAGGGCGAGTACCATGAAAAAAAGTTTAATAATCACTGTTACTATATTTGCGGCCTGTTCTTTTATGTCAGCTGCTTCAGCAGGAGAACCAGCAGCAACGGCGAATGCGGGGGAAAAACTTTTTACGCAGCAGTGTGCCGTATGCCACCCGCAGGGCGGAAACATTATCAATCCTCAAAAAACCCTGTCTAAAAAAATCCTTGCTGCCAATAATATCAAAACAGAAGCAGACATTATTAAAATTATGCGGAATGGTGCCCCCGGAATGTCAAAATTCGACACAGCCGCAATTTCAGATGAAGACGCGAAATTGATAGCCGGATATATTCTGAAAACTTTTAAATAAATCTGCACAACGGCCGCTGTTGCGGGATGTGGAGCCATTTAAGCAGAAAGGAGAAAGATATGCCGGTTAAGCCGACTGAAAGGGAAGAAGAATATTTTGCGCGCACGGAGTTTGAACGGTTAAAGAAAATAGAGGAAGAAAAGCATAAAAAACTTGCCCAGGAACAAAAGAAGCATTTGCGGGACCTCCACTATATGCGGTGCCCGAAATGCGGTATGGAACTGGTGGAGATTGATTATAAGGGCATCACAATAGACCGATGCTCAGAATGTGACGGCGTATGGCTTGATGCCGGCGAGCTGCATAGTGTGTCGAAGCTTGAGAAAAGCGGGCTGGATAAATTTTTCAGCATTTTTAAATAGAGCGCATCTATCACAAAGGCTGAGCAGGTAAGTTATGAAAACTATACAGCTGGGCAAAACCGGCATCAACGCAAAAAAACTTGGCTTTGGCGCCATGTACCTCCCCCGGATTACGCCGGAAGAATCAGACCGGCTGCTGACGAGGGCGCTTGAGCTCGGGATAAACTACTTTGATACTGCATCCGCCTACATGGACAGCGAGGAAAAGCTTGGCAGGGTGCTCTCCAAACGGGAGAAGGATTTTACCATCATGACCCGCTCCATAGCCTGGAGAACCGGCATTGATGATTTAAAAAAAGATTTTGCCCAGAGCTTTGCGCGGCTTAACGTCGAGACCCTGGATTTCTACGGGTTCCACGCGGTCAACCAGCCTCCTGAGCTTGACCTGGTCATGAAGGAGCCGCTTGACTATCTCAAGGAACAGAAAGCACGAGGCAGGATCAAACATATCGCCATTACCGGCCACAACCCGAAGACCCTGACCACGGCATTACAGACCGGGGAGTTCGGCATGGTGATGTTCCCGTTCAATGTGATCGAGCAGGAGCCGCTCCAGGAGCTTATCGGGACGGCCAATGCGATGGGCGTGGCCACCTCCATCATGAAGCCGCTGGCAGGAGGGGTTATTGAAAGCAAAGCCCTTGCCCTGCGGTTTTTTCTCTCTCACGCAATCGATGTTATTACCCCCGGGATGATGTCGCTTGAGGAGCTTGAGGAAAATTTCCAGGTCATTGATAAGGGCGCGCCGCTTTCAGCAGAAGAACTGCAGCGGCTTGAAGACGAGGTCAGGGCGCTGGGCAAAGAGTTCTGCCGGCGCTGTTCATACTGCATGCCGTGCCCCCATAACATCATGATTCCCTTTGTGCACATGCTGCACATGAAGTGCTATGGAAAAGAGATGAATGATGATGTGGCCTACACGCTGGAGCTGGCACGGCGCATGCTGCCGCAGCTTGAGGCGTGCGAAGCCTGCGGCAAGTGCATTGAGAAGTGCCCTTACACTATTCCGACACCAAAGAGGATTGCAGAATTAAAAGAACTGCTTACATCATAATAGACGGGACGGGTTAGATCATGGACGAGCTGTTACGGGACAAGAATGATTTTTTACGCAACCTGTTTGATGCATTACCATCGATGCTGTTTGTGGTTGATGAAGATGTCAGAATACTCTTCTGTAATGCTGCGGCAGCAGCATTAGTCGGCACCAATGCAGAGCAGGTTTTTAAGAAGCGGGGAGGGGAGGCGCTTCACTGCATTCATGCAACTGATGTTCCCGAAGGGTGCGGCAGGGCGGAATACTGCAAAGATTGCGTGGTACGGCAATCAGTGAACGAAGCATTTCGCGGCAATTCGGTATGCCGTAAAAAGACCAGAATGGAGCTACAAAACAATGGCAGCAATACGATAATAGACGTCTATGCTCTGGTTACTGCAGCTCCTTTTGTCTGTGACGGCGCATCGTATGCATTGTTGGCGCTGGAAAACATAAGTGAACTAATAAAACTCAGAAGCACCCTGCCCATATGTGCCAGCTGCAAAAAAATCCGTAACGACGAGAATTACTGGGAAACAATTGAAAAGTATTTTTCCACCCATCTTGATGTTGAGTTTTCCCACTCCATTTGCCCGGAGTGCCGCGCCTCCCTGTATCCAGAGACAAAGACTGGGTGAAGCAGGGAGAAGAGGCACAGAGACAACCCGCCTTCGCACGAGGCTATGGCGGGCGAGGAGGCACAAAGAATAAGTCGGTGAATCGGTGAATGCGGTGAAGAGGTAAAGAGACAGAAGAAAGTGCTGAGCGACGAGTAACGAGTGCTGAGTTCGGGTAACGAGTCACGAGCCCCAAGCCCCGAATCCCGAGTCGTGGGTCACGAACCCCGAGTCCCGAGCCCCGCTCCAGGCACTGCTCCGTCGTTTCACCGGGCTCCACCTTGCCGCCGGGAAATTCCCACTTGTGCTCCAGCCGATCGCCGGGTTTGCGCCGGCTAAGAAAAATCTTTCCCTTTTCTTCCATCACCGCGCAGGTAACTGTCTGCATGACAAACCAGCAATGCTGTTATCTTGCTCTGAGAAATGTTCTAAAACAAAAGCCAAAGTAAGGATGTATATATATACCCAGTTTTTGGTTTCCCAGGGAGTAGGAAATAGTATGGTATATACAACTGCTGATACAATAGTTACTGATAGATAATTCAATTTTAATTTCAGGTTAATTAGAAATGGTATTATGAACATCAATACAATAGGGATATAAACCAATCTGAACCCGTATCCGGTTAATGAAAATAGCCCGACGGGAATCTGACCAGCAGAAACCGGCCGGGTTATTACAAAAACAATAATCCACCATCCTAAAAACATCAGCCCTGTTTTTAAAAACTTCTTTTCCTTGAAAAAATAGAGCAAGACGAGAAAAACAGACGTTTCCTTGTTAAAAGCCGCAAGAAAAACCAGACCACAGTAAGATACATATTTCGCTTTAAATTCCTTTTCCAACATTAAGAGCCCTATTGTTACAAATAATCCCTGCATCAGGTCTTTGGTATTAAAAATTGTATAACCCTCAGAAAACAATAAGGTAAACATGGGAAACAATAACAGATTGCCAATTAGCGGGAAGGATTTTACACTGGCAAGATATTGGTGGAATGTTACAAAAAGTAAAAACAGCAAAACAAATCTTAAAACAGGGTCTAAAACAGTAACTTCAACTGAAATAATCTTTTGTGCATTTTTTAAAATCCAATATTGCAGCGGCCTTAATGTATCATAGTCCGGCACTGAACCAGCCTTTAAATCAGATTTTGGATTATTGAATTTAGATAGAGTATATTCTCTTTCAGATACAGTGCTATAATCGATATTTTTAAAATGCAAAAATCTATATGTTTGTGTGGTCAATATTAATGATAAAATTGCATATAACAGTATATATCTCATCATTTTTCTGTTCCTCAAACTATAGTTACGTAATAAGAGGTAGCGTGACGGAAACTTATGACAAAGGGTTACCTTTTTTGCTACCCTCTACTACATATTTCTTGCACAATCAATTAAATAACTGTGAGCAGTAAAAAATATGAACGATTAAAACAGAAAGGACTCAACCCCGAACTTTATGTTCAGGATTTAGCCATTGATTTTCCCGAGCCTGCGGTGGGCCGTGAGCCGTGAGCCACTCGGCCTTGAGCTCGTGGCCGAAAGGCTTGTCGAACGGTCAACCATAATATGACACATGAAGATGACCCGCGTAACCCACTTTAAAATACTTGCAGGATGGAATGGTAAGCAGTAGTATCTAATGACAACTACGCCTTGGATGCGTTATTAAAAAACAAGTCTGCTGGAGATATTTTTCCATGTTTGCGGGGAGCACCGGAAATCTTTTCAAAAGCAAATTCACTGAAGCTTCCGTCACCATAGCAGATGATGGAAGCTTTTGCTTTTTACCAAATCACCTAATAAAAGGAGGTCGGCAATGAGAAGCATATCCATAGGTCGCAGATCATTTATGCAGTGGGCAGGATTAACCAGCCTTGGTCTCAGCATGGGATTCCCTTTGCGCTCCCGGTGGGCTTTGGCAGGTGAGCCGGCGCGGACCAAAGCACTTGCCGGATGGAAGAAAAGAGCTGATGGTTACGAGTATTTTGTTCAAAACAATATCAAGACCAGCTGGCTTGATGACGGGTATCTTGCGGCAAAGCTTGACAACCGCTGGTGGATATATCCCACCGCGGCATATGAAGAGGAGTTTCATACCTGGTGGCTGCAGGAGAAAATGTATTATTATGATGAACTGGAGAAGGCTATTCAAGAGGGAAGGGACCGCGTCGTGCCTAATGGCGGGCATCACCACCCCATGCTTGCAACCTACGGCGGCAAATATTTAAATCGCGGCGATAGCGCGTTTCACCTCAACGTCACGCCAAAAGGCTACGCGCTGCTGCCCAAGGCAGCATATATACGGCAGATGATAAAAGATGTGGATGAAATTTATGCCACATCCACCAATCTGCCTGCTGATGTTTTTAATTACCGCAGGGAAAATTACCGGCAGACAGAACTGTGGGATGCCAATAAATTTGCCACGCTTGAAGTTTACAGCGGACATCCAATTGATGATAAAGACCCCATGAAGCTGAGTTTCAAGGAAACCCATACCTTTCAGAATTTAATGGCAAACCCGATGGCCACGCTCACCTTTATGTCCATCTATAACACCACGGGGGAACAGACCTATTTTTTTGGCGAAGAAGGACAGACCCCCACCTTTGAATTCAGAGGGTTCTGCTGGCTCATCAGCCCGTATAACCCTGATTTGACGCAATATGAAAGGGATGTGCTTGAATATCTGAACCAGGCGTTTTCGAAATATCACGGGTTGCGCAGTGATTTTATCGCCAACATTTTTGTTATCTGTGAGGAGTTTAACAATTCTCCGACTGATAGTGATAAATACGGGCTGGGCAAAAGAGTGGTACCGGCACTCACCTATACCGGGACTGCAGGGAATAAAATAAAAGACAGGCTTGAGAAAAAGGGTAACCAAAGCAGATAATTATATTATTGTGCTGCCGTACAGTTGCGGCGCTGGAAAGCTGACGTGCGGAGAGGTGTGTACCATTAAAATAAAAGGGACTCAACCCCGAACTTAATGTTCAGGATTGAGCCCTGCGGCTTCTTGATGCCTGCTTAATTAGTGGATGTCCCCACTTTCTACCCTAAAGGTAGTGCGGCCCAAATAAAGCAGCCCGAAAAGGTAACGCTGAAAATTAAAAGCCCCTGCTCACGAATCATGTTCGGGAGCAGGGGCCTTGTTTCTGGTGGAGCTGATCGGGATCAAACCGACGACCTCTTGAATGCCATTCAAGCGCTCTCCCAACTGAGCTACAGCCCCAGGATAATACTGCATGATAGCTTTCAGCAGTCAGCTTTCAGCCATATATTTATACAACATTTATACCAGAACAGGCACGTTTGTCAAAGAGAAAAATGCAGCCCGCCTTCGCTGAAGCTGCGGCGCGGCAGGCAGGCACATAAGGCGAAGGCAGACAAAGGCTACGAGTGACGGTGCGAGTGGGAACGAGTGACGGGCCACGTGGTCACGAGTATCCCGAACTGCTGCCGGAGAAAAAGCTTGTCTTATTACTGCCAGGCGTTATAATTGTAATCCTGTATAAATAAATGACCATTCAGACACAGGAGCCCGTTCTTGAACCGCACCGGGATTGTCCGCGACCAGCGATATCTTGAGCACAAAACTGGCGTCCATCACATAGAGATCCCCCAGCGTCTTGAGACCATCTACCATATGCTTGACTCTAACGGGTTTCAGGACGGATTCACCCTCATCCCTCCCCGCTATGCAACCCTTGAAGAACTTGAAATGGTGCACGCGCCCTCCTACATCGAGCGCATCCTTGACACTGCGGGTGAGCCCCGGCGCTACCTTGATCCGGACACGATGACATCGGAGCGCTCCTGTGAGGCTGCGTTTCTTGCGGCCGGCGGGACGCTCGCAGCTGTGGAAACGGTTATGGCAGGGCGGGGTTGATAATGCCTTTGCCCTGGTCAGGCCTCCGGGCCACCATGCTGAACGGGACCATCCCATGGGGTTCTGCCTGTTCAACAATATTGCTCTTGCAGCCGAATTCAGCCGCAGGCGCTACGGCCTGCGCAGAATCCTGATCGTGGACTGGGACGTCCACCATCCCAATGGCGTGCAGCATGCTTTTTATGACGACCCGGAGATTCTGCTCTTTTCAACCCACCGTCACCCGTTCTTTCCCGGCACCGGCGAAGCCACAGAAGTGGGCAAAGGAGCGGGCAGGGGGTTTACCGTAAATGTGCCGCTTCCGGCCCAGCGGGATGATACTGATTTTGGAAATGTGTACCGGCATATACTGGTTCCCCTGGCACTTGAATTCAAGCCGCAGCTCATTCTCATATCCGCAGGGTTTGACACCCACGCGGATGACCCCATCGGCGGCATGCGCGTAACGGACCGGGGGTTTGCCCGGATTGCTGATATAATTCTTGATATTGCACGCAAGACCTGCGGGGGGAAAGTTGCTGCGGTGCTTGAAGGGGGCTATGATCTTGCTGCGCTCAGGCGCTCGGTGAAAGCGGTGCTGCAGACGCTGCGGGATGGTTCCTGCCCGGACCCGCAGCAGTTTATGGAAAAAGAGGATGCCCATTACCTGCGCATGCAGGAAATAATTGAAGAGATAAAAAAAATCAACCGGCCGTTCTGGAAATGTTTCTAAGATGAGCACCCTTGATTATACCTTAAAGCCACACAACCCCGATGCCAACCTTGAAAGATTATGAAGCGCTCTACCGGAGCTTTCGCTGGGATGATGCCGGCAGTGCGTTTGACTGGCACACCACCGGAAGCGTAAATATCGGCTACGAAGCAATAGACCTGCACGCTGATAATCCTGCAACGGCTGATGCAGTTTGCCTCAGCTATTCCCACGGCCGGAGAAAAGAAAGAATAACCTACCGGCAGATGAAGGAACTCTCCGGCAGATGCGGCACCATGCTGCGCCGGCTCGGGGCGCAAAAGGGCGACCGGGTATTTTTGTTCCTGCCGCGGATTCCGGAATTTTATATTGCGCTGGCAGCGTGCGCAAAAATCGGGGCGATTATTGCGCCCCTGTACAGCGAGTACCGGGACAGCGCGGTCAAGGACCGCATGCTCGATGGCCGGGGAAAAGTTCTTATTACTACCCCGCAGTATCTTGCCCGGGTGCCGGTTAATGAGCTTCCTGATCTTCACACAATAATTTTAACCGGCACTCCCCGCGACACGGCCGGCCCGGGGACCGTATGGTGGCAGGAAGAGATGGCGCAGGATACCCCGGAACTTGCGATTGAGTGGGTTGACCCTCAGGCACCGCTGCTGCTCATCTACACCTCAGGCCCTACGGGAAAGCCCATCGGCCTGCTCCATCCCCATGACAGCATGCGCGGCTACCGTGCAACCTCCCGCTGGGTGCTCGATCTCAAGGATGGGGATGTGCTGTGGACCCAGGCAGAGCCGGGCTGGCTGATGAATGTTGTGTACAGCGCATTTGCACCGTGGCTGTGCGGGGTCGAGAGCGTTATCACCGGGAAGATTAACACGGTAGAGGAGTGTTACCGCCTCATCGAGGAGCATAAGATAACCGTGCTCTACACTATTCCCACCATTTACCGGATGATAGCTGATGGGAGCAGAGGATGCCGCCCGCCGCTATTCTATAGAGAGTCTCCGGCACCTGTTGAGCGCCCTTGAACCACTCACGCCCGAGCTTATTTACAGCGTTATGCGCATTCTGGGACTGCCGGTTCACGACACCTGGTGGACCGCTGAAACAGGCATGATCACCATTGCGAATTTTCCCAGCGTACCTATCAAGCCGGGATATCTGGGCCGGCCGTGCCCCGGTATCAGTGTCGCAATACTTGATGCCGACGGCAAAGACCTGCCGCCGTTTACCATGGGAGAAATCGCCCTCGGCGGCGGATGGCCGGCACTGTTTAACGGGATCTGGGGAAATGACGATCGCTACCGTCAGTACTTCACTAAAAAGCCCTGGTTCATTTCCGGGGACCGGGCCTTTATTGACTTCAACGGTTACTTTTTTTATCAGGGCAGGGCGGATGATGTCATCATCACCTCGGGAGGAAGAATCGGGCCCGCTGAAATTGAGCATGTCCTTGCTTTGCATCCGGCCATAGCTGAAGCCGGCGTGATCCGCATCCCTGATGAGACCGGCGTCAAGAAGGTAAAGGCCTTCGTCTGCTTAAAGCCGGCCTACCAGCCGACAGATATTCTCAAGGCAAAAATCATTTCCTATGTAGAGAACCAGCTATCCCCGGAAACTGCTCCCCGGGAAATTGAATTCTGCGACAGCCTGCCAAAGACGAGCAGCGGAAAAATTCTCCGGCGGGTGCTCAAAGCGTGGGAGTGGAAACTTCCGACGGGAAATATCGCGGCGCTGAGGGATGAATAAAGGGTTCGAGTGGCCAAGGGGTCGAGGGGATGGGGATTTGGGGTTTGTGATCTCGTGACCAGTGACTCGGGATTCGGGGTTCGTGACCAGTGAAACGCAGATGACAGAGAACAGACTTTCAGAAGTCAGACACCTCTTAACCTTTTAACCTCTTTTCCTATTCACCTCTTCACCGACTTTTCTTTGTGCCTTTGTGCCTTCTGCCTCTTCACCTATTCACCGATACATTCCGCATTGCCACTGTTGCCTTTTGCCTGCTTCTTTGTCCAATCACTTGACCCCTTGAATCCTGGAACCCTTGAACCCTTCTGTTTTATTTCGCCATCTTCTCTTTTGCTTTGGAGACGAGAGAGGCCCAGGTGCCCATATCTGCGGTGCGCATGATTTTAAGCTTTTCAATTAAGGGCTGCGGCAGGCCGGGCAGGGTCAGGAAATAGTCCACCAGGCCGTTGGTGTAGTCATAGGGGTTTGCCTCCAGTGTTTCCGCCACCAGCGGCTGTTTGGCACCGAGATCAAACAGCAGATCCAGCTCGTCCGGCGTGATGAAGCGGAAGATAAGGGAGCGCTTGGTGTAATCAGCCATGCGCAGGGGGTTCGTGTTCCACTCAAAGGTCGAATTCCACCATCTGGTATAGCCGGCAAATCCGTCCTTTCCCGCAAGCTCATCAACCATCGCTTTGGCCGCCATGTAGCCGCACATGGTTGCGCCCTGGTAGAGAGTTTCCGCAAAAGCAGCCGCATCGCTCACCAGGAGCACATTGCCCCGGTACGGGACCTTGATGGGTGCTGCTATGCCCACAATGGCGCCGGTCTTCTCCACAATACGGGCGTTCTTGAACCACTTTGCCAGCGCGCCGTCGTGAATCATGAATTCAATAATTCTGGTCGCCATCTCCGCGGGAATGGGGGAGAGGGTCTCGACCCGGTAGGCTTTCTTGCTGCGCATGCTCGGGATCATGATGACCGCTGCCGACAGGCCGATATTCTTTTCGCCAAAAATAAAAATATCACCCCGGTCGTACGGCACATCAAGGTTATCCATCTCATATTCAACGGTGCAGCCCTTGCCGAAAAAAGCCCTGCCCCGGTTAAACCCGAGGTTGTGCGCGATCCGCGACTGCAGCCCGTCTGAGGCGATCAGCTTGCTGCAGGTGAGGGTGCTGGTGGAGCCGTCTTTGCGAATGGTTACTTCAACGCCCTGCGCCAGTTCCTTAACCTTCAGCACCAGCGTGTTGGTAAAGAACGGCACTCCTGCCTTCTGCGCTTCCCCGTAGCGGTCGGAGAGCCATTTGGTGGGATTAAAAAGGTTGAACAGGGGTTTCAGGGTGCTGGTGATCTGCAGGTGCTTTTGCGAATGGGAAACGATGTGGGTATGGTGGATGGGCTCCAGAAGCCCTGAATAATCGATGGTGAAGCCGCATTTCTTGTAATGGATCTTTGTGTTTTTCCCCACCGGCTCCAGGCTGATGTACTCGCCGTTCATCTCCTGATCGGTGATAAAATATCCGGATGCGCTGCGGAAATTTTTCGCATAGATCCGTCTTTTTATCAATGCCCAGTACATTGACGCCTGCCTTTTTAAGCTCTGTTGCCGCCTTCAATCCCGCGGGACCGCATCCCACTACGATGACATCATAATGAGCCATAGATTCCTGCTCCTTTCGTATGCAAAAAATATTTACAATTTGAAATATTATAAAATTAATTTTCTGCTGCGGTCAAGGTTTTTCTTGAACGATTCCGGGAGGTATGGCTGATTCCGGCGAAATTTATTTCAGTTCTTTTGCAACGGCTTTTTCAAGCTTGGCCCGGGCAATATTGTAATCGCACAGGGCATTGTTGTAATTCATGCGGGCCTGTGAGAGCAGCGTCTGGGCATCGAGCACATCGGTGGTGGTTGCCACCTGCTGGTCAAAGCGCTCTTTATAGATACGGAAATTTTCTTCTGCCTGGGAAATGGCATCGCGGGCAACGCCTATATTTTCATGGGTTTCCCCGGTTTCGAGAAAGGCGGACTTTACTTCGAGGTTGATGCCATCGACTATTTCCTTGCGCGCCTCCTGCGCGCGCTGCATCTTTACCCGGTTCTCGCCCACCTGATGATAGGTTTTTCCCCATTCCCAGAATGTCCACTGCAGGCTGATGCTCACATCCCATGAGGCGGCCTGCTGAAACTCGCTGCCGCTCACGCCCGGCTCATCCCCCTGCAGGTTGTAATTGTAGACAAGATACGACTTGGGGAAATAGCTGCTTTTGGCCAGGTCAACGCCGCGCTCGGCCTGTTTTATGGTGTAGTCAATCTGCTTCAGCAGCGGCCGGTTCTGCAAAGCAAGCGCCTGGCAGTCAGGGAGCGCCAGGTGTATTGGCGCGTCAATGACGGCATCCGCTACCTCAACGGGAGTGTTGACATCCTGGTGCAGGACCGTGTTCAAAGAGGCCTTGGATATGGCCACACCGTTATCCGCGCGAATCAGGTCCTGCCGTGCCTGGGCCAGCCGCACCTGCGCCTCAAGCAGATCATTCTTGGCAATCATCTCCTGTTCGAAAAAGTTGCGCGCCATCTGCTCATGGGAGCGGATCTGCTCGACTGCCTGCGCTGCCACGGTGCGCATTTTCTCCGCCTTGAGAACGGTAAAGTAGGTGGCTTTAACGTTGAGGATGATATCTTCCCGGGCAATCATCGAGCGCGCCTTTGCCACATCAACGCCCAGCTGCTCCAGCCGGTACTGGTTGAACAGAGCACCGCCGGTAAAAAGCGGCTGGACCAGTCCGGCGCGGAATTTATAGACCTTGCCGGGACCGACTTCCACCTTGTTCCCGGTCACCAGACTCTGCAGCGCGGAATTCTGCGTTGAAACAAACCGCATCTCCGGCGGCTGATCGAGCTTGGTGTAGGAGTAGTCAGTGCTCATCTTGGGGAAAAAATCAGCCCGGGCTGCTTCCTGCCGGTGGCCGGCCTCGCTTACGCCGAGCTTTGCGGAGTTGAGCATCGGGCTTTTTTCAAGGGCAAGGGAAACAGCCTTATCCAGAGTCAACACGGGAGCGCTTTCCCCGGCGCCAGCCGCGCTGGCGCTGAGCACTATCAATGCACATAAACAGCAGGCTATCCTAAAGTATTTCATAGTAAAATTCCTTTTGAATGGTGAAACGTGGAAAGGTGAAAGGTGAAAGGTGAAAGGTGAAAGTGACAAATATCATTTCACGTTTCCCATTTCACTTTTCACATCTTCAATGTATCGGCACTTTCACCCCGCCGTTATTTTTGTTTGGCTCCCGCACAAAAAGACCAAACAAAATTACCGCGATAACCAGCAGCCCCAGCCACATAATGCCGCTCTGTATCGCATAGCTGTACGCCTTGGCGGTGGTGAAGAGCTCAAGCAGTTTCAAAGCTTTTTTTTCGATGAGGAGCTGCGGCGTTCCCTGTGAATAGAGATAACCGGAGAGCCCCCGCAGGGCATTCATCGCCGCAACATTGCCGTAGTTCAAATATTTTCCGAACGAGTCAAAATACATATCCGCCCGCCGCTCCATGATCGTGACCGCGATGGCAGTGCCGATGCTGCCGGCAAGCAGCCGGGAAACATTCTGCGCGCACGATACCAGGTTCAGCTTTTCCCGCGGCACTTCATTAAACCCGATCTGCTGTATGGGCGGGAAACAGAATGCCATGGGAATATTCCAGAACAGCCAGTACCAGATCACGGTGCTGCGTTCCGTGTACAGGTCTATGGAGCTTAAATTCCAGCAGGCGATAAGCATGAGCACTGCAGAGGTTAAGAAATAATTTTTTAGGGCTGTATTTGTCGCTCAGTATGCCTGCCGCAAGCACGCCGAAACCGGCCAGAATTGAGCCCGGCAGCATGGTGAGGCCCGCGGTAAGGGTGGTAAACTGCCGGAAGCGCTCAAGATACATGGGGATCAGGAGAAAGATGCCGTAGATGGACATGCTGAAAATAAACATGCAGATAAAGCTCATGGTAAAATCGCGGTAGCGAAATACCCGCAGGTCAAAGAGCGGCTCTTTGCGCTTTAATTGAATGCCGATGAACAGGGGAAAGCTTATCAAAAAAACTGCTATCAGGAGCAGGATGTAATCGGACTGCAGCCAGCCTTTTTCCTGGCCTTTGCTCAGAAACGTGATCAGAGAGCCGAAGGCTATGGCCATGGTGAGAAACCCCGGCAAATCAAAGGAGCGGGCCTTTTCATGCTCGGGGCTGGTCTCGCGCAGCAGCACAATGGTGAGAAAGATGCCGATGATGCCGATGGGAACATTCACGTAAAAAATCCAGCGCCAGCTCAAATGCTCGGTGATGATGCCGCCCAGCGTCGGCCCCAGCGCCGGTGCGCAGCTCGCCCCGAGCCCGTAGACCCCCAGGGCTGTTCCGCGCTCTTCATCAGGGAACACCTCGCAGAGTATGGTCATGCCGATGGGAACGATAATGCCCTCGCCCAGCCCCTGCATGAACCGGGAGAAGTTCATAAAGCCGATGCTCGTGGCCTGCCCGCACAGAATGGAAAAAAAGGTAAAGATGGCCAGCCCGACGAGATAGGTGTTGCGGTGCCCGATTTTCGCGCCCAGCCATTCAACGCTGGTCATGGCAATGGCCGCGGCCGTGAGATAGGAGATAACCACCCACTGGACGCCGTAGGTGTCGGTGTTCATGGAGGACATCATCTTGGGCAGCACGATGTTAACAATGGTCGCGTCAAGCAGGGCGATAAAAATCCCTATCATGACAATACCGGCTGCCAGCCACTTGTTCATGGCTGGTTTGTGCTGGGTGGTATCCATGGTGCGCGGCTGGCCGTATCAGTTCAGTTTAATGTTGACGGTTACCGAATAGCCGGGCTTTAAAAGGCGCTCCGGATCATCGGTAATGGCGATTTTGATGGGTATCCGCTGCACCACCTTGGTAAATTCTCCGGTGGTGGTGTCCCGGGGGATGAGCATGAACTTTGCTCCCGAGGCTTCGCCTATTTTTATAACTTTGCCGTGAAACGTTTTGCGCGGGTACGCGTCCACGTCGAGATCAACGCTCTGGCCGAGCTGCACGCCCTGCATTTTTGTTTCTTCAAGATGCGCCCGCACAAACACGTTATCAATGTCATAGACGCTGAATACCGGAAAGCCGGGGTTGGCATAGTCTCCGGCAAAGATAAACTTTTTGGCCACCGTGCCGTTTACCGGGCTTTTGAGCCGGGTGTGATCGAGGTTGAGCCGGGCAATGGCAAGCGCCTTTTCTGTTTCCTTAATGGACTGCTCCTGCGCTGCCAGAGTTTTTTCCAGCTCGGTTACGGTAAGTTTTGCCGTGACCGCCTTTTTGTTGGTGGAGCGGGCCACCTCTACCGCGGCTGACGCCGCGTGCACACCGGCGTCGGCACCTTCTTGCTGTGCCTGCATCATATCAAAGCGGGTCTTGGGCACGCTTTTAGTCCGGTATAAATTTTCTATCCGCGGATAATCTTTCCGCACCTGGTCATAGTCTGCACGGGCTTTCTGCAGCCCAGCCTGGGCCTGTTTGATGCCATCTTCTGAAATGATGATGTCGTGGCCCACCATCTCACGGGCCTTCTGCAGGGTGACCATGGTGACCTCAACCGCCCGCTTGATCTGCTCCAGCTTTGCCTCATACATCTCAACCTGCGCCTGATAGTCCGCCGGGTCAAGCAGTGCAAGCATCTGGTCTTTTTTAATAACATCTGATTCATCCGCCAGCAGCTGCTTTATATGGCCGGGCACCCGGGGGCTCACGTTGATGAGGTCTGATTCAACAAACGCATCATCAGTGATGGCATGGGTAAACCGGTAGGAGAGCCAGCTGCTGCCGAAGATTATCACGGCCACCAGCACGGCAAGACCGATACCAGCGGCAACTCTGTTCTGACGATTCATTCCGTTCCAGGTTTGTTTCATATTCACGGTACCAGCTCCTGTAGAAGGTTTATTAGCAACGGGTGAAAAGGCTCATGATATGAGCGTGAATCGCGTTTCGGGAGGAGAGTTGGCAGCTCCGGCTGTTGAGAGCTGCTGCACCACCCGTCCCTGGGAAAAATGAAACATAAGTATGGCAATCAGCGACAGGGAGCACAGCTCGGGATCTGATTGACTGGCGAAATGCGCCTGCCGGATGCCGTCCCTGAAAAACTGCGCCATCTGAACGTGCATGTCGGAGAAATATTTTTTCGTGAGAAGCTCCACAAAGCGACCCTCTCCGGTGGTTTCGCGCTGAATAAGATAAAACATCTCCGGGTTGCTGCGGAATGTTTCATCGTAGAGGTCGATGATCCTGCCCAGGACAACGGTATGGCTCCCGTTCGGACTGCAGCACAGCGAGCAGACCCTCATGGAGGGTGCCGATGTGCGTCTCCAGAAGGTGCAGGTAGAGGTCCTTTTTATTCTTAAAATGGTAGTAGATCATGGGCTTGGTGAGACGCGCTGATTCTGCGATTTCCCGCATGGACGCGCCGTCGTAGCCCTTTTTGGAAAAAACCCTGATGGCGGCTTTCAGCACTTTTTCTTTCGAGGTGAGAGCCATGGCTTTTGTAAGTTATGGAGTTGTGAAGTTGCGGAGTTAAGGAAACGGGATTTTATATTTTTAATAACTCTTAAACTCCCCACTCCTCAACTCCCGAACTTTTATTTACTTACCGGTAGGTAAGTAAATAAAATAAAAAAAAGAGCGTGTCAAGAAAATAGTTTATTCTGACTCATCACGGGTAACGCTTCTGCGCACCTTTTTTTTCCGCGCCGTCAGCTTTTTACCGAGCAGGCGGCGCTCCGCAACTGCTGACGGGGCAGCGGTTTTAATCCGCGGCTTCTTCCGCAGGGAGCGCTTCCTGAGCTTCTCATGCAGGCGCTCTAATGCCAGGGCGCGATTTTGCGCCTGGGACCTGAATTCAGTGGCACCAGCGGTGATGCCGGTCGGGAGGTGCGTCATGCGCACTGCGGTCTCAACCTTATTTTTTCGCTGGCCGCCAGGGCCGCTGCTGCGGTAAAATTGGATTTTTAAATCGCGTTTCGGAATCACGGCTTTTGTGCTTCAGGAAAAAACGACCCCGTCTCATCAAACTCTGCAACCTTCAGGGGACGGTCTTGGGCAAACAGCGTAAGTATCTGACCGATGGTATAGGCATTGCCTTTGAGCAGCAGTTTGCAATGGTCAACGCGGCAGCTGGTAAGGCGGGTTTCGCCTTTCTCCAGGATTACCAGACAATCCCTGAAATCACAGTTTTCAAACTGTTTGCCGTCAAGCTCAACCTTCTCGCTGGTAAAGGTTTTATTTTTAAAAGTAATGCTGTAGTTTGACATAAAAATATTAGTTAAGCCGTTAAGGAGTATGAGGAGTGGTGGAGTTTGTTACAGTACAACTCATTCAACTCGCAACTCTTAAACTCCGCAACTTCTTTACATGATCGTTTTTTTAGTGAGCGTGGTGAGTGCCTTCCACATTTCATCAGGAGCCGAGCAGGCAAGCAGCTTGTCCCGGGCCTCGGTTTCACGAAAGGTCTCCATGATCCCGGCAATGAGCTGCAGATAAAAGGCGCTGGCAGCAAAGGGAATGACAATAAAAAATATAATCCGCGTCAGCCGGTCCCTGGGCGCGCCAAACTTTATGCCCTGTTTTTTCATTCCCAGAGAAAAGATCAGCCCGCCACCTTCAACACCACGCACATGGGGAAAAGCAAGCCCGTGCTCCACAGCAGTGGGGACGATTGCTTCCCGGTTGAGTGCAGCTGAAAGCAGGCTCTCCGGATTCTCGATGAATCCCTCGCTGGCCATAATGCCGATCAGCTCTGAAAGCCCATCTTCACGGTTTTTTGCTTCAAGATTGGGAATCATGAGCTGGCTTGATGAAAACCGGGCAATACCTGCGGTCGGCTTCTCGCTGGGCTTGGTGATCCGTTTCAGCTGGCGCGGAGAGCCTTCCCTGGCATAGATAATGCGGGTGCAGCGGGGGCATTGCATAATTTCTTTGGTAACATGAACTTCATAGGCAAGAGATGTCGGCAGTGTTACGCCGCAGCCTGAACAGCTGCCACCGGTTACCGGCACCACGGCTGTTGAGTACCGGGCATGAAGCGTCGCAAAAAGCTGTAAAAGGGGTCTGGGCAAGTTTTTCGACAGAGCTTTGATAGAATCTTCAAGCTCTATCAGGAATGTGTCTGCAAGCAGTGCCTGCTGTTCGGCCAGGGTGAAATTGAGGTCCTGCAACTGGATTAACTGGTTCAGTAATTTGTTCATGGCACTTTTTCTCCTTAACGGTTATGCAGCGAGGCCTAATATTTTCGTCTCTGTGTACCCCTCACTATTCAAAATAATGAATATGGAGAAAATTATCAAGATAAAACTCTTGCAGGACTTTCCCTAAAATTAAGGCATAGAAAACCGGCGCAGTTGAAGGTAAAAGAGGTGAAGAGGTATTTAATCTTTTAGCCTTTACTGGGCACCCGCCTGCGCTAAAGCTACGGCGGGCAAGCGAGCCACTAATCCCGAGTTCCTCCCCCCTGCGCTCTGGTAATGCCAGCACTATAAATTTTGGGGAACGTCCTGAAAACTCTTGAACAATGTTGGAAGTGTTCTCATGGCGGGAATGATGAGGAATGCTTAAAAAGAGAAGGAAACATAAAGCCGCCAACAGGTCTAATAGTTCCTGAAGGCGGCTTTATGCAGCCCCTGGGGTTCCCCCCCTCATCTATTTATTACGGTATAATTACGATAAATTATGGAATGATTATCCGGGAGTTGGGGCCAAATGTCAATAACCCAAAAAGGTTAGTTTCCAGACTATTTTATATTAGTTTTTGAAATAAAATTTATTAGATGTGGTTAATGCAATTTTTATCGGGGAAAATATTTGAACTGGGGTTATTGCTATGAAGAAAATTAAATAAAATATTTATATTGTTCAATAAATAAACATACTTTATATTGATATAAAAATATAATCAGACATCTATCAACAGGAGCTAAAACTATTATGCAGTGCGCGCTGAAAACCATTCCCCTCCATTCCATATCCATCGAGGATAGAACATTTGTTATCACCACGGACAGGAATAATAAATTGCTGCAGAATTCTATCGAACGGGTTGGCTTGTTATACCCTCCCTATCTTTATTATAATAACAATGCGCAATATTATCAGATCGTATGCGGCTTGAGACGAATTAAAGCGTGCATCACGGCCGGCTGGAAGGATATCACCGCGCACATTATTGATCCGGGCAGTGATGAAAAGGAACTGTTTCTTCTCAGCCTTTATGACAACCTCTCACACCGGGTGCTCAATCCCGTAGAGCAGGCCCGGGCAGCGCTTAGGCTGCTTGCCTATGATGCTGGGGACACGGTTATCAGGGAGTACCTTCCCCTCATGGGATTGCCGCCGACAGAAAAAACCCTTAACCATCTGCTCTGCGTGGCACGCCTTGACCCGGAGATTCAGGATGCCGTGGCGCAGGGCAGTCTTTGCGAAGCCGCGGCTGTAAAGCTTGCTTACCTCGAAGAAGACGACCGGAAGGCTTTGTTCGGCCTTTTCTCGCAGATACATTGCAGCGCCAGCAAACAGGAGGAAATAGTCTCGTATTGCATGGATATCAGCCTGCGGGAGGAAACCGGGTGCAGTAAAATACTGCAGGAGCAAGAGATACAAGCAGATCATCGCGGCGGATAAGCTGTCCCTCTCGCAGAAGGGCGACCGCGTGCGTGCTCATCTTCGCAGACGGCGCTTTCCCCGGCTTTCACAACGCGAGGAAAAGTTTTTACAGCAGCGCAAAAACTTGCGCCTTCCGGGCGGGGGTGCAGCTGTTGCCGCCGCCATCTTTTGAGGGAGGCAGATTCCGCGTCGAGATAGAATTTAACCATACCGCGGATTTGCAGCAGAAAGCCGAAGCGGTGATGAGCATGGCCAATAACGGGCTGCTGCAGGACATGGTGGAGAAAACGTGACACCCTATATCCCGAAAAAGATCTTCATTGAAGAGGCGGTAAAGGACCTGCCCCTGACGCGCACGGTCCTCAGCCGCTGCGCAGCTGTGCCAACGGAAATTATTCCCGGCGCCAGAGAGCTTATCCGGGAAAGCGGTGGCAGACTTCCGCGCAGCCGGATGTGCTGCTTCTGTGCCGGAACAAGGGACGCTTTATCGAGCCCTGTCCCGGCACGTCATCATATCTCTGCTGCGGTTATACCATCCTGAATACCGGCACCGGCTGCCCGCTCGCCTGCTCCTACTGCGTGCTGCAGGCGTATCTCAACAATCCCTTCATCACCCTCTATGCAAATCTGGATGAGATGTGGGACGAGCTTGCGGCAGGCGGATGCCTGCCGCAGCAGGAGACCCTGCGTATCGGCACGGGAGAATATGGAGACAGCCTGGCTCTTGAGCACCTGACGGATTTTATTCCCTCAATGTTTTCATTTCTCGGCACGAAACGCAATGCGGTCCTCGAGCTTAAAACCAAAACCACGCATATCGAGCCGCTTCTCGGACGGGACCATGGCGGAAAGATTATCGTGTCCTGGTCTCTGAACGCGGAAGAAATTGCACAGAGCGAGGAACACGGGGCAGCCCTGATTGCAGCCCGTATCAAGGCTGCCGGCCGTCTTGCAGCAGAAGGCTACCGGATCGGCTTTCATTTTGACCCGCTCATCGCTTTCCCGGGGTGGGAGCAGGGATATAAGCGGACTGTTGAGATGATAGCATCCCATGTGCCCGCCTCAGCCATCGCCTGGGTGAGCCTTGGCGCGCTGCGCTATATGCCGCAGCTGAAAGCCATCAGCCGGCAGCGGTTCAGCGCCAGCAGGATTTTTACCGGAGAATTTGTGCCCGGTCTTGACGGCAAAATGCGCTACTTCCAGCCGATCCGGGTTGAACTGTTTGCCCGGATTGCGGCATGGCTCAGAGCGTATTCGCCGGACATCTTCATCTACCTGTGCATGGAAAGTCCGCTGGTGTGGCAGCAGGCACTCGGGTTTGCGCCATCATCAAATGCTGACTTGAAGCGGATGCTGGATGAGAGGGT
>CAWDOY010000053.1:0-153465 GCA_963803975.1 uncultured delta proteobacterium
ATATTAGTTAAGGAGTTGAGGAGTGGTGGAGTTTGTTACAGTACAACTATTCAACTCGCAACTCTTAAACTCCGCAATTCGTTACATAATCGTTTTTTTAGTGAGCGTGGTGAGTGCCTTCCACATTTCATCAGGAGCCGAGCAGGCAAGCAGCTTGTCCCGGGTCTCGGTTTCACGAAAGGTCTCCATGATCCCGGCAATGAGCTGCAGATAAAAGGCGCTGGCGGCAAAGGGAATGACAATAAAAAATATAATCCGCGTCAGCCGGTCCCTGGGCGCGCCAAACTTTATGCCCTGTTTTTTCATTCCCAGAGAAAAGATCAGCCCGCCACCTTCAACACCACGCACATGGGGAAAAGCAAGCCCGTGCTCCACAGCAGTGGGGACGATTGCTTCCCGGTTGAGTGCAGCTGAAAGCAGGCTCTCCGGATTCTCGATGAATCCCTCGCTGGCCATAATGCCGATCAGCTCTGAAAGCCCATCTTCACGGTTTTTTGCTTCAAGATTGGGAATCATGAGCTGGCTTGATGAAAACCGGGCAATACCTGCGGTCGGCTTCTCGCTGGGCTTGGCGATCCGTTTCAGCTGGCGCGGAGAGCCTTCCCTGGCATAGATAATGCGGGTGCAGCGGGGGCATTGCATAATTTCTTTGGTAACATGAACTTCATAGGCAAGAGATGTCGGCAGTGTTACGCCGCAGCCTGAACAGCTGCCACCGGTTACCGGCACCACGGCTGTTGAGTACCGGGCATGAAGCGCCGCAAAAAGCTGTAAAAGGGGTCTGGGCAAGTTTTTCGACAGAGCTTTGATAGAATCTTCAAGCTCTATCAGGAATGTGTCTGCAAGCAGTGCCTGCTGTTCGGCCAGGGTGAAATTGAGGTCCTGTAACTGGATTAACTGGTTCAGTAATTTGTTCATGGCACTTTTTCTCCTTAACGGTTATGCAGCGAGGCGTAATATTTTCGTCTCTGTGTACCCCTCACTATTCAAAATAATGAATATGGAGAAAATTATCAAGATAAAACTCTTGCAGGACTTTCCCTAAAATTAAGGCATAGAAAACCGGCGCAGTTGAAGGTAAAAGAGGTGAAGAGGTGAAGAGGTGAAGAGGTGAAGAGGTTTAATCTTTTAGCCTTTACTGGGCACCCGCCTGCGCTAAAGCTACGGCGGGCAAGCGAGCCACTAATCCCGAGTTCCTCCCCCGTGCGCTCTGGTAATGCCAGCACTATAAATTTTGGGGAACGTCCTGAAAACTCTTGAACAATGTTGGAAGTGTTCTCATGGCGGGAATGATGAGGAATGCTTAAAAAGAGAAGGAAACATAAAGCCGCCAACAGGTCTAATAGTTCCTGAAGGCGGCTTTATGGCCCCTGGGGGTTCCCCCCCCTCATCTATTTATTACGGTATAATTACGATAAATTATGGAATGATTATCCGGGAGTTGGGGCCAAATGTCAATAACCCAAAAAGGTTAGTTTCCAGACTATTTTATATTAGTTTTTGAAATAAAATTTATTAGATGTGGTTAATGCAATTTTTATCGGGAAAAATATTTGACTGGGGTTATTGCTATTAAGAAAATTAAATAAAATATTTATATTGTTCAATAAATAAACATACTTTATATTGATATCAAAAATATAATCAGCATCTATCAACAGGAGCTAAAACTATTATGCAGTGCGCGCTGAAAACCATTCCCCTCCATTCCATATCCATCGAGGATAGAACATTTATTATCACCACGGACAGGAATAATAAATTGCTGCAGAATTCTATAGAACGGGTTGGCTTGTTATCCCCTCCCTATCTTTATTATAATAACAATGCGCAATATTATCAGATCGTATGCGGCTTGAGACGAATTCGAAGCGTGCATCACGGCCGGCTGGAAGGATATCACCGCGCACATTATTGATCCGGGCAGTGATGAAAAGGAACTGTTGCTTCTCAGCCTTTATGACAACCTCTCACACCGGGTGCTCAATCCCGTAGAGCAGGCCCGGGCAGCGCTTAAGCTGCTTGCCTATGATGCTGGGGACACGGTTATCAGGGAGTACCTTCCCCTCATGGGACTGCCGCCGACAGAAAAAACCCTTAACCATCTGCTCTGCGTGGCACGCCTTGACCCGGAGATTCAGGATGCCGTGGCGCAGGGCAGTCTTTGCGAAGCCGCGGCTGTAAAGCTTGCTTACCTCGAAGAAGGCGACCGGAAGGCTTTGTTCAGACTTTTTTCGCAGATACATTGCAGCGCCAGCAAACAGGAGGAAATCGTCTCGTATTGCATGGATATCAGCCTGCGGGAGGAAACCGGGTGCAGTACCATACTGCAGGAGCGCGAGATACAAACAATCATCGCGGAGGATAAGCTGCCCCTCTCCCAGAAGGGCGACCGCATACGTGCTCACCTTCGCAAACGTCGCTTTCCCCGGCTTTCACAACGCGAGGAAAAGTTTTTGCAGCAGCGCAAAAACTTGCGCCTGCCAACGGGGGTGCAGCTGTTGCCGCCGCCATCTTTTGAAGGAGCAGATTCCGCTTCGAGATAGAATTTAACCATACCGGGGATTTGCAGCAGAAAGCCGAAGCGGTGATGAGCATGGCCAATAACCAGCTGCTTAAGGACATAGTGGAGAATAAGTGACACCCTATATCCCGAAAAAAATCTTCATTGAAGACGCGGTAAAGGACCTGCCCCTGACGCGCAGGGTCCTCAGCCGCTGTTCATCTGTCCCAACAGAAATTATTCCCCGCGCCAAAGAGCTTATCCACGCAAGTAGTGGCAGGCTTCCGCGCACCGATGTGCTGCTGCTGTGCCGGAACAAGGGACGGTTTATCGAGCCCTGTCCCGGCACTTCATCATATCTCTGCTGCGGTTATACCATCCTGAATACCGGCACCGGCTGCCCGCTCGCCTGCTCCTACTGCGTGCTGCAGGCGTATCTTAACAATCCCTTCATTACCCTCTATGCAAATCTTGATGAGATGTGGGATGAGTTTGCGGCAAGCGGGTGCATGCTGCAGCAGGAGGCCATGCGCATCGGCACGGGAGAATATGGAGACAGCCTGGCTCTTGAGCACCTGACGGATTTTATTCCCTCAATGCTTTCATTTCTCGGCAAGAAACGGAATGCGGTCCTGGAGCTTAAAACCAAAACCACGCATATCGAGCCGCTTCTTGGACGAGACCATGGCGGAAAGGTTATCGTGTCCTGGTCTCTGAACGCGGAAGAAATTGCACTAAGCGAAGAACACGGGGCAGCCCTGATTGCTGCCCGTATCCAGGCTGCCAGCCGCCTTGCAGCAGAGGGATACCGGATCGGCTTTCATTTTGACCCGCTCATCGCTTTCCCCGGGTGGGAGCAGGGATATAAGCGGACTGTCGACATGATAGCATCCCATGTCCCCGCCTCATCCATAGCCTGGGTGAGCCTTGGCGCGCTGCGCTATATGCCGCAGCTTAAAGCCATCAGCCGGCAGCGGTTCAGCGCAAGCAGGATTTTTACAGGAGAATTTGTGCCCGGTCTTGACGGCAAAATGCGCTACTTCCAGCCGATCCGGATTGAACTGTTTGCCCGGCTTGCGGCATTGCTAAGAGCGTATTCGCCGGACATCTTCATCTACCTGTGCATGGAAAGTCCGGTGGTGTGGCAGCAGGCACTCGGGTTTGCGCCATCATCAAATGCTGAATTGAAAAGGATGCTGGATGAGAGGGTGAAGGAGTGAAAAGTAGAGAGTGAATAGATTCTTCGCCTTTTGTTACCTTGACAAGAAGACCACCTTTTCATATATTCACTTAACCTATGGACATCTACAAACGCCTCCTTGTTTTTGTCAAACCATATTGGACACGCATTGCCATTGCCGTTGTCTGCATGATTCTCCTGTCCGGGATCAACGCACTCATTGCGTATATGGTAAAGCCGGCAATTGATGAGATATTTCTCAAAAAAGACAGCACCATGCTTGCCGTTATTCCCTTTGCCCTCATCCTTGCCTTCCTGCTTAAAGGCAGCTTTGATTATGGCCAGGAATACCTGATGGGATATGTGGGAAACCGCGTGGTGACCGACATACGGGATGCTCTGTACCGCCACACCCAGCACCTGTCGCTCGCCTTTTTTCATAAAATCACCACCGGCATGCTTATGTCCCGCATTGCCAATGACATCGGCGTCCTGCAGCGCTCGGTCTCAGATTCCATTGCCAAGGTGATGATGAACTGCTTCCTCATCATCGGGCTCACCGGGGTCGCCTTTTACCAGAACTGGCGGCTGGCCTGCATCTGCTTTCTGATACTGCCCTGGGTAATGATTCCCATCACCCGCTTCGGGAAAAAGAGCAAACGCTACAGCCGCCGCAGCCAGGAAAAGATCGGCCACATCAGCACCTTTCTCACGGAAACAATTTCCGGCAACAGGATTGTCAAAGCATTCTGCATGGAAAACTATGAAAATGCGCGCTTTGCCGACGAGAATAACCGGCTGTTCCGGATTAAGATCAAGACTCTGAAGGTGAGCGCCCTTTCATCGCCCGTTATACAGAGTGTCGGCGGTTTAATGGCGGCGGCAACAATTTATTATGGGGGTTCAGGAGTTATCAGCGGCGACATCACAACCGGCCAGTTTTTCTCCTTTATCGCAGCCCTGGGCATGCTCTATAAGCCGGTACAGTCCATGAACAAGGTTAACCAGCAGATACAGGAAGGTATGGCTGCGGCAGTACGGGTGTTTGCCATATTCGACACCGTGCCGGACATTGCCGATGCACCGGGGGCAACGCCCATGCCGCTGATACAGGAGGCACTTGAATTCAGAGCTGTCAGCTTCAGGTATGAAGAAAAGCCGGTGCTCAGGGATGTCAGCTTCAGGGTCAATGCCGGCAAGACGGTGGCCATAGTGGGTCCCAGCGGAGCCGGCAAAACCACCATTGCCAATTTAATCCTGCGCTTCTATGACGTTGTGAGCGGCGGCGTCTTTATTGACGGAGTAGATATACGAGAGCGCACCATCAAGTCTGTGCGTGACCAGATGGCGATTGTCACCCAGGATACCATTCTTTTTAACGATACGGTTTTGAATAATATTGCTTACGGGAGCCGCGATAAATCAGAACAGCAGATTATTGCTGCAGCCAGGGCTGCTTTTGCTCATGATTTTATTGAACACCTGCCGCAGGGGTATCAGACCATTATCGGCGAGCAGGGGGCGCGCCTGTCCGGCGGGCAGCGGCAGAAGATAGCCATCGCCCGGGCGATACTGAAAGGCGCCCCGATACTGATCCTTGATGAGGCAACATCATCGCTTGACAGCCGCTCTGAGAAAGAATTACAGAAGGCTTTAGAGAACCTCATGCAGGGGAAAACCACCATTATGATTGCCCATCGCCTCTCTACGGTGCGCAATGCAGCACCGCATCATCGTCATGTCCGACGGAACCATTGCGGAAGAGGGCTCTCATGAAGAACTCCTGCAGCATAAGGGCATCTACTATTCGATGTATACCATTCAGAGCACCCCGCCGCAGAAAAAACTGAGCCTGGCGCATGCCGGGTAGAAAAACCGCTCTTGACAACAATTGGACAGACAGGCCGTTACTATAAACTGAAAGCATTGTTGCCACGCTCACATGAAAAACAGAAAGGTAATTCAGCACAGGATGGAGCGTTTTGTCCGGGACACCCTCCTGCAAAAGCTTGGCTGGCCGCAGCACCGGTTCTCCCTTGAAGCAACAGAGCTTGGCGTCCATAACCATGTTTTCTTTCTGCACATCGAAGGAGCGCCAGCGCTGGTGGTTAAGGGTATCGCCAAACAACAGCGCTTTAAAACGCTGGTAGCAGCAGCAGACCATCTTCTGCACCATGGCGTGCGTGTTCCCCGCATCCTGTACAGCCATGAAGATCGGGCTATTTTCCCCTGGCAGCGGCTGCATGTTATCTGCGAGGAGCGTATTACCGGTACCACAGCATTTGCAGCAGATTCTCCCGCTGCCCTGGTCCCTGCAATCGCCGGCTTCTTTTCCCATCTGCACACGGTCAGGAGAGATTCGTGGGGTAATCTTTCCGAGCGCAACCGGGATGGCCTGCATGAATACCTGCTGGCAAAAACGCGCGGCCGGCTGCAACAGTGGAAAACCCTTGATGGTTCTCTTCCGCAGCGAGTGCCGGAGCGCTGTACGGCATGGATGAGCGGGAGAAAGACCGCTGTCAATAACATCACGTCTTTCAGCCTTTCCCACGGCGACCCCAATCCCGGCAATATCATGGTGCAGGAGGATGGCAGTATGTGCCTGCTTGATGTGGGGCATATACGCTACCTGCCGCGGGCGATCGATTATTATCAGCTGGTGGTGCACTTCTGCCGGGACAACGAAAAATTGCTGCGGCTTTTTGATGACCAATACTTTGCCGGCATGGCAGCCGGAGAGCGCGAGGAATTTGCAGCGTCGCAGCAATTCTTCAAGCTCTATGTGCTCATTGACTTTGGCCATAACCTTGCCCGCCGCCGTGCGGCAACAGATCCGAAGCATCCGTGGCATCAGGAATTTACCGACAATAGTAAAAAAGTGAGGCGGGCGATGGAGGAGATACTGGGAGGTACATAAGCAGAAAAAGCTGACTCAGCATTCAGCCTTCAGCCTTGTTGATTTTTAAATTGAAGTCAAAAATAGAACAGATGCGGAAAAGCAGAAGGATATACATATAAAAACTATCCGGGCCTGAGGCTTGTCGTCAGGGATGATCTGGTTTCTCTCTATTCAGAGCAAGAATGGCAGGACTTCTGTCGCAGCCTCTTTGAAAAAACCGCTCCCGTGCACCTGCGCAAGCAGACGAGCGCCAAGGAAATTTTTACGCTGCGCCTGCCCCCGCAGGAACAGGGGATGAGCTGCCTGGTAAAAAAATATAAAAGCAGGGGCCTTGCAAAAATTACAAAAAACTTTTTTCGCGGCTCCCGGGCTTTTCACGAATTTCATAGTGCCCGTGCCATAGACGAGCGGGGCATTCCTACCGCAGTGCCCCTGCTGGCTGCAGAACGGATGAAATGGGGCTGCGTTTATGAAAGCCTGCTGGTGCTGCCGTTTATCAGCGCTGCCTGCGAGCTGAAAGACTTTTTCCTTGATCCGCAGAACACCTGCAGCCGCGCATGTAGTGCGGCTGAGCGCCGGCATATCGTCTATTCCTTTGGCAGGCTTACGGCCAAAATCTTTCAGTCCGGCATCTACCAGAACGACTACAGCCTGAATAATTTTTTGATCAGGGCAGAGGAGGGCAGCCACACCATCTATTTCATCGACTTTGAACGTGCGGCCATTAAAAAACGGATTACAGCATTGGACCAGACAGAGCTTCTCGCAAAGCTGAACCGGGTGGGACCGGAGGTAACGGTAAAGGACCGCCTGCGTTTTCTCAGGGGCTATCTTGAGACCGCCGCTGTATCACATAAAAAGCTCTCGCCCTATGCCCGGGAGCTGCAGAACGCGACCCTTGCCATGATACAAGCGGGACCTGCAGCGCGGCCGGCTTACCAGCATTTATACATCAGGCGCATATGAAAAATTCAGAACAGCGGGAATTCGGGGGATGCATAAAAGCGGCTATTGGCTGGAAGAAATCACAAAAAAACTCGCGGCGCTGCCCCGGGAGGTCAAACAGGCTGCGGTGACCATGAGCTGCGGCAGTGATGAGCGCAGCATGATCGTCGCGCGGATGGAACGCGGTAAAGCTGAGAGCATGTGGGCAGCAATCAATGCGCTGAAGCTCGCGGGGCTGCCGCTTGAGATGCCGCACATCTATGCAGAGACAGAGAAGAGCGGATTCCTGCTGCTGCAGATTCCTGAGGCAGGGATGTTCCCTGCGCCGGAGGCGATAAGCCGCAAGGCCGGTCCGGGGACGATGAAGGTTATCGAAGCTTATTTCCCGGAAGAGCTTAAAAAAATATTTTCCCTGTACCGGATGCTCAAGTCCCGACCGGAGAGTTAAGAAAGCAGCCGCGCAGGCAGCAGTGTTACGTTACCCGTTTCAGCGGGAATTCGCAAAACTTAAAAAGCTCTCATCCTTCATTTCACGCCTCAATTTATTGATCCGCGCTTTCAGCCGGGCAGGGGATGCCTGCTCAAGGTCAAAGAGAAAACAGCTTGCTTCATTGAGCAGAGACGAGGGTATTGATACTGATTTTGTGCTGAGGGACGAGAGCACAACGGGCATGGCATTTTGCAGGAGCCTTACAGCGCGCGCCCGCAGCTGCGGGTTTTTCTTCAGCACCTTCCGTACGTCGCCTTCCGCCGCGTAGTAAAGAGCAGTCAGCCGGTTTCCCGGCAATGATTTTTTCAAAACCGCGTCTCTGAAGGCCCGCAGCACCGGGAGGTGTTTCCTGTTGGCGCTGTTTTTAAGAAGCTCTGTTGCAGCGCAGCCGCCGTCATCACCGGGACCCGTAGAAAGAATTATATCACGGGTAACCATTTCACCGGCATTGACCGTAATCCCGAAGAGCGTAGCGCTATTGTAGCCATCAGCTGCAATCTCGATATCATGCACACCGGCAGGCATCATTAATGAATAAAAGCCCTCGCTGCTGGCGCAGGAGCTTCCGCTGGAGGAAGACACTGCCGCGTTGTCGACCGTGCTCCCGGTATCTTGAGCAGTAATAGTACCGGAGAGCAAACCAGTGCCGGACGATGAGCACTTGAACATGCCGCTGGCAGTGCCCGCAAGAATAGTGGAAGAGGGAAGGTTCTGTAGCAGACCTTTTTGCTTAAAGCCGTCGGCAGCGCGCGCGGCAGCAGGCCCGCTGTTTACATCAAATAGTATATAGTCTGACAGCCCGGCACAGGTCCAGTAATTACCGCCGTCCAGGCTTACATAAATTCCATTCCGGTATAACGCTGCATAAACGATATCCTGATTTGCGGCGTCGATTTTTACACTGGTAACGGCAAATGCCGGCTTCCCCTCTTTTCCTCTCGGCAAACCCCTGGTTTTCTCCTCCCAGGTTATACCAGCGTCAGTACTTTTATAGATTCCCGTATAGCTGTTATTGCTGCCACCGCAGCCGATATAGAGGAGGTCAGGATTGGATGAAGAGATGGCAATACTGTTAACAATGAGCTGTTGAGACGAGGCAGGGCTAAAAGTTTTACCGCCGTCACTGCTTTTGTAAATATTCCCGGGAGCAACAGGAGCAAAGAAACTACCGGTGCCCGCAAAAACAGTCTGCGGGTTTGCCGGATGGATCTTTACCGTATTGACGGGCACCGTGGTTTCCCAGAGCATGCTATACGTTGTGCCGCCGTCAGTGCTTTTTATGACCTCACCTCTTTTACCTGAAGAGAAGGCAACGCCCGCACAGATTATATCCGGATTAGACTTTGAAATTGCTATGGAGCTGACTTTATGCCCGTCACTTTTATCTGAGACATCGGTATAGGTCCAGGTAGCGCCATTGTCCGTACTTTTTCCCAGCGCCCAGTCGAATCCGGCAAAGAGGGTATTCCGTGTGCCGGGTGAAAGCTGACTGCATAGGCAATCGACTCATTGACCCGGGTCCATTGCGTGCCGCCTGTTTGCCGGTAAACACCGGACAGCGTTCCTGCAACAAGGGTAGCTGGCGCTCAACGGAGAGACATCAATGGCGAACACCTGGTTTGCTCTGATTCCTTCATTCCTGGGCTCCCAGGTTTGGGCTCCATCCGAGCTTTTAAATACCCCCCGATTCAGATCGCCGCCAAAGAGAATATCAGGATTGTCAGCGGGAGCAGCAAGGCAGAGGAACTCTCCCGGCCGGTCATAATAATTCCAGGAATCACCGCTGTCAGTACTTTTTGCCACGCTGTTCACCAGCCCGGCATAAATGGGGGTATGGATGAGCCCGGAGCTATACACAGGGCGCGACAGCCCGTTGTGTCAGTCACCCAGGACCATCCGGTGGCGGTATTGGTGCCGTCCTGTTTGCGCAGCACGCCATACCCGTCAGCAGAAAAAACAAGATTGGGTTCCGAGGGGTGCACGAGTATTTCATCAAGGAATGAAAAAGGATATACCTTACCGTCAGACCACTGACCCTTATTCCACGACCACCACTGGTTTCCGCCATCCATGGTCATGAAGATTCTGCCTTCCGGTGAGAGGCCGGCCTTGCGTGATGTCGCCCATATTTCATCCGGCACGGCGGGATTGACATCGATATCCCAGATATTGAACGGCTGGTATTCAAGCGGAAACGTGTTCTCCATTTTAAACCAGGTGTCGCCGCCATCGGTTGTTTTATAGAGGACTCCCAGTTCGTCAGTCCCGTTCGGCCCGCCCGTTCCCACGTACACGGTATCGCCGGTCACATCATGAGGATCAACCTTGACCGTGTAGCAGAACCTTCCTTCTTCGTTGGCGAAATAGAACGTTTTCCAGGTGAACCCGTAATCAGAACTCACATCTACATAATGATTGTCGGCGACCCAGATTTTCTGCGGGTTATTGGGATCTATGTCAATGTCATATACTTCATAATTTCTGAACCACCCTGCATTCTTCGCCCCGATCAGCCAGCTTTCGCCGCCGTCTTCAGAGGCAAAGAAGCCGTCGCCGTTCCAGCTCCCGGCATACAGGTAGGTGCTGTCATAAGGATCGATGGCAATGCGGTAGATCTGGCCGCCATAGAGGCCGAGGTCATTCCACAGGGGAATTCCCTGTGCGTTTATATCAGGCATCGCGCACGCGCAGAGCAGCACTGCGAGGATGAGTATCCATCGTAACTTTGTCATACCCTGTTCCTCTTTCAGCAAACGCCGGGTTTAAAGAGGTTCTTATTGGGAGCCATAGCTGTGCAGCCCCGAGAGGAGAAAATTCACGCCGAGGAACGTGAACAGCACGGCAGCAAACCCGATGATTGAGAGTATCGCCGTCTTCCTCCCGTGCCAGCCGCGGGTCAGGCGGGCGTGGATAAATGCTGCATACATGAGCCAGGTGATGAGCGACCAGGTTTCCTTCGGGTCCCAGCTCCAGTAGCTCCCCCAGGCATAGTTTGCCCACACCGCGCCGGTGATGATGCCGATGGTCAGCAGCAGAAAGCCGATGGCTATGGTTTTATAGATAATGTCATCAAGAGATTCCATGGACGGAAAGAGCTCGGACATATCCGCACCTGCGGGGACTTTTTCTTTAGCCTTTTTATACTTGACGAGATAGGTGATGCTTGAGCCAAAAGAGATGGCAAATGCAGAGTAGGAAAGAAAACAGGTCATCACATGGTAGGTGAGCCAGTTGCTTTGCAGCGCCGGCATCAGCGGCTCGATTTCATCCTGAATGTTGGGAGAAAGCGAGGCGTAGGCCATGGCAATGGAGATCAGGGGAAAGATAAACACTCCGAGCGCCTTGCTCTTGTAGCGATATTCCACGATAAGGTAAATAATAACCGTTGTCCAGGAAAGGGACATAAGTGATTCATACAGATTTGAAAGAGGAATGTGGCCGTGTCCCAGCTGATATGATTCGTACCAGCGCATGCCCAGGGCGACGGTGTGGACGACAAGGCCAAAAATGGCGATACCGGTAATTACCTGGCCAAATTTCCTGTTTCTGAAGAACAGGTAGGTGAAATAGGATACCATGCAGATGAGATAGGTAAACGTAACAATGCCTAACAGCTTTGAACTGATCATGCTTTTCCCCTTTATGCTTTCAATTAGTATCTAAATGTAACCACAGAGGACACCCGTCCTCCGAAGCATTTCTGCCTGTCCTCCGCACAAAGCGTGCTTTGGAAGGCGGGCGGAGGGTGGACTGAGAAATTTTATATTTATCACCGTGTTATAAAATAGTCCTCAGGAAGTTACTCTGTGCCCTTAGCGTAATTATTATATAACAAAAAAGCGTTTTATGCTTGTGTATTGAGAGCACAGAGGGTTTCCCTGCGTTCTCAATGGGTGCATCCCTTCTCTGTTTTTCATAAAACTTTTATCATTCATGATCTCAAGGTTTTAAACAGCGTTTCAAATTCCCTGCTGAACGCGATCTGGTTTTTATTGGTTGAGCCGGCAAGCACGGCTTTGCACTCGCCGTCCTTCTCCTCCACTCTCAGCCAGATGCGGCGGTGGGAGGTGAAAAATGCGACATAGATGCCGCCAATGAGCAGGATGCAGCCGAGCCACACGACCAATACCCCGGGGTCATGGGTTACCTGCAGGCCCGTATAATACCGGGGTTGGATATTTACCAGCTGCAGGTCAAGCGGCTGATCGCCCTTGCCGTGGAAATCAGGAAATTTTGCAAATATCCATTTATTGAACTCTTCTTTCCCGCCCTTGAGGACCGTTACCCGGACGGCAGGATTATTGAACTCCTGAGACCGTGAAACGGGTTTGCCGTTATTATCCATCGCAAAATCAGAGAGGAATTCATCTGCGCGCACAACATAGTTTGTTCCCGCAATTGGTGCGCTGCTGCCCACATCCAGGGTCAGGTCCTGCTGTTTGCCCGAGTCTTTTAGTTTTACGCTGAGGTTAATCTTGCCCCCGCCATCCGGAGCACCACCGTAGCTTGACTGGTAAAAATAGATACCGCGGTAAACCAGCGGGTCGTTTACCTCGATGGTCTTGGTTAAAACTTCCCGGTTGTTTTCGAGCACCGTAAGGGTGCTTTTGTAGTCTTTGGGCCTTTGGGAGCCTTCATAAAAGGTGACTTCAAACTTGTCACAGCGTATGGCAAAGTCGAGATTCCTGGTCTCGTTCGAGTTTTTCAGCTGCATCACATGCGCAGTCTGCCCTTCGGGGATCTGCATGTAGCCCTGATAGCCCAGCGATCCTGACATGGACCCCAGGATAATGATTATCAGGCCCAGATGCGTCAGATAGAACCCGAAACGGGTGTATCGGCCGCTTTCAGAAAAAAGATGCCGCCCGCCCTGATTTTGTGTGAGAGCAGGTTGGTTAAGATACTGCGCGATGACTGTTGCATACTGCTTTTCCTGTTCAGCGGAAAATTTTTTCAGAGTGAATTTTCTGACATTTGTCAGTCCCTGCAGCAGCTTGTCATCAAGCACCGTGTCCCCATGAAATATCGCACGCCAGACCCGCGGCAGCCGGTTAAGAGAACAGGCTGCGAGGTTTATGGTAAAGAGGGTCATCAGGGAGATAAACCACCACGAAGCAAACAGGTTCAGGAAACCCAGCGTGGAAAAGAGCCGGTACGTTGACGGGCTGTAGAGCTGCAGGTAGTGCTGGGGTGATTCATTCTGGGGGATGAGCGTGCCAATGACGCACACGCTGGACAGAATAATAAGCAAAATTATGGTGAGCTTGATGGAAACGAAAAAATCCCTTATCCTCTGTAGCATGCTCTTCTTCTTTTTTGCTGTCATGAAAGCCGACTCCTTCTTTTTTATTTGGGGGGTATGTGCTGCCGTAGAGATGTATAAATCAATTAATAACAGAACTTAGCCGGTTTGCGCAAGGGGTTAGTATTACTTTGAGAAAAATTTCAAAAAAACTTAAAAACCTGTTGACAACTGTATGTTTTTTTTGTTACTACATCACAAATTTTTATAAAATTTTATACGGGAATGAAAACCATGAAAAAATGGGTTATATATTTAATTCTTGCTCTTCTTCTGTTTGGCCTGCCGTTTATAGCCTATACTGCAGAAGAGTACGCGGGGGCAACGAAATGCAAGCTGTGCCACATTAAAATATATAAATCATGGCAGCAGACCAAGCATGGCACGGCATTTGATGTGCTGAGTCCGGGCAATAAAGCTGAAGAGAAAAAGAAAGCCGGTCTTGACCCGCAGAAAGATTATACCGCTGATGCCAAGTGCCTTGAATGCCACACCACCGGCAACAATGCGCAGTTCCCCGGGATTCAGTGTGAAGCGTGCCACGGGGCGGGCAAGGGGTATACCAGTATCAGGGTAATGAACAAGAAGCTGTGGAAAGAAGATCCTAAAAAACAGGAGCAGCTGGCTTTAGCTGCGGGTCTTATCATTAAACCTGACGAAAACCTGTGCAAGAAATGTCATAACGAAAAAAGTCCCACCTTCAAACCGTTTAATTTTGCTGAGCGCTACAAAGAGGTATCGCATAAAACTGAATAACTGAGTTTACTGTTAGTCGTAGTTATTATAATCTTCGGAGTCTTGCGCAGGAGCGGGACCTGGTGCAAGAGCTTTATACTCTTTTAATTTCTCCTGTAAGGAATCATCAATAGACTTCAGTTTATCTTTAAACATGCGCACCATATATAATTTCAACAACATCACTTCATATTCTTTGCCCTTTTTATCCTCAGCGCTTAGTTGTGATTTGCTTTGAGCGTCTCCTGCTGCCGCAAGCAATTTATCTAATTCTTTTTGCCCCTGTTCCTTTTCCTGAGTTAATGCCCGAATCTGCTTCTCTATCGACGCTTTTTTTTCTATCTTTTCCGGGTCTTTCTCTTCCTCTTCTCTTTCAGCCCCTTCGCCAACGATCTCTTCTGCTGCACCATGTTCTACTGCCCTATCGCTATGCCCCGGCATGGTCGCAGGTGCTGGGATAGGTTTTTTTGCAATGCCCTGCATGTCCGGTGCCGGCATTGTATCCTGTTGTGGCGCAGCTTTTTTCTGCGAAGGTGCACCTTTTCCCGGTTGCGAACTCTTTGAAGATAAGGATTTTATAATTGACGCTGCTATTAATACAATACCAATGACGCACGCAACCAGGATTATTCTGTTTCGCTGATATTTCATGGTGCTTGAGATTGAATGTTGGGTAGAGAGGATGTGATATTTGATAGCAGATTTATAAATGTATGGCAAGCCTTAGAATAAACCAGGACTTTCCCTAAAATTACGGCATAGAAAACCAGCAAACGGCATGACCGCAGTGAAAGGGTGAAGAGGTAAGATAAGAGGTAAAGAGGTTAAGAGGGTTACAAAACATTATATGAAAATCAGCAGCGCTCCCCGTCTTGTCCGGACAGGGAGCGCTGCTTGCTGCTGTTTTTATTCTATATTAGGTACTGTGCCAGATACGCTGTAAGTATGAGCGCAGTCTTCTTACCGTATCGCAAGCGTACCCGTGCATATCTGGGTTCCGGTTAACACGGTTACTATCTTATTACCCTTACCAATGAGGTACTGAGGCGGCACCATTGCCAGCACCTCGATTGCAGTAGGTGTGATGAGAGTAGTTCTAATGTAACGGAAGCCCTGGATACTTATTGCGCTGGTCTCATCAAATGCACCGCCTTCTGTCTGAATTTTGATCCGTGCGAACAGCGGGATAAGAAATCCGGATCTGACGGATTCCGGATCAACCGTCAGCGAGCAGGACGGCGGCGGATTCGGTATCGTTGTAGTTGTGGTTATACCGCCTGAACAGCTTGAGTGACAGGTAAGGCATGAACCGCCGTGCTGCACTATTAGATTACATTTGCCCGGAGAGGTCAGGGGGTGGCATTTTACGCAGTTCCCGGGGCTCACATTGCCTGCCTGCGGAGTGCCGTCATGACATTGGGAGCAGTTGCCGTGTCCTGAGCGTGCATGCAGGTCGCTCACTGTATGGCATCCCGTGCAGTCATCAATATGTCCATACGCTGGCGGGGCAGTAGTGGTGGAGGTCGACTGATTTGGTATAGTGGTCGTTGTAACACCGCCTGAACAGTTTGTGTGACAGGTGAGGCATGAGCTGCCGTGATTAGTTATTAAATTACACTTACCCGCAGCACCCAGAGGATGACACACGATACACTTGTCAGCCTCTACGTTGCCTTTTGCAGGAGTTCCTGCATGGCACGATGCACAGGTTTGGTGCCCTGGATGGTCATGTAAATCACTCGAAACATGACAGGTGAGACAGATACTGAAATGATCGCTGGGAGGCAGCACCGTGGTGGTAGAAGATCCTGCGCCGGTTGTGGTGGTTGTTGATCCAATGGTTGTGGTGGTACTCGGTGCGCACATAGCGGGAGTGTGGCAGGTGTTGCATGAGCTGCCGTGGAACGCTACTAAATTACACGTACCGGGTTTGCCAGTGGGGTGGCAGCCTGCGCACTTGCCAACATCCGCATTACCAGCTGTCGCTGGAGTTCCCGTATGACAGTAGGTGCAATTGTTGTGTGCTGGCTTAGCATGTATATCACTCACTTCATGACAGGTGAGACACAGGGCATTGTGTCCGCTTGGAGCTGAAGCAGAAGTGGTGGTAGAAGATCCTGAACCGGTTGTGGTGGTTGTTGATCCAATGGTTGTGGTGGTACTCGGTGCGCACATAGCGGGAGTGTGGCAGGTGATGCATGTGCTGCCGTGGAAAGCCACCAGGTTACACTTGCCGGGGTTGCCCACCGGGTGGCATGAAACACACTTGCCATCATCAACATTACCTGCCTGCGGCGGCGTGCCGGTATGGCAATAGGTGCAATTATTGTGCGCTGTTTGCGCATGTAAATCACTCACTTCATGACAGGTGAGACATTTGCTGATGTGGCCGGTTGTGCTTATAGCAGTGCTGGTGGTAGAAGACCCTGGACCGGCTGTGGTAGTGGTACTCGGTGCGCACATAGCGGGAGTGTGGCAGGTGATGCATGTGCTGCCGTGGAAAGCCACCAAGTTACACTTGCCGGGGTTGCCCACCGGGTGGCATGAAACACACTTGCCATCATCAACATTACCTGCCTGCGGCGGCGTGCCGGTATGGCAATAGGTGCAATTATTGTGCGCTGTTTGTGCATGTAAATCATTCACGTAATGGCAGGTGAGACACTGGTCGGTGTGTCCGCTTGGGGCGGAAGCAGTAGTGGTAGTAGACCCACCTGGAATGCTGGTTGTTGTTCCTCCGCCTGAGCTGGTTGTGGTGCTGCCGCCACCGATGCTGGTTGTGGTACTGCCCCCGCCGGTACTGGTTGTAGTATTTGAGATAGTAGAAGTGGTAGTGGTAATCGGCGCTCCGCCGGAACAGCTCTTGTGGCAATCAAGACAGCTTTGGGTTACAAGCTGGGCATGCACGTCCACGATCTTACAGTCGCCGGTGCCGCTGAGCGGGTGGCATGCAGAGCACTTGTCAGCCGTCACATTTTTACCCGGGGTGCCGTTTGGATGACAGCTGCTGCAGGTATTGTGTCCGGACCGGCTGTGTATGCGCAGGCTGTTTGTGGAACTGAAATCCGTGGGATGGCATACCACGCAGCTGCTCATATGATTATTTGTGGTGTTGCTATCACAGTCAACATGGCAGGTGAGACAATTTGCTCCATGAAGAACAGGTGTGGGTAGGTTTATTAGGTTACATACTCCCGGGCTGCTGCTGGGATGGCAGACGACGCACTTGTCCGGCTTTACATTGCCTGGCCCGGGGGAGCCTGCGTGGCAAGCGCTGCAGTTGCTTTGATGGGTGGTAACACCGTGTAATGAGCTTGCGGGATGACAGGTAATGCAGGTTTCAATGTGTGGAACAGGTTCCTGGATCACAGATGAGGTAGTGGTGCTTAATACGCCCACGGTTATGGTGCCATCATTACCTGTGACAGTAATAACACCCCCGGTGGCGGTCGACGCACTGGGGTCGTTGCTCAGCTGGTAGCTGGTAGCTGGAGCGCTGCAGTTTATCGCAAAGGTGACATTAGCGACAACTCCGTTGCCGATGTTGTTCACATTTGCTGAGGAGAAAATACCCACCCGATACAGTCCTGGTGATACAATGTTAGAGGCTGCTGATTTCCCTGCTGCTGTTCCTGCCGGCCCTACTGCGACACTTACCGGGGTTAGAAATTCGCTGTTGTACCCGATATCCGTAGCAACACCAGCAACCGGGGCTATGCCGTCGTTGGTCAGGGTTACGGAGATGATAACCTGTGCGCACTGGTTACCTGAAGCAGTGCCAAGGTCAACAGTAGGTGTTGCCTGTGCAGCACCTGCCAGAAAAAGGGACAAAAGCGCTGCAAACATTGTTATCCTGCCATGAGCTGTTTTCATATCACTTGGTTCTCCATGAAAATTTACTGCTATATATAAATTATAATGCCTGTAACGTAAAAAGATTTTATTGTGTCTTTTGATCCAGCGCCCAGACAGCCATGTTCACTGTCAGCCCGTTTTCTTTAGTATCTGTGGTGTCGCCGGTGGTTACCATCACATCGTAGTGACCCTGGACATTGGGTTTGACTGCCACCAGGGCAATCATGGTGTCGCCCGCGGCCAGTGTTGCCATGGGACGGATATCTCCTGACGGGTTAAAGCTCAATCGAGAGGACATTTTCAACCCACCCGTATCGCTGCGAATGACCAGAAGATGGAGTCGCTGCCGCCAGCGGGAACTGGTTATGGATAGTGGTGTAATGCTGGAAATCCCGCCGGCAGGGGGTGCAGCAACGCTTACCAGTGCCCTGGCCCCTATACCATTGGCATAATCAACAGTCAGTATCGTATCAGTTACCTCTGCTCCGGCAGTATTTTCACCTGCCACGTAATTGCCGTTTTCATCAATAGTGCTGCCGATGGAACTTTCCACTGACCAGTGCAGCTGTGGCGGGGCACATGCAGCATCGTTTAGTTGCGCGGCAAAATTTACTGCCTGCTTAGCCATAACGTTGACAGCAGCGGGATTGATAATAAGCGAACAGAAACCCGGAGCAGCAGCAGTGGTAGTAGTGGTCAAGGCTGCGGTTGTAGTTGCAGATGATATGGTCGTAGTTGTTGTTGCCGGCACGGTCGTGGTTGATACATTGGCTGGTATAGTCGTTGAGTTTGGACTGTCATCAATTTCTGAGGTAGTGGTGCTGGAGGTGACTTCTATAATGCCAGCGCCACCGCCCGTTGCGACAGGAGACCCCTGAGGCGTTGAGCAGCTCGGATTATTACCCAGTTGATAGTTTCCTGCGGGCGCACCGCTGTTAACCCTGAAAATGACATTGGCAACCAGGCCGTCTGGTATGGGAGTCAAATTGGAGGTTGAGAGAACACCGACGCGATATAATCCCGGTTCCACGATATTCTTGACAACCTCTTTGCCTGCTGCTGAGCCTGCCGGCCCTATGGTGGCATCTATCGGAGTTAGGTGCGCACTGTCATAGGTAATGTCAGTGCTGGCGCCTGCAACCACGGTTCCCGTTTCATTAGTCAGAAATATTGGGATCGTAACCTCCTCGCCGGGACGCACACTGTCAGAGCCCATATCAAGATCAGGAGCTGCCCAGGCAGCGCCGCATAAGGAGATTGTCAGGAGAAGAGCTATAACTGATGTACTGCCAAAAACTGATTTCACGACGATGACCTCAAAAATACTTTAAAAACAATCTTCTAAAATTAATTGAACCTGGGGAAAAAAGGAGGTGGTAGTGGTTGCCCCCTACCACCTCCTGCAATGTTAACACACGATCAGGTGTTCGTCCAGACTACCTCCATGCCGGAGCAGCTCCGCCACTCAGATCAATTGTTGAGTCAACTAACACTTGCGCAAGATACAGCGCGTTGTGAATGTAACCACACGGCTCCTTCTTGCTGAACTGGTAGTTGTATGCTGCCTTCAACAGTTTCGCATCAAATGTCGTGTAGCTGGCTTCACCAGTATCATGAACATTATTGTTGTTGGCATCAACAAACCAGTACGGGTACGCAGCCCCATCATACACGATGAATTTTCCCAGCGTGCCCGCAGAGTACGCGCGAATCTGCGTATACAGTGCATCTTCCAGCCCTGCGATTTCACTCTGTATCGACTCGGTCACATTGCCGTCACTGTCAAAGTCAGTGTTGCCGAATCCTGTGGCCGGGCGAATGTTAGCGAATTCAAAGGTGCCGGTCTGCGACACATCACCAGCGTGACATACGCAGTTGTTGGGGTTAGGCTTGGTCACCCGGTGCGACGCGTACGACGCATTCAGGCCGTCACTGCCCATATGACACTGCACGCAGTTATTAAACTTGCCGCCGTGAGCAGTGAACGGGTTCTGACCGGCATAGGTCTTGCCCGCGTACTCGTAGCCGCCCTGCACCTGCGTGCCAAACAGCGATGCTGCTGCTGCGTAATAGTGCACATTGGTGAAGGAGTACGGGCCGGCGGGGCCTGGTGCTACCTTGGTATCTATGCTCTTCTTGGACTCGCGGCCCTGGTGACAGAGCAGACACAGGTTGCTGTCGTCAGTTGCCCCGGCACCACCCATATTGGCTTTTAGCCCTGAGGGGAAGGTTACATCTTTCACTGCCAGGCGCGGTGCATTCGTGTCAGTTACACTGCTGTGGCAGTTGGCGCACAGCATGCCGTTAGCCGGTTCTTCCTGGATGTTGACATTGTTGGTCAGGAAGAACGGGATGCCGGCGCCTGCATGACACTTAGCGCATGAACCCGGAGGTCCCGGCAGTGCCGGAGCAGTTGCTACATCCCAGTGTCTCCAGGCCTCGGATGAACCGTCAAAGTGTCCTTCATCCACCCGGTTGCAGCCGGCAAGGCTCACTTCCAATGAGGGTACCAGGGTAGAGAGCTTAATGTTGAGATCCTCTATGGAGTCATACAGCAGCTCGATGATATACTTTGCCATTGTGTGCATAGGAACCAGGATCCTTGATCGATAACTGGTAGTTGTAGGTTGCCTTGAGCAGCCGGGCTGTATAGGCATTGTACCGGGTGACTTCAGCTGGATCAGCTACACCATTGCCATTATCATCAATAAACCAGTAGGGGTTTGCGGCCGGATTGTACACAATGCCTTTACCTGACACGTTTGTAGCATATGCCTGGATAGCCTGGTACAGCTTCACTCTGAGGCCGTCTGCTTCATAGTAGAGACCTTCAGTTACGTTGCCGTCACCGTCATAGTCTTCCAGGGAGCCCTTCATGCGGATATTCTTCAGGGCTGCCTTGTCTGTTGCGCCGGTATGACAGGTAACGCACTTGTCATACTTGAGCTCAAGAGAATGCGCGTCATGACATTTTACGCACGTATCATAGCCTTCCACGTGGGCAAACTTGGCATCATAGACCTTGCCCGCATACTGGTAGCCGCCCTTTGCCTCGTTGCCGTACAGGGTTGCTGCTGCGGGAAAGTAGTGGACGTTCCTGAAAGATGAACCACTATCCACTGCATCAGGGTCTCCTGCCAGTAGCGGTCTGCCGGCAATGTATGCATTCACGCTGTCTGTTGATTGCCGACCCTGGTGGCATACCATGCAGCGCGCTTCCGGACCCAGACCCGTGAGCGTAAGCTTGGGAATCGGGGGCACTGCAGTGGCATCACCGGTGGACTCGAGCACCACGCTGGTCAGCTCACTTGCCTTCTGGTTATGACATGCCTCGCAGGAGACGACCGTGCCGATCGGTGCCGGGTTATCTACCACACCGGCTGCGGTGCCGTCTGCGCCCAGGTAGTCAAGATAGCCCGGGGTGCTGTGGCATTTGGCACAGCCGACAGGAACCGCTGGGGTACAGGTTGTGGCTGGGGGTACAGGAGTACATTCATTCCAGTCATTGAAGGCCTCAGCAGTAGTGTCTGCATGGCCGGATTCCTTCCATAGCTCTTCCTGGGGTATCACGTCAACCGTGGGGCAGGCACATTCCTTGGTCTCCAGGAAGCAGTTGATGGCCTTGATCACATCATCAATCGAAACCTTGTTGTCTGCGGTTGGATCACCTAAGGGATCGACCGGGTCTAACCCCAGAAACATTCTCACTTCCATCAGTATTTCGTTAAGGGCGGTTACGCCGTCCAGGTTAAAGTCAGCGGTCTTGGCAGTAAAGAAACTGCCTGACACGCAGGCGATCCCCAACGCGTTTCCTGCAGGGTCAGATGCGCTGCACAGGTTGGTCAGGTCTACGCCGCCTACCGGGTTCTTCTTCAGCGTGAAATTTACATAGGCCACTACGCCATCGCCGATGGGGGTGGTGTTGCCTTCGGTAAATACGCCAACACGCACTACGCCGGGTGACAGCAGGTTGAATGAAACAGTTTTACCCACTGCTGAGCCGGCCGGCCCGATGGTTGCGCCGGTGAAATCTAAATAACTGTCATTAAACGTGATGTCCGTGCTCACACCGGCAATATTGGGTGCTGCACCGGCAGTGTTGACCAGAGTAATCGGCATGACCGCTGCTGCGCCAAAAGAAGCGCACGGCAGCGCGATATCTGCTAACTTTAATTCTGCTGCAGTTGCCGCACTGCATAAAGGCAGGATGAAAAGACATACAAGAAATAGGGTTTTAAAATACTTCATTCGTCAACCTCCTAAAAAAATATTTAAATTTAAATTGTTGGTTGGTTCCCCTTGTTAGCTTTTCTCCCCTTGAACAAGGGGGAAAATGTGTTAGTTATATATATATACTTTCAAAGCATGAAAGGTTATTAAGGGTTATTTATACTTGCCGATTAATCTAAACCGCTACATAAACGGTAGATTAATTTTCATGTATCACGTATTTTTATATCCGCTGTTTCATTACCCTTAGCTGCTGAGAGCCTTTTGTCTGATGGAACATGGTCGTTTCAGATTAAAAAATCGATTACTGTACAAAATCATACATCAACAGTATAATTATTCAAACAGTACTAACTACCTGATTTTTAAAATAATTATGCGAATAACTACGTATGAAAGGAAAAAACATAGGTGGAAACTACTGATATGAAAAGATAGGGCAGGTTGAATATGACAGCGACGCACTTCCAGGTTGGCAATGGATAAACAGAAACATTGACTTTATTTATAAATAATTATAAAATAGAACTTCATTTTTCATTACCTGCCTTTATATAAAAAAATAAATGTAAAATTAAATAGGTATGTTATGTCTCGCAATCGAATTATTTTTTTTGTTGTGTTTATCATCGCGATATTTACGGGTGTCTATTTTTTAATAGACCTTTTCGGGCAGCATGCTCTGAACAGACTGTATTCACCCACCAAGCGGATAAGCCTTGAAAAAGGTTATAAGGAAAATATACAAAAAACAATATTCGTTAACGACCCCCATGAACCTGAGATCCGTATTGCAATTGCACCCATCATGTCTCCTGAAAAATCCCTTCCGATATATAAGGATCTCATCAATTACATGGGCAAAGTTCTTAACAGGCAGCCGGTTCTGATGCAGAAATCGAGTTATTCTGAAGTAAATGATTTATTGCATTATGATGGCTGCGATGTTGGCTTTGTGTGTACCTATCCCTATGTGCTCGGCGAACGTGATTACGGCCTGAAACTGCTGGTTATCCCGCGCATTCGACGGGAAAATAACCATGCACGGTCATTCATCATAGTACCTGCAGACAGTAAAGCCCAGTCGCTGCTGGATCTGCGGGGAAAGCGTTTTGCTTCCTGCGATATTATTTCGCAAACCGGCTGGATATATCCGGCGATCTGGCTTCTGAAGCATGGGGAAAATCCAAAGGAGTTCTTTGGAGAACATATTATCTGCGGAAGCCATGACCGGGCTGTCGGGGCGGTGGCAGACACAGTTTGCTGATGGGGCTGCTGTTCAAAACCTGGTGTATGAAAAAATGGTTGCCGATGACCCATCTCTGGCCGATAAAGTCCGCATTATCATGAAATCTGAAGAATACGGTATAGCCCCCAATAGTTGCAAACCCGCGCATGGATCCGGTGTTGCTGGAGACACTCCGCAAAGCGTTGCTCTCCATGCACGAATCAGCTGAAGGGAGGGCAATCCTTAACCGGATGGGCATCGAACGCTATGAGGTCCCTGAAAGCAGCCTGTATGACAACTCGCGGGGTGATGCTGAGCTATGGAATCCCAGGTCGTAATTTTCTTAAATAGTATTTTAAATCGGGCGCGCCGGGCACTGAATCAGCTTTTTAACAGCTTTGTTTCCGTGCCGATTTTTATAAAAATTCTCGGAGTGGGGATGTTCGTTGTGGTACTGTTTGGGGCGATCGTGCTCTATCGTACGCGCATCAGCGTGGCACGGACGTTCTACGGCATGCTTGAAAATGAAACAAAGACCCTGGCGCTTATGGTTGCAGCCAATTTAGAGCGGCCACTGGCAGTTAGAGATTATTTAAGCGCACAGTTAGTTTTAAATGATGCCAAACAGATTTACCCGGACATTCTCTACGGGATCGTGGAAGACAAAGCAAACCGGATTTTCGCCCATACCTTTGAAGGCACTGTGCCGCCTGACCTGGTGGGACTTCTCCCTCCGGTGACGGGTCTTAATTCCAGTAATAAACCTCATCTGGAAATTTTCAACAATGCAGAGGGGTTTATTATGGAGTCATCAGTACCAATTATCAAGGGGGAACCGGTGCGTCTCAGGATAGGGACGAGTGACCGGCTGATTAGACAGCAGCTTTACGATCTGACCCGGCTGTTGCTTGTCTCTACGATATTCTGCGCGATCCTCGGGTGTGGTCTGGCGCTTATATTAACCTACCTCATAACCCGTCCGGTTAAAAATCTTTTAGCAGCTACAAACAGGATCAGCCAGGGCGATTTCACTTCAAGATCACATGTCTTCTGGAATGATGAGATCGGCAAGTTTGCTGTTGCATTTAATCGCATGGCGGACAATCTGCAGCAATACCGCAGGGAGGTTGAAGAAAAGGAAGCTGTCCGCCAGGCCCTGCTTGAAAAGGTCATTTTTATCCAGGAAGAAGAGCGCAGAAGGATAGCGCAGGACCTGCACGACCAGCTGGGGCAGTCCCTGTCGGTGCATGCTTCTGGATATCCGGCAGCCGGACAGCGGCACACAGTGCTTCTGTGAAAAACACCCCATGATCGAGAAACGGCTAGTCCGAACTGATCGATGAAGTCCGCCAGCTGGCCTGGGGCATGCACCCGTCTATTCTTGACGATTACGGACTTGACAAGGCTCTTGAACGCTATGTCAACAACTATTTCTAAAGCAACCAGAATTGCTATTGATTATCAGTGCCTGTGCCCCCGGCAACTGCCGCGCCTTCCCATCAGAACAGAAGTTGCCCTGTACCGTATTGCGCAGGAGGCAATTACCAACATCGTGCGTCATGCCAACACCAAACAGGCAAGCGTGGTTTTTATGCGCAATGAACATGAAACAATTCTGCTGGTGGAAGATGGGGGAAAGGGGTTTGACACAGCAGCTCATTCTGACCGGGAGTTTACCCATATGGGACTGGTCGGCATGAGCGAACGAACGTCAATGCTGAGAGGCGAATTTACTGTTGAATCAGTGCCCGGCATGGGCACCACGATACGGGTAAAAATTCCCCAGGAGATGCTTTCATGACAATCAGAATAATGCTTGCAGATGATCATGCGGTTTTTCGTAGCGGGCTGCGCGCCCTGCTCGAAAAAGAGGCAGAGTTTCATGTCGTCGCTGAAGCAGGGGATGGCCATGAAACGGTTAAAAAGGCATGCAGTGAAGCTATTGATGTGCTCGTTCTTGATATCAATATGCCGGGAATGACGGGGCCCATGATTGCGGAGGAAGTCCTGCAAAAATGTCCCCGGCTGGCGATCGTAATTTTGACGATGCATGACGATGAATATTACCTGCAGGAACTTTTTAAAATAGGCGTGCGGGGCTTTGTGCTCAAGAAATCCACCGGTACGGACCTGCTGCAGGCAATCCGTGCCGTAGCCCGCGGTGAGCAGTATGTTGACTCCTCCCTGACCAAATGTGTGCTTTCGCGTTTTATAGGAACCGCGCACGGCAAACAGTCCGCCCCCCAGACCAGAAAAGACCTCCTTACCCCGCGTGAACAGAAGATCTGCCAGCTGCTGGCTTACGGGAACACCAACAGCGAAATTGCCGAAAAGCTTTTCATTTCCGAACGGACGGTTGAAACCCATCGCTCCAATATTTATGCCAAGCTCGGGCTGAAAAATCGGGTAGAGCTGGTGCGCTTTGCCATTGACAACGGCCTGATGCTTCTGACCTGATTCGCTGCATCAGGTTACGGTGCGGTCTCAGTAACCAGTCCCCTCCGGCTCAGTATAAAAAGAGATATAGAAACGGGGCTGCAGTTCTGAGGTTATGGGGAGTCATCCACGCACAACACCTGCATGGTTTTAACCGGCAATGTTCGGGCAGGAGCAACAGGTTTTACTTTTTGCACACCGGGCAGTTCGGGTCTTTAGTTACCGCCACATTCTGGAACTCCATTAATTCCCCATCCCATATCAGCAGCCTTCCCGTGAGATTTTTCCCAATGCCGACAATCCATTTAATGGCCTCCAGCGCTTCCAGCACACCGATAACGCCCGGTGTTACTCCAGCCACGGGGAACACCGCAGGCGGCGGCGAGCCGGGGAATATGCAGTACAGGCACGGGGTAACAGGGGTGTGAATAAAGGTGAGCTGTCCTGACAGACCATAGATGCCGGCATGAATAAACGGTAATTGCTTATCAACCGCATAGCGGTTTAGAATGTGGCGCGTGGGAAAGTTATCCAGACAGTCGATAATGATATCGCTGCCGCCCGCCAGCCGGTCAACACTCTCCGGCGTGATCTTTTCCGGCAGCGCATCAACCACCACATGAGGATTCAGCTCATGCAGCGTTTCTCGTGCTGAAAAGGTTTTGTTTTTACCGATGTCCTTCTCCGCGTGGAGGATCTGCCGGTTCAGGTTTGAAAGCTCGGGCTCGCCGTTGTCACAGATACGTATTCTGCCGACTCCGGCCGCTGCCAGGTAGATGGCAACCGGTGACCCCAGACCGCCAGCGCCGGCAATGAATACGGTGGAGGAGCGGAGTTTTTGCTGCCCTTCTTCTCCCCAGTTGCGGATGAGCATCTGGCGGTTATAGCGCTCAAGTTCTTTCTCTGAGAGTTTTACATCCATAGGCTGTTTTTATCTTCTCTGCAGACATGATGCGGACCAAGCACGAATCATTTCCCGAAGGCTTTCGGGATGCTATGGTTCGTTTATTATTTTTTACCCTGGGACCCTCGAATCCTCGACCCCTTGAACCCTTTTTTTAAATAGTTTTATAATCTCGTCAGCAATACTGTCAATGGTTCTGCCCGCGGTGTCAATAATAAAATCCTGCGCTTTCATATACAGGGGCAGCCGCTGCTGCAACACCTCTGCCACTTCTTCAGTGAACGACTTCCCCGATGTGAGCGAAGGGCGATTGGTGTCATCCTGTATACGGCCCGTGATAGTCTCCGGGTCAGCGTTCAGCCAGAACAGAAGGCCATTTATTTTCAGCCGGTCAATATTTTCCTGCCTGAGGACAACGCCGCCGCCGGTGTCAATAATGCAGGTATCCTTTTCAGCAACTTCCTCCAATAGTTTTGCTTCCCGGTCGCGGAAATAATTCCAGCCGTGCTGCTCAACAATAGCAGGAATTGAACAGCCCTCATGTTCCACAATGATTGCATCCAATTGAAAAAGAGGCCAGCGCAGCTTATGGGAAAGCTCTTTGCCAACAGCTGTTTTTCCGGTTCCGCGATAGCCGATGAGCACGATGTTCATACGGTTGCTTTAAGGGACGCAGATTTACGCCGATTATCAGGATGCAAAGAAATTTTCATTAAGAAGACAATTACCTGTTTTGGAGTAGAGCAGATGATATTCTGAAGGTATGAAAAATATCTGCGTTCATCTGCGTACATCAGCGTCCTATGTCATGTAAAATGTTTGTCCAGCACTGCCCGCATTACCTCAACCGGAGCCGGCTGCCCGGTCCAGAGGGTGAACTGAACAGCAGCCTGGTTGAGAAACATCTCTATCCCTGAGACAACAGTGCATCCTGCCTGCAGCGCGTCTCTGAGTAATTTAGTTTTACGCGGATTATACACTATATCAAAAACAGCCGGCTGCTTTAGCAGCAGGTCACGGGGGATTAACGATTCATCAGCTCTTCGGATACATGCCTACCGGGGTCGTGTTGATCAGCAGGTCGCATTCCTGCAGCGCAGCACTTAATCCATCGGGAGAGAACTCTGCAGTCACCGGCTTGCAGGCTGCTTTTGGCTGCAATGTCCGATGCCAGCTGCGCAAGCTCTTCCGGTATAATGCCCAGAAGCGTGAGTGCTGCAGGAGGAGCCTGTAATGCCATGGTGACGGCAATGGCCCGTGCAGCACCCCCGGAGCCCAGAATGGTTACCCGTTTTCCTGTCGGGTTGCAGCCTGCATCGCGCAATGCCTGGAGCGCTCCGGTACCATCGCTGTTATAGCCGGCAAGATGCCCGCCGGTATTGACAATCGTATTGATGCTGCCGATAGTGCGGGCGGTTTCATCAATGGTGTCAAGCAGCGGCATGACCGCAATTTTGTGCGGGATGGTTACGCTGACTCCTCTGATACCCAGCCCCCTGATGCCCTCGATTGCTTTTTTGAGCTGCGTAACATTAAAAGCAACATAGGCCCCGTTGATGCCGCGTGCGGCAAAGGCAGCGTTGTGAATGGCAGGTGACAGCGAGTGCTCGATAGGATTGCCGATCACCGCACAGATAGTTGTCCGTCCGTCAATAGGCACTGCATTCATAGCAATACGCACTGTATAATTCGGGTTGAATGAATGTAACGTGTTGGTGAGAAGAAAATAACAGGCATTAATTAAAAAAGGAGAGCCCCTATGGGCGGGCTCTCCTTCTCTGCATACAAAAACTATTCAAGAATTTCCAGGATACAGCGTCTGCTCCTGTTTGGCAGAAGCAGCACTCAGAATGGTCCGTATTGATTGTGCCGTTCTTCCTTTTTTCCCGATGACTTTGCCGAAATCGGTTTGGGCAACCCGCAGTTCGATGACCGCTGTTCTTTCCCCTACTATTTCAGTGATGTGCACCTGTTCAGGATTATCCACCAGCGCTGTAGCAATTTCTCTTATCAGTTCTTTCATGTCCATAGTCCCCTCCCATTCCAGGGTTAGTTGTGCCTGCTGCGTTGTGTTAAGTTGTGAATGTGCTGGAGTGCTGCTGTAGATATACTGTCTAATTTGCAGTGTAGTCGATCTGCGACCATTGTCAAGTATAATAAGGGTATTTTCTAACCGGGCGGCTATGAGTTCAAGGAGGTGAGCGGGGGATCCATGTATACGAGAGAAGATCTTATCTTCGAGAGTTCTGGTTTTTATTTTCTGCAGCATGATATAGTGTTGCGACTCCCGGCGCCTGCCATACCGCTGCATGAGGTCTTCAAAGCGCTGGTCCAGACTGACAACGGTCGAGTGCCGCACCCGTTTATCCGCATAATTTACCACTTCTTCTTCAGTCACCCTGCCGTTGGCATCCATGACCGGGACCGAGATGTGGGCATTAACTATCTGCGCAATGCGCTCATAGCCGAGGGAGCGCAGCAGGTGCGCGCCGGTCTCGGCGTGGTTTTCGCGGGAGCGGATGCTGTTTGTTTTTGTGATGTCATGCAGCAGTGCGGCCGCCTCAATCTCGTGGAGATTAAGCTGCTCGCCGTTTTTATTCAATTCATTTGCCAGCGCCAGCGCCACCGTGCATACAACGGCGCAGTGCTCACGTATATGGGGAAGCATCTGATAGCTCTCCATGAGCTGGAAGCAGGTAGTGCGGTCGGGGATAGTGTTGCTGCTGTTCATTTTAGTTTCCATCTTGAACAATAGAGCTGAAGGCTGAGAGCTGTCTGCTGAAAGCTTTTATATATATATTTCATTATCAGCCCTGGAGCAAGCATCATCGAAAGATAAAAAAGCCCCGCTGCCAATACAACAGCGGGGCTTTTACCATGATTATAGAAATACGGACTTACTTATCCAGGGTGAACTTTACTTTGCCTTTGGCCCTGATCACCGCCTGTGCCGCGGCAAGGCGCGCGATGGGGACGCGGTAGGGAGAGCAGCTCACGTAGTTCATGCCCACGCGGTGGCAGAAGTCAATGGATCTGGGCTCACCGCCGTGCTCGCCGCAGATGCCCACCTTCAGGTTTTTCCGCGCGGAGCGGCCCTTCTTAATGCCCATTATGACGAGCTCTCCCACGCCTTCCTGGTCAAGCACCTGGAACGGGTCTTTTTCAAAGATGCCCTTTTCAATATATTCTTTCAGGAACCGTCCGGCATCATCGCGGCTGAAACCGCAGGTCATCTGCGTCAGGTCATTGGTGCCGAAGGAGAAGAACTCGGCATCTTCTGCGATCTTGTCCGCGATGAGCGCCGCGCGCGGCACTTCGATCATGGTTCCGACCATGTAGGGGATCTTTATTTTCTGTTCCTTGAACACTTTGGCAATGGTTTCTTCAATTACCTGCTTGCACAGTTTTATCTCCCCGGTCTCGCCCACCAGCGGCACCATGATTTCCGGGTGGATTTTAATTCCCTGGCGCTTGACGTTGATCGCTGCTTCCATGATGGCCCGGGTCTGCATCTCGATTATTTCCGGATAGGTTATGCCGAGCCGGCATCCGCGATGGCCGAGCATGGGATTGAATTCGTGAAGCTCGGAGACTTTCTCCTTCACCCGCTGCAGGGTAATGTTCAGGACGTCTGCCATTTCCATCTGCGATTCATCATCAGCAGGCAGGAACTCATGCAGGGGCGGGTCAATGAGGCGGATGGTAACCGGCCGGCCCTTCATCGCCCGGTACAGCCCCTCGAAATCCTTGCGCTGAATGGGCAGCAGCTCTTTGAGCGCTGCTTCCCTGCCGGCCTTGTTGTCGGCCAGAATCATTTTGCGCACCGATATGATGCGGTCGCCCTCAAAGAACATGTGCTCGGTGCGGCACAGCCCGATGCCTTCGGCACCAAACTTGACTGCCATTTCTGCATCGCGGGGGATGTCAGCATTGGTTCTGACGCCGAGCGTGCGGATTTCATCAGCCCACTTCATAAGGGTTGCAAAGCTTCCCGAAAGCTCAGACTCAACGGTTTTAATTTTGCCTGCGTATACGGTGCCGCTTGAGCCGTTGAGGGAGATGTAGTCACCCTCTTTAATGACGGCGCTGCCGACCGTGCACTTTTTCTCCCGGTAATCTATGGACAGTGCTCCTACTCCGGCAACGCAGCATTTTCCCATGCCCCGGGCCACCACCGCGGCATGAGAAGTCATGCCGCCGCGGGCGGTCAGAACACCTTCCGCCACGTTCATGCCGCCGATGTCTTCAGGAGATGTCTCAATGCGGGTGAGAATCACCTTTTCACCGCGCTTAGCCCATGCTTCAGCATCTTCCGCGCTGAACACCACCCGTCCGGTTGCAGCGCCGGGGGAGGCGGGAAGGCCCCGGGCAAGGACGGTTGCCCCCTTTTCCGCCTGGGGATCAAAGTTAGGATGGAGCAGCTGGTTGAGCTGCTCCGGCTCAAGCCGCATGAGCGCTTCTTCCTTTGAGATGAGCCGCTCTTTTACCATATCGACCGCGACCTTTACGGCAGCGGCAGCAGTGCGCTTGCCGGAGCGGGTCTGCAGCATGTAGAGCGCTCCATCCTGGATGGTGAACTCCATGTCCTGCATGTCACGGTAATGCTTTTCAAGCTTGTTCTTCAATCCAACCAGCTTGCTGTAGGCTGTTTTGTTCTTTTTCGCGAGGGTTTCAATGGACTCGGGAGTTCTGATTCCTGCGACCACGTCTTCACCCTGGGCGTTCATGAGATACTCGCCGTAAAATTTGTTCTCACCGGTGGAGGGGTTTCTGCTGAAGCACACGCCGGTACCGGAGGTCTCTCCCATGTTGCCGAACACCATTGCCTGGATATTTACCGCGGTGCCGAGCAGCCCCTTGATGTCGTTCAGCCTCCGGTAGGTGATGGCGCGATCATTGTTCCAGGATTCAAAAACCGCATTAATTGATTTGACCAGCTGCTGCCAGGGATCGTCGGGGAAATTTTCGTTGGTATGTTTTTTATAGGCAGCCTTGTAGCGGGCTACGATGTCTTTCAGGTCTTCGGTTGAAAGGTCGGTATCAAGCTTGGCGTTGACCGCCTTCTTTTTCTCTTCCAGGATATGCTCAAAGGTCTCGTGCGGCACGCCCATCACCACGTCGCCAAACATCTGAATAAACCGGCGGTAGCCGTCCCAGGCAAAGCGCGCATTGCCGGTTTTGGCGGTGAGCCCGGCAATCACTGTTTCATTGAGCCCCAGGTTGAGGATGGTGTCCATCATGCCGGGCATGGAGGCAGCAGCCCCGGAGCGGACGGAAACGAGCAGGGGCTTTTTGGGGTTGCCGAACTGCGCATTCATCACATTTTCGAGCCGTTTCAGGTTGGAAAGAATCTGCTCCTTTAAACCCTGGGGCCATTTTTTATGGTTCTGATAGTAAAGCTGGCACGCTTTGGTGGTGATGGTAAATCCGGCCGGAACCGGCATGCCGAGATTGCTCATTTCGGCAAGATTTGCGCCCTTGCCGCCCAGAAGTTCTTTCATCGTTGCCTTGCCTTCGGTTTTTTTTCCTCCAAAAAAATAGACATGCTTTGGTGCCATAGATTGTCCTCCTCCTTATAATTAAATTCTAAATTCTAATGTCGAAATCCCAAACAAAGAACAGATTTGAAACGCTATACGCTATGCTGCATACGCATAAGTTTAATGTTGAGATTCTTACCTATACACATCTGAGGATATTGCATCAGCTTATTTCACGATGCATCGATATTTTTGCAGGAGCGGCTGCAGTCGCAATAACCATCAGTGTTTCAACGTTATACTGAAGACAGTTTTGTAAAATCAGCAAAGTTCACAAACAGGGAACTGACCTCGTAAAGCAGCGCCAGCCGGTTAGTGCGTACCGCTTCCTGGTCAACCATCACCATTACTGTATCAAAAAAGTTATCCACCTCGGTGCGAAGTGTTGCAATCAGTTTCAGTGCCGGCAGGTACTCCTTTTTATGCATAAGGGACTGCACCTGGCCGCACAGCGACAGATATTTCTGATGAAGGTCTCGTTCTGCCTGCTCCTCAAACAGCCCGGGGCTGACTACTCCCGAGCCCGCTCCGGCGAGAATGTTCACCACTCTTTTGAAGGCGATTGCCAGCGCCTCAAAATCAGGCACCTGTTTTACCTGCTGCAGGGCTTCGATACGCCTCTGCATATCCAGCACATCATCTATGCCGCATGATACGACGGCATCGACCGCATCAGCAGGATACCCCTGAGACGTGAGCAGGTTGGAAAACCGCACGGAAAAGAAATTGAGGACATCGTTTGACACTTCAGCAACCGGCCGGGTGAGTTTCTCTTTGAGCAGGGCAATTGCTTTGTGTATTGTCTCGGTGAGCGATATTTTGTACTGCCTGCCTGCTATGATGTTTATGATTCCCAGACACTGGCGCCGGAGCGCATAGGGGTCGGCAGTGCCGGTGGGGATCAGGCCGACGCCAAAACAGCCGACAATGGTGTCGAGCTTGTCGGCAATGCCAACAATGGCACCGATGTCTGAAACCGGTATGCTGTCTTCAGCAAACCGCGGGAGGTAGTGCTCAAAGATTGCTTCCGCAACTTCTGCGTCTTCACCGGCAATGCGCGCGTATTCCCTGCCCATGATGCCCTGCAGTTCAGGAAACTCGCCCACCATTTCTGACACCAGGTCTGCCTTGCACAGATATGCCGCGCGCTCAACCCTGGCCCTGATTGACTGACTAAAAAAACTGTCGGTTAAAAACAGCGCCAGCTCCTGGAAGCGTCTGACCTTCTCAAAGGAAGTACCCAGCTGTGCCTGGAAGATGACGCCCTGCAGGCGCTCAGTCATGGAGTCGAGCGATTTTTTCTGGTCCGCGGTGTAGAAGAAGCGTGCATCAGAGAGCCGGGCACGCAGTACCCGCTCATGCCCCCGGGCTGACACTGCCGGCTCCCTGGCCCGGGTGTTGTTGACTGCTATGAAGCAGGGCAGGGGGCTGCCCTGCGTATCGAGTATCGGGAAATATTTCTGGTGCTTTTTCATGGTGGTGATGAGGACTTCGCGGGGCAGCTGCAGAAATTCGTTTTCAAAGTGGCAGAGCACCGGAGAGCAGTTTTCTATCAGGTTGGTAACTTCATCAATGAGCGCGCTGTCTTCATCCGGTACCCCGTTTACCGAGGCAGCGATGCCGCGTATTTCCCGGATAAGTGTATCGCGCCTGACCTGCGGATCGACAAAGACAAAAGCCTGCGCGAGCTGAGCAGCGTAGGAAGCGGCATTGGTAATTCTCAACGGACCGGGTGCCATGAACCGGTGGCCGTATGAGGTATCTCCGGAATCAATGTTTCCAAGCTGGAAGGGTACGATGGTATTACCAAACAGCGCAACAATCCAGTGGATGGGCCGGGCAAAGCGCACCTCAAGATCTCCCCAGCGCATTGATTTGCGGAAGGGAAGGGCGAGGATGATGTCAGGCAGGATCTGCGGGAGCAGCTTTATGGTCAGTTCGCTCTGCTCTTTTTTCTCAGCGCAGATATATTCGCCCTTGTCGGTCTTGACTGTTTTAATGTCCGCGATATCTATGCCCTGTCCTTTGGCAAAGCCGATGGCTGCTTTGGTGGGATTGCCGTCCTTATCAAAGGCGATAGATTTTGCCGGCCCCAGCTTAGTCGCGATCAGTTCTTCCTGTGCAACCGCAACGCCGCTTGCGATAAGCGCCAGGCGGCGGGGGGTCCCCATGGTGGTGATTTCTTTAAACGCAATGCGCTGATTCTGCAGTTCTTTCAAAGCCTTTTCCCTGAGCGCCTTGAGAGCGTCAGGCAGAAACGCGGCGGGTATCTCCTCGGTGCCGACTTCAAGTAGAAGGTCCTTCTCGTCCATCAAAAAATCCTTGAGTTTTGGAGTTGTAGCGTTGTGGAGTTCAGGAGTTAATAAATGAGAAATATTTTTATCCACTCCGCAACTCCTGAACTCATTAACTCATAACGCTTGTTTAACAGGGGAAAGCCCATGGTCTCCCGCTGCTGCAGGTATGCCTCGGCGACCGCTTTTGCCAGATTCCTTACCCGGCCGATATAGCCGGTCCGCTCAGTGATGCTGATCGCACCGCGCGCCTGCAGGAGGTTGAACGTGTGGGAGCATTTCAGGCAGTAATCATATGCCGGCAGGATCAACCCCTTGGCAATCACCCGGATTGATTCCCGCTCGTACATTTCAAACAGTTTAAAGAGCATGTCCGGATCTGACTCTTCGAAATTATATTTAGAGAATTCAACCTCGCCTCGGTGGTGAACGTCACCGTATTTGATGCCCCTGGTCCACTCCAGGTCATATACATTGTCAATCCCCTGCAGGTACATGGCAATGCGCTCGATGCCGTAGGTGATTTCAACTGCCACCGGCTTTAAATCTATGCCCCCTGCCTGCTGAAAATAGGTGAACTGGGTTATCTCCATGCCGTCAAGCCACACTTCCCAGCCCAGTCCCCAGGCGCCCAGCGTGGGCGATTCCCAGTCATCTTCCACAAACCTGATGTCGTGCTCAAGCGGATCAATGCCAAAGCTTTTGAGGCTTGCAAGATACAAGTCCTGAATGTCCATGGGGCGACGGCTTCATGATCACCTGGTACTGGTAATAGTGCTGGAGGCGGTTGGGATTCTCTCCGTAACGGCCGTCAGTAGGGCGCCGCGACGGCTCAACATAGGCAACATTCCACGGCTCAGGGCCAAGCACGCGCAGAAACGTTGCGGGGTTGAAGGTGCCTGCTCCCACCTCAATATCGTAGGGCTGCTGGATTATGCAGCCCCGGTCCGCCCAGAATTTCTGCAGGGATAAAATCAAGTTCTGAAAAGTCAATGTTCGTTCTCCTGCTATAGTTTCAGGTTTAAAGTTTAAGGTTCAAAGTTATAAAATCATTTAAACTTAAAACATGAAACTTTAAACTTTCATCAATTGTTCTATGAACTCCAGCGACTTTGGCCTTTTGCCTATGTGGTACTCAAGGAATTGCAGCATAATCAGCTTGCCCTCGCCATGGGCGGAGGCTGAAAAATGTATCCTGTTCAGCTTTTCCAGGCTAAGCTGCTGTGCCTGCTGAAAGATTTTTATCGTACCGTGTGACAGGCACGGGTATGCAGTGCTCTCCTTATGGCAGACAGAGCAGAGGATGCCCCCCTTGTTGACAGAAAACCGGTACGCTACCTCCGGCACATATTTCCGGCCGCAGCTCACGCACTGCAAAAGCTGCGGCTGATAGCCCAGAAGCGCTGTGAGGCGCATCTCAAATATTCGCAGGATGTCTTCCCGCGGGGGCTTTGAGCTGAGCAGATTGAGAAAGAAGAGGAGCAGGTCGAAAATCTCGGGATGTTTTTCCCGCTCCGGTGTCAGCGTATTCACCAGCTCAAGCAGATAGTGCCCGTAGGCAATTTTTTTTATGTCCTGGCTGATGGCGGGAAAGGTATTGATAATGCGGCAGTTCTCGAGCCGTGCCAGCCCGTGCCCTTCCCGCTCAAAGCAATCTACTTCATTGTGCGTGAACGGTTCAAGCGCCCCGCCAAACCGCTTCTGACTACGCTTTGCTCCCTTGGCAATTCCCCTTAGCCTCCCGTGGTCTCGGGTATAAAATGAAACTATCCTGTCGAATTCAGCATAGTCCGTTACCTTAAGGATAACGGCAGCGGATTTAAAAGAAGGCATAGCACCTTGATTACAATAAATCCCTCTTGGCAACAGGGGGATTAAGGTCAATTTTTCAGGCTGTTAAAGTTTTTTAACCTACCACAATTACTTCTTTATATCAATTATAACTTGGATGAGCTGCAAAAGATTGATTATAGACAGGGTAGTTTTCATAAGAAGGCTTTGTCCTTATAAGGCAAGAGTTTATTTTAACAACAAATTATAGCTGGTTAATGAAGCATATCTGCCAAAATATATTATAAATAAAAAAATTATAAGCTGATTAATAATTATATGTTTAAAGTTTTTTATGTTTATTGCGATACTTATAACTAAATAACATAACCACGCCCAATTACTGAAAAAGGCAAACTATACCGCAAGGATAGGACGCAAAGCCTCCGGTTCTTAATAAAGGATAGCGGGGCTGCCAGAAATAATTACTGGTTCATGGAGAGTCTATCCTTTCTGGTATCGGGACGGACTCTTTATGATAAAAAAAACCTTCTTTTTCCTCTTTGTGTTTTGTTTCTTCCTGGAAATTGTCTACCCATCTGTCTCCTGCAGTCAGAGACCTGAAAAATTCATCATCCTGAATCTTCACTGGGATAGTGAAACCATACGCCTGAATACCATTCATGTTGCTCAGGGAATGCTAAAAAATAATAGACGGTTAGCTGGAGGAGAGCCGTTTATTTACCGCGTTCTCTCGCCCCGTAGCGAGGTAATAGAAGAGGGCTATCTTACCGTACCTCGGCTTATCCACTTTGACTATGTTGATAGTAAAAATGGGCAGTTGCGGGGCGGGATTCTCCCCCGGCGGGAAGCAGATTTTGTCGTAAAAATTCCCGCGCATGAGAATTCCCAACGGATACTCTTTTATAAATCACAAGCCGCCAGCGATAAAAGCATCCAACCCACAACCAGTAATGCCGAAAAGAAGTTAGGGGATATGATCGGAGAGATTGAATTACAATAGCTTATATATGAAACGCATTATACCCATTGTTATTTTAGTTTTGACATTACAGACTGTTTTATGCCTTCCCTGTTCTGCGCAGGATACCATAAAAAAAATTATTGATAATGGTGATGACACTTCACGATTTGTCTTTGTTGTTCTCGCAGAAGGTTATACCGCGGCAGAAATGCAAAAATATGACGATGATTGCCATACCATTATCAGTTATTTCTTTTCCAGCCTGCCGTGGCATGACTATCAATCTTTTGTGAATGTCTATTCGATATTTTCTTTTTCAAATCAGTCAGGCGCAGATATTCCCTCTGAAGATGTCTATGTTGACACCGCTTTTGACGCTACTTTTGACAGCTTCGGCATAAACAACCTGCTGACGGTGAACGATGCAAAGGCCTTTGAGACGGCTGCGCAGGTGCCGACATTTGACGCTGTTTTTGTTCTCGTCAATGATGCCCGCTATGGCGGCAGTGGCGGTTCAACCATTGTGCTCTCCACGCATACTGCTGCCGGTGAGATTGCACTCCACGAGGCAGGCCATTTTATTGGACACCTTGCCGATGAATATGAGACACCGTACGCCGCGTATCCTTCCGGAGCAGAAGAGCCGAATATTACCTTTCAGAATGATCCGGAAACAATTAAATGGAAGGATTGGATTGATGAGGATGTCCCGCTGCCGACTCCCGAAACTGTTTCTGATAGAATCGGTTTGTTTGAAGGGGCGCGTTACAGCGCAACAGGCGTCTATCGTCCAAAACATAATTGTAAAATGCGGAATCTTTCTGTTCCCTATTGTGAAATCTGTGCCGAGGCTCTTATACGAAGTATCTACACCGTTGTGAACCCTATCGATAAATTTGGCCCGGCAGAGGATGAAGTTACCATAACTGACAAAGCAGCTACCCTGTGGATCGAACCGGTGCAGGTTACCGGCACTGAATATGAAATTATCTGGGAGCTGGATGGAAAGACAGTGAATAATTCACGGACGAGTTATGATGTGCAGCCCTATATGCTTGGCGATGGTAAGCATACCGTTCGCGTTTGGCTGCGAGATACTACCAGCATGGTGAGAACAGATGCCGCCGGGCTTTTAACTTCACAGCACACCTGGATTGTGCGGAAAAATCCATGTGCGGGAAGAATATCCGGAACCATTATTGATATAGAAACAGGGGCCGGTATAGCTGATGCGACAAGTATGATTGTACCGACATCCCAGACTGCCATTACAGACGCTGCAGGAGGCTTCAGTGTTGAAGGGCTGGCATGCGGGAGTTATTCTATTCTCATTAATGCGCCCGGGTTTGAAGAGTCTGAACAAGTCTTTCGCATTACTGACCAGCATGAAACAGTTATTGCTGTTTCTTTGAACAAACAGGGCCATCGCTGTTCTATCAGAGGGTCCGTTACCGGAACAATGGTAGAAGGCGTTACCTTAAAACTGTATGGGCAATTTTCATCGACAATACAAACTTCAACAGAAGGGCATTTTATATTCAAATCACTCCCGGCGGGTCTCTATCTTATCATCCCGGAATCTCCCGGATGCCGGTTTTTTCCTGCATTTCAAATAGCTAATATTCAGGAAACAAAGCTTCAGGAAATAAATTTCGTTTGTTACAAAAACTTCTTTTCTCCCTATTAAAGCTGCAACCGTTTATGCCTTATCTTGTGTATGGATATTCGCAAAGGGCATTATGGAAAAAACGGAGCAGCTTTCCCATCTAAATCACCTCAGCGCAATTCTGGATCATATCAGCTAATTTTAACACAGGAACCAATAAATATACTGACCGCGGTCAAAAAACTTGACATGATAAATAGTTCTATGATTAGCTGTCAGGTAATTATAGTTATTACGCGTAAGAGCGGCGATGTTTCTTGCGGCCTAAAAGGCACGCATAAGGCCAATGGCGAGAACGAAATATTATCAATCCGATTAAAGGAGGGCATCATGAGACAGCGAGAACTTACGGCAGTAGTACTTGTTTTAATGGCAGTCCTGTTAGCTGCATGTTCTGAAGACAACATGCAATTTCTAAGCTCTAAAATAGAGATAGCGGCCAACCCTAAACTTGCAGAGTGGATACCGCGGCTTGCGTATAATTCAGTGGATGATGAGTTTCTGGTTGTCTGGACAGAGCAGGGCGGGCGGGTGCAGGGCGGGAGTTCGAAGTACGGCATTTTTGCCCAGCGGTTTTCCTCAAGCGGAGCGAAGATAGGCGCAAGCTTCAGCCCGGCAGGCCCTCCGGTAAACAATATTATCCTGTTACCGACCCCTGAATATAATATGTTCACCAATCAGTATTTCATGGCCTACACCATGTCCGGGGTGGGGTTTGATCAATATGGGGCACTATTCAGCAATGCCGGGGATATCATAAAGCAGCCGTTCGCGATTTCAGAAAGACCTAAAAGCCAGATGCACTCCCGGGTCGCCTTTAATACCTTAAAGCGCCAGTTTTTTGTTGTGTATAACAGCAGCGAAAGCGGCAGCCCTGACGTCAAGGGGGTGATTCTGGATGAAAACGGCACGCCGGTTACCGATGAGTTGATGATCAATGATGTCAAGGGCGACCAGTATAATCCCTACATAGCCTATAACCCGAAAGATGATACCTATCTTATCAACTGGGAAGATTTCCGGAACGTCCCAACCTGGGAGCAGAACGGGGAGATTTACGGGGCGCTGCTTGACGGCGACGGCAATGTGCTGGTCAATGACATTGCCATGATTGATGATTTCGGCACCCCCGATGAAGGCGATCAGCGCCTCAATGAAATCTCATACAATCCGGACCGGAATGAGTTTCTGGCTACCTGGAGCGATACTGCTCCCTCATTGAATAACGTCGGCGTGCGGGGAGTATTCATCACAGCGGACGGAAAACTTGCCGGGCCGATTTTTACCGTAGCAGATACTGTTGGCCCGCAGGTGTTTCAGCACACCATCTATGCCCCGGCCAGGAAGAAATATTTTATCCTGTGGGAAGACGGCAGAAATCAGGAAGACCTGACTTCCGGCTGGAAAAACATGACGGACCTTGATATCTATGGCAAATGGATGAGCGCGGACGGCACGACCTTCAGCGATGAAGTTGTTTTCTGCAAAGAGCCGGGTATACAGCGCTATTCATCCCTCAGCTACTCTGAAAAAAGCGACCGGATGCTGGTTGCCTGGCAGGATGTTGTTGATGAAGACCTGACCCTGGGTGAGACGGACGATCAATCAGGGCAGCATGTAAAAGAAAAGGGCGGTAATGTGTATGCCATAGTCTACGGCACCCCCTGAAAATAGAAGTACAGTGTTGCTGTGAAAAAAGCGGAGTCATGCCGGCTCCGCTTTTTGTTTTGCAGGTATGAATCTTTTGCAGGTTTATTTGCGTTTGACACGAGCCGGACCTTTTTCTATACTGTATATATATGAATAAAATACACTGCAACGCTGCGACAGGCAGGGAACATTAGGGAGGGGTATACCCATGGCAGACAAAAAACTTGAAGAAGTCATTGACTATCGCAATAAAGCGCGAGGAAGAGGCTATCGCCTTTTACCAGGGTCTTTATAACCGGGTGCAGGATGAAACTGCCAGAGATACGCTGCAGTTTCTTGCCGGAGAGGAGAAAAAGCATAAAGAATTTCTGGTCAGATACCGGCAGGGAAACTATACCGCTGATGCCCTGAGGATGAGCACGGTGGTCGATTACCGGATTGCCGAACACCTTGAGAAGCCGGACCCTGCGGCAGATATGGAAAGCAAGGATGTGTACCTGGTGGCGGCGCACCGCGAGCTTGCATCATACAATTTCTACACAGCACTTGCTGCGCTTCACCCTGACGGCGAGCTTAAACAGCTGCTCGTAAAAATCGCCGGCGAGGAACTGCGGCACAAGGAAAAAGTCGAATACCTCTACGCTAACACCGCGTTCCCGCAGACTGACGGCGGCTGAGCTGCTTATCGCAGGCTTCTGCCCAGGGCAACAAAAAGGTCCCTGGTTATTACACCCGGATGCCCTTTCTCTTTGGCGACCTGCTCGCTGAGAGCAATTATTTTGTCAATAAGCTGCTTCGCCGTCTTGCCTGTCAATGAGCACATCCGCAAGCGCCTGTATGGTGTGGGCGCACCACAGGCCCTTTCCTTTAAGGTGCTTTTTCACCGTATCGACCAGCGCAAACTCCTCTATCACCTGTACTTCGCACTGCTTTGCAAAATCAGTGCTGCACAGCAGGCATGCTGCCGCGTGGCTCATGGCAAGCTCTTTGGGCTCAGGAGGATTTTCCTGCACCTGCCGGTAGCTGAAATCCTTTGCCAGGTCAGCAAAAGCTCTGGTCGTATTGATCGTGGTAATGCCTTTTATGCCCTGCTGCCTTGTTATTTCCTCGGCACGCTTCTGCACTTTTTTGCCCGTTTCAAAGGAAACCGTCCCGTCAGACATTGACGAGCTCAGGATGAAGCGCGCATGGCAGCACCAGTGCATGGTCTCTGTTTCAATGACATCGTCATGATAGACCCCGCTTATATCCAGCTCGGCACGGCATATCTCGGAGAGCTTCGGCGGGCAGTAGCCGCACATTTTAATATAGTCGTTGGAATACTTCGGCACCCATTTCTGTTCGTCCGGCTTGAATGCATCGCCGTATTGTTTAAAGAACTCCTTCCTGCTCATCGAATTCCGGAACGTTTCAAAACAGGTGGTTGAGCAAAACACCAGGTCTTTAAGCTCAATAAATTTCATTACCAGGTCTTTCCCGCACTGGTGACACAGTATTTGATCATCACTCATGAGTAATTCTCCTGTGGAAAAGGGGGTATCCCCGATAAGAAAGGGGCATCCCCGCTCTTGTGAAGTGATTATGTATCATTTGATGGACCGGCCGAGCGCCAGGTAGTGGATGCGGAAATGCCCGCCCTTATACTCCTTTTCCTTCATAACCTTGCGCGATTTATCAATCAGCTTTTTTATCTTACCCATGTCAACGTTCGGGTTCAGAAGCATTGATGACATCTCATAGCGCATGTGACCGCAGTAGGGAAAATCAAGCAGCGCTTCTACCTGCGGCAGGTTCTTCTCGGCCTCCTCGGTCTCCCGCAGGCATTCATCCATGAACTTTTTGTCACACTGCACGCAGGCAAGATAGTGGTCATGCTCTTCTGCAGGCGGCGGAGGCGGGACGTCCGGATACGGGGCGTAGCTGAAGTCTTCCATCAGCTCACCCGTTGCCATGGCCAGCGTTACCGTGCTCACCCCGGCATTGCCGCGCTCGCGGGCAATCTCTTCAGCTTTTTTTATGACCTTCTGGACGACGTCCCGTGTGACCGAGCCATCAGAGAGCATGCAGCTCAGCGCATAGATGGCATGGCAGCACCAGCGCATGGAGATATCATCGTGCAGCTCCTCAAAATAGGCGCCGCAAAACGGGCGCACCTCGCGGCATTTGAGCACCAGCGGGCATTCCTGGCAGGTGCTCATGAAGCGGTCAACGACCGGCCCGAGAGCGGCAAAATCTATTTTCTCCAGGTCCAGGTTTTCCATGCGCTCGCGTCCCTGCTCGGCACAGTATACCGAGCAGTGGAAATTTCCCATGCGCTTGATGGGGGTCTTCGTTATTGCCTTGCCGCACACCGCGCAGTTTTGCTGCTCAGCAGCTTCAGTTTTCTGTTTCTGCTTTTCCATAGGAGTGATTCCCTGCTTTCAGTGCCGGGTTCGGGTTATTTTTTATCCGGCTTCATGGGGACGAGATTCATCCCGCACTTGGGGCATTTGCCGGGCTTGTCTGATATTACGTCCGGATGCATGGGGCAGGTATATTTCACCGCAGGCTCCTGATTTTTTGCCACCAGGTCCATGCCGCACTTGGGGCACTTGCCGGGCTTGTCCATTATTACATCAGCATCCTCGGGCATGGGGCAGGTGTAGGAAACTTTTCCCTGCGCTGCCTGCGAAGTCGTTACCGCACCTGCTGCGAGCAGCACTAGAGCTGCACAGGTAACAGCAATAATAATGACTACCTGTTTTTTCATAAGAACCTCCTTGTTAGTTGTGTTTGTTATAAAGTGCCGCAGAGAACACCGGAGCAGTCCGTGCCTTTCTAATTTGACGAGGGGGCAACAAATCAAAAGAACACATGCGCTCCTTCGTGAACTCTGTGGCGTATCCTATTTAGTAGCACATTCTATTATATGTTTTTACACTCCGTGTTTCTTTTCCAGAGCAGATAGATTGCCGGATACACCAGCAGCTCCATTAGAAACGAGGTAAACAGGCCGCCTACCATGGGCGCGGCGACGCGCTTCATGACGTCAGCCCCGGCTCCTATAGACCACATGATGGGCATGAGGCCCATGGCTGCGGCGGCCACGGTCATCATCTTGGGACGGATGCGCTTTACCGCGCCGTGGATGATCGCTTCATGCAGTTCGGCCATGTTTCTGAGCTTATTATTCTTTTTTGCCTCATCATAGGAAAGATCCAGAAACAGGAGCATAAACACGCCGGTCTCCGCGTCAAGCCCCATGAGGGCGATCATGCCGACCCAGGCGGCAATGGATACATTATAGCCCAGGAAGTACATGAGCCACACCGCGCCCACCACCGAGAAGGGCACCGCCAGCATGACCACCGCTGCCTTGAACGCGGACTTGGTGTTCATATACAGCAGCATGAAGATAAGGAAGATGGTCACCGGCACCACAACTTTCAGGCGCTCGCGCACCCTGAGCATATTTTCATACTGGCCGCTCCAGATAAGGGAATACCCGGTCGGCAGAGCTACATTCTGCATAACCGCTTTCTTGGCCTCATCCACATAGGAGCCCACATCCCGGTCAGCTATGTCCACAAATACATAGCCGGCAAGCATGCCGTTTTCATCACGGATCATGCTCGGGCCCGAGATTGAGCGTAACTTCAGCCAGTTCAGCCATGGGGACCTGGATGCCATTCTTTGTGGTCACCAGGACCCGCTGCAGCTGGTCGAGGTTGGCCCGCAGATCGCGCGGGTAGCGCAGGTTTATGGTATAGCGCTCGCGGCCTTCAACGGTGGTGGAAACGGTTTCGCCGCCGATAGCGTACATGATGACGTTCTGCAGATCTTCGATGGTGAGGCCATAGCGCGCAAGAGCTTCCCGCCGGGGAGTGAAATCCACAAAATAGCCGCCGGCCACACGCTCGGCATAGACGCTCCGGGTACCGGGAATGGCCTTGACAACTTTTTCAATGGCTTCGCCGGTGCTCTGGATTTTGCTGAGGTCGGCCCCGAGGATTTTTATCCCGATAGGCGTCCGCACGCCGGTGGAGAGCATGTCAATGCGGCCCTTAATCGGCATGGTCCAGGCATTGGTGTTGCCGGGGATCTGAATGGCCTGGTCCATCTCGTTGATGAGTTCATCATAGGACATGGTGTCAGGCCAGATGCGGCGAAATGCTGCTTTGAGCCATCCGGGGGCCCAGGATGAGTACCAGCGGTCTTTTGCGCGCCACTCAGAATGGGGCTTGAGCACCACGGTTGTTTCCATCATGGAAAACGGGGCCGGGTCAGTGGAACTTTCAGCTCGCCCGGCCTTGCCGAACACTGAGACCACTTCCGGGAAACTTTTTATGATGCGGTCCTGGGTTTCCAGGAGCTTCTGCGCCTCGGTGACGGAAATGCCGGGAAGGGTTGTCGGCATATACAGAATTGTGCCTTCATTGAGCGGCGGCATGAACTCATGGCCCAGTCTTAGGTAGACGGGTACCGTGGTTGCAACTATAATGATGGCCAGGGCAATGACTTTCTTTGGATGTCTGAGCACAAGCCGGCATGGTTTTTCGTACAGCGCGAACAGGATGCGGCTGATTGGGTGCTTCTCCTCCGGATAGTATTTGCCGACAAAAAGCGCGTTCATGATCGAGGCCAGAGGCCGCGGTTTTATCTGGAACGGGTCCATCCGCGCAAAGAGCATGCGCACGGCCGGGTCAAGGGTTACCGCCAGCAGGGCAGCTATCGCAATGGCAAAGGTCTTGGTGTAGGCGAGCGGCGTGAACAGCCGGCCCTCCTGGTCCACCAGGGTAAAGACCGGAAGAAATGAGACCGCAATCACCGCCAGGGAGAAAAATACCGAGGGCCCCACTTCAAGGAGGGCTTCCAGACGTATCTTGTGAAAGTCGCCTTTGCGGCCTCCCTCCTGCCAGAGCTCAAGCTTTTTGTAAGCGTTCTCGACCTCCACAATAGCGCCATCCACCAGCACACCGATGGAAATGGCGATGCCGGCAAGGCTCATAATATTTGAGGTAATGCCCCATAAGTACATGGGAATAAAGGAGAGCAGCACTGATATGGGTATGGTGATGATGGGAACAATAGCCGAGGGAAAGTGCCAGAGGAAGAAGAGAATGACCAGGCTGACGATGATCATTTCCATGATCAGCTCTTCCTTAAGGTTATCAATTGATTTCTGGATAAGTTCCGAGCGGTCATAGGCGGTGACGACCTCAACACCTTCCGGGAGCGATGCTTTCAGCTCTTCAAGTTTGCCTTTGACTCGATGGATAACATTCAGCGCATTTTCCCCGTGGCGCATAACAACGATGCCGCCCACGGCATCGCCTTCACCGTTGAAGTCAAGCACGCCCCGGCGGATCTGCGGCCCCAGTGCAATAGTAGCAACGTCTTTCAGCAGCACCGGGGTGCCCTTTTCGTTTGTTTTAACCACCACCTTGTCCAGGTCAGCAGTGGATTTCACATAGCCCTTGCCCCGCACCATGAATTCGGTGCCGGACCATTCAATGAGCCTGCCGCCCATTTCGTTGTTGCTCTTTTTAATTGCTTCGGCCACTTCCATGAGAGACAGCCGGTAGCTCTGCAGCCGGTTGGGATCGATGGTCACCTGGTACTGCTTCTGAAATCCGCCGATGCCTGCCACCTCTGCCACCCCGGGAACGCTCTGCAGGGCATAGCGCAGGTACCAGTCCTGAAAAGTCCGCAACTGCGCGAGGTCGTGTTTGCCGCTCTTGTCCCGCAGCACGTACTGGAAAATCCAGCCCACGCCGGTGGCATCAGGGCCCAGTTCGGTTTTGGACCCTGCCGGAAGACTGCCCTGGATTTTGGAGAGGTATTCAAGCACCCGGCTCCGGGCCCAGTAAATGTCGGTGCCGTCCTGGAAGATGACATAGACATAGGAGAAGCCGAAGTCGGAAAAGCCCCGAATGGCTTTGATGCCGGGGGTGCCCAGGAGTGCCGCGATAATCGGGATAGGTGACCTGGTCTTCAATGATGTCAGGGCTTCTGTCCCAGCGGGTGTATACTATGACCTGGGTGTCTGACAGGTCAGGTATGGCATCCAGGCGTATCTGCTTGAGGGTGTACACAGCGGCGACCACTGCCACTGCCACCAGCAGAATGACCAGGACGCGGTTGTTCGCTGAGAACTCAATAATTTTTTTTATCATTGCCCGCCCCCGGTAACAGCCTGGAGGGCTGCCTTCAGAGAGGATTCAGAATCGACGAGGAAGTTGGCGGAGGTTACAACCCGTTCTCCCGGCCTGAGACCCGAGAGCACTTCAAAATAACCTTCGCTGCGAATCCCGATGGTGACCTCGACGGGTTTGATTTCATCGCCCTCGCCTGCGACAAAGACATAGCTGCGTGTGCCGGTGCGCATAACTGCTGATTCCGGAACTGCCGGCTTCCGCCCCAGATCATAATTCAAGCGGGCATCACCATACATGTCGCCCTTCAGCAGCAGTTCAGGATTGTTTATAATGAGCCGCGCCTTGAGCGTGCGGGTCTGGGGATCAAGATACGGAAACAGGAAACTGACGTTCCCCGGAAAGCTTTTGCCGGGCCAGTAGGAAAGGGAGAACGTCACCGGCATCCCCACTTTCACATAGGGCAGGTCTGATTCATAAATGTCTGCTTCTGCCCAGACTACTGAAAGGTCAGCCACTACCATAAGAAGCTCTCCCGGCATGATTTTCTGGCCGGGCAGGACCTTTTTCTCAATCACATAGCCGCTTGACGGCGCGTACAGGGTGAGATACTTTTCCACCTCGCCTGTTTCTTCGAGCCGGTCAATCTGCTGCTTGCTGATGTCCCAGAGTTTCAACCGCTTGCGTGCAGAGTCAATCAGCTTTTTCCCGCCTTCGGCAATGGAGGCATCAGCACTGTGGGATAAATTTTTTGCAATAGTGACGGCAGTCAGATATTCCTGCTGTGAAGAAACCAGTTCCGGGCTGTATACCGTGAGCAGTGGCTGGCCTTTTTTTACTTCCTGACCGGTTACATTCACATACAGCTTATCAACATATCCGTCTATCTTGGTCGTGACCGTGAACATCCTGGTTTCATCCGGAACAATGCGCGCCGAGGTTCTCAGTTCTTTTACAATATCTCTTATCTCCACGGTCCCGAAGGTGAGCCCCATATGTTTTCTGTGGTAGTCATTGATATTCACGGCGGCTAATCCTGATGGTGTGCCCGAGGACTTTTCTTCCGTCTCAAACGGCACCATGTCCATGCCCATGGAATCCTTGCCCGGTTTATCGCTCACCTCGTTGGGATTCATGGTGGAGCGGTACATGGTTTTTTTAACCGGGGCCGTGCCTGCTGCCGGGGCAGTCTTCTTCTGTTCCACCAGGCGCATGCCGCAGATGGGACAGTCGCCGGGCTTGTCCGAGGTAATCTGCGGGTGCATGGGGCAGGATGTACAGTCTTTTTCTGCGCGGCTGCAGCAGTGGTACTGTTTTTACCCTGCGGCGCAGCGCTTACTTTCTGTTCCACCAGGCGCATGCCGCAGATGGGGCAGTCGCCGGGTTTGTCAGAAGTAATCTGCGGGTGCATGGGGCAGGCGTAGAGTTTTTTGTGCTGGTGCTCAGCCTGTTCGCTTTTTGCCTGATTCTGCGGCCCTGCCTGCTGCTGACATGAAGTAAATAGAAAAGCAGACACCAGCACAAAGACATAAACCATAACGTGTAATTTTATCTTTTCATGGTAAAGTCTCCCTTTTCTACTTATGGCCGGTATGATCATGCTGTGCTGCACTGTCAGCATTGGCTGCGGTTCGAAACAATCTTTTTCCCACCACCACTTCAAGATCAGAGAGCTCCTTTTCATAATCCGCAAGCAGCTCGCTTGACTGGGTCTCGAAATTACAGAGCGTAATCTGGGCGTCAATAAGGGCAAGAAAATCAACGGAGCCGACTTCGTAGGCTGAAAGCGCAGAGTTCAGCGACTGCGTTGCCTGGGGGATGATGCCGGTCTGGTACAGCTGTATAAGACTTGCAGACCTTTGCGCTTTCGCCACATGATCATGGATCTTGTACGCGATTTCGTTTTTTACGGCAGCATATTGAGACTTGGCTTCCTCCATCTGGTGGAATGTTTCAGCGACCTTTTTGTCCTGCTTGTTTTTAAACCACAGGGGAATTTTAAAGCCCACGAAAAATGAAAATACATCGGGACGATCAAATGACTGCCCGGGGACTTTAACCAGTGCGTCAGAAGTTGTTCCATTTTCATTCAGGACCGCTCCGGGTAAAATACCGCCTGGTTCCCGGTAGCCCTCACGCTGTCCATACATGGCAGTTACATTTACACTGGGGAAGTACTGCTTTTTTGACAGCTTATAATCAGCTTCGTTTTTTGCAATCACGTTCTGCAGGCTTTGCAGAACCGGGTTTTGCGCCAGCGCCATGTTCCGAAGCTCTGCCTCGTTGATGGCTACGGTTCTTTTTGTTACTGACAGGAACGCCGTCCAGCGGGGCTGACGGCTCGCGGTTGAGGAGCCGGTTCAGCTCTGCGATATATGATGTTTTCTTCTGCTCAAGCTCAACCAGGCGCTCAATAAATTTTGACTGCTCCACCTGGGCCTTGAGGATGTCCTGCTGCAGGCCTTTGCCGACCTCATATTTTTTTTGCGCAATTTCCACAAACTTTGCCATCAGGCCCTTATTCTTCTCCGCAGTCTGCATGTGCGCGTAATTGATATACAGATCATAGTAGGCGGTTTTTACATCCCTGATGAGCTTTAGCTTGCCGTCATCAAGCAGCCTGTCAGAGCTTTTGGCCTCCTGGATTGCCATTTTTTCCTTCAGCGATGTAATGCCCGGCATCGGTATGTTCTGGCTGATGGCAATCTGCTTCATCGTCATGTCGATCTCGTTGAATTTGAAGTTATCGGTGTTCAGATTGGCAACGCCGAAGGCCAGCTCCGGGTCATCCCAGGATTTTTCCTGGGGCGGCCGCTGCCACATGGCATTGCGTTTCTGCTGCAGAGCCGATATTTCAGGATTTGCCTTCAAGGCTTCCTGTATCAGCTGCTCAAGGTCCAAGCTGTTTTGCCCCTGGCAGTTCACCGAGAATTGAAATAATAATAAAATGCCGCTAAGGGTTATTATGACTGCTCGTTTCATAGATTATATTCCCCCTTATTGGGTTTTCTGGATGGCCCTGAGAAACAGTATGATAGCTGAAATGTATGCATAGTTATCAACTCATCGATGGGCATCTATATTTACATTGTACTATCAAACAGCTGAAAGCCATAAAAAACGTAGGGGTTTATATCGGTATAATCTATGAGAAAAAATCCAACCCCGAAAATATAGGGATTAAAGTTTATACCGGTCATTGCAGAATATACATCAATCGACTCAAAACCCATGCGCACCCCCACCGCAAAGTAACTAGCGACGAAACCCCCCGGCACCGCAAAGTATAAACCGTGCCCGTCAATCATTTCTACGTCAACCCCGCCGCCATCAGTGAATGTTACGTGTGAGTGGGTTAATCCTGCTTCATCCAGATCTCTAAAGTTATTATTGGGAAATGTCAGAAAATACAGTGCATATTTGTTCCCTTTTACCGTGTTGTCCTGCGCCAGGGCGCTGCCGGCAAAAGCCGCCGTCAGCAGCAGCGAGCAGAGGCAAAAAACAATTCTTCTGCTACCTCCTTTATTCATCCTGAACCTCCTGATTAAGCATTATGACTGCAAGGCCCCTTTTTACTGAGTGTATGGTCAGCGGTTTCTCATGCCGTGATTCCCGCCGTCGCCGTTCCACATATTATTCCAGTTGTCCTGCATTTGCTCGCGCCGGTTCTGCTGCCGGTTTCTCATATCGTCCCATCCATCCTGCCAGCGCTCCTGCCTGTTGTTCCAGTTATTGCGCCAATGGTCACGGCGGTTGTCCCAGTTATTACGCATGTTGCTGAATTGCTTATTCCCGTTGCGATGGCCTCCGTCTCTGGCATAAGAGGGAATCACCCATAATAAACTCAGGGTAAGTATGAGTATGATTAGTTTGAGATGTTTCATGGGATCTCCTTAACAATAGGTTTGTGGATTTCCCCGGCATGGCCGGGGAAATCCACGCCAATCCTGTTTAATCAGCATCTGTTTAATAATATAAATAGGGAAGCTGCTGGGAACTTTTGTAGTTGCCCTGGTTATCAAGAATCACCAGGTAGGTTCCATTGTCTGCCCCGGTACTGCGTAATAATCTCGGGAATTTTATCTCCATCGAGATCAGCGATGTCTATCCCTGATGCCCGTACGTAAAACTGATTCGTTTGGCCGGGAATTTCCGGAAGCAGCTTTGAAGTTTTCACCTTTCCCGTATTATCAAGAATGAGCAGATAAGACCCGCCGGCAATGGATGTTATTTCCGGAACACCATCGCCGTTTAAGGTCTGCTGCCTTGAACTGGTTCATCATGCCGCCGCTTCCTCCCATCATTCCGCCTTGCCGCCACCACCGGGCCCGCCGCCCATCATATTATTTGCTCCCGCACTCCAGGCACAGGGCAGTATTGCCAGCATGAGTGCCAGTGTCAAAAACGCGGTTAATTTAATTGAACATGTTTTCATGATTATCTCCTTTTGCTTGAATAGGGGGTCTTAAACCAGCAACAAGACCCCTGGTTGAACCTTTAGCACAATTGTTTAATGTAATTAAAGTGGAAATCTTTAAAATTGGAATAAAAACGCTGCTCTGCTGATCATGAATAACCTGCTGTAAAAACAGGGCAGACGGGTGGTGTTTGATATTACAGGAGAAGACAGGAGTTTTTAAGGAATAGCGGGGGAGGTAAGGAAAGATGCCCGTCGTAGGATTTGGTAACAGCGGCAGCTGAAAAAAAGCTCATATTTCCTGCCGGGAGACTATGCCCCAAACCTGATGCGAGCTTCTTTTTCTGAGAACCATCGGTGCTGCTTAAAAGAAAGTTATTGCCGACAGTTACTGGTGTTTTGTTGTCGCATTTGTTGAAGTCACACGTGCCATCAGCGCTGTCTTTTTGCAGACTGCCGAAAGAGGGTCCGGACGGGCCCTTGCTACTGCAGTCGCACATGCACACCGAGCCTTTGCAGCAGGAGCAGCAGGGACGCCTGTTTTGTCTGCGCCGGGACGTATGTTGAAAAAACAATTCCCGAAATGGCCAGAAGCAGTAATAGTATCTTTATAAATTTCATGCTGATTGCTGATTTTAACGAACTATCGCAGTAACCTGTTTCAGTTATGTAACCTATAATTTTAAACCATGCTCAAAAGAAAAACCTGCGCTTGCGGAAAAATTATTATTCAAACGTGGCAGAAAAGACTGTTGACAGCTATTCGGTAATATATTAATTATTAATATACCCCATGGGGGTATGTCAAGGCAAAAAATAAAAATGCTATAAAAAGGAAGCGGTATGATCAATGCGACGGTAAAAAAGGATTCCTTAAACCGGCTGAAACGCATCGAGGGACAGGTGCGCGGCATTATGCGCATGGTGGACAGCGGGGAGTACTGCATCGACATTATAAACCAGATAACCGCTGCGCAGAAAGCTCTTGACAGCGTCTCAAAAAATGTCATGAAGCGCCACGTGGAAAGCTGCGTCAGTGAAGCCATCCGCCGCAATGGCGGAGAAAAAATGATCAATGAGCTTATTCAGACCGTATTTAAATACAAGAGCAAAGGCACCCGCTGAAAAAACATAACCGCAGGCAGAGTGTGTAAGGAGTGGAAGCGTTAAGGAGCCGCGAGAGTAGAGTTTCTAACTCCTAAACTCTCGACTCCAAACTCATAAAGCTTTGCTCTGTGGTTTAATACTTTTAATGGAAAGGACGACAGCCATGCAGAAGAAATTGAGTGTTGAAGGAATGACCTGTGAACATTGTGTTAAGAGAGTTCAAAAGATTATTGAAAAATTTCAAGGAGTATCTGATGTTCAGGTAATCCTTGAACAGAAGGAGGCGAGCTTTTTCCTGTGACCCGGCTCAGGCTGATGTGGCAGGGATTGTGAAAGCCATTAATGACTTCGGCTACAGCGCAGCAGAGAAATAAGAAATCATTTACCGCAGAGCACGCCGAGAACGCGGATGAACGCAGATTATTAGCGATTAGATAAAGCTTAACAATCTGCGAGTATCGGCGCAATCTGCGTCCTTGATAAAAAGTCAGTTAACTTACAACAACATGGAACGAACTGATATAATCCCCGTATTCGGCATGACCTGCGGCCACTGCGTGAAGGCAGTGAACATGGCGCTGCAAAATGTCAACGGTGTGCTGGCATTAGATGTTTCCCTTGAAGAGTCCAGGGCGCAGGTCACCTATGATGATGCGCTAACCAGTCTTGCATCTCTCAAATCAGCAATTATTGAAGAAGGCTACAGTGTCGAGCCTGCTGCTGAGGGTAAGCCCGAAGAAAGTGCAGCGCAGGAGCAGGCAGCACCGGAGATCGTCCCTCAATCAGTCACTTCAAACTTTTCCATCCAGGGAATGTCCTGCGTTAACTGCGCCCAGGCGATTGAGAAAGGCCTGAAGAAGTTCCCCGGCATTCTGCAGGCAACGGTTAATTTTCCACTGGAGCGCTTGACCGTCGAAAAAGATTCATCTCTTTCTGATGAAGAGGTCATTAAGAAGGTTGCAGATATCGGCTATGTCGCAGCGTCTTTAAAGGAGAGGGAGGGTGGCAAAATCACCTTCCGCATCGAGGGGATGAGCTGCGTTAACTGCGCCCAGTCCATTGAAAAGGCTTTTAAAGGGGCAGCGGGTATAAAAAGCGTTGCCATCAACTTCTCACTTGAAAAAGGTTTTGTTGAGTTTGACGAGGCGCTTACTGACCGGCAGAAGATACTTGAAATAGTAAAGGACGCGGGCTACAGCGCCATTGAAGCAGGTGAGGAGCAGAAGGCCTCAGGCATTGCGCGCAGGGAAAAGTTCCGCTTCTTTTTTGCCCTGGCGCTGACCGTTCCGCTGGTCGTGTTCATGTATCTCATGCCCTTCGGCCATGTCGGCACCAACTATGTAAATTTTGTTCTTGCCACCCTGGTGCAGTTTGTCTCCGGCATTACCTTCTACAGCGGCGCCTACCATTCGTTGAAGAACCGCTCCACCAACATGGATGTGCTCATCGCCCTGGGCATATCAGCGGCATACTTTTACAGCGTCTTCTCGCTTTTCTTCATCGACCCCCACGCCCACACCTTCTTTGACAGTTCTGCCATGCTCATCACCTTCATTCTGCTGGGCAAAATGCTTGAAGCCAGGGCAAAAGGCAAAACCAGCCAGGCTCTGCAGAAGCTGCTCTCGCTGCAGGCGGACCAGGCGCGCCTCATTGAAAACGGCAAAGAGCGCATGGTGGCGGCATCGTTAGTGAAGGTCGGGGATGTCGTGCTGGTGCGGCCCGGTGAAAAAATACCGGTGGATGGCAAAATAATCGTAGGCGCGACTGCGGTGGACGAGTCCATGATTACCGGTGAATCCATTCCGGTGGAGAAGGCAGCAGGAGATGCGGTCACCGGCGCGACACTGAACACCTCCGGCGTCATCAGGGTGCGGACAACAAAGATCGGGAAAGACACGCTGCTGTCGCAAATCATAAAGATGGTGGAAGACGCCCAGTCAGACAAGGCGCCCATCCAGCGCATTGCGGACACGGTATCAAATTACTTTGTCCCGTTTGTGGTGGCCGCGGCGCTCATCACGTTTGCGCTCTGGTACGCCGTGCTGACAATTCCGCCGCCGGAAGGGTTTTCACGATTTCTTTTTTCATTCCAGCTCATGATAGCGGTGCTGGTCATAGCCTGCCCGTGCGCGCTGGGACTGGCGACCCCCACGGCCATCATGGTGGGAAGCGGAGTGGGGCTGAAGCGGGGCATTCTGTTTAAGCGCGCTTCAGTGCTTGAGCGGATTTCAAAGCTTGATGTTATTCTGTTCGACAAGACCGGCACCATTACCGCCGGCAGGCCGGAAGTGGTCGGCATACATCCCTGCAGCAGCTTATAATGTTCAGGACGTGCTCGGCATAGCTGCCGGCGCGGCGGCCAATTCATCACACCCGCTGGCCCAGGCCATTGTCAGGAAGGCGCAGCAGAAACGGCATTGCCGGGGAACAGGTAACCGACGTCCGGGAGATGAGCGGTAAGGGCATTCTCTGCAGCTGGAACGGAAAACAGCTCAAGGTCGGCAGCAGCAGGTTCATTGCCGGGGAAAAAGAGCTTCCGCCGGACGTGCGGCGGCTGCGGGAGCAGATTGATGAGGGCGGCAGGACAACGGTATATGTTTCCCTTGATGACACGGTGCTGTGCATTTTTGCCCTGTCGGATGTTGTCAAGCAGGACTCCCGCGCGGCTGTCCAGGCGCTCCATAAGCTCGGCATTAAAACCGCGCTCATCTCCGGTGATAATAAGAAAGTCGCCCATGACTGTTGCCCGGGAGGTGGGCATTGACGAGGTTGAAGCAGAGGTGCTGCCTGCGGATAAGATCACGGTTGTTAAAAAATGGCAGCAGAAGGGTTTCAAAGTCGGCATGGTGGGCGATGGCATTAACGATGCCCCGGCACTGGCGCAGGCTGACGTGGGCATTGCCATCGGCTCCGGCACTGATGTGGCAAAGGAGACCGGAGACGTGATCCTGGTAAAGAACAGCCTGATGGATGTGGAGCGCTCCATCCGCCTGGGCAGAAAAACGCTTGAGACCATTAAACAGAATTTTTTCTGGGCGTTTTTCTATAACGTCCTGATGATACCCATAGCGGCAGGCATTCTCTATCCGGTGAACGGGATCACCCTCAAGCCCGAGTGGGCGTGCGTGGCCATGTGGTTTTCCTCCATTACCGTGGTGAGCAATTCGCTGATGCTGAAGAGGTATGAGAAGAAATTGTAGAAGGTCAAAAGGTCAAGAGGCAAAGAGGGAATAAGGCGAAGTGAATTGTGAATCGTTCAAACAGTACTCTTGAACCCTTGAACCCTGTAGTTCAATCCTCAAACCCTACAGAAGGAGTTAATTATGAAATGGGAAGAAGATGCACGGCAGGTGGTGGATGCAATTCCGGTCCATGATATTATCAAGAACATGATTATCCTCTGGGCTGAGCGGTGCGCGCGCAAGGATAAGCGGAATGTAGTGACACCGAGGACATGATCAAGACGCGGGATGATTATTTTGAATGGTTCGGAGAGGCAAAGATAGCAAAAATTCAGCAGGCGCGGGATTCGGGGCAAACAGATACTGACCTTGACCCGGAGATTGCGCTCAATAAAGACCCCGCCCTCTATAAAATCGAGCTCTGCCATTCGCGGTTCTTCGGCTGCGACCGGGACGTGATAAATGTGAGGGCACTGGGCCCCAAGATCAAGCAGAAACTGGAAGAGCTGAAGATCACCGAGATACTGGCGGACAAGGCATTTGAAGTGCTCATGCCGCACAGCGTTTTCACCGTATCCATATCAGGCTGCGGCAACATCTGCACCGGAGCCGAGTCCAAGGACATCGGCATCCACGGCGCCGCCAGGCCCAAAGTCACCGACAAGGAGTGCATTCAGTGTAAAAAGTGCGCTCATGCCTGCCTGGACCGGATTATTAGTTTTGAAGACGGCAGGCCCGTCATCAACGAAGACATCTGCAGGCTCTGCGGCAACTGCATCCAGGTCTGCCCCACCGGCGCTATCGCGTTTGACAAAAAGGGCTGCAGGATCATGGCCGGCGGCACCTTCGGCCGCTTCGCGAAATACGGGACCGAGCTTTTCCGGTTAACGGATACTGATATGATCTATCCGATACTGGAAGCGTCGGTCAATCTCATAAAGGATGAGCTGAGCGAAACCTACGAAGACAACTTCAGCCTGCTCATGCGGCGCACGGGCATTTCACCAATCTTTGAGCATCTGGCACGGGTAGGAAAGATATAAGAGTAAGGCACCCGCCTTCGCTTGCGCTACTGCGCGGCCAGGCACAAAGGCACAGAGGCAAAAAGGAAAACTACAATGGATAAACCCGTTGACGGGTTCTATTTCATGTTTGAGATCGGCTGGTTTCTTGACCTGCTGATTCCAACGCTGGTGCGGGTTAAAGACGGCAGCCTGTATCTTGTGGGCAGCAAGCCCTGCAATATAAAGGATTTAAAACCCTGCTGCATCCCCTGCGGCGGGGCAGAGGAATGTAAAAAGCTTTCCTTTGATGACGCGGCGCTGAAAGCGTTCAGGAGTGCTGATTCATTGCGACGCTGTTCACGCGGACAGATGACCTGGCTGAAGAACTGCAGAGAGCCCTCGATGAATCAGGAAATCCGTGACCGCTATTTTAACACCAAGGGAAAACTGCGGAAGGAAGCGACCCTGGAAAGAATTATAAACGATTACCAGGTGCTCTCAAAGATATAATCCCGAATATATTTATTAAAGGCCAATTTCCGATTTGGCCTATCTTTATGCGCATGAAAATTAAATAAAAAAAGCCAGTTTTTCTCCGGCGCCAACTCATTTCTATTTATAAAAAGATTTTTTTAATTCTTATACACTTTGGGAACATCATCTGTTGCCATGAGAAAATAAGCGTCTTTAATGTTATCTTCCAATTCTTTCAGAGTTTCTCCCTGGGTCATAATTTCAGGATGTTCCAAAAGTTTTCCCAGCCAGAATTTCTCACTTTTCCAATAGATTAAAGTCATTTTTGTCATGTTAAATGACCTCCTGGATTACGGGATGGATTCCATGAGTTTTTTACTGCATGATAAATATTATCATATTATACAACAAAATTATTAAAAAAAATATACATCCTCAACCAGGGAAACTATGACAGTGTCATTTATTACGCATGTGCTGGAACTATGAACCAGGATTGCCGCGTCGTCCCGATACATTGTGACTCCTGGCAATGACCGCTAAGCAGTTTTAGCCCCTGCTGTAGAACGCTTGCTTCTGAGACTGCTCCACATAACAATATTCCCCGCAGTCATCACCACAAACGCCAGGTCCACTGGAAAGCGGAAGCGGTTGTTCTCGCCGAACTCGATGATCGATGAGACGGTGATGGTGTAGGCGTGAATGATGAGGCAGAAGATGCAGAGGGTCATTAGGGCCGGTGATATGCGCTCATCTTTTCTTGAAAGCAAGGATGATGGTGCTGAGATAGACAATTGCAAATAAAATACTGATAACGATAGTCCTTCCCCACATTCTTGCATCAAGCTTGCTTTCAACCCCCATAAACCCGAAGTGCAGAAAGCGGTATACGGACTCCAGCTTTTTCAGCACCTCCATGTTATTCTCGAAAAGCCCGTGGACTGAATCAGAAGAGTGCCAGAGCGTGAGGCTGTAGGAGCCCAGGGTGTAAAATAAAAACTGGGACGGCTCGTACCGTATCAGTGCAAGCGCGTCCCGCATGAGCTGCTGTGAAACAATGATATAGCCGCTGTGATTAAAGTTCGGGTAGCCGGTGCTTTTGTTTGAACTGCAGTCCGCGGGACAATGGCAGGGTATATTCTTCAACGCGGCAGCATTAAAGTAGTGCGTTATGGGCTGGAACGCCCTCAGTTCCGCCTTGATCGCTGTTGTGCTTACTATCCCTCTCGCGTGCAGCTCTTCAAGCTGCTCCGGGACAAAAGTGTTTACTTTTGTCCAGAGGTTCATCCCTTCCCATGATGAGGTCCCGAAAAAACCGAACACCGAGGCGTTCTTTGAACACAGAAGCATTAACGGTATCACCACAACTAATGCAGGAGCGAAGAAATGTTTCGGCAAGGGGTTTTGCCGCGGCCCTGCGCCACAGATACCAGGTGATGACAGCTCCGGTGAGGAGAAAGAAGACCGGGTGAAACACGGAGCGGGTCAGCCCCAGGCAGAGAAGAAATGTCCAGAACAGGGCGAGTCTGGAGGTTTTTTTTTCAAGTCCCCAGCGGGCGAGGAAAAACAGCGCCAGGGCAATATAAAAGGTTTCAATGTAGGAGTAATATAAAAGGTTCTCATAAAGGATGAGCGTTGGATTGAGCATGAAGACAATAGTTATCAGCAGGGCTGTACGGCGCTTCACCCCGATGGCGGAGAGCGTTCCGTAGCATGCCAGGGGAATAAGCGCCCCGGCGGTTTTAAAAAGAATCGAGTATGACAGGGCGGGGACCGGGGACAGCTTCAGCACCAGGCCGAGCATGAGGTTGAACAGAGGCGGCTGGGAGTGAAGATAAAACAGGCTTTGCAGGAGATCGGTTTTAAGCAGCGCGGGGTCCAGGTACTGCATGGCAAAGGCCAGGGGCGTGGCGACAAACGCACCGCCCTGGAGATAGAAAACAAGACGTGAGAGTATAAAGACCGCGAGTATGATAATCCCTCCGGCATTTTCGCGCAGCGCGGGGTATTTTGCGAGGGCCTTGCGGCATCAATCATGTGCGACTCCTGTAAGCACTGTGACTGACTGGTAATCTATCAGGTAACCGGAAACAGTACAAATTATATTTTCTGCGCCGGCAGAATGATGACAGAGTTATTGACACCGGGGCGCCGCTGGCATATACTTCAATAAAATGACCGGTCATATGAACCCCGAGTAAGCGGGGTCAAGATGCATGTCGAAAGATAATTAGCTCGGTAAGCCCCCTTGGCGGAGCGTTCCTTTGTCTTATTGAAGTCTAGCAGACTGCAGATGACTATTGCCGGGTTAACCATTTTTTCACGGAGGATACCATGGAAAAAGTTGTCGGGAAAGAGTTTCCACTGGAAAAGCAGCGCGACATGCTGGAAGAGATGAATGCATTAAAGCTGCCGCTGCTCTATCAGAATCTTGTCGCCGCGTACGGCGAAGAGAAGGGCAGAGCTGTTTATGATGACATTTTTGAGGTGGGTTTCAAGAAGCGGACCAAGATGTTTGAGGGCAAAGACATCGGCGACATCATGATGTATGAGATCGATATGTTTCCCGCCACCGGCTGGAAGATATGGATTGAAAAGACGGAAGAGAACGGCGAGCCGGTCTGGTATGAGCACCTGGAGCGCTGCCCGCATCTTGATGCCACCAGGAAGCGCAAGCTGCCTGATCCCTGTGCCATCATCTGCGAAATGGACTGCCGCCTGGGAGAGCAGTACAAGGTGGCAAAGTGGCAGCGGATGAAGCATCATGCCGGCAGGAGACAAAGAGTGCTGCTTTAGAATCACCCGTTGCAAATAAAAGCAGGACGCAGTATATATAAAGGCAGGAGTCGGGGAAATAACGGCTCCTGCTTTTTATTGTTATGAACAAAAGAGCCACAGGGGTCCCAAAGAAAAGGCAAGCTGACGGCTTTTTGCTTTTAAAATTTATTTTCTCTGCATCCTCGTGGTTGAACTGAAAGGATTACTATGAAAAAATATCTTTACTCCTTGCTGGCGCTCCTTTTTTTATTGTCCGGCGGCATGGCTGCGAAGGCCCTGGCCTATACGGTTGTCACGCCGCAGCAGGCACAGCAGATGATCGAAACCAATAGCGCGCTGACCGTTGTTGATGTCAGAGAAGTTAATGAATACTGCGGCGCGAACGGCCACATCGCCGGGGCGCTCAATTATCCCCTGGATTTCAGAGGTGCTGGAGCAAGGATTATGCAGGAACTGCCTGCGGACGCTGAAATCCTTGTGGTCTGCCAGAGCGGACATCGCAGCGTCACTGGCTGCGGAGTTTCTTGATTCCAAGAGTTTTCTTCATGTGTATTCCATGGAGGGAGGCATGTCTGCCTGGCAGTGGGATACCGTAACCTGTGTTGACAGGGACGGAGATGGCATCAATGATGACCGGGACAATTGCCCGACCGTGTCCAATCCTGACCAGAAGGACACTGACCAGGACGGTGTCGGGGATGCCTGCGAGGAAAAGAACCTGTGCCCCGCTGAGGCAGTCTATGGGGAAAATTCAGAGGAGGTTCTGCTGCTCAGGGATTTCCGTGACAGCGTGCTGCACCAAACAGCAGAAGGCAGGAAGGCAATTACCCTGTATTACGCCTTAAGCCCGGTGCTGGTGAACATGATGACGCAGGATGATGGATTCAAAGGCCGGCTGCGCGCGGCAATTGACAGGGTTTTGCCGGAGCTTAAAGAAAAAATGCGCAGATAGAGATAGTTGTTGACAAACAGATTTTCATGGACTACCTTTATGAAATATAAAAACCAGGGTGCCATTTTATTAGCTTAAATGGCAAAACTCGTTAAACAAAAACTTTATTTAATCAGGGAAGGGGGCAGTTATGAACAAAAAATGTTTAGCACTGATCATCGGAGTTATCATTGCGCTCAGTTTTACCGGTTTCTCGATTGCCGAAGAAAAAGAGAATCAGCAAGCGGAGAAAATATCAAAAGCCCAGGAAGGCCTTAAGACCCTGGGGTATTACAAGGGTGACGTGACCGGTAAAATGGACAAGGATACCCGGGATGCCATCAAGGAGTTCCAGAAAAAAGAAGAAGACATGAAAATGCCGGCTGGCATGCTGACTGATAAAACTTGCAGTGCCATTGATGAGAAAGCAGAAAAAAAGATGAAGAAGGATGAAGACAAGGGAAAGAACCCGATGGATAAGATGGATGAAGGAAAAGGGAAAGTGCAGGAGGGAATGGACAAGATGAAGGGCGCGACTGACGTAGTGAAATAAGGGGAAACGCATAACGTATTGAGAAGGTATCATTAAAAGCAGAATCAGAGGAGGCGTATCATGAAACAGGTTGTAGTGGTGTTACTTATTGCGGCTCTTATCTTGCCCGGCTGTGCAGCCATGCAGGAGAATCAAAAAAACCACCATCGGTGCCGGGGCGGGCGCGGTACTCGGTGCCGGGGTCGGCTATGCGATTGGCGGGGGCAAGGGCGCTGCGATAGGCGCAGTAGTAGGCGGCCTTGCAGGCGGGGTCATCGGGCATTACATGGACAAGCAGGAGCGTGAATTCAAGCAGGCACTCGCTGAGTCACAGGCACGGGAGCAGGCGGCAATCATGCAGGGTGTGCAGGCGGGAAAAGGACGCGCTTATCCTCACCTTTAAATCAGATGTGATGTTTGACACCAACTCATCCGTTATCAAGCCCGCAGCCTACGCTTCAGGGGAAATTGACCGCGTGGCGCAAATTCTCAATAGATACCCTGACACCACCATAAGGGTAGTAGGATATACTGACAGCACGGGAGCAGAATCCTATAATCAGCAGTTATCAGAGCAGCGGGCCAATTCGGTAAAGAACGCCCTGGTTGTTAAAAACGTACAAACTGCCCGTATCTCTGCTCTTGGCATGGGAGAGTCCAACCCGATTGCAGACAACGCAACCGAAGGCGGACGCCAGCTTAACCGTCGCGTTAACATAATCATTGAGCCTACGCAGCAGGCGGGACAGAATCAGCCGCAGGGTTAATAGCAGTCAGTTTTAAAAAATACGGTAATTTTATGAAGGCAGAGCTGCGATAGGCTCTGCCTTCTCTATTTAAAGGACTATATATTATGAAAAGAAGTCTGCTCTTATTGTTGTGCTCGCTTTTTTTCATTGTTTCCTGCGAGACGGTTCCGATCACCGGCCGGAGCCAGCTCAGCCTGGTGTCATCCCAGGAGCTCAGTACCATGAGCTTTGAGGCCTACCGGGATTTTCTGTCCAAGCACCAGGTTGTCAGAAACACGCCGGCAGCCTTAATGGTGCAGCGGGTCGGGAGGAAATATCCAGCGGGCGGTGGGACTTTTTTTTGCCCGGCAGCAGATGTCTTCCCGTCTCAGCGGTTATGCCTGGGAATTTAACCTGGTGCAGGACAAGGCCAAAAATGCCTGGTGCATGCCCGGCGGCAAGGTATGCGTCTATACCGGCATCCTGCCCGTGACGCGGGATGAAAGCGGCCTGGCAGTGGTCATGGGACATGAGATTGCTCATGCCGTGGCCAACCATTCCAGCGAGCGCATGAGCCAGCAGCTGCTGGTGCAGATGGGAGGCGCGGCGCTCTCTACCGCAATGGCCCAGAGTCCGGGGCAGACGCAGGACCTGTTTCTGATCTTTTCGGCGTCGGATCGCAGGTTGGACTACTGCTCCCCTACAGCCGCGTTCAGGAATCAGAAGCTGACCGCCTGGGCCTCATATTTATGGCCATGGCAGGGTATGACCCGCGCGTGGCCCTCGGGTTCTGGCAGCGCATGGCTGCTTCACAGCAGGGCCAGGCACCGTCCGAATTCCTGAGCACCCATCCTTCGGATGTAACCAGGATTAATAATCTGAAAGTTTATATACCGGAAGCGCTGAAGTATTACCTGAAGCGATAGTACCCGCTTTATTTCATGCCGGAGTCTTAAACGATATGTTTAAAAAGGTTCTCATCCTGTCAGCATCTGCCGGTGCCGGGCATACCCGTGCAGCCCAGGCGCTGGAGCGGGCATTCATGGAAATGGGCGCAGCTGAAGAAGTGAAGCATGTTGACGCGCTCGAATATACGACCAAAATATTTAAGACCATCGCCTCAAAAGCCTACATCGATCTGGTCAATAAGGCCCCGCACATGCTCGGCTGGTTCTACGACGTGATGGACAAGCCGTGGAAGAATGAGCGCCTCATGCAGGCAATTGACATGCTCAATACGCAGCCGCTGGTGCGACTGATAAATAAATACCAGCCGGACCTCGCGGTCTGCACCCACTTTACCCCCGCTGACATGATCTCCTGGCTCAAGGAGAAAAAGACGCTTACCTGTCCCCTTGCCATTGTGGTGACGGACTTTGATATCCATGCCAACTGGCTGTGCCGTTATTGTGACCGCTATTTTGTCGCGCTGGATGAGACCGGGGTGCATCTGGAAAAACTGGGCATCCCCGCTGACAGAATAACCGTCTCGGGAATTCCCGTTGACCCGGTATTCGCCCGGCGTAAGGATAAGGCAGCAATGCGTCTTAAACATGGTCTCAGGCAGGACATAACTACCATACTCGTATCAGCAGGCGGCTTCGGCGTGGGTCCGGTAGAAAACCTGATTACCGCGCTGCTGGACCTGCAGCACGAGGCGCAGATAGTTGCGGTCTGCGGCAAAAGCGAAGAATTAAAACGAAAGCTTGAGAACCTTGCTGAACGCGTTCCCGCAGGCCATCGGGTGACCGTGCGCGTGGTCGGCTACACCACGGATATGGATGAATACATGGCAGCCGCTGACATGCTGGTGGGAAAAACCGGAGGACTGACCACATCTGAAGCGCTGGCGCGGGACCTCATCATGGTGGTGGTGAATCCAATTCCGGGGCAGGAGGAGCGCAATGCCGATCACCTGCTTGAGGAGGGTGCGGCGCTGCGGTGCAACAACCTGCCGGCAATTGCTTTCAAGATCGACCGGCTGCTTGATGACCCGGCGCGCATGGCTGCCATGAAGAAAGAATATCCAGCCGTATTGCCCGCCCCCGCGCAGCCTATGATATTGTCTCCACACTGCTGCAGCTGAAATCAGCGGCGCAGCGCTAAAATACCTTGCAGTCTGAGAATAATTTATTATAATCAGCCTGTCTTTTATCGGGGCAGCACGTTTTTAGCAGGGCACCCATCCATCCTGTACAGCACACGAACTCCGGAATCAGCACGCTGAGGTAGCTTCCTCCTGAAGCAGCCGGAACATTTTATGGCACCCCACACTCACCTCCTGCTGAGCGCTGGTGGCTATTGTCTAACGTCTGATGTTCGTGCACTAATGAATATATGGCTACTATGACACGGGTTATATTCAGTACCTGGGCAGATCGTGTTATTGATAACCGGGGAAAGCCTCCTGAAGCGCAGGCAGCTCCGCCTGATTTTAATCTGCCGGCTGCGTTTGAACAGAATAAAAATATTTCCGCCTTCATGGGCTGGGCCGGTTTTGCGCTGTTTGATGAACAGGCAAGTATTATTGACCTGTCGCGCGCCTATGCTGAAGCCCTCCAGCACTACTCCTGCGGCAAGTGTTACCCCTGCCGGGTGGGAATAAAAATAATCCACGACATGCTCCTGCGCATAGCAGAGGGAAGCGGCACCGAGGCGGACCTTACTCGTCTGGAGCAGCTCGCCCGTGATATCCAGAAGAGCTCCAAGTGCCAGGTCGGGCAGACCGGGCCCATACCACTTCTTGCCGGCATCAGCTATTTCAGAGACGAATTTTTAAACGCTATTAAGAATAAAACGAGGGTCGCACAAGCAGCAGTATCTCTCACACCTCACGGCTCCCTGCACTGATGCCTGCCCGGTACATCTTGATATACCGTCTTATGTTGAGCTGGTCAAAGAGCGCAAGCTCAAGGAGGCTGCAGAGCTGTTGCGCGAGCGTAACGCTCTTCCCGGCGTATGCGGCAAAGTATGCGTGCGGCCCTGTGAATTCAGCTGCCGGAGGCTGCTGCTTGATGAGTCTATCTGCATTAAGGCTATAAAGCGCTATATTATTGAATATGAATTCGGCCATGGACAGCCCCGTGAGTTCAAGCGCGATGTTTCAGCACAGCCCGATAAAGTTGCCATCGTCGGGGCAGGGCCTGCCGGTATTGCTGCAGCGTTTTACCTTGGCCGGAAAGGGCATCAGGTAACCATCTTTGAAGCGCTGCCGGAAGGCGGCGGTATGGCAGCAGTCGGGATTCCTGACTACCGGCTGCCGCGGGATTTTCTGAATTACGAGATTGATGTTGTTAAGAGCTGCGGCGTTACTATTATCTATGACACGGTCGTGGGAAAAGATATCACCCTGCAGCAGCTCAGGGAGCAGGGCTTTAAAGCGCTGTTTTTGGGCGTGGGCGCACACGAGAGTAAGAAGATGGGAGTTGACGGGGAGGATAAGGGGTACCGGGGATTCATTCCGGGAGTGGTATTCCTGCGCAATATTAATTTAGGAAAAGAAGTGCCTCTGGGAGAGCGGCTGGTTGTCGTGGGCGGCGGCAATGTTGCCATTGACTGCGTTCGCTCGGCAGTTCGTCTCGGGTTTAAAGATGTACGGCTTCTGTACCGGCGCTCGCGGGCAGAAATGCCGGCAGACGAAGTTGAAATCAGGGAAGCTGAAGAAGAGGGGATTGATTTTCACTACTTAACCCTGCCTACGCGGCTCATTGCCGAAGATGGAGCTGTCAAATCTGTTGAATGCATCCGCATGGAACTCGGGCGAGCCGGACGCAAGCGGCAGGCGCCGGCCAATGCCGGTGGAAGGCTCCGAATTCATCATAGAGACCGACGTGGTCATTTCCGCGATCGGCCAGGACAGCGATCTGTTTTTTGCTCGGGTCAGAGCCCATTGAGGTGAGCAAATGGGGAACCATAAAGGTCGATGAGCCGCAGCATGGAGACATCTCTGGCCGGGGTGTTTTCCGGCGGCGATTGTGTAACCGGCCCGGCAACACTTGTTGAGGCACTTGCCGCGGGAAGCGATGCCGCGCTTGCCATCGACCAATATCTGAGCGGGCAGGAGCCGGAACTTCCCCTCTATCGCAAGCTTGAAAAATTTGCCGGCGCGGTGAAAGTATTTGATAAAAATGAAAGCATGGGGATTCTGGGCGGACAGCCGCGTCCGGCGTATTGCCTGCCTTCCGGTCGAAGAACGGATCCACAGCTTTCAAGAAGTTGACCAGGGATTGACGGCGGAAACAGCGGTTGAGGACGCGGACCGCTGTCTGCGGTGTTACCGGGTGGCGTTGCTGGCGCTTAAGCAATGTAACCGGGGAGTATGTGGCGCATGGTTACCCTGAAGATAAATGGTGCGGTAATTTCCGCAGCAGCAGGTGATACGATACTGGAGGCAGCACAGCGCGCAGGGATTTATATTCCCCATCTCTGCTATCACCCCAAACTTCATCCCATAGGGTCCTGCAGGCTGTGCGTGGTTGAAATTGAGGGTGTGCGCGATCCCATGGCTTCCTGCACCACGCCGGTACAGGAAGGGATAGACGGTAACGATCGATTCCCCGCACCTTCAGCAGCTGAGAAAAGAGGCGCTCAACTATATTCTCCTCAATCATCCCTTGGAATGCCCGGTGTGCGACAAGGCCGGAGAATGCCGGCTCCAGGACCTGTGCCAGGAGTTCGGTATTACCGGGCAGCCGTTTGCCATAGCCGGATGTTCAATTCAAAACAGATTATGATTCGCCGCTTATTGAAAAGCATGACGCCCGCTGCGTCATGTGCGGCCGCTGCGTCAGCATCTGCACGGAGGTGCAGGGAGTGCATGCCTGGGAATTCAGCAGCCGTGGCTATGATGCGCGGATAGAGACGGTGAGCGGCAAACCTCTTGACTGTGAATTCTGCGGGCAGTGTATCTCGGTGTGTCCGGTCGGTGCGCTTATCAGCAAGCCTTTTAAGTATACAGCGCGGGTCTGGGAATTGAAAAAGGCTGCTTCAGTATGTCCGTACTGCGGCACCGGATGCGCGATTGAGCTCAATGTACACAATAATACGGTAGCGCGCGTGACTTCAGACGACACGTCCTCGCACAACCGCGGCAACCTCTGCATCAGAGGCAGCTTTGGATACGGCTTTATCAGCCACCAGGACCGCCTCCATACGCCCCTCATAAAAGAGGAAGGCAAGCTTGCGCCGGTTTGCTGGGATGAAGCGCTGGATTATGCCGCAGCTTCTTTTACCTCACTCATAAAAAAACACGGCCCTGACTGCATCGCAGGTTTGGGGTCTGCCCATGCTACCAATGAGGATAACTATATCTTTCAAAAATTCTTCAGAGCGGTGCTGGGGACAAACAATGTGGATAGCAGCGCCCGCTTCAGCCTGCTCAACGGTATCATGCCGCTGCTGCGGGGTATCGGTTTTCCTGCGTCGACCAATTCCTTCAGCGAGATAGCACAGTCCCGGTCAATATTTATCGTTGGTTCAGATTTTGCCGCTGAGATGCCGGTCGCTTCTTTAGCGGTGATTACGGCAGCGCGGGACCATGACGCGCGCCTTATCGTGGCTGCACCAATCGGCACCAAGCTTGATGAGTTTGCCACGACCAGACTTCGCTATCGTCCCCAGACCGAGCAGGCGCTGCTGACCGGGATGATAAAAGTGATCATAGAGCGCGGCCTGGTAGAACAAGCAGTTTATTGATAGCTGACAAAGAAAACTTTGCCCGTTTAAGGGAAGCTGTTTCTGCTATTTCACTGGCGACGGTCTCAGCGCATACGGGCGTGCCAATGCACCTTATCGAGAAGGCCGCCAGGGAGATAGCAACTTCCCCGACCGGCGCTATTATCTGCGGTGATTTTCTCCTGAGGCAGAAGAATGGTGAGCGCGCTGTAGAGCAGGCAGTAAATATTATGTTTCTGACAGGACATCTGGGCAGGGAAGGGTGCGGATGTTTTTTATCTGTCGGCAGGAATAACCTCCAGGGGCTCTGTGATATGGGGGTCATGGCAGACCTGCTGCCCGGATACCGGGAGCTATCTGACAGCGAGGTTTTAAAGCAGCTCTGGAAAAAAGATATTCCATCGCAGCCTGGAGTGGCGGCAGACAAACTTGTTGAGGCGATTGAGAACGGCAGGATTAAAGGCCTCTATCTCATGGGATGTGACCCGGTGATGAGTTTTGTAAACTCACAAAGAACACAAGCGGCGCTTGCACAATTAGATTTTCTACTGGTGCAGGACATTTTTATGACCGAGTCCGCACAGCTTGCACACGGTGTCCTGCCGGCTGCAGCATGGGCTGAAAAGGAAGGTTCTGTTACCAGCGGCGAGCGGCGCATTCAATGGATGGAGCGGGCAGTAGAGCCGTACCGGAATGCGCTTCCTGACTGGCAGATCATTCAGAAGCTTGCACAACGCTTTGACAATGTATTCCCGTACCACAGTGCCTGGGAAATATTTCAGGAGATCGAAGCAGCGGTACCCTATTATAAGGGAGCACATCGTGCAGTAAAAAATAGCAATGGCGTGCAGTGGCCAATAACAGAAGATGGTCAGGGGACTCCATGGTTAAAGATGGAAGCAGCTCGCGTACCGTTTTTTGATCCGGGCTATGCCGCGGATACCATACTATCAGATCCTGCCTATCCATTCACGCTTTTAACCGGGACTTCTCTCTACCACTGCGGTACGCTCTCGACCTATGCTGAGGGGCCGCTTGCCGTGAGACCCCGGGCATGGATTGAGATCAATCCATTGGATGCAGAACGCCTGGGTATAGAGGGCCGCGATAGTGTTGCGGTCCGCTCCCCTCAGGGAGGCATTACTGTCGAGGCCCGGTTGAATTCAGCTATTCCTGAGCGTATGCTATTTGCTTCGGATCATTTCAGAGACGCTGGTAATAAACAAGCTCACCCAGAATACTTCACTATGTCAGGTGACTATTGAAAAAAAGCAGTAGTGCGCTTTCATTACATAATAATCTGAAAAACAGGGGCTCTATCCGATGATAGAAAAGTATTTGCACGGGGTGCCCTTTTTGTTTTTTGAAAATCTGCTGCAATTCAATAACCTCACGCATGCCATCTCAACCAGATCTGGCGGCGCGAGCAGCGCTCCTTACGCATCGCTCAATTTAGGGGCGGATACAGGAGATGCGCCTGAACGGGTAGCGAAAAATTATGAAATCGTAAGCAGCGCACTCGGGTTTAACCTTGCCGCGCTGGTGACATCACAGCAGGTTCATGGCAACCAGTTGGCAGTGATTGATGATTCTTTCATTGGCAGGAGTACGTTTGCCGTGGAACCTCTCTTGCATGGTTATGATGCTCTGGCAACAAAAAAGCCTGGCCTTACGCTCATGGTGCGCGTTGCTGACTGTGTACCGGTTATTCTGTTTGCACCTGAACAGAAGATGGTGGCAGTGGTTCATGCAGGATGGCGGGGCACGCTTGCCGGCATTGCAGGAGAAACAGTCAGGGAAATGGTGCTGCGACACCACGCTGACCCCGGAGCCATCAGAGCAGGGATTGGCCCGGCAATTGGTCCCTGCTGTTATCGCGTTCAGGAGGCAGTTGCAGGAGTTTTTAAAAGAGCACCTGATCTCTATACTGCAGTCTTCAGGGAGTCGGGAGGGGAACTGTTTTTAAATCTCTGGGAGGCAAACAGGCTGCAACTGCTTCAGCAGGGAATCCCTGACTGCAATATTGAAGTTGCAGGGCTCTGCACGGCCTGCCGGCCTGATCTATTCTTCTCCTATCGTGGAGAAAAGGGAAAAACGGGACGGTTTGGTGCGTTTGCCGGATTGGGCACGTGATGGTTTCCCGGACTTGGATTCTTTTTTGGGCCTGAGTTGAATGATGGTATCTTTTTTCCAGGAAGAATCATTTTTATTCGGATAATCCAGGGTGTAATGCAGGCCGCGGCTCTCTTTGCGTTTGCGAGCGCAGCGTACGATCAGCTCTGCTACCGTGGCAATGTTTCGCAGTTCAATGAGATCTGCGGTGATGATAAAATCCCAGTAATAATCAGTAATCTCCTGCTTTAGGAGTTCAATCCTCCGCTGTGCACGCTCCAGCCGCTTATTTGACCGCACAATTCCCACGTAATGCCACATAAGCCGTCTGATCTCATCCCAGTTGTGGGAAATTACTACGGACTCGTCAATATCAGTGGCATTGCCGGGGTCCCACTGAGGAATGGGCACCGGATAATAGCTTCTTTCATGGAGTTCCTTTACTGATTTGAGAGCAGCACGATGTGCATAAACAAGCGCTTCCAGGAGCGAGTTGCTGGCAAGCCGGTTTGCGCCGTGGAGCCCGGTGCAGGAAACTTCACCGACGGCAAACAGCCCCAGGATATTGGTCTCCCCATAGTTGTTGGTCAACACGCCACCGCAGATATAATGCGCTGCAGGGACTACGGGGATGGGGGTGGTTGCCATATTAATATTAAAAGAAAGGCATTTTTCGTAAATATTGGGAAAGCGGTGTTTGAGGAAGTTTGAGCGCCGATGGGTGATATCCAAATAAACACACTCATCACCGCTTTTTTTCAGCTCCGTATCGATTGCCCGGGCCACGATGTCCCGCGGGGCCAGATCCTTAAGCGGATGATACTTCTCCATGAAGGGTGTTCCGTCTTTTAACCGCAGAATACCGCCCTCGCCTCTGACTGCTTCAGAGATAAGAAAATTTTTTGCCTGCGGATGGTAGAGGCAGGTGGGATGAAACTGGATGAACTCCATATTGGCAACCCGGGCTCCTGCACGGTAGGCCATGGCGGTACCGTCTCCGGTAGCTATGTCAGGGTTGCTGGTATAGAGATAGGTTTTTCCGGCACCGCCGGTGGCCAGCACGGTTACCTTTGCAATAAAGGTGTTTATGTTCTCGGTGTTATTATCAAGGACATACACCCCATAGCATACTGTTGTGCCGGTATTTTTGAGCCCCAGTTTTTTTGACGTGATAAGGTCTATGCAGATATGGTTCTCAAATATCTGAATGTTGGGATCGGCCCCCACTTTTTTAAGCAGTATCCGCTCAACTTCTCTGCCGGTTAAATCCTTACAGTGAAGGATGCGGCGCGTTGAGTGGCCTCCTTCGCGGCCCAGATCAAAAGAAGTTTTTCCGTGATGCTTGCCCTTGGTGAAAGGCACTTTCCATTTAATAAGCTCATTAATACGTTCAGGCCCTTCCTGAACAACCAGCTTTACAACGTCCTCATGACACAGACCATCACCTGCAACAAACGTGTCTTGCATATGCAGATCAAATGAATCCTCTGGCGCCATTACAGCAGCAATGCCGCCCTGAGCATAGTTGGTGCCGGATTCAACAGAATTTTTTTTCGTGACAATTGCGACACTGCCGTACGGGCTTACTTTCAAAGCATAGCTCAGTCCGGCAATCCCGCTGCCTATAATGAGAAAGTCAGTTTTAATTTCCATAGAACTATGATCAGAATTTGATACAGGAGTTTCAAAAATTATATGAGGGTACTGTATATGTCAAGATAAAGTTTCAAAACTAAATTTCAGAACAGAGCCCCTGGTAAACGTTTGCATTCCTGAAGTTTTTTAACTATAGTTACGATACCGGCTCTTATAGAGCACTCAGGGGCGCAATGCTATATTTTTAATGCGGATCTATCGTTTTATTAACAGATTGAGATCAAACCTATATGCTGATGCTGGGAATTGAGACCTCCTGCGACGAAACAGCTGCTGCTGTGGTGCGTGATGGGAAACAGATATGTTCCAATGTAATAGCTTCTCAGGTAGATTTACATAAAAAATACGGTGGCGTTGTCCCCGAGATAGCGTCACGCCAGCACATGGAAAACATTATTCCGGTTATCAGAGAGGCTCTGGATCAGGCGCACGTTGCACTTGATGACATCGAAGGCATAGCGGTCACTCAGGGGCCAGGGCTGGTGGGGTCACTTCTGGTTGGCATTAATGCTGCCAAGGCCATTGCCTATTGCAGGAGACTGCCCCTGATTGGTATCAATCATCTGGAGGGCCATATTTGTGCTGCATCGCTTGAACTGCATGATATTGCATTTCCCGTCGTCGCTCTTGTTGTCTCAGGCGGTCACACCAGTCTCTATCTGGTAGAGGGTTTTGGAAGGTATAAGCTGCTCGGCAAAACACGAGATGATGCAGCAGGAGAAGCGTTTGATAAGGTAGCAAAGCTTTTAGATCTTGGCTATCCCGGAGGTGTTGTTATTGATAAACTGGCACGGCACGGCAATCCTCAAGCAGTAGTGTTTCCCCGTCCCATGCTTGCTGACGAGAGCTTTGACTTTAGCTTTAGCGGTTTGAAAACGGCGGTTCTTTATTATGTGAAGAGCATCGGCGGAAAACCCTCACCGGAGGCTATAGGCGATATTGTGGCAAGCTTTCAGGATGCTGTGGTTGATATACTGGTGGAAAAGACCTTCAGGGCTGCGGCGCACTATCAGGTCCAGACCGTCATGCTGGCGGGGGGAGTGGCCTCTAACTCCCGGCTTAGAGAAAAGATGGGGGATACAGCAGCTGATGGAAATGTGCATGTTTTTATTCCTTCACCAGTTTTATGTACTGATAACGCTGCCATGATAGCTGCAGCAGGGGAGTATAGAATACGAACGGTTGCGGCATTTCCTTTTTCCATGAATGCCCTGTCCCGGTGGCCTCTTACCGAGTGAAACAGAAGATATGTTTTTTACAGTAAAGGTTTCTGGCTTTTAGGTGGAGGACTGATGGAAGCTTCCGGGACCATTTCTTTCATCAATTCAAACAGTCCCGTGTCGTATTCAGGAGCACCGGAGAGTACTTTTTCGAGCTTTGTTAGGTCTATTTTATACTGCTGTGCATTGAACCGAGAGTTGGAAAGCATTCTTATTTTTTTGTTAGGGGTGGAAGTAATGTTTTCGCCCTCCCAGTACAGTTCTTCATGCAATTTTTCGCCGTCTCTTAATCCAATAAATTCGATATTAATATCTTTGTACGGTACCAGTCCGGAGAGCTCCAGCAGGTTTTTTGCTAAATCGACAATCTTTATCGGTTCTCCCATATCAAGGAGGAAAATATCTCCTCCGCTGCCCATACATCCTGCGAGAAGAACCAGCTGCACCGCCTCTGGAATAGTCATTAAAAATCGTGTTGTTTCGGGATGCGTAATAGTAAGCGGGCCTCCTTCGGCAATCTGCTTCTTGAACAGCGGAATTACGCTTCCGCTGCTGCCTATAACATTACCGAATCTGACTGATATGAATTTTGTGGGCTTATTTTCATAGGTCTGCAGCAATTTCTCGGTCATTCGTTTGGTTGTTCCCATGATGCTTGATGGATTGACGGCCTTATCGGTAGAAATAAAAACAAATTTTTTAGTGCCTCTTTCAATGCAGACATCAGCCAGCGTTTTTGTTCCCAGCACATTATTTCTTAGCGCTTCTATAGGGTCCTTTTCCATTAACGGCACGTGTTTGTAAGCTGCAGCATGATAAATGATATCCGGAGCATAGATTGAGAATATATTCTGCAATTTATCTTTGTTAAGAATATCCCCTATGCACGGTATAAGAGTGAGATGAGGGAACTTTTTATTCAGCTCAAGCTCTATAAAATAAAGGTTTTCTTCGTGACGCTCATAGAGAATGATCGTTTTAGGGTTAGAGGCTGAGATCTGTCGACAGATCTCAGATCCAATTGATCCCCCGGCTCCGGTAACCAGAACACAGGTATTGTTCAATTCTTTATTCAGTATTATTCTGTCACTCTCGCGCTTGAAAGAGATAGAGGGCCTTCCCAATAGTTCATCAGGATGCACATCCCGCAGCTGGCTGAAAAAGGTCTTGCCAGTCAGGATGTCACCGATTTTTGGAAGAGTTCTATATTTTATATTGGCCTTATCACAAATAGTACATATTTCCAGAAGATCTTTAAGGGGCGCTGAGGGAAGGGCGATAAGCAGTTCATCTATGCTATATTTAGCTGCAAGGTTCGGGATTTCAGCACAGGTACCAAGGACTTCTACTCCTTTTATTTTAAATCCCTGTTTTGCATTGTTGTCGTCTACAAATCCTATTGGATTGAGATGCAAATCTTCACTATTGCGGATTTCATTAAGAACAGTTACTCCAGCACTTCCTGCTCCAACTATGAGCACATTTTTCTTTATTTTGTAGCTCTTAGTGGTTTCCAATCCCTCGCGTAGCAGTCTGGTAGAAAAGCGGACACCGCACAGCAGTAAGAAGATGAGCAGTGTATCAATAATAAAAATGGAACGGGGGAAGGTAATTAAATTATACAGAAAGACCACTGCGGCGATAAAACTTATTGAACTAAAAAAAATTGACTTGGTAATCTTAGTAATATCTTCCGTGCTGACATAACGCCACCAGCCGCTAAAAAGATCAAAATAATAAAAGAAGAATAAGCGGGCTACAATAAGAATGGGAGCTGTTTTAAGGATGTTATCAATTTGCTGGGGTGGCAGCTCAAAATCAAAACGTAATAAAAAAGCTAAACAATATGATATTGGTATTAATATAGTCTGAACGGCAATTATAAGAAGCCGTCTATATTCCATTATAGCATTTATGAAAGATTTTTGATTAGCCATTGATGAGTGTTGCCGAAGTTTTTTTGATGAGTATCGAATATACCAAAAAGTGTATGGATTTGCAAAAAAATAATATTTTTATAATAATAAGCAGCACCAGTGTTTCATGTAACATCGGAGCAGTTGTTGTGATTCTTGATACAAGATATAATGATCATAGTTCGTTATTCACCTGCGTTCCTATTTTCAACATTGTTTAATGTGTGTTATGATTATTGTAAAACAATTGCCCTTGAAACAGTTTTTTTCGTAGCACAAAAAAATCAGGACATCACGTCAATTTAGAATAAGAAAAGCATTGTAATTACTATGGCGCCGTTAGTCAGTGTTATCATTCCAACATACAATCGTGCAGCATATCTTCAGAAGGCTTTGCAATCGGTTAAGGAGCAAACGTATCAGCCTCTGGAAATAATTGTTATTGATGACGGGTCAACTGATGATACCAGAATAATGCTTGAAGGTTATGAGGTCCAACTGCGGTATGTTTATCAGGAGAACAAGGGGATTTCAGGAGCCCGAAATACAGGCATCAGAAATGCTAACGGAGAGTACGTAGCGTTTCTTGACTCTGATGACTATTGGGTACCAGAAAAAACCGCGCAACAGGTTGCATTATTTAAACAACACCCTGAATATGGTCTCGTAGCTTCGCGCTGCGCTTCAATACGGCTTGATGGTAGCTACAGAGAAAGAAATCGCCCCGGCAGATCGGGATGGATTCTTGAAGATCTTTTTAAAGCAAATTTCATTCGCACCTCAGCAGCCATGGTTAAAAAAGAGTGTTTTGAAAATATTGGCTTATTTGATGAAGAATTAAAAGAGTGCGAAGAGTATGATCTTTGGCTGCGTATTGCCGCTCAATATCCTATGGGTTTTATAAATAAATCTTTAGCAGTCTATGTTGACAACCCGGAAGGGATTAGTACCGATAGCTTAACTGGTCGCCTGTACCGACTGAAGGTTTTAGAAAAGCAGTATCTGCAAGATAAAATTCCTGCAAATCTCTATGCCCAAAGAATTGCTAATACGTGTCATTATATTGGCAGACACTATATAAAAAGAGGCGAAAAAGAAACAGGTTTAAGCTATCTTTTGAAAGCTCAAAAGCTGAGACCCATATATATAAAGAATTTATTATATGTTATTTTATTATATTTTAAATTATAAATAGAAATATTATATTATTAAATACCATAATTTTAATTATATAATAAGATCAAAATCATTAAATATCGAAAATATTTCTTGACATAAAAAATTATTGAGTATATTATATTAACTAACAGGCATAAAAAAACTAACTACCAGGCATAAAAAAACTAACTACCAGGCATAAAAAAGAACAGGAGTGTAAATAAAGTAATGGGTGCATCAGAAAAGATACTTGGTTCCCAACGACTGGTATGTAAAAATCCTGAATGCGGCTATTTGCTGAAAAAGATCTATTTTTTAGAAGGATGGGAAAAGAAATCTAATGGAAATAACGGAGTTTCCCTGGTAAGAAATAATGGATCAAGCTATTACGAATGTCCCCAATGCAAAGCGAAAAACTATATAGTTCAGCAGGGAGAAAAGATCATTCTTGAAAAAATAGTCCGGTTTGAATTGCACAGTTATAATGATACACGGGGAACAGAGCCTGCGGTCATCGCGGAGCATCAAAATTAGATATACTGAATTGTCGTCATAAAAAAGGGTTGAGGCTTATAAAAGTTTCAACCCTTTTTTAAATGGATTAACTCCTGGTCAGGCGTCCGGCATTTTCTTGTGAAACTGATTCATTGCGCCTCAGGTCCTTCAATTAAAACGGCTTTTTAAACACTGTCCTGCCCGAACTAATTATTTCATCTAAATTCTTTTCCTCTTCCTCAGAAAAGGACTGCAATACAAATGCAGTTTCATCTGCTCCACGTGGCGGCCTGCCTATGCCGATTCTGATGCGCACAAAATAATTTTCTTTTAGACAGTCAATTATGGATTCTATCCCCCGATGACCGCCGCTGCCACCTTTGCTTTTGATTTTGACCTGACCGAATTTCAGATCAAGATCATCATGAATAATAATTATATTTGACGGCGCTATCCGGAAGTCATGAGCAAGGGCTGTTATTGCTTCACCGCTCAGGTTCATAAAGGTTGCAGGTTTTGCCAGAACTACCGGGATGTCCCAAAGAGTCCCCTGCCCAATTAAGGCCTGCGCTGTTTGCTGTTTTAAGGGAATCTTATTCTGGTGAGCGATGTAATCGAGAACGCGGTAGCCAAGATTATGGCGAGTTACTTGATATACTGCCCCTGGATTCCCCAATCCCCCTATCAGTTTCACATACTGTTCCCTGTTTCATTGACTGGCTAAGCTGATTTTTTCTTTTCCCCTGATTTTATCTCTTCCCCGGGTTTTTTCTCTACTTCAGGCGCGGGTGTTGGTACACCCTCTTCTGCTACCGGCACTTCCTCTTTTACTACTGTTGGAGCAATAACGCCCACCACCGGGGCGGAAAGATCCTCATGAATTTCAAGATGTGCAGAAATATTGATATCAGAGATGTGCAGGGACTGACCAATGTCCAGACCGGATACATCAACGTCAAAAGCCTGTGGAATGTCAGAGGGGAAGCACTTGATTTTAATTTCGCGCAGCATCTGCTGCAATATTCCGCCCATTTTCACCCCGGGGGCTTTTCCCGTAACATTGACGCGCACCGGGACGATTATTTTTTCATCCATCCTGACTGCATATAAGTCAATATGCAGTATCTTGTGGGTAATGGGATCGCGCTGAATTTCTTTTATCATGATATCCTTGGCCGGGATATCACTGCGATCCTCTATTGATAGCTTATGCAGAGCATGCTCCCCGGCGCTATGCCCGACGGGTTTCAATATGGTAGAGAGTTCGGCAGCGCTTATGGTGAGCGTAACCGGCGGGAAATTGTGCCCATAGAGCACAGCCGGGATCAAGCCTTGATCGCGCAAACGGAACGCTGCATTTTTACCTTTGTTGTTACGGCTCTGTGCCTTTATTACAGTGGTATCATTCATACGTGCTCCCAACAACTATTAGGGTGAATTAATTTTGGTACAGCCAAAAATCCTCTGTTTTAGATAAAAAGTGAGCTTACAGAATCATTGTCATGTATTCTTTTTATTGCCTCAGCTAACAGATTGCCAACTGAGATGACTTTAATCTTATTGGTATATTGGGTCTTGTTACAAAGGGGAATGGTATCGGTGACCACCAGTTCTTTCAGAGAGCATTTATTAATCTTTTCAATGGAAGATCCGGACAGAACCGGATGAATGCAGCATGCTGATACACTCTTTGCACCGCGTTCAGCAAGTGCATCCGCTGCCTGGGTGAGTGTTCCCGCCGTATCCACCATATCGTCCATAATAAGGGTAGTTTTATTTACTATGTCGCCAATAACATTCATAACCTGAGACTCATTGGGACGATCACGACGTTTATCTATGATCGCCAGGGAAGCTCCCAAGCGTTTAGCGATAGCACGGGCCCGCTCCACCCCTCCGGCATCAGGAGACACGATTACCAGGTCATCCTGGTACTGTTCACGAAGGTACTCAATCAGCACGGGTGTAGCAAACAGGTTATCCACGGGAATATTAAAAAAACCCTGAATTTGCCCTGCATGCAGATCTATCGTCAGCACTCTGTCGGCACCAGCAGCGGTGAGCAGATCAGCAATCAGTTTTGCAGATATGGGCACACGGGGAGCGACTTTTCTATCCTGTCTGGCATAACCATAATAGGGAATAGTTGCAGTAATTCTCTCCGCCGAAGCTCTTTTCATGGCGTCAATCATTATCAGGAGTTCCATGAGGTGATCGTTAACCGGGACACACATGGACTGGATGATAAAGACATCCGTACCCCGGACATTCTCCTGGATCTCTACCATTATTTCACCATCACTGAACGTGCCTACCTTGGCTTTGCCTAATGATGTATTGAAGCAGCGACACATCTCTTCAGCCAGGGGTAAATTGGAATTTCCCGCAAATATTTTCAAATTAGTCAATGACGGCGCCTTTCCTGATATAGGGTTTTATATTGCTGATGTGGATTGCGCAGCACGAGCTCCTAAGAGAGCGGTGCAATCACGTGCTCATCTACTGCACTCTGGACAATAAAAACCCTTTGATGGGGGGAGAGAGCTAATTTTGAAAGAGCTTTCTGAGCCCGTTTCTCGTCCGGGAATATCCCGAATACCGATGAACCGCTCCCGCTCATTAGTGAGCCATAAGCCCCTGCTTTTATGAGGCCATTCTTGATTTTTTGAATTTCAGGATATTGTTCTGTCACCACCTGCTCCAGATCATTAAACAGAATGGGCAGCACCTGGTGGATATCCCTAAATGAATTAAGAAGCTTAATATGTTTTGCCTTATTTGTCAATATTTTATAATTCCGGTATGCCCATGCGGTAGCAACACTAAAACCCGGATAGAGCACTATAAACCAAAGAGGTCTTGCGAGGGTAACCGGGCTGAGACGCTCCCCGATGCCGCCGGCCCTGGCAGTGTTTTTAGAGTAAACAAAAAAAGGAACGTCCGCACCGAGCGCAACGCCCAGTTTTCTCAACGAGCTGTTGGTCAGGTTACACCCCAGAAGTTTGTTTAACCCTTTAAGCACTGCGGCAGCATTGCTGCTACCTCCTCCTAACCCTGCCCCGACCGGTATCTTTTTTCTGATGTGAATTGAAACGCCGGTTGAGATGCGCGCGCTCTGTAAGAGGGCATGGGCCGCCTGATATGCAAGATTTCTTGCATCGCAGGGGATTGTCGGGTCATCGATAGTAACTGCTATGCCCGGTTGAGAAGATAGTCTCAGCTCTATTTCATCATACAGGCTGATTTTATGCAGGATAGTCTGAAGCTCATGGTATCCATCAGCTCTTTTTCTCAGGATTCTAAGAGTTAAATTTATTTTTGCAGGTGAGCGAATAGTTAATTCATCCAACGGGTGTTCCTATGGTGCAATTCTGTCTTTTTCGGTTTCCCTGACATAGCGCATTCTGAGATCATAGAGCAAATTGCTGAGCAGCGCTTCTTCCTCCTTGGCCAGATTTCCGGCAGTCTTTTCCTTGAGCATGCCGAGAATGTCAATAGTCTGTTTTGCCATTATGAGGTTGCGCTGCATTTTGTTGGTTATCGGGTCAGGGATTTCTCCGAAATGATAAAGGGCTGAAGAACTGAGTGAGAGAACAAACGATGCAAAATTAATTTCGGGAGGCAGGGTTTTCTGCATGTTTGACGCTGGTTCTGCAGCTGTTTTGGTATCTTCGGTGGCGGTGTTGTTAGTTTCGCTTGGAGCAGACTGGACAGGGTTACCGTGCTCATCAAAACTTCGTTTATCCTTGATCGTGAAACCGGAATCCTTTTCTTCTGTCATATATACCTCCTGTATGCACTGAGCGTATTATACATTAAAGGGAACGTGCTGAACGGTTCTGCACACCTGCATAGATGCTTGCTATACGATACATGAGCAAAGAAGAACGCACACACTATCCCGGTGCTGCCGCCGCACCACTGACCGATCAGGATGCTGCGTGCCGGTTAATATACCGTGAGCAGCAGCTCTGTTTTCAGCTGATTACCCGGATGCTGATAGCTCCTTGTAGCGCGGAGCAACCTAAGGTAACTTTTGGGTTTCTTTCCAAGTATAATAAATTCTGTGGAAAACGGTTAGATGAGTAAAAAGGGCCATAAGCCACATGATGATTTCCATGCTGTTAAAAAAGGTGCCGGCGGCAAGGAGCAGAATCCGTTCTGCCCGCTCCATGAGGCCCACCTTGCACTCCGGAATCAGCGCCTCAGCCTTTGCCCGTGTGTAGGGAATGAGCACTGTACCGAGTGATGCAATAGAGCACAGGCTCACCATAAATATTTTCCCCTGCAGTGCATAAAAGATAATCAGTGCTATAAGCAGCGACATGTCTGAATAGCGGTCAATGACAGAATCAATAAAGCCCCCGAAGTGAGAGGTTTTGCGCTGGGTGCGGGCTGTGGCTCCGTCAAGCATATCAAAGAATCCTGCGACTAAAATAAGCAGGGCAGCACTTTTCCAGTATCCGGCAATAATCGCCGCTGCAGCAATCAGATTGACCAGCAAGCCGATGAGCGTGAGAGCTGTGGGGTGCACCCGCTCAAGAACCGTATTTTTTATCAGCCAGGAAAGAGGCCGATCTAATTCATGTCCCAAGATTGCACTGATCATTGATGAAATAACGAAGCCGGTTTCAGAATAGGGTTAATCTTTCCCATAAAAACAGGGGAAGAGAACTGTTTAGAACTCTTCCCCTTTGTAGTGGCTTTCACGAATTTGTCAAGCAGAAAAATATTCCTGACAGCTACTTTTTAGTTTCTTCAAATTCAGCATCCACGACATCTTCCTGTCCGCCTGCCTTGGCTCCACTGCCTGGAGGAGGCGGCGGCGGTGATTGAGAACCTTCTGAAGCTTTCTGATAGATAATTTCTGCGAGTTTATGCGATGCCTTGTTCAGGGCTTCCATCTTCTCCTTTATCTGGGAGGTGTTGCCAGAATCCATTGCTTCCCGCGTTTCTTTGATGGCATCCTCAATGTTTTTAATGTCCGGCTCAGAAAGTTTCGCCTTGTTTTCACTGAGTATTTTTTCCGTATTGTAAGCCAGAGAATCTGCCTGGTTTCGTATTTCAATCTCTTCCCGTCTTTGCTTATCCTCTTCAGCATGCGCTTCAGCTTCTTTTACCATCTTATCAATGTCATCTCTGTTTAACCCGCTTGAAGCAGTAATGGTTATCTTCTGTTCCTTTCCGGTACCCAGGTCTTTTGCCGAAACATTGACAATGCCGTTTGCATCAATATCAAAGGTGACTTCAACCTGCGGCACGCCGCGAGGGGCAGCGGGCATGCCGACCAGCTGAAATTTGCCCAGAGTCCGGTTATCACGTGCCATGTCCCGTTCGCCCTGCAGCACATGTATCTCTACGCTGGTCTGATTGTCTGCAGCAGTGGTGAAGATTTCGCTTTTACGGGTTGGAATGGTTGTGTTGCGCTCAATGAGCCGTGTGGTCACGCCGCCCAGCGTTTCAATGCCCAGCGACAGGGGTGTCACATCAAGCAGCAGTACATTTTTCACCTCTCCGGAAAGAACGCCAGCCTGAACAGCTGCGCCCAGCCCCACCACCTCATCGGGATTAACTCCCTTGTGGGGCTCTTTCCCGAACAGGGTTTTTACCAGTTCCTGCACTTTTGGTATTCTGGTGGAGCCTCCGACCAGAATCGCTTCATCAATATTATTGGCAGTAAATCCCGCATCTTTGAGAGCCTGTATACAGGGTCCTTTGGATCTTTCAATAATATCATCCATCATCTGTTCTAACTTGGACCGGGAGAGCTTCATGTTCAGGTGTTTGGGTCCTGACGCATCAGCAGTCACGAAAGGCAGGTTAATCTCGGTCTCAAGCGTTGATGAAAGCTCAATTTTTGCTTTTTCTGCCGCTTCCTTCAGCCTCTGGAGCGCCATCTTGTCCTTGCTTAAATCAATACCCTGATCTTTCCTGAATTCTGCAATCAGCCAGTCTATAATCCGCTGATCAATATTATCCCCGCCCAGATGGGTATCGCCGTTGGTCGCCTTTACCTCAATAACATTGTCGCCCACCTCAAGAATTGAGATATCAAAGGTGCCGCCACCGAAGTCATACACGGCAATGGTCTCATCCTTTTTCTTATCCAGTCCGTATGCAAGCGCTGATGCCGTCGGCTCATTGATAATACGATGGACATTCAACCCGGCGATTTTGCCGGCATCCTTGGTGGCCTGACGCTGGCTGTCATTAAAATAAGCAGGAACGGTTACGACCGCATCCGGTACTTCAGTGCCAAGATATGCTTCAGCCGCTTTTTTCAATTTTTGTAAAATCTTTGCCGATATTTCCGGGGGTGTATACAATTTGCCCTGGATCTCAACCCGTGCATCACCATTTGGTCCCTTCACTACTTTATACGGAACCATTTTCATCTCTTCATTAACTTCCTCATACCTGCGCCCCATAAACCGTTTTATGGAATAGATGGTATTTTCCGGATTCGTTATTGCCTGCCGCTTGGCCACCTGTCCGACCAGTATTTCCCCGTCTTTGGTAAATGCTACTACAGACGGTGTCAGGCGGCTTCCCTCCTCATTAATTATCACTGTCGGCTCTCCGCCTTCCATAACAGCCACCACCGAATTTGTAGTGCCAAGATCAATCCCAATCGCTTTTGCCATGTTCTACCTCCTTGTTCTTCAGTACCTGTATTATTGTTAAATTATAATTAAAAATATTTAATCCAGTGTTTCACATATTCAGTTATATTTATTTCTGAGTAAATATAATAATCATCCGGCGGGAAGTCAATGGCCGTGGAGATATTTTTGCGTTTTAATGTGCTCGTGCTGTCAGGGAAGGAATATCGTAACGACTAAACTTCACTTTCTCTGGATGTATAATTTTCAAACCGGGTGTAGCGGTCTATAAAGGCCAGGCGAATTTCTCCGGTGGGACCGTTACGCTGCTTGCCAATAATGATTTCGGCAGAGCCCTTGTCTTGCGAATCAGGGTTATAAACCTCATCCCGGTAGAGAAACAGAATCACATCTGCATCCTGTTCAATGGCTCCGGACTCCCGCAGGTCAGCAAGCTGGGGCTTCTTTACTGCCCGGTCTTCAACTCGTCGGTTGAGCTGGGATAGTGCTATGACCGGAAGCTTAAGCTCCTTTGCCAGCGCTTTGAGGGAACGTGAGATATCAGATATTTCCTGCTCCCGGCTGTCAATAGTGCTGCGCCCCCTCATAAGTTGCAGATAGTCTACTATCACCATACCCAGACCATGCTCTGACTTGAGCCTCCGGGCCTTAGCCCGCATTTCAAGCACTCCCATCCCGGGTGTATCGTCGATAAAAATTTTTGTCTCCGAGAGTCTCCCTGCTCCCCGGGTAAGCTTTGGCCAGTCGGATTCAGTTAAAAAACCGCTTCTCATTTTGTGTGCATCGACCCGTGCTTCTGAGCAGAGCATGCGCAGGGCAAGCTGCTCTTTTGACATTTCCAGGGAAAAGATAACGATGGGAATTTTTGACTCATAAGCGGCATTTTGCGCGATATTTAAGCAAAAGGCCGTTTTTCCCATGCTGGGCCTGCCGGCTATGATTATAAGGTCTGAAGGCTGGAAACCTGATGTGATCTGGTCAAGCTCGGTGAATCCGGTTGCTACACCGGTAATAAGCTCTTTTTTATTATAAAGTTTTTCAATGGTTTTAAAGCTTGCTTTTAGTATTTCCTTGAGCGGATAGACAGAAGACTTAATTTGATCTTCGGAGATATCAAAGATGCTTTTTTCGGCAAAGTCCAGCAACTCGCCAACTTCGTCCTGATTCGAGTAGCCGCGGGTTGCTATTTCGGTTGCACAATAGATGAGGCGCCGGAGAACCGCCTTTTCTTTGACTATTTTTGCATAGTATTCGATGTTTGCCGCGGTTGGGATCTGGTCACACAGGGTGGTCAGATAGGAAGCGCCGCCGACCTCCTCCAGTTTATTTTTGTTGCGCAGGTGCTCGGTGAGGGTAATCAAGGTCGGCTGGCTCATTTTTTTCAAAGAGCTCAATCATGGACTGAAAAATGAGCCGATGGGATTCACGGTAAAAATCTTCCGGGTGTATGATCTCAATCGACTTGAGGAGTGCCTCGTTTTCGATGAGAATGGCTCCGATTACTGATTGTTCGGCTTCATTATTTTGCGGAGGCAGTTTCGAGGTATGCTGGGGTGCCATGTTTATTTCAGGGAAAGAGCGGTGTGCAGAAGGTCAGGCTGCGTTTTTACTGTTTGTTTTATTTTTATATATAGTGTTTGGAGCCTGCATCTGCTGGCAGCCGGGGTGCCAGAGGTCTGGTTTCTGCCGGTGGAAGTTGTTTATTATTCCTTGACCACCCACAGTTTAAGCGCGGCTGTGACCTCAGTATGCAGTTTTATAGGGATTTGGTAAATTCCCAGAGCTTTAATTGGTTCGGGAAGGATTATTCTCTTTCTATCAATTTCAATGCCTTCGAGCTTAAGGCTGGCTTCAATGTCCATGCTGGTTACAGAGCCGAACAGCTTGTCTTCCTCTCCGACTGCTTTCGCAACCGTGCAGGATACGGCTTCAATGCGGGCAGCCAGCTTTTCTGCTTCGCGTTTCGTCTTGCTGAGCTTTTCCCGTATCTGCCGCTTCTGGTGTTCCAGCTTTTTGATGTTCTGGGATGTTGCCTGGATTCCCTTTCCCTCGGGGATGAGATAGTTTCTGCCGAAGCCGTCTTTAACGGTTACGAGATCGCCGATGTTTCCAATCCCTGCAATATCTTGCGTGAGAATGACTTTCATGCTGTTATTACCTGTTATGGTGGATGCTGTTTTTTTAGTTTTTATTAATGGCTGTTAGACACTGCTCGCAGAAAAAGGCAGAATACAAAGGACGCGAGCTTTTTTAATGGCCCTGGTTACTTTGCGCTGGTGCCTGGCGCAGGTGCCTGATATGCGCCGGGGAATAATCTTGCCGCGCTCGGTGACAAAATAGCGCAGGGCAGGGTAGTCCTTATGGGAGATCGGCACATTCTGATCAGAACAGAACCGGCATGTTTTACGTTTTTGATAAACATTTTTCTCTACGGGTATCGATTTTCTCAAAGGTACCTCCTCACCTGTACACGCCCCAGGGTGACCATACAACCGGTCCCTGAAGCAGTAGTGCTATAGTATATTTTATTATTCCTCTGCTGGAGGGCTGTCCAGTTCCTGATCAACAGATTGAATTTTTTCTTCCGCTTTCTCCGCTGCCGTCCCCTCTCCTGCAAGGGCTGCGGCGCTGTCAACTTTCAGCGTCTGATAGCGCAGGATGTTTTCATTGAAACGCAGGGCATGGTCAATGTCATTCAGAATCTGCTGATTGCCCATGAAGCAAAGAAAAAAGTAATTGCCCTTCTGCTGCTTTTTGATGGTATACTGAAGCTTCTTTTTCCCCCACTTTTCTGTTTTCAGCACGGTACCGCTGTGAGTTGTAACGTACTCTTGCAGTTTGCCGAGCAGCGCTTCACTATCATTTTCGCTCATTTCAGGATGCGCAATGACACAGGTTTCATAGCATCTCAAAGTGTGTTCCTCCAGATAGATAATACTAGTTACTTTAGGGGACTTGAATCTCTTTTATTTTAATTCTGGTGATGGGCTGCCGGTGGCCGGTTTTCTTCTGGTAGCCTTTCCTGCGCTTGGATTTGAAGATGATATTCTTTTTTGCTTTGGTCTGGCTGATTATTTCAGCAGTAACTTTTGCCTGGGCAAGCGTTGGATGTCCTACATCAACGGTTCCCTCGCTATTGACCATGAGGATTTCCTCAAGCACTACGGTATCACCAGTGCTGCCTGCGAGCTTTTCAACGGTAAGCACATCTCCAGCAGCAACTTTATACTGTTTACCGCCGGTTTTGACAATTGCATACATAATCTGCTCCCTTGTAACATCTGTCCCCTGCGGTGATGAGGGGTTCTATAATGTCTTATTTTAAAAACAGATAAAATAGTTAAATTATCATTATTTGTCAAGTGAATATTATCTATAGAATAAAAAAATCAATATGTCAAAGGTATCTATCCATATAACTTCAGCATTAAATAATGAACATCAGCGGCTTTTTGTGACACATCTTCGTACTGCCGCTCATTTCGCAAAGTTGTATGTAAGTCCAGCCAGCAGGTATGGACATAACTGCATGAATAGGCGTTTCATTATTTTGGCGGCTGCTCCAGTATGAAGATCTTAGGGACGTGACTACTTACATTGCAATATAGCTCAGCTCTGCCAGTTTTACAATCGCCCACGTCAGGCTTGATGTGGCTACACCAAGACACCGTGCAATCTCAGCCACTGAAAGCCCGATCTTTTCCGTGTCTCGTCATGCGATCTGGGCACGCAGGTAAGAAGCTTCCTTATGACGGCTGATATGCCGCTTTCTCGCTTCGGAGCAGAATATGAACATGGTTGTCGGTGAGGCGGCAGTCTTAGCCGGAACATTTTGCGTCATGAACGTTTTGTCCAAGGCGTTCAAGGAACTGGGCTTATCGCATTTGTGTCGCGAAAGAATTTGATACATAGCGTTTATGTCCTGTAACCCTGAATGGGGGCTGGCCAAGGGGCAGCTGGTAAAAGAGATTGATGCCCTGGGCGGTATCATGGGCAGGGCAATTGATGCCACCGGTATTCAGTTCCGGCTTTTAAACACTAAAAAAGGCCCTGCAGTACGGTCTTCCCGCGCGCAGGCTGACCGGCAGCTGTACCGGCTGTGGATGAAACATGCTCTTGAATCTGCGATAAACCTTGATATTAAGCAGGCATCTGCTGAGAAAATACTGGTGCACGACGGGCAGGTGGAGGGAGTCGAAACTGCGCTTGGCGAGCGCTTTTATGCCAACGCCGTGATTCTCACCACCGGAACGTTTCTCAATGGTCTCATCCATATCGGCCTTGCCAATTTCCCCGCCGGCAGGCTCGGCGAAGCTCCCTCGCTCGGGATGGCAGAAAGCCTGAGACAGCTCGGATTTACTATCGGCAGGCTTAAGACCGGCACCACCCCGCGCCTTGATGCAAGAACCATAGATTATAGCGTGATGGAAATTCAGGAGGGTGATGAGTACCCGGTGCCGTTTTCCTTCTCCACCGAAAAGATTACCCAGAGCCAGGTTCCCTGTCACATAACCTATACCAATCAGGAAACCCATGCCATCATCAGGGAGGGGCTTGACCGCTCCCCTCTCTACACCGGCGTGATCAAGGGCACGGGTGCCCGTTATTGCCCATCCATTGAAGATAAAGTGATGCGGTTTCCTGACCGGCAGCGTCACCAGATATTTATAGAACCGGAAGGCAGAGATACCGTGGAGGTGTATCCCAACGGCCTTGCCACCAGCCTTCCCCTGGACACGCAGATACGCATGCTGCGGAGCATCCGGGGATTGGAGTCGGTTGCAATAATGCGGCCGGGATACGCCATTGAATACGACTATATCAATCCTCTGCAGTTAAAGCGCTCCCTTGAGACCAAGCAGGTGGCGGGGCTCTATGGTGCGGGCCAGATCAACGGCACCTCTGGTTATGAAGAGGCGGCAGCCCAGGGGCTTATGGCAGGAATCAATGCTGCCTTGCAGGTAACCGGCGCAGAGCCGTTTATCCTTGACCGGGCAGAGGCCTATATCGGGGTGCTGATCGATGATCTGGTGACCAGGGGAACCACTGAACCATACCGCATGTTTACCTCGCGGGCGGAATACCGGCTGCTGCTGCGCGAAGATAATGCCGACCTGCGGCTGCGGGAAAAAGGCTACCGGCTGGGGCTGGTGGCAGACGCTGATTTCATGAAGCTTCAGCACAAGCAGCAGGAAGTGGATGAAGAGCTCAGGCGGATAGCGGAAACAAACGTTGTCCCGGCGCCCGCAATCCAGGAGTGGCTCGGCAGGTGGGGCAGTGCTCCCCTGCGGCACGCGGTAACGCTCAAGGAGCTGCTCAGGAGGCCGGAGATTGACTACCGGGCGGTGAAGGAAATGCCATCCCTTGCACCGGCAGTCTCTGACAGCGCTTTGCAGCAGGTGGAAATTCAGGTAAAGTATGAGGGCTATATAGAGCGGCAGCAGCTGGTGGTGGAAAAGTTTAAGCGCATGGAGCTGAAACAGATACCGCAGGATATTAATTTCTATGATGTGCCCAGCCTGTCAACCGAGGTGCGGCAGAAGCTGCACCAGATACGGCCTGCTTCACTGGGCCAGGCATCACGAATATCGGGTATTACACCCGCAGCACTTTCCATACTTATGATATATATGAAAAAGCAGGAAGGCAACCTAAACAACCTGAGAACCATCCAGGGGAAGGCATCGGCGCTATGAAAACAAAAGATCTGGAAGCAAAAAAGAAAAATACCGCACAACTCAAAAAAGAAGCCTCGAGTCTGGGAATGGATCTCTTTGGCGTGGCTGATATTACCGGCCTGAAAAAAGATTTCCGCTACCTGAACAGCGCCACGGTGGAGAACCTGAACAGTGCCGTCTCCCTGGGTGTGAGGCTGCTCCAGCCGGTGCTTGAAGACATCCAGGACCAGCCCACCCCCCTCTATTTGCACCACTACCGTCAGGTTAACTATCTGCTGGACCGTGCAGCGCTTCTGCTTTCACAGCGGATACAGGAGGATGGATACCTGGCCCTTCCCATTGCCGCATCACAAGTGATTGACTGGGAAAAACAATGCGGCCATGTTTCCCACAAAGCCATTGCCATTGCAGCAGGCCTTGGATGGCTGGGCCGGAACAATCTTCTGGTTCATCCCCAGTACGGCGCGCAGGTCAGACTGGTGACCGTGCTGACAAATTACCCGCTCACAGCCAATGCTCCCCTGAAGCACAGTTGCGAAACCTGCCGGGTCTGCATTGATGCCTGTCCTGCCCGGGCAATAAAAGACGATCAGGCACAGTTTGACCACAAAGGGTGTTTTGAGACCCTGCGCGGTTTTAAAACCAAAGCCAACATCGGGCACTATATCTGCGGCATCTGTGTTAAAGCCTGCAATGGGTCTGCAGACCCATCCATGCCCCGCAAACCCCGCAACGCACGAAGTTTTATCACACTGCGAAACACTAAGAGTGACTAACATTGCACCGCAGGGACGGATACTGGAAATTCTTCTGGAGCACTGCGGCAGCTTTGTTCCGGCGGCAACATTCACCGGGTCCGCAGGTGTCTCGCAGGCAGAATTAGTACCACTCATTGCGTCCCTGCAGCGCCAGGGGATTTCCCTTTCTGTCAGTTCAGCCGACGGATACCGTCTGAACGCACTCCCTGACCGGCTTGTTCCGCCACTCATACAACAAGGGCTGAAGACCGCGCGCGCAGCGCGGGAAATCCATTACTTTGCACAGACAGATTCAACCAACCGGATTGCCAAAGAAATGGCTGCTCAAGGAGCAGCAGAGGGCACACTGGTTATTGCCGAAGAGCAGACAGGCGGGCGCGGACGCATGGACCGGACGTGGGTTTCAGCCCCGTTCAGCAGTATTTTATGCTCAATCATTTTTTATCCCGGCCTGGGCCCTTCTTCCCTGTTCAGGCTGACGATGATGGCATCAGTGGCAGTGGTCAGGGCAATAGAGGTGGTCTGCAAGCTCCCGGCACAGATAAAGTGGCCAAATGATGTGTACATCGGGAATAAAAAAGTCTGCGGAATTCTCACCGAATTTGCGGCAGAGCGCGACCGGGTGCAGTATGCCGTGGTCGGTATAGGAATTAATGTTAATGACGAATTCAGGAGCGCCCCTGAGCTTGCCGGCATAGCGACATCGCTCAAGAACGAATGCGGCCGAACGATCTCACGGCGAGCGCTGCTGCAGCAGCTCCTTGAAGAGCTTGATCGCGGCTATGAAACACTTCTGCAGGGCAGTGTTGTTGAGCTGAAGACACTCTGGGAGCAGCACTCCATGATACTGAACAGAAAAGTTACTATTGCGTCGGCACAGGACCTCATGGAAGGAACTGCCCGGGGGATTACCGATGACGGCCATCTTCTTCTGGAAGATGTGAGCGGCACCATACGGGAGATTGTGAGCGGCGATGTGTCGTTGCGGATGTAAGAAGGGCTGACAGCTGACAGCTATGTGTCATGTATCATCTTTCTTTGCCCGGTTACTTTATGAGCAGAAATAAGATTTCAGCATTGTACTCATTTTTACAGAACCTGACAGAGCGCATTGTATCCGGCGGTGCTGCCACGCGGCGTGATGCGGAAAAAATTGTCTCCCTGCATGACCAACATGATATCGTCATGCTGGCCGCGCATGCAAATGTCCTGAGAAACCATTTCACGGGGTCCTGCATCAAGCTCTGTGCCATTGTTAACGCAAAATCCGGCCGCTGCTCTGAAGACTGCATATTCTGCGCACAGTCAGCCCATTACAGTACTGACGTTAAGACCTATCCGCTGCTGGCGGCAGAAGATGTTGTGGCCGGTGCTCAGGCAGCCAGAACGGAGGGAGCAGGCCATTTCAGTATCGTTACCAGCGGCAAGGGCATTACCAGCGCCGGGGAAATAATAACACTATGCGACTATGTCAAAGCGATCGCACTGCTTGAGCCGCTTATTCCGTGTGCTTCTCTCGGTGTGCTCTCGCGGCAGGAATTGCTCATGCTGCGGGAGGCCGGACTCAGGCGCTACCATCACAACCTGGAGACCAGCCGGAGCCATTTTAGCGCCATTTGTTCAACCCATTCCTATGATGACCGGGTGCGGACAATCCGCACGGCACAGGAGGCAGGCCTTGAGGTGTGCGCGGGAGGGATTCTGGGAATGGGCGAGACCCCGCAGCAATTGATTGAGCTTGCATTTACCTTAAGAGAGCTGAACGTTGAGAGCGTGCCGCTCAATTTTTTAAATCCCATTGCCGGCACGCCGGCCGCGCGCTATGGCCTGCTGCAGCCGCTGGAGATACTGAAAAGCATTTCCCTGTTCCGGTTTGTCCTGCCGGATAAGGAGATCAGAATCTGCGGCGGCCGGGAGACCGGGCTGCGCACGCTGCAGCCTTTGATGTATATGGCCGGAGCCAGCGGCACCATGATTGGCAATTACCTGACCACGTCAGGCCGCGCCCCGGCAGTAGATGTGCAGGAAATTCATGATCTCGCCCTGACCATAGGGCCCATGCCGTAACATGAGCACCACTGCCGCAACGCTCTGCATACAGGAACTCGGTCCCTATGATTCATGGGAGAAAATTCCTGAAAAACTGCTTGCCCGGCCGTACAGCTTTTTTCTTGACAGCGCCGGCGGGAGATTTCCCGGCGCGCGCTATTCCTTTTTGGGGAGCGACCCGTTTCTTGTTTTTAAATGCACGGGCCGGGACATAACCCTTGAGCAAAACGGCCAGGAGAGAAGGCTCAGGGAAGATCCGTTTGTCTTCTTAAAGAGCCTCATGGGCAGCTTCAAGGTGGAGACAGAAACACCGCCAGCTCCGTTTATCGGCGGCGCGGTGGGCTATTTCGGTTATGACCTGGCGCGGATAATTGAAACAGTACCGGATACGGCGTGCTCCGATATCGTGGTGCCTGACTGCTGTCTTGGTTTTTACAGCGCGGCTATTATAGTAGATCATCATGAGCGGAAGGTGTGGATAGCCTCCTCAGGGCTCCCCGAAGAAACCAAGTCACTGCAGCGCGCCAAAGCGCAGGAAGATATTGAGCATATCTCATCACTGCTTGCAGATAACAGCGCGGCAGCCTGCTGTAATACGGAAAAAGAGTCCTCCTATCCTGCAGCTGTTCTCTCGGCTCATTTTGACCGGGAGTCATACTGTCGAGCGATTGCAACCGCAAAACACCATATCGCGGAAGGCGATATTTATCAGGTCAATCTGTCACAGCGGTATTCCTGCCCGGCATCTATTCCCCCGTTCGCTCTTTTCAAGCGGCTGCGCACGGTCAGCCCGGCGCCGTTCGGGGCTTTTTTTAACGGGGGAGATCATCACATCATCTGTTCATCTCCTGAACGGTTTTTGCGCATCTCCGGGAGAATAATTGAGACCCGGCCCATAAAAGGGACCAGGCCGCGCGGGGCAACCGAGACTGAAGACCGGCGCCTGCGCGATGAGCTCCTGGCAAGCGCTAAAGACCGTGCTGAACTCATCATGATTGTTGATCTGGAGCGAAATGACCTGGGCAGGGTGTGCCGGTTCGGCAGCATTCAGACATCAGAGCTCATCAGCCTTGAAACACACCCGGTGGTTCATCACCTGGTCGCAACCATCCGGGGCGAACTTGCTGTTGGCTATGATCATGTTGATTGCCTGCGCGCCTGTTTTCCCGGCGGCTCCATTACCGGCGCGCCCAAAATACGCGCCATGGAGATCATCGAGGAGCTTGAACCGTGCAGACGAAAGGTCTATACTGGATCATTGGGATATCTTGGCTTTAACGGCGAATCAGATTTAAATATCCTTATCCGCACCATACTGCATGCGCATGACTCATACTATTTTCACGTGGGCGGGGGCATTGTTGCCGATTCAGTGCCGGACCTGGAATATGAAGAAACCCTCCACAAGGCGCGGGGCATCATGGAAGCGCTGGGGATGACATGCAGCACATGAGGGTATTGCCTCAGCTGGAGGAAGGTTATGCCGGGGAGCGCGTATGCTAACAGATAAGGACATACAGGGAATTCTTGAAAAGTATCACAGCATTGCTGTCTATGGCATGTCAAAGAGCGAGGAAAAACCAGCTCACTACGTGCCGGCCTTCCTCTTATCAAAGGGATATGCTATTATTCCGGTGAATCCGTCCGCAGATACCATTATTAATTTAAAATCCTATGCAAGCCTCAGGGATATTCCTGAACGGATTGATGTACTGCAAGTTTTTCGCCCCTCCGCGCAGGTGCCTGACGTGGTACGGGAAGCTTTGGAGAGACGGCAGGAGCGGGGAGACATTGAGGTGATCTGGCTTCAGGATGGTATTTATAATGAAGAGGCCCGGAAGCTTGCCGAACGGGCAGGGATTATTGTTATCCAGGACCGGTGCATGATGAAAGAATTTAAGCGGCTTATGCCGTACAACAATAGCTGACAGTTGAACGCTACACATTTGATTATTTTTTCAGGGAGGTATCTATCATGGCATTTAAAATCAAAGACAACATCACCTGGGTGGGAAAGATTGACTGGGAGCTGAGAAAGTTTCACGGCGAAGAGCTCTCCACGCACCGCGGCTCATCGTACAATTCGTATCTGGTACAAGATGCAAAGACCGTTCTGATTGATACGGTCTGGGGCCCGTTTGACAAAGAGTTTGTAGGGAAGCTGAAGCAGGTAATCGATCTAAAAAAGATTGATTATGTGATCGCCAACCATGGCGAAACCGATCACAGCGGCAGTCTGCTGGAACTCATGCGCGAGATTCCGGGCACCCCCATCTACTGCACGGCCAATGCCGTTAAATCCCTTAAAGGGCAGTATCATCAGGACTGGAACTTTCAGGTGGTGAAGACCGGCGACAAGTTGAATATCGGCTCACGGGACCTGATATTCATTGAAGCGCCCATGCTGCACTGGCCCGACAGCATGTTCTGCTATCTGACCGGCGACAACATCCTGTTCAGCAATGATGCCTTTGGCCAGCACTTTGCTTCAGAGCTCATGTACAATGATCTGGTTGACCAGTGCGAGCTGTTTCAGGAGGCAATAAAATATTATGCCAATATTCTGACGCCATTCAGCATGCTGGTGGATAAAAAGATCAAAGAAGTCGTCGGCCTTAACCTGCCTGTGGCCATGATCTGCCCGAGCCACGGGATTATGTGGCGCAAAGACCCGCTGCAGATCGTCAACAAATATGTCCAGTGGGCAAACAATTACCAGGAAAACCAGATCACCATTGTTTATGACAGCATGTGGAACGGCACCCGCAAAATGGCAGAGGCGATTGCCGAAGGCATTACCGCGGCGGACAGCAGTGTTACGGTAAAATTGTTTCAGTGCGCCCGCTCGGACAAAGCAGATATCATCACCGAGCTTTTCAAGGCCAAGGCAATTCTGGTGGGCTCCCCGACCGTAAACCGGGGCATTCTCTCTGCGGTCGGCGGTATCCTTGAAGAAGTAAAGGGTCTGGGCTTTAAGAACAAAAAAGCCGCTGCCTTCGGCACCTACGGCTGGAGCGGTGAATCGGTGAAGATACTTACTGAAAAGCTCAGGGAAGCGGGCCTTGAGGTGCTGCAGGACGGGCTGAGGATAAACTGGAATCCAGACCAGCAGGGCATTGCAAGCTGCATTACCCTGGGGAAAGAGGTGGCGGGGAAGGTGAAATAAGATTTTTTATTTACAATCCCCTTGATTTCATTTTACTACAGGGACCGGGGGGATTGTACAAGGTAAATAAGAGGGGCTGTTATGTCCGCTCCGCAGGAGATTGTTGATTTAGTTGGGCGGTTTGAGCGCAACCGTGAGGCGTATACCTCAGGGCAGTATAATGAGACACAGCTGAGAAGAGAATTCCTCGACCCGTTCTTTGAGGTGCTCGGCTGGGATGTGAATAATAAAAAGGGTCACGCTGAGGCATATAAAGATGTCATCCACGAGGACGCCATAAAAATCGGAGGCTTCACCAAAGCCCCTGACTACTGCTTTCGCATTGGCGGGGTCAGGAAGTTTTTTGTTGAAGCAAAAAAGCCCTCAGTAAACCTCAAAGATGACATAAGCCCTGCCTTTCAACTGCGCCGCTATGCCTGGTCAGCCCGCCTGCCTTTAAGTATCCTCGCTGAAATTAAAATTGAAAAATCAAGTGATTCAAGGTACTATACTGCATGATGAAACGAACTATGCCCATTGCCATAGTTGATAAAGAAGACCAGAAGGCAACCAGTTTCTTCTGGCTGCAGAAGTCCCCTGAAGAACGGCTCAGCGCGGTTGAATTTTTAAGGGAGCAGTTTTACAGCATACAGGGCTACACAAGCCTTCCGCGAATGGTTTTCAGCATTACTATCCGGGACAGAAAACCATGAACGTGCATCCTGATTTCAGTGATTTTATTAAGGCTCTAAAACAGCATGAAGTGCAATTTGTCATTGTGGGTGCTTTTGCGCTTGCATTTCATGGCCAGCCCCGTTCCACGGGAGATTTGGATGTCTGGATTCAACCAACCCCGGCCAATGCAAAGGCTTTACTTGATGCTCTAAGCACATTTGGCTTCCAGTCATTATCCATTGCTGAACAGGATATACTCTCGGGGAAAATAATTCAGCTTGGATTTCCTCCGGTAAGAATTGACCTGCTTTCAGCCCTTGATGGGTTAACGTCTGATGAGATATGGGCGGGCCGCGCATCCGGGAAATTAGGGGATCATGAAATATGGTATTTAGGGAAGGAAGCTTTTATTAAGAATAAGAAGGCCGTAGGACGACACAAGGACCTTGCTGACATAGAATCGCTATCAGGTTTTTAAAAAAGTAGTTTTCTCCCAGGCTGGTCAAAAACATCCGGATGCAAGGCGCGCGAAATCGTGAGGAATGAGGCGTACGTTACCGTACGTCGCAATGACGAAGGATGAGCGCAACGAAGCAGATGGGTATTTTTCAACAGCCTGCTGGAATAATTATGAGCCTTTGTGATCAAGGCACCCTTTAAAAAAAGCTTCCCCAGCCCCTCTTGCCCAAAGAGGGGCATTGTTTATACAAAGGATTAATTCTTGGAGCGGATTGTATATTACAACGGTGTTTTTGCACCTGAAAACAGCGTGTCTATATCGCCATGCAACCGCGGGCTTCTGTATGGGGACGGTCTTTTTGAAACGATGCGGGCCTACGGCGGGCGCGTTTTCCGGCTTTCGCAGCACCTGGAAAGATTAGCTGATGGTTTATTGGTGCTGCGTATAGAGCCATGCTCGCCAGCTGCCGATATAGAGCGCGCAGTATATGAACTGCTCGGATCGCAACAAACTGTCTGATGCATCAATCCGCCTCACGCTCTTCAGAGGCGACGGTGAAGGCTTTGAGCCGCAAAACGATCGCGCGTCATCGCTTCTGATATCTGCACGACAGTTTGGTAATTACCGCGCGGAAGATTATGCGCAGGGGTTTCGTGTGCATATGGTTTCCATGCGCAGAAATCTCTATTCGCCGCTTTCGCGCATAAAGAGCATCAACTATCTTGATAACATTCTGGGCCGGTTTGAGGCGCGCGATAACAATGCGCAGGAGGCGCTTTTTCTGAACAGCAACGGCTGGGTGGCAGAGGGTGCAACCGCAAATATCTTTATGCTCAAGAATAAAACAGTTATAACGCCGCCTGCTGACGCGGGCATCCTTCCCGGTATCACCCGCGCTGCAGTCCTTGAGATTGCGCGCAGCATCAATTGGGCAGTACAAGAACAGACCTTTTCCCCTGAGGAACTGCTGCGCTCGGATGAGGCATTTTTAACCAACTCCCTGATGGAGATCATGCCCCTGGTCATGGTGGATGAGCGTCCCGTGGGGAGCGGCATTCCCGGTCCGCTGACAAGAGCCCTGCATCAGCACTACCGGGAGCTGGTAGGAAAGGAACTGCAGCTATCTATATGAAGGTTACCGACGCCAATTTTATAAAGAGTGTCTATCATCTGCCGGATCTGCCAAAGCCGCTGCTCCCTGAGCTTGCCTTTTCCGGCCGGTCAAATGTCGGAAAATCATCCCTTATCAACGTGCTTCTCAACCGCAAAGGCTTTGCCAAAACAAGCTCCACACCCGGCCGGACCCAGTCCATCAATTTCATGGAAATAAACAGCTCCTTCTATTTTGTGGACCTGCCCGGCTACGGCTATGCCAATGTTCCCCTTGCGGTACGGAAAAAATGGCAGCCCCTGATAGAAGGGTATCTGGCACAGCGCACTACGCTGCGTTTGCTGGTGCTGCTTGCTGATATCAGGCGGGAGCCGCAGGAGGATGAGGAGCTGTTTGTCGCGTGGCTCAAACAGCTTGACATTCCCTTATTGGTTGTATTGACAAAAATCGATAAGGTTAAGAAAAACAGTCAGGTTACTTCGCTCAGGCAATGGCAGAAGCGCTTGGACATTGATGAAAAAATTGTTCTGTTTTCAGCGGTGACTGGTGAGGGCAAAGAAAAAATATGGCGCTATCTGGACCTGTCGCTGCGCACGGTTAAATAACTTGACTGATTTCATGGTTTTAATTATAAACTTAACATCTTGAATTAAGTTTTTTGTATTAACAAAGAAACGATTACATTAAAAATCACAAAAATTGAGGTTGTCATGAAAGGAATCATTCTCGCTGGGGGACTGGGCACACGGATGTCGCCTTTGACCAGAATTACCAATAAACATCTGCTGCCGGTATATGACAAACCCATGATTTATTATCCCATCCAGACGCTGGTGAATGCAGGGATCAGGGATATTCTCATTGTCACGGGCGGTAATAATGCAGGAGACTTCCTGCGGCTTCTGGGCAATGGTAAAAAAGATTTCGGCCTTGAGCATATCAACTACACCTATCAGGAGGGCGAGGGCGGCATTGCTGAAGCACTCAGGCTTGCGGAGTTTTTTGCGGATCAGAACCCGATCTGTGTGGTGCTGGGGGATAACATTATTGAAAAAAATATTAACCAGGCAGTAAAGAACTTTGAAAAACAGAAATCAGGGGCCAAGATCCTTTTGCAGGAAGTTGCTGACCCGGAGCGTTTTGGTGTGCCCCGTCTGGACGGGGATAAGGTGGTGGAGATTATCGAGAAGCCTGAAGCGCCGCCTTCCCATTATGCGGTCATCGGCATTTACCTGTATGATAACAGCGTGTTTGATATTATAAAAACCCTGAAGCCTTCCGGCAGAGGTGAGCTTGAAATCACTGATGTCAATAACGCCTACATCGACCGCGGCAGCATGACCTATGAAATTCTTGACGGGTGGTGGACTGATGCGGGAACCTTTGACTCCCTGCTCCGGGCAAGCAACCTGGTGGCAAAAACAGGAGCGAACAACAAGTAACAGGGGTCCCGCGGCCAGGGGGTCGATGGTCCAGGTTAATGAATTCTAAAACACTGGCAAACCCCGAGCCCTCAAAACCTTCTATTGCTGGGAGAATCATGCTTGACGGCGTAACGACCAGAAAAGCTGAGGGTAATTGCGGCGGAAGCTCCGGTCGTCAACTGTCCCCGCCGAGGCCTGCCGTCATCAAGGCCCGGATGAATACCGCGTCGACCCCCATGATCCGTTGACCCCCTGTGACGGGACCCGGCAAGACGGATAACAACTGACTAACCATTTGAGAGAGCTGCGCGTATGAAAATTCTTATTACCGGTGGAGCGGGATTTATTGGTTCTAATTTTATTAGCTATATACTGAAAACACATCCTGACCACCGGGTTGTGAATCTTGATGCATTGACCTATGCCGGGAACCTGGAAAATCTGCGCACTGTCGCTGAAGCTGAAGGCAGCGGCCCACACGCTCGCTATCAGTTCGTCAAAGGTGACATCAGGGATGTACAACTGGTTGACCGCATCGTTGCTGATGGCGTTGAAGCCATTATTAATTTCGCTGCCGAATCCCATGTTGACCGCAGCATAGACAACGCTGGTATTTTTATTGAAACCAATGTCCTGGGAACACAGGTGCTGCTTGATGCAGCGCTCCGGCACCAGGTGCAGCGCTATGTCCAGATTTCAACTGATGAGGTCTACGGGTCTCTGGGGCCGACCGGGAAATTCACCGAGTCAACACCCATTGCCCCCAACAGCCCTTATTCTGCGAGCAAGGCAGGCGCAGATCTGCTGGTACGCTCCTACTATGAAACATTTAAGCTGCCGGCCCTTATTACCCGCTGTTCAAACAACTACGGTCCCTATCAGTTCCCGGAAAAACTTATTCCGCTCTTTATTACCAATGCGCTCAGCGACCAGCAGCTTCCCCTCTATGGTGACGGGCTTAATGTGCGCGACTGGATTCATGTAGAAGACCACTGCGCGGCAATTGACTGCGTGCTGCATCGGGGAACCCCGGGCGAGGTCTATAATATCGGCGGCAATTGCGAAAAGACCAACCGTGAAATTACCCGCATCATCCTGCAGGAGCTTGACAAGCCCGAGTCATTGATCCGTTTTGTTAAAGACCGTCCGGGCCATGACCGCCGCTATGCCATTGATTGTACCAAAATCATGCAGGAGCTGGGGTGGGCACAGAACTATAATTTCCAGACCGGCATGCAGGAGACCGTTACCTGGTATAACCATAATCGCGAGTGGTGGACCAGAGTTAAGAGCGGGGAGTACCGGGACTTTTACCAGCGCTGGTATGGAAACCGGTAATTGGATGCGAATAGCAGCCCGGTGATTCATGCGACGTATTGCCTGTTCACTTCTCACCCCTTTCTTGAACATTGACCCATTGCACAACGATGTATGTCTAAAAAAATTTTACTGACTGGCGCCGGCGGCATGCTGGCACAGGATGCCGTGGCGGTATTACAACCCTGTTTTGAAGTCATCCCCAGGCGGGAGAAGGAGCTTGACATCTGTAATTCTGAAGCAGTACATGCTGCCGTGTGCAGCCTCAAGCCCGATGTGGTGGTAAACTGTGCCGCCTATACCCTGGTGGATGCCTGTGAAACAGAACAGGAAAAGGCTTTCGCGGTCAATGCTATTGGCGTAAAAAATCTTGCACTGGCGTGCCGTCAGGCAGGAAGCCTGCTCGTGCATATCAGTACTGACTATGTTTTTGACGGAACAAAACAAACGCCGTACACGGAAACCGATATCCCTCATCCGCTGTCTGTATACGGGCAGTCAAAGCGTGCCGGGGAACAATATGTGCAGGAAATTTTAGAACAGTATGTCATTATACGAAGCTCCTGGCTCTACGGCAGAGGCGGCAATAATTTTATCACAACCATTTTACGGCTGGCACAAGACAAAAAAGAGTTAAATGTGGTACATGATCAGCGCGGAAGTCCCACCTGGACCCGGGACCTTTCACGGGCTCTTAAAGCGCTGCTTGATAGTAACGCGCGCGGCATGTATCATGTGTGTAACCAGGGGAACTGTACGTGGTATGAATATGCACTCAGGATAGTGGAGCGCGCAGGCCTTGGGGTAACGGTGTGCCCCATGACGACCGATCAACTGCAGAGGCCGGCCCCGCGGCCGTCCTATTCAGTGTTGGATTGCAGCAGGTTTGTCCGTGAAACAGGTATGGCACTGCGGCACTGGGATACGGCGCTCGAAGAGTATATGCAGGGAGAACTACAGGAGGTTTAAATGAATATCTGTATGATAGGCACCGGCTATGTGGGCCTTGTCACCGGAACATGTTTTTCAGAAACAGGCAATGATGTCACCTGTGTGGATATTGACCGCGAAAAGATTGCACTGCTCAATCAGGGCAAGGTTCCCATCTATGAACCGGGGCTGGATGAGATGATACGCCGCAACGTCGCTGAAGGCCGTCTTTTGTTTACCACTGATATTGGCAAAGCAGTGCAGGGAGCGCTCTTCATTTTTATTGCCGTGGGTACGCCTTCCGCGGATGATGGTTCTGCTGATCTGAGTTCGGTGTGGGCGGTTGCCCGTGAGATCGGGAAGAATATGAACGGCTATAAGATAGTGGTGACCAAAAGCACGGTGCCGGTTGGAACGACGGAACGGGTAAAGGCGATTATAGCCGGGGAAACCAATCAGACCTTTGACGTTGCCTCTAACCCGGAGTTCCTGAAAGAAGGCGCGGCTATTGACGATTTCATGAAGCCGGACCGGGTTGTTTGCGGTACTGAAGGCCCGCGCGTTGCTGAACTCATGCAAGAGCTGTATGCGCCGTTTGTCAGGACCGGGAACCCGGTCCTGATCATGGATATACGCAGTTCCGAACTTACCAAATATGCAGCCAATGCCATGCTCGCCACCCGCATTTCATTCATGAACGAAATGGCCAACCTGTGTGAGAAACTCGGAGCAGATGTTAATCTGGTGCGCCGGGGCATGGGCTCTGATCCGCGCATTGGATCATCATTTCTGTTCCCCGGCGTGGGCTATGGGGGATCGTGTTTCCCCAAGGATGTCAAGGCCATCATAAAATTTGGCCTGGAAGCCGGCTATGACATGAAAATACTGCCTATGGTTGAAGAAGTGAATATGCTGCAAAAACGCCTGCTGGCTGACAAGGTGATTGCCTATTTCAAAGGGAATGTGAAGGGTAGAAAGATTGCCCTGTGGGGCCTTTCATTCAAGCCCAAGACTGATGATATGCGTGATGCGCCATCCCTCGTGATAATAGAGCGATTGCTTGAGGCTGGAGCAGTCATCGAGGCATTTGATCCGGTGGCGACACATGAGACGACAGAAGATTATTGGCGACCGGATCGGATACGGCATAAAAAATCAGGATGTTCTGAAAGACGCAGAGGCGCTGCTGGTAATAACTGAGTGGAATGAATTCCGCGAGCCGGACTTTGACAAAATTCGAGCCCTCATGAAAAGCCCTGTTATTTTTGACGGGCGCAATATTTATGATGGTAAAAAGCTTCAGGAAAAGGGTTTTCAGTATTTTGGACTAGGCATAAAACAGTAACTGAAGAGGAGAAAATATACAATGCGTACCATGGTAACTGGCGGTGCAGGATTTCTGGGCAGTCACCTCTGTGACCGGCTCATCAAAGAAGGCCATGAAGTGATCTGCATGGACAATCTCATCACCGGTGATACGGATAACATTGCTCACCTGTTGGGTAATCCAAAATTTAAGTTTATAAAACATGATGTCACCGAATATATCTTTATTGAAGGCCCGATAGATAATATACTGCACTTTGCCTCACCCGCCAGTCCCATAGACTACCTGGAACTGCCGATACAGACCTTAAAGGTCGGGTCTCTCGGTACGCACAAGGCACTGGGTCTGGCTAAAGAAAAACAGGCACGGTTTCTCCTGGCCTCTACCTCTGAAGTGTACGGTGACCCCCTGATTCATCCGCAGCCGGAAGACTACTATGGTAATGTGAACCCGATTGGCCCGCGGGGCGTGTATGATGAGGCAAAGCGTTTTGCCGAAGCATTGACCATGGCCTACCACCGCTATCATGGTGTTGCTACGCGCATTGTGAGGATTTTTAATACCTATGGTCCGCGCATGCGGCTGAACGATGGCAGGGTGGTGCCGACCTTTCTCTATCAGGCACTCAAGGGGGAAGATCTGACTATATTTGGTGATGGCTCTCAGACCAGAAGTTTTTGCTATGTGTCGGATCTGATAGAAGGGATTTGCCGGCTGCTGTTTTCTGCAATCAATGAGCCGGTCAATATTGGCAATCCCCATGAAATGACTATTATAGAATTTGCCCGGAAGATAGATGCGCTTGCCGGCGGTACTGGAAACATTGTGTTCAAACCACTTCCCCAGGATGACCCGAAGGTGAGGCAGCCGGACATTACCAGGGCCAGAGAATTACTGGGCTGGGCCCCCGCTGTTCAGCTTGATGAAGGGATACGGGAGACATTGAACTTTTATAAGAAAAAGCTTAATATAAAATAGGGCCCCTGTTTTAACCTGGCTATTGTTTTCACCTGGTGAAAGATTGTGTAACCTTGGCAGCGTGTGCGTGTTTTAATTTCTACATGCAGCGCCGTTTCCGCGCCCATTCAGGAATAGAATGTCAGGTGGTTACTATAAGCCGGCGGGAGAATGTTTTGGCGCAAACGAGCCGGTGCTGACGTAATGCCAGATAGTATTATCCGCTGCCTGTCGCACCGTAACCCATCCTAACCCTTTAATATGCTTAATGAACTTTATTGACTGCCAGCAAATCAGCAACAACCTAAAGCTTGGCATTGTGCTTGCAAACTTACTGTAAAATGATTTATAATCATAATTATTAATCTGAAGGCATATAATGGAACAAGGCAACTACAGCCCTCGTTTGACTTTTATTATACTTATTGCTCTTATTATAGGGCAGGTATTCATTTTCAATTATTTGAAAAATGATTTTGACAAGCAGATAACAGCATGCTACGAGGCAATTAATACCAGCAGCATCATTCAGGGTGCATTGGTAAATATACTGGTCAAAAAAAATATTATTAACCGCGATGAGCTTATGAAGGAAGCAGGCAATCTTTCGACTAATCTTCAGGCATTGATGGAAAAGATGAAGGATGCAAAAACCCCGGATAAGGGTTTGGTAAAGGATGATAAAGAACAACCGGAAAAAGCTGTTAAATAAATAAGGAGGTATGTATGAACAAAAAAAGAATGTCGATTACGCTGTGCGGTATGCTTCTCGTGAGTGGCTTATTCATAAGCACTGCCCGCGCTGAAAACAGTATCGGAACAAATAATGTTACCGGCAATGAATATGTCTGCTTCTTCGCCAGCTCAGTTGATATTTTCAGCTCACAGGTTGCATTCAGCGAAACCGGCGGTCTTACGATTTCCAGCTTCGGCGGCTACGGATTTTACATCACGGTCACCAACCTGTTTACCGGCGCGTATATATCGCTGAATGCCCGTATTGGAACCCGCACCGGGGACATTATTATGCTGCTGGTCGGCTCCACGTTTGAACCAACGCCGTTTATTGCAGGAACCGGCATTATACTCCTGGAATATTCTGAAATTATCCCGCTTGTTTTTACCGGCTTTGCAACCGAACAGACGACGGAATAAAGCGGGAGTTTTAACGGAAAATAAAAAAAATAATAGACAGACTGCGATGCATAGTGTAATCTTAAAACTTCGGGGAGTAGCGCAGTCTGGTTAGCGCGCATGCTTCGGGAGCATGAGGTCGGGGGTTCAAATCCCCCCTTCCCGACCAGGAATATAAGTTTATTCAGTAAATTTTACTAGCTGGAATCCACAAGAAATCATAAGAGCAGTGCTGATTTGAATCGGTGTTGCTCTTATTTTTTTGCTCATCTCCCGAACCTCTCCCGCATTGCCTTCATTTTATTTATGTGGGTATATCTCTTTGTAGTCTGTACTTACTTGTGCCCCATCATGCTGCCCACTAAATCAATCGGTATCCCTTCCCCAACTGATTGAGTCGCAAAAGAATGACGGCTTCTTTGCTTAATGCCCGTGCACCTTTCATAACGCTCTTTTCTTCTGTAACTATTTGTTTGACATTATTTTGCCTGACGATATAAAATTTTAAATTCATGCTATAGTCTATTTAATGATATATTATGTATATCAAATGATAAACAATACTTAACATAAATATAATTCTTTAAGCACATTTTATGAGAAAGTAACCAGGCCAGGAAAAGCAAGATAAAAATAATAAAATGATAGCGGTGAGAATGAGTCCCAGGGCTTTACAGTTATTAGGGGAATTTACAGAGCGGTACCACGGTATGTCGCAAGCGGGGATACGGGAAATGGGATTAATTCATTTTAAAAAGGCTTCGGATGAAGAATTGAAGGAATTGGTTTTTGAGTTTATAAAGGGATCAAAGTAATAACAAATTTTACAGGCAAGACGTATAGCCTATTAAGGGGTGTTTTATGAGAAAACCGCGCATGCCTTCTTATAAATCAAGTTTTATAATCGCCCTTCTATTCTTCTCTTTTTTCAATACCGCCAAGGCCCTTGCAGAAGATAATCAATTCAAGGTGCAGGATGAGAGCATCTGCAAAATAACCCGCGTTCTATCTGAAGATGTAGCCTCTGATCTTATAAAAATGCAGGCAGATACTGGTAATAAAAAGTCGATTTCTCACCATTAACAAAGCTGTACCTGATGTGAGAGATAAGGTTGTAGTAATCGGCAGCCCTAATGGGCTTGCAGGTATGGTTTTAGACAACGCAGTATCTGCAGCAAATGATCTCCCGGGCTTTGGCAGCATCATACAGACTACGGCCCCTGTTTCCCCCGGCTCAAGCGCCAGTCCGGTGTTGAATATGAAGGGTGAAGTAGTGGGCGTGTCAATCGCGCAGATGCGGGAAGGACAGAATCTGAATGTTATAGTGCCCGCGGCGAAAAACGATGGACTAAAGGAGAAAAAGCAGGCCACAGCAATTAGCACAAAGAAAAAGGCTGAAACACAGACTGCTGATATCTATTCAACGGCATTATTTTATTACGTTAAAGAAAATTACCAGAAAGCGCTGTCTTTATTCAATCAGTATCTTCAAACCCATACTAATTCTGCTGATGCGTGGTTTTATGCTGGTATCTGCTACGCCAAATCAGGTAGGCATCAGGAAGCAATCCAGGCTTTCAAGGAGGCCATCAGGCTGAAGCCGGATTATATTGATGCGCACTACAACCTGGGGGCTGAGTACAGTAACTTAGACCGTAATCAGGAAGCAATCCAGGCTTATAAGGAGGCTATCAGGCTGAAGCCGGATGATGCTATGGCACACAACAACCTGGGGGTTGAGTGCGGTGAATCAGGGAGTTATCAGGAAGCAATAGAGGCTTATAAGGAGGCCATCAGGCTGAAGCCGGATTATGCGATGGCGCACTATAATCTGGGAATTGCGTACGCCAACTCAGGCAGTTATCAGGAAGCAATCGAGGCTTATAAGGAGGCTATCAGGCTGAAGCCGGATTTTGTTGAGGCACACTACAACCTGGGAATTGCGTACGCCAAATCAGGCAGGCATCAGGAAGCAATAGAGTCTTATAAGGAGGCCATCAGGCTGAAGCCGGATTTTGTTGAGGCACACTACAACCTGGGGATTGCGTACGCCAAATCAGGTAGTCATCAGGAAGCAATCCAGGCTTTTAAGGAGGCCATCAGGCTGAAGCCGGATTATATTGATGCGCACTACAATCTGGGGGCTGAGTACAGTAACTTAGACCGTAATCAGGAAGCAATCGCGGCTTATAAGGAGGCTATCAGGCTGAAGCCGGATGATGCTATGGCGCACAACAACCTGGGGGTTACGTACGGTAAGTTAGGCAGTTATCAGGAAGCAATCGAGGCTTATAAGGAGGCCATCAGGCTGAAGCCGGATGATGCTATGGCACACAACAACCTGGGGGTTATGTGCGGTAAGTTAGGCCGCTATCAGGAAGCAATAGAGGCTTATAAGGAGGCCATCAGGCTGAAGCCGGATTATGCTGAGGCGCACAACAACCAGGGGACTGCTTACGACGATTTAGGCCGTTATCAGGAAGCAATCGCGGCTTATAGGGAGGCTATCAGGCTGAAGCCGGATGATGCTATGGCACATAACAACCTGGGGGTTACGTACGGTAAGTTAGGCCGTTATCAGGAAGCAATCGAGGCTTACAAACAGGCTATCAGGCTGAAGCCGGATTATGCGATGGCGCACTACAACCTGGGAATTGCGTACGCCAACTCAGGGAGTTATCAGGAAGCAATCCAGGCTTACAAGGAGGCCATCAGGCTGAAGCCGGATTATGCGATGGCGCACTACAACCTGGGAATTGCGTACGCCAACTCAGGGAGTTATCAGGAAGCAATAGAGGCTTGCAAGGAGGCCATCAGGCTGAAGCCGGATTATGCTGAGGCGCACAACAACATGGGGACTGCTTACGACGATTCAGGCCGTTATCAGGAAGCAATCGCAGGCTTACAAACAGGCTATCAGGCTGAAGCCGGATGATGCGATAGCACACTACAACCTGGGGGTTGCATATTTAAAAATAAGTGATAAGGGTCGTGCTCTTGAAGAATACAGGATTTTAAAAAATCTCGATGCCGAGCAGGCAAAGAAATTATTTAATTTCATCAATAAGTAGGTTTAATGTTAGGTGGCACAGATGAATCGGGCGACGATACTTCAAGGCTTAGCGGACCTGGTCCTTCTGTTGCATGTGCTATTCGTTGTGTTCGTGGTTGGTGGTCTTTTCCTGATTTTTCTTGGCGGAGTGCGTAAATGGCGTTGGGTGCGCAAGCCATGGTTCCGTCTTGCGCATATTCTGGCGATAGGTGTCGTTGTCGTCCAATCATGGTTCGCCGTCATATGCCCGCTCACAACGACTCGAAAACGCCTTGCGGGCGCAAGCCGGTGGCACGGTGTACGAAGGCAGCTTTATTGCGCATTGGTTGCAGGCCATTCTCTACTACAACGCGCCGGCTTGGGCGTTTGCCGTCTGTTACACGGTTTTTGGGGCGCTGGTATTAGCAAGCTGGGCTATAGTCCGGCCCATGCCCTTCAGCAAGCGAAATAGTTTCAATGCCACCTAACCCGGCGTTCACACGGACAGGCTTACCCGTCACGCCTGTTGCGGGTCAAAGGTCGCGCCGGGTTGGCGCCTGCCGCTTAACTCCACGTTTATATGTATACGTGGGGAAGTCAGATTAAATCTCAGGGTTTAAACTAATGGAGGGCCATTTTTATAGAGTGACGAAACACAAAATTGAAAATACAATTTATGACGGCATTGAAGCCATACGGCCTTGCCGGACAAGTAAGGAGCGTATTTTTCTTTTTGCGTGAAGGGAATATTTTTAATGAAATGTACTGCCGGCAGATGGTAAGTTTTTGCTGAGAGGGGTTACGGAATCTGGTTTCTTCACGAGAGTTTGAAAAAAAGAGTGAATTACTTCGCAGCAGAGCTGCGAGGCATAAAAAATTAAAAGACAACTGCTTTATTATTCTCTTTTGGTTTCAGTATTAGGCTTTGTGTCCGCGTTCCAGCGCTAAATTAGTCATTTGGGCAACAGCCCGTCAAGCCCTGACCCTTTGCTTTCCTCTAAATTAAGATTGAAATCATCTGAATAACGATAAACCAAAGAAAAAGAGAAATTGGTAATGCCCATACTATAGATGCATAAAATAAGTTCATTTCCGTTACTCCTTTCTTGTGCTTCTATGCCCTTTTAAAAAGAAGCCTCTACTTTTTCACCCTTATTTTCGGAATCTGTTTCTTGGAAACTTGATGAAATTAATTTCAGGATTCATGCCAACAGGCATAGCTGCTGCGTTGAATTTTAACCTGCTGAAAATACATTTTATTTTCTGCGGTATGGTAAGCAGCTATTTGCAGAATGTTGTGCATTGCAGAACGACTGTCATGAAAACTGCGACACTTTTGTAATACTACTGCTTATAATCTATCCTGGGTTTCGCTGTCAGCACTCTGTTGCACTGTTATCTCTACTGCCCGCAGATTGTTAGCGTCGCAGAGAATGATCCGGGGATTTGCTTCACACCACGAATGGCTGAAAAAAAGCCCTCACCGGATGGGTAGCCGGGTAGGGCTTATTTCAAAGAAAGGAGTGAAGGTGTATCTATATATGTGAACCGCTTTTTAGTTTTTAAGAAGCGGGGGCGTGCAGCTTAATGCCTGCCATGACCGCTGCCATGCCTGTGCCCAAGTCCGTGTATATCGCCAAAACATGGGGAGCCGGCGGTGTTTGCCGGTCCTATGAATATCAAGTATCTCATCCTCAGTATAGGTCACAATTCTTGGTCTTTCATACTGCTTATTTTCTTTGCTACTCTTATCTACCTCTTTTTCTTTTCTCATTTTGCCTCTTCGTTAATCAGGCTGTTGCTCCAGGGATAATTCCCTGGAGCAACGCCCGATTAAGAGATTCTATACTGCCTGCATGAACCAACAGCGTGGGAGGGGGGCAGCCACTGGACTCTTGCTGCAGTATAGATTCAACAGTATTTGCTTATAAAGGTTATCAAGGATTATGCCAAATGCAGTGCAGCTGCGCAGTCTTCCACGAGATATAAAATAAGAAATGCTATTTTAAATGGTTAGCAGTGTTTCGGGAAAGCTGTGCAATGCCGGGCACGATGCTCATGTCATGCAGCATGGTTTGATTGAGCCAGAGAATATCTGCCCTGCAAATGCTTCTGGCGCACTCTAACCAGTATAAGAAAAACCAGGAAGTACAGGAAGAGGGTAGCAGGGGCAGCTGTAAAGCGATTTTACCGGCTTTGCATGCCCGGTATTTATCGATTATTGCCGATTTGATTTTTACAAAATCATATGTTAATGCTGGTTCTCATAACTTCCCGGCACAGATGACTTTAAAAGCATAGGGAACTTAAAAATCGAAAAATCCCCTCTGACGTTTTGAGTTCCAGGGCCAGAGTGACTGGTAAGTATTCAGTAAGACGTACCGGTTGTATGGAGGGGACTGTGAAAATAAAACGAACCGCTTTGTGCCGCCGTTGTCTGCAGGTCGGATTATCTGTTATTTAATCCGGCTGCACGGTGGTGCGCTGAAGATGATGCAGGGTTGACGCAGCGGCAGAACCGGATGCAGCGATGACATCCTGCGGACAATACCAGACAGGAAGGCTGCCGCGGTCCGGCTGCAGATGAAAAAGGTGTGCAGCACGATGCGGCAGAATGCGGACAGCTCAAATGTACAAAAACTGATCTCATTGAGGCAGAGGTGACGGCAGTTCTGAGCCCCAATGAAATTGAAGTGAATATGCTGGGCAAAAAACAGGTGATTAAACTTGCCGGGGTAAAGGACTGTCCGTGTGATTTTAACGAGCAGGCAACTAAAATGGCCCATGCGGAGACCAAGGCATCAAAAGGCTACAAAGTGGTTGATGCCGGCACCATTGTAAGCAGATGCAGGGGGATAAAAGATTTATTAAGTGATTCCATTGACGACGTGGTGCAGGTTAAACTTTCAGGCACGCGCAGGGATTCTTCCGGCAGATTAACCGGGATTGTCTGGAATAAGGGGAAATCAAAGACACTCAACGATACGGTGCAGTCATATGCGCAAAAGCAGGACGCGAGTGAAAAGAAAAAAGATCAGCATCACTCGTACAAGAAATTCCACTCTCAAAACAAATAATCCCTCTGCTACGGCCTGCTGTTGCCTCAGACCCGCAGTCCTTCCACGCCGTATTGTTTAATCAGGTTATGAAACGACAGTTCCCTTTCGTGCAGCGGGGCTTGTTTATAGAGGGTCAGCGCCGTTTCAAGAATCTGCAGCACGCCCGTGACATCAGTGCATTCAGTTACCGTGCGTGCGATCTGCGGGTGGCGTGAGCCGCAGCCGCCGACAACGACCTTGTAGCATTTCTGGTCAAGGGCCAGCGCATCCACCGGACAAACTTTCACGCATCCGCCGCAGCGGACACATTTCTCGATAATCAATGACCGGTTCATCCGGACATCAAGGCTGATGGCCCCTTCGGTGCAGTAGGTGACGCAGGCACCGCAGCGTACACAGGTGTCATTGTCAAGGCCGCGGCCTATAGTTGCAGATGATTCCGAAGTCAGAAAAATACGGTGACAGGCAGCAGTTCGGGCAGCCGATAATGGCGATGGTAAAGGAATGATGGGACATGAGCGGCGGAGTATGATTTGTCCATTATTATCTGCGTGATGTTCAACTCCTTTAGCTTTTTTCGCAGCGGGATTAATATGTCCCGCATCAGGTCGCGCTTCTCAGCAGTGCAGGCGCCGTATTTTGCAGGGCAGAGATTGATGGAATAAAGCTCATCCGGGTCTTCCTGGTAAAACTCATCCGGCAGCCCCGCGTCTTTTCCCTCGCTCATTGCCTTGATGGTCTCAACGGCTTCAGTGCCGAATGCCTGCAGATATCCTTTTTCAGTTTCCAGCACGATATCAGTTGTCACTTCCTCCAGCCCTTTGCGCTGTGCCCGCATCTCAGCATCAAGCTTCGCATAGCGGGCCATGACCGGCGGCACCGGCACTGCTTCAAGTCTATCTAATGCTTTCTGATTCCATTTCATAAAGCGATCCCACTTTTTAAAACAGGGATTATAATTGAAGAACAGCAGGTAACCTATAGTAACTGCAGAAACAATGAAGCTAAAACGCAAGATACATTTATTTTACCTGCCTGCTTTCCCGGGGTGCCCTGTTTAAAAAGATTCATGCAGGATATTTTTAACAAGCTCCGGGATTTTTTCAGACGGAACAAAATCATGGGATTTCTCTGCCATCGCAGCGGTTGTACCCATGCCGCCGCCCGTGACAACCATAAATCCTTCCACCCGGTTGCCGGCATCATCTTTTCTTATTCTGCCAATCAGCCCTAGGTCAGCAACTCCTGACTGGGCACACATGTTCGGGCATCCGGAAATGCGGACCGCGCGGTTCTTAGTGTCCGGCACATGCAGGCGAAGCGCTTTTTCAACAGCATGCGTATTTACTAAGGCATGGGCGCAGTAGGTGGTTCCCGGGCAGGAAACAACGTCAGGACCGTCAGCAAGCTGTTTTAACACGGGGTCGGTCTGTAGCGCGTTGCGTGCTGCAGCAGCATTCCGGGCAAAGAGGGAAATCCGGTGATGCGTCTGAAGCCGGGCCTTTACAGCATGATCGCGCATCAACGCGGCGATTGCTTCTGCCTGGTCAGGCGTTAGTCCCCCGTAGATGATATTGAGATCCGCCACATGGTTGTAATGCAAATCCGGAACGCTGATGGGCGGCATGTGCGGAGGCGCCTCTCTTTTGACTTCACGCTGTTCTTCATGCAGCAGCTCAAGAAAACGCTCATCGCCGCAGCGCTCCCGGACATGGCGCAACCGGGCTTTGGCTCTATGCTGCCGGTCGCCATATTTATCAAACACCCTGATTGCCGCTTGCGCCAGCGCAGGGATATCCTCCGGCGCGAGGTTTTCCTCTATTAAAATGCCCGTTGCCGGCCGCGGCCCCAGTGACCCGGCTCCGATTGCCGTTACGGTAACGGCGCTGTTTTCCCGTTGTACCACAAACCCCAGATCATTGATCCACGGCTGCGCGCACGCTTTGGTGCATGCAGAGAAACTGATTTTGAATTTGCGCGGCAGAGAATAAATTCCGGCGTAGCTTTCCAGATACCCGCGCAGCGCCCATGCTATGGCGGTGAGATCAGGGGTGTCGTGGCACAGCCCGTTTCCGGGACAAACGGTGATGTTGCGCAGCGTATCGCCGCAGGCGCCCACACTGGTCAGACCGGCATCGGCCAGTTCAGCCTGGAGCAAGGGAATAGTCTCCGTGGTCAGATTATGAAATTCAATATCCTGCCGGGTGGTAAGCAGCAATGGAGCTGACGGCGTGTAGCGCCTGCACATGTCTGCCAGGGCCGCCCACTGGTGATGCGTGAGAATACCCCCGATGATTTTTACCCGCTGCATCCACCGACCCTCCTGACGCTGCTGATAGAGCCCCAGCAGCCTGCATTCCGCAGGTGAAGATGGAACAATGGCGCAGGGAAAAGCCGGTTGCTGACTGGTCATGGCTGGTCTCTCAATCGGTAGAAGGAAGTATCTTTGCTTTACAGCGTATGGGTATTTTATACGTAGTGATGGTTTTTCCCTTTCGATCAAGCAGTTTCCACAGGATCATAGTATCTTTAATCCGGGCAACCAAGCGGTTTTTTGATTCTGAAATCTGAAACGGCAGCTCAATTGAGAGCGCTGCGCGCGGGCACGCCTTAGCGCATGAGCAGCAGTCCCAGCAGTCTGACGGTTCACGCATAACCGCCTTACCCTGGTCCCGGTAGAACAGGTCTCCCGGGCAGATTTCTTCACAGCAGCCTTCCGGTTTTCCGGGGCACCCGTTGCAGAGACGGTAATCAATCCGCACGCTCATTATCTGTTATCCTCAAGTGGTATTGGGGTATAGGGCGGGTTAAGCTCCCGCTTGAAAACGGTAATCGTATTATCCTCGACGCGGGAATTGATAAACAGCTTATATTCAAAATCATTGCGCATGGGATAATCAAGCCGTGTCTGATAGCACGGCCAGCGTGTTTCTTTTCTGGCAAGCAGGTGCTCGACCAGTGTGCGGGCAAGAAGAATCCGGTCTGCGGTATCATGAACACGCATCAATTCGTGCATATCCTCTGCCTGCATCTGCTGTGCCCGCTCCGAGAGGGCCAAAAGATAGCGCCGGGCCAGGAGCAGCTTGTCGCGGTTGGTTTCATAATTCTGGGTGCACCCGCCTGCGTATTCCTCCATTATCTTCTGCAGCCGTTCCTCAACCTCATTGAAGGTTATGTCGTGCTTGGTGCTGAATGGTGACTGCAGTTCAAGAACGGCCTGCTTCTCTGCGTGCTGGGCAACGTCTGATTGTACGCCTGGTTCCCATCCCTGCAGGATATCTTCCACTGCCATCTCTGCTTCGGCAAAACAGCCGGTGATATATTTTTTAGACGACCCGCCGGCAACGTCGCCTGCTGCATAGAGCCCGGCAAGCGTGGTTCTGCGGTTTTCATCAATCCAGAAACCCGCCATGCCGTGGCCGCCATTGATATACGGCTCTGAGCCGCAGACTTCGATGCGCTCCTTGGGCGGGCAGGGTCCTTGAGGAGGTCAAGGATAATAGATGGCGCCATGTTCAGGTAGCTTTCAACCAGATCAGTATACTGTTTCGGACTCAGAGCGCTCACGTCCACATAACAGGGACCTTTGCCTTTTTTATGTTCGTCTATCGTATGCAGAAGCCGCTCGCAGGTGGTCAGCTTTCTGCCCAGCATGTCTTCTTTTGCCCGCAGATATTTTTCACCACGCGCATTGCACTGGGGCATACGGGTGCCAAGCACCAGCGTCCCGGTAGGAGCGATGACATCCTTGGTCCGCAGGGCCACAAAGCGCATTTCAAAGGAGGTCATTTCAGCACCGGCCCTGAGGCCCATGGCAAGGCCGGAACCGGCATTATAGGGACAGTACCAGGTTTTGGTGCGCGCAAGCCCCGGGTTTGAAGGCCGGTAGATTCCGCTTGCGCCGCCGGTCGCTATAATAACAGCTTTTGCCCGGGCAACAATAAATTCCCCGGTGCGCAGATTGAAGGCGACAGCCCCTGCAGTACTGCCATCGTTGGCACTTTTCAACAGCCGGTATGCTGGTGTCCGGTTAAATACTTTCACCCCCTGTGCCTGTACTGTCTGGGCAAGGATTGGTTTGAGATGTTCACCGAGCATGACAATGGAGCGGGCGGAGCGTGGAATGTATTTCCCGTCTTCGCCGCGGGGAAGGGGCACCCCGAATTCTTCCAGCAGACGGGTCATGCGGTTGAGCCGTTTGCCAATGGAAAGCACCAGGTCTGAGCGCAGCACATCGTAATTGTCTTTCAGCACATAGCGCAGATAGTCTTCAGGGGTAGAATCTACCAGGTAGGCATTAACCGCGTTTAAACCCATGGCAAGGCATCCGGAACGGTTAATGTGCGCCTTCTCAAAGATGGTCACATCAACCTGCGGCGCTTTCTGCCTGGCAAAAATCGCAGCCATGCATCCGGCAGTGCCGCCGCCGATAATCAGAATATCAGTAGTTATATGTTTTACTTTTGGCGCTGCTGTTCCCATAGATGCTGTGCCGGGTATGATTCCTTCAATCTATGTTTCAAAACTTGCCGTGCTGAGGTACCGCTCGCCGGTATCAGGAAGTATGACGACAATTAATTTATCTTTATTATCAGGCTGTCTGGAAACTTCCACCGCGGCATGCACCGCTGCACCCGAAGAAATGCCGGCGATAATTCCCTCCTGACGCAGAAGAACCTTGGTCATCTGAAAGGCCTGCGCGTCGGTTACCTGCATGACTTCATCGATAACCGTGCGATCAAGCACTTTTGGAATAAACCCCGCGCCTATGCCCTGGATCATGTGAGAGCCGGCCGGCTTGCCGGAAAGCACGGCTGATGCTGCCGGCTCAACCGCCACGATCTGCACTGAGGATTTGCGCTGTTTCAGCGCACGGGCCACCCCGGTTACTGTTCCTCCGGTGCCAACGCCCGCTACCACAATAGCTACCTCTCCGTCCGTATCATCCCAGATTTCCTGTGCGGTTGTCCGGCTGTGAATTTCGGGGTTGGCACTATTTTCAAACTGCATGGGAATAAACGCATTGCCCAGTTTTGTGGCAAGCTCCTGCGCCTTGGCAATGGCGCCCCCCATCCCGGACAGGTCTTCGGTCAAAATAACGGTTGCACCGAGGGCATTGAGCAGCATCCTGCGCTCAGGGGTCATGGCCTCGGGCATGGTGAGGATCAGCCGGTAGCCTTTGATTGCTGCAATCCAGGCAAGCGCAATGCCGGTATTGCCGCTGGTCGGCTCGATGATGGTCATGCCGGGCTTGAGCACGCCGCGCTTCTCTGCATCCTCGATCATGCTCAGGCCGATTCTGTCCTTGACGCTTCCGCCGGGGTTGAACGCCTCAAGCTTTCCTGCCAGCCGCGCAGCAGTTATCCTGCGCAGCCACACCAGCGGGGTGTGTCCTACGAGGTCAAGCATTGAATCTGCGATCTTCATATGTTTTCAGACATTCAGCAGGGAATTTATAAGTCCGTTTAAATTGGTGTACCCTATCAAACAGCACTCTGTCAATTGCAGAGATACTGTTATGCTGCTTATGCATCTGCTAAAACCAGAACTCAGGATATCTGCGTGATCCGGGAATGTTGTTCACCAGCAAAGCAATAATAAGCATAATCACTGCCCCGCATCCCACCGGAACAAGAACATACAGATATCCCAGATTGTGTATTTTGTCTCCTCCAATGACGGCAATCAAAGCAGTTGCTCCGCCGGGAGGATGGAGCGTTTTCGTCATGTGCATCAAAGCAATGGCAGTAGCAACCGCAGCAGCCGATGCAAGCCACAGATGAGATGCGCATAGCTGGTAGGCGGTAACCCCGATTATGGCGGAAAGGACATGCCCTCCCAGCAGGTTGCGCGGCTGCGCCAGCGGACTTTTGACGGCCCCGTACAGCAGCACCGCTGAAGCGCCAAATGACCCGATCAGCATAACCTGGTCAGCCTTGCTGAAAATGAAGTCGTTTATGCATCCGATTATGGCAATTCCCATAAACGCACCGGCCCATGACCAGATGATCTCAGATACATTCACCGCAGGAGGGCTCTTTGTTGTTCCCTTTCATTTTTTGCGCATATGCTTTGAGCATGGAAAAGGCCTCGTTCATCAGCCGGCTGAAGATACCGGTACTTTCAGGAGGTCGGACCTGGTGACGATACCGCATAGACGGCCAGCCTCATTCACCACCGGCACCCTGTTTATGGTATGCCTGGAAAAGAGATTTATAATATCAACAACCGGCGTTGTCTCGGTAATGGTTATTGCGGGCGATGACATGATATCCTCAGCCTTTTTACCCTCGATTGTTTGGGTGACACAGTCTCTGCATCGTATGAATTCTAAAATGACGCTCAGGAATGACCGGGCGCCTTTGCCGGCTATGCAGTACATAAAATCTTTCTCGCTTATGACGCCAACTACCGTGCCCGAGTCATCAATAACCGGCGCCCCTGAAAAATTATTCTCTGCCATTACGCGGGCAACCTCATCCAGCGAAGTTTTCCGGTTAAAGGCTATTACCTCACGGTTCATTATCCGGGCAGCAGTAATGGAGCGGGCTATGGCATCCATCGCGTGCCGGCAGGCATGGACATAAAGCTCTTTAAAGTCGCCGGGAGTGATATCAATATATCCCGGCAGCTCTTTCATTGCCGCATAAATGTCATCTTCAGAAATTGGCACATCCTGAAAACGTACTTTTAATTCTGACTGGTTATCCATTGCGGAACACCCTTTCCTGTTAATCTCGTATGGATAAATTCCCCGGAGCCAGCCTTGCCGCACAAGGCTGAGCACCCCCGGCGCGCTGCAGGGTACTTAATTATATTATAAAAAAAACACTAATCCTTGACTTAGGTCAAACCTTGCATTATTAAATATGATATGCTTCATACTAAGGGTAAGAAAGAAACTAATGACTATGCACTGACCAGTATTAAAACAGCACTTCTGCATTCTCAATGAGAAGAAGAAGCTATCCGTATACAGTATTGCCAATGGTTTGCGGCTTCATCCTGCTCGTATGCGTTACCGCAGGGAAAGCCGGCAACGATGCTTCACCTCCCGCAAACAGCACTGATTCATCCCCCTCCCGCAGGACTGGCTTGATACCACTCCGGTTCGCGGCGCGCCGAAGCTCATATTCTATCTCAATCAATTCATGTATAAGTGTAATGAATGCCATGTTGATTTCAAAAGCCCCGACGTATGACTGCGATAAGTATCTCAGAATCCCGGGCTCATTCCACTTGCCGTTCGGTGCACACCGGGATATGGTCTTTAATCACGGGCTGAATCTGCGCTGCTTCAACTGCCATAATTGTGCAAATCTGGGAACATATATTAATTACGACGGCAGTGAAATACCCGGAGATACGCCGGTGCTTCTGTGCAGAAAGTGCCATGGCACAACCTACCGTGACTGGGTGGCAGGTATTCATGGCCGGACAAACGGCTACTGGGACGCCAGCCGCGGCAAGCAGGCAAAGCTCGATTGCAATCAGTGCCATAATCCGCACCAGCCGCATTTCCCGCGCCTGGTGCCGCGGCCTTCCCCTGCTGCGGCGCGAACCCAGCTTTCAGAAAAGGGCAGCCGGCATGAGTAATTCAGGAAAAGACCCATCCAGCCGGACTGAATCCCGGTCGCTTAGTGAGATTACCTATGCACCGCTGACCCGGCGCAGTTTTTTAAAGTTCGGGGCTGCAGTCTGCTGCTGCGTATGCAGGGTTTCAGCCTGGCACTGTCACCGTTAAACAATTTCAAAGAACATCTCAGCCTCGATGAATTTCTGCAGCAGCACTATGAGCGGCTGACGCCGGAAAAGATGCAGAAAATACTCGCGCGCATTGAAAAAGAGATAGCGCGTGATTACGGGGTAACGGCCCAGGTGAAGGATATTAAGCCCGTGCCGGGGGTTGAATACGCGTTTGCATTGAACATCGGCAAGTGTATCGGCTGCCGGCGCTGCGTCTATGGATGCATGAAAGAAAACAATACCTCGCGGGACCCCCAGATCCAATACATACGCGTTCTTGAGATGGAAAAAGGCTCCCAGAATGTCGAAGAATCAGAACATTATTATACCCATGATGCGGTGCCGCAAAAAGATAAATACTACATGCCGGTCCAGTGTCAGCAGTGTAAAAAAGCACCCTGCACCAAGGCCTGTCCGATAAGGGCCACCTGGCAGGAGCCTGACGGCATTGTTGTAGTGGATTATAACTGGTGCATCGGCTGCCGGTATTGCATGGCAGCATGCCCCTACTGGGCGCGCCGTTTTAATTTCTCCAAACCAACAATCCCCAAAGAAGAGATCAATACCGAGATGGCCTACCTCGGGAACCGTATTCGACCCCGCGGGGTCGTGGAAAAATGCACGTTCTGCCTGCGCCGCGTGCGGCAGGGCATGCAGCCGGCATGTGTCGAGGTGTGCCCCACCGGTTCCCGCATGTTTGGTAATGTGCGTGACCCGGAAAGCCCGATTAACTACATTCTTAACAATAAACGGGTCTATATTTTTAAGGAAGAAGCGGGAACAATCCCCCGTTTCTATTACTGCTTTGATGTCTAGAGGTTGTTGAAAAAGTGGTTTTTCACAGGCTGGTCAAAAACATTCAGATGCAAGGCGCGCGAAATAACGAGGAATGAGGCGTACTTTATGGTACGCCGCAATGACGAAGGATGAGCGCAACGCAGCAGATGGTTGTTTTTCAACGGCCTGCTAAGGAAAGGATGACTCGGCACATGGTGCGTGATTACGCGATATTTCTCTGGCGGCTTTACCGCTACAGCTTTCTGGGCAGCATGAAATATTACCTGTGGATGAGTGTCCTTACCATCCTCTCTCTGGTCGGGCTGTACGCGTATGCCCAGCAGGCTGTCAGCGGCCTTGCCATAACCGACATGACCGATCAGGTCTCCTGGGGAGTTTATATCGCCAATTTTACCTTTATTGTCGGGCTTGCAGCAGCCGCGGTCATGCTCGTCATACCCGCCTATATTTATAACAACAAGCACCTTCACGATGTGGTAATTCTTGGTGAACTGCTTGCCATCGCGGCCATTGTTATGTGCCTTTTGTTTGTAAACGTTGATCTGGGGCGGCCGGACCGGTTCTGGCACCTCAGCCCAATAATCGGGGTTTTCAACTTTCCCGTTTCCATGCTTTCCTGGGACGTCATTGTCCTCACCGGCTACCTGGTGCTGAATATACATATCTGCGGCTATCTTCTGTACATGCGCTACCTTAAGCGGAAACCATCCCCGCTTTTTTACATGCCGTTTGTATTTATCGCCATCTTCTGGGCGATCAGCATTCACACGGTGACCGCATTTCTGTATGTTGGACTGGTGGGAAGGCCGTTCTGGAACGCGGCCATTGTGGCGCCGCGTTTTATCGGGTCTGCCTTTACCGCCGGGCCGGGGCTCATGATTGTCGCCTTCCAGATTATCAGACGCTATAGCAATTATAAAATTGACGACGAGGCATTGCACATCCTTCGCCAGATCGTGACTATCTCTCTTTTTGTGAACCTGTTTCTCCTCGGCTGTGAAGCTTTCAAGGAGTTCTATGCTGAATCAGTCCATTCCCGCTCTGCCCGGTACCTGTTTTTCGGGCTTGACGGATATACGCAGCTGCGGCCGTGGATATGGTTTGCCATAACCATAGAAATCATCGCAGGGGTTTTGCTCATCGTCCCCGCCCTGGCAAAAAAAATGTCATACGTGAACGTGGCCTGCGTTCTGGCGTTTATCGGCATCTGGATCGAGAAGGGGATGGGGATGATCGTGCCCGGATTCCTGCCGACGCCGCTCGGAGAAATCGTGGAATATTTCCCCACCGTGCCCGAGACGCTTGTCTGCATCGGCGTCTGGTCTTTCGGCCTGCTCATGTACTCATGGATGATACACCTGGCCATTCCGATCCTGAACGGCGAACTTTCCATCAGGTCCAGTCTGTCAGAAATAAAGCCGGGCCTGCAGGAAGCACCCGTGGACTGGAAACAACCTCGCCATGTCTAATCAATAGCAGTTCCTGCCTTTGGTATAAAAAAAGAAAATTTTTCCGGCTCTGGAATAAAGGGCAGAATTAATACGCAAACTACGTACACAGGAGGGAGTATGCAGCACCACGTACCGATTCGTAGTAATTGTCTGTTAGCCTTTTCCTGTTCATGTTTCCGCGCGGCAGCCCATGCGGGATATACCCTGCCGGCTATTTCAGAAGAATCCGCGAAATGTATTGATTGCCACAAAAAGCAGTCCCCGGCGATTTATGAGCAATGGGGCACCAGCAAGCACTTCCGGGCGAATGTGGGGTGCTATGAATGTCATAAAGCGGAGGAAAAAGACCCGGATGCAATGCTCCATGAAGGCAAGCTCATCGCCACCATCGTCAGCCCGCGTGACTGCAACCGGTGCCATGAACGGGAGACGGCAGAATTTATTGCTTCCCATCACTCAAAGGGCGCGCGCATTCTCGGCTCCCTTGACAATACGCTGGCGGAGGTGGTGGAGGGAAATTACGCTTTCAAAACGCCGGCATTCCCCAGGGGAAACTCTGCTGCCGCGGTCAGCGGCTGCTGGCAATGCCACGGCAGTGAAGTCAAAGTGCTGGAGAACGGTAAGCTGGACCCGGCAACCTGGCCAAATACCGGCATCGGCAGGATTAACCCGGATGGTTCTGAGGGGTCCTGCAGCGCGTGCCATTCCCGCCACATGTTTTCTGCGGCCCAGGCCCGGTATCCGGATACCTGCGGCAAATGCCATCTGGGTCCTGACCATCCGCAGCTTGAGATTTATAATGAATCTAAACACGGCATTTCTTTCAGGGCAAACATTGATAAAGTTAACATTGAAAATCCGAAGTGGGTCGTTGGTGAAGATTATGCCGCGGCGCCTTCCTGCGCAACCTGCCACATGAGCGCAACGCCGAAGCAGGCGGCCACCCATGATGTGGGCCTGCGCATCAGCTGGAATAATCGTCCGGAGCTCTCCATCCGTCCTGAAGTATCAGATGCAAAGATGGGGCTTCCCGGAGCCAAAGTGGGCTGGAAACAACGGCGCGATAACATGAAAGATGTATGCCTCAACTGCCACGGAGATAATTATATAACCGCATTCTATAAACAGTATGATGCGCTGATTGATCTGTATCATGAGAAGTTTGCAAAGCCGGGGCTGGAGCTGATGGGACTTGCAAAGCCGTTGCTGAAACCCGCCAAGTTTTCCAATAAGATTGATTTCATCTGGTATGAGATCTGGCATCATGAGGGCCGCCGCGCACGCCACGGCGCGTCAATGATGGGGCCTGACTATACCCACTGGCACGGCACCTATGAGGTAGCCAAGCACTTCTACTCAGAGCTGATACCGGAACTGGAAGAGCTGGCTGACAAAGGCAGCCGTTCAGGCGACGCGGCAAAGAAAGAAGCTGCTGAAAAACTGCGGCACAAGATTGAAGAAACGCTTAACAGCGCTAACCACCAATGGTATGTAAATAAAATACCTGCGGAAGAAGCGGCAGAGCGCCAGCAGCGCCTCAAAGAGTTTCAATCCCGCTATCAGTGATGTCAGATAAAACTACTGAGCAGCCATTTAATATCGTCCTCTGTGAGCATGCGCGCTTTGCCGCGCAGCGCGCGCTGGACCGGCTGGGCGCCCCCCTGAGCCCCGCCAACCTGAACCTGTTTTTAGCCGATGCCCGGTGCCTGCGCTACCCCACCCGCATAATCTATGACCGCACGGGACTTGAGCCCCAGCAGGTCGCGCAGCCTTTTTACCGGCAGTCCCGGGATGGGTTATTCTGTGACTTGCATGTTGACCCTGCCCTGCAGAGAACGCCTGAGATCATCTATCTGGTGGTGGCCTACATGGCAGCAGTTATTAACTATGGGGATGCCGCAACGCCGGAACTGGCGGAAATGCTGGGAGCGAAGCTTACGGGCATAGAGCAGGAAGCGTTCTATGAAAAAATGTGCGCCATTGCAGACTCAATAAGCGGTGTTGCAGGTTGATACAAGAATGATAAACAATATAAAAAAGATTGCGGTGATGACCAGCGGCGGGGACGCTCCGGGCATGAATGCTGTTGTGCGGGGAGTGGTGCGGGCGGCGCTCAACAAAGGCTGGGAAGTGTATGGCATCCGCGACGCATACCGCGGCCTGGTGGATGGCGGCGAGAGCATCTTCCCCCTGGACTGGGTTGATGTGAGCTGGAGCTTCCGGGAAGGAGGCACCTTTCTGGGGTCGGCGCGCTTTACTGACCTGGTCGGGGATTCAGAGAACGCCCGGGAACTGAAATTAAAAGTCCTGCTCAATTTGAAAAGCCGCGGTATCACCGGGCTGGTTGTCATCGGCGGGGATGGCTCGCTGACCGGCGCCGAACAGCTGTGGGCATTTTTCAGGGACAGCAAGGCACCGGTCGCAGGAGCTGCGGGATGCAGAGCTTGCAATCGTGGGTATCCCCGGCAGTATTGACAATGACATTGCCTTCACCGATATGTCGATCGGTGTTGACACCACCTTGAACACCATCGTGGAGTGCATTGACAAACTCCGGGACACCGCGACTTCCCACCGCAGGGTCAGCATTGTAGAGGTCATGGGGCGTCTGCGGGGATACCTGGCAGTGATGAGCGGCCTGGCAACCGGAGCGGACCGGGTATTTATCCGCGAAGAGAAAACCAGCCAGAGAGAACTGCATACCATGCTCAGCCTGCTGCAGGAAAGCTTCCACCATGGACAGCGTGCAGGGGTTATTATCCGCTCAGAGGGTGCCGATTGTTCTACCAATTTCCTCAAGGAAACCATTGCCCTGCTTCTTGAGCCTAAACGGGAAGTGCGGGAAACAGTGCTCGGGACATTTGCAGCGGGGCGGCAACCCCACTGCCTTTGAACGGATTCTGGCGACGAGGATGGGCGTCAAAGCCGTGCAGCTTCTGGCAGACGGCATCAATGAGCCGCAGATGACCGGCTTAACTGCCAATACCATTGAGGCTGTTCCCTTGTCCAAAATTCTCAAAAGAATCAGAGAACCAGAATTTCAGGAAGCGTTAAGCCCGAACACCCGGAAGGCATTTGTTCTGGGAAGAAAACTGGAGGAGCCGCCCCGCAAAGACGCGTGCGGTACCCGCATCGCCGTATTAACCGATGGCAACAATGTGTCCGGGATGAATCTCGCAATCCGGTCTCTGGCGCGGCTGGCCATCAATGACGGGATAGACATTGTCGGCATCAAGGGAGGGTTTGCTGGACTGGTTGAGGGCTCGGAGAGCATGCTGCATCTGTCCTGGAGCATGCTGGAGCTGAAAGGGATTTTGCGGCGGGCCGGTACGCTGCTCGGTGTCTCCTCTAACGGCTTCCCCACTGACGGAAAAGATTTTCTCATCATGCGCAAGCAGGTGGAACAGCTCAAAATAGATGGTCTGGTCGCCATCGGCGATGCCAGGACCTATCAATATGCGAAAAATCTTTCAGCTTTGATTCAGATCCCGGTGGTGGGCATTCCCGCGGCCCTGTGCTGCAACGTGGCGGGCACGGACTGGGTTATCGGGATGGATTCGGCGCTGAATGATTTGCTCAAAGGCATTGACCGGGCAGCTGATGCAGCACATGTGCAGAAAAAAATAGTAATCATCCATATTAAAGGAGACTATTGCCAATGCCTGGTACATCTTGCAGGGCTGGCTGCAGGAGCAGAGCTCTTAGTTGTTGAGGACCATGACCGGCAGCGCAACCAGCGTCAGCTGCAGGGCAAACTCCAAGAGCTGCAGCGAATCATTACGCTGGGAAAAAGTTTTGCGACCGTGATCTTCTTTTCGGAAAATCCTGAAGAAGCCGATGCCCGGCTGCAGTACATCGTGCGCAGTATCAGGCAGGCCGGTATTACCCTTGAGCCGTCGGTGATTACCCTTGAAACATCCCTCGGCGGAATAGTTCCCACGGCGTTTGACCGGATACTGGCGCAGCGCCTGGGTGAGCAGGCACTTATTACCCTGCAGCAGAAGATGAGCAGCCGCGACCAGAGCTTTCACACGGTGGGAATTATCGGCAGGGAGATTGCCGCAACCTCCTCACGGGATATGAGCGACAGTTTCCACTGCGCGTGTTCAGCGCCGTTGATCGATGAGATTTCAGATTGCATTGACCTGATGTCGCTGCCGGGCAGTGCCTGCACCGGCATGGGGGGGGACATTGACTGGATAGAAACAAGCGATGCCGGCGACTGGCAGGGAATCTGGACCTGCAAGCAGTGCAGCAGCTCGCAGAACTTTTCCTTTAACCCGAAGCGCATGTTGTGTGTCTATTGCGCCCGGGAGTCCTGCCACAACTACGGGTACATACGCATCTCCCGCCGCCTGTAAATAACAGGCAAAAGGGTTAAGAGATAAAGAGGCAAAAAGGTAAAATGGCTAAGAGATAATGCAACCTCTTAGCCATTTTATTAATTAATAGTTGATGACTAATTCAGCTATTGACCTTTTTACTTTTACTTAACCATCTGTTTCACCGAGTCAATGCTGTCCTGCAGCAGCTTCCTGGTATAACCCGGGTTGTGGATGCCGTAGCTGCGGTCATTCACAAAGAGCTTGTAATTGGTGTAGGCGTTTTCAAGGATTTCATCCGGGTCATCAAGGAACGGTACCGTGCCGCCCTTGTGGCACCGGGCGCACTTGCCCGGCTGATTCGCCGGCAGAAACTCGTGATTGTTTCCCTTGAGCAGGTTGGAGAGTTCGGTGAGCAGCCCCTTCACCTCAGTCTGCACGTTGTTGCGGTCAAAGCTGGTGAGCCCCGCATGGCAGCCCTGGCACACCGGGATATTCAGCGTGTCATCAGCAGTGCCGGGAATGAGGTCATCCCCGTAGTCGCGCATGCGCAAGGTGTGCCCGCCTACTTTTCTCACCTTTTGCGCATCCTGGTCGGAGACGTTAGTGCTCATGTGGCACATGACGCACTTGTCTTCTCCGCGGTGGGGATTTTTCTCCCCTTCAAAGGCTGAATAATTCTCGCCAGGGTAGTGATAGCCGTTGCCGACTTCTCCGGCCATGCCTTCCAGTATTGCATTCTGCCATTTCTCATAGTGGCAGGTGTCGCAGGCTTTGCCGGGAGAACCGGTCCTCAGGCCAAAGGGGTTTCCCTCGTCAGCGCTGTGTGAATCATGGCACACCGAGCAGGAAACATTGGGTGTATCTTTGGGAACTATAGAAAAATCGGTGAACGGATAGCGAAAATCTTTGAACGGCGTGCCTGAATCAATAGCGCCGATATATCCCTTTGTGTAGTGGCAGCGGTAGCATGAGGCGAGCCTGACGCCGCCGGGCTCGTGGTAGCCGAAGGGCAGGGCGTTGGTGTGCATGGCCTTCTGCGTTTCCGCAAACTCTCCATGGCACTGGCCGCATACCCCGGACCAGTAATTGACTGACAGCGTGGGATTACCGGAGCCGGCCACATGAATGCTTCCCTGACCGTGGCAGGTCTGGCACGCTGCTGCGCCATTCGCGGCATGCGCTGTTGCCGCATACCCCAGGGCTTTATCTGAATGGCAGGCGGCGCAGCTTTGTGCGTCTGCCGCTGCTGCCACTGTTATCTCAAGGCTTTGCGGCGGGCTTTGCAGTCCCCCATTATCGGTAATGGTGAGCGTGGCGGTATAGGTGTCGCCGGGCTGCGCGCCCTGGGGAACCTGAAATAAAACATTTTCTGTGGTGGCTGAAGGGTTCAGCAGCGACGAAACGTCAGTGCCGTTTTTATCCGCAAGGCTCCAGGCAAAGCCAAAGATGGCGGCGCGGAAGCTGCCGTTCTTGTTTCCATATACATCAAAGACCGGGGCCCCGGGGTTGAATTCTTCGGGAGACGGCGTATTCAGGTCAAGGCCAAAACCGCGCAGGTAGACTGTGGATCCCGCAGTGACCGATGATGCTCCGGACGTTGTTGCCAGCAGCACGCCCTGATCAATAAGGGGCAGTTCGGTCGGTCCGGGAATAACCGATGGAACCGCTTCCGGCGGCACATTTTCTGCCTCAAATGAGATTGAGCCACGGCGCGTGGCGCCATTTGCGTCCACGGCAAAGACCGTGACCGTGTACTGGCCCAGCTGCGGGACCGTAAAATAATAGGTGCTTCCCGCCGGCTCGCCAAAATAGCCTTCCTCACCCTGAGGCACTGCGCCGGCCGGCTGCTGCTCCTTGACCCAGAAGAACTCGGTAAAAGTTGATGCGTTCTCGGCATCGAAATAATAACCGGCCGGTGCGGTGTACGGCTTTTCCGGACGGGGAATTGTCACCTGAATGGGGTCCGGCAGCGCCTGCGGTATTTCAAGGACGAAATTCTGCAGCTTAAATTTTCCGGCGACTGCTGTTATATCAAGCAGGTTGCTGCGCCGGTAGCCGTCTTTACACGCAACCACCGTGTAGGCCCCTTCATCAACATTATCCAGAACAAAGTAGCCAAAGCTGTTGGTCGTCGTGAAGGAGACGGTTTTAAGTGCATTGTCCTGGTTCCTTAAAAGGATTACCGATGCCCCCGCCAGCGGCCGGCGCAGAAACGGCAGCAGCTTACCGGGCTCGCGCACAAACCCCCGGATAACGGCTTTTTTCTTCAGCGGTGCAATTGCTGTTGTTTCTTCGTTTGCGCGCACTATCACAAACGCGGTCTCCCGTAAAATGTATCCGCTGCACTTGACCGTGAGCTGGTAATTTCTGAAGGGCGTTATCTTCTCTATTACCGCCTCGCCCTGCGCGTTGCTGGTGCCGGAATAATTATTCGGGGTGACCAGTATCGTGGCTCCCGACAGCGGTTTGCCGGTGTAGAAGTCTTTGACCTGGACCTTCAGGCTGCCCAGATAATTCTGGGCTGCACCGGGAGAGCTGTTAAAACAGATGAACATGAAAGGTACGAGCAGCATTACCGTACTGTGGATGAATCTTTTTCCGCGCATAGTTTTCTCCTTGAATTTAAGTAGTGTGCGTATTTGATGCTTGATATATTGTGTAAACAGGTAAGGCTATAGATTATATACTGTTACTTACCCCTTGGCCCTCGAACCCTTCTCTTTACGACCGTATCATCACCAGCAGCATCTTAAACTGCTTTACTGCCTGCAGCGCATGGGGCTCGTTCGCCGGCATGATAATCATCTCCCCGGCTTTAACCGCTGCCGGGCTGCCGGCAATAGTAATTTTTGCCTCCCCGTCCAGGATGTAAACAAGGGCATCAAACGGGGCAGTGTGCTCGCTCAGTCCCTGCCCCTGGGAAAAGGCAAAGAGCGTCACCGTGCCGGTATCTTTGCGCAGTATCTCCCTGCTCACTACCGAGCCGGCCTGATACTCGATAGAGTCTGCCAGGGGTATTGCCGTGCTGTGCAGCTCTGAAAGGGGCATGGTACACCTCCAATTAAAAGTTCATCTCTTGAGACTGTTGAAAAACACCCATCTGCTGTGTTGCGCTCATCCTTCGTCATTGCGACGTACTGTAACGTAGCCTCATTCCTCACGAGTTCGCGCGCCTTGCATCCGGATGTTTTTGACCAGCCGGGAAAAACAATAACCTGATGGAGATCAAAATTTACTATTAAACTGCGGGAAGCCCCGTCAGCTCATGGGTGATGTGGCTACATTTCAGCCATATACATTTTTTCATAGAGATCCTCAAGCCGGGCAAGGTGGCCTGACTCATCCCTATGCAATCTCATAAACATCGGGGCCATCGGAGCGCCCTCACACTGGGTCGCCATCTTTTCGTAAAACTCCACCGAGCGCTTTTCTTCATGAATAGCATAAATCAAAACATCCTGCGGCGTTGAATTTTCATGGAGCGGCTTTTCCTTGAGAAACAGGGCAAGCTTCATAACCGGTTTATTATCCTGCCCGGGGTCGTGGAGCGCGACCGTTTCCTCGAAGAAAGCTTTTTCCAGAAGAAACTTATGCTCAAGCTCTTCCAGCGCCAGTTCTCTGATCAGTTGCCGCGCGCTGCGGTCATGAGAAAGTTTGTATGCCCTGAGATAGGTGGTAAAGCTCTGCTGCTCTACTTCGATGGCTTTTGTCAAAGCAGCCTCCTTTGTGTAGCAGACTTCCTCTTGTCCCATCGAACGGCCTCCCTGAAAGGTTGATAGTCTTATTCAGAACCCGAGCCAGGTTGTTACCTCATCCACCGGCACGCGAATTCTTTTAAAGGTGTTGAGCGAAGAACCAACAGCCGGATAGCCGAGGGCCACGCCGCCCAGCAGTTCTCGGTCATCTGCAAGGCCCAGATGCTCCTTTATCTCTTCCTCGCAGACCACGGTCACTGTCAGCCAGCAGGTACCGAGGCCCTGTGCATATGCTGCGAGCAGAAAATTTTCGAGCGCGGCAGCAGTGCTCAGCCGGTACTGATGATCAGTTCTTTTGCGGGTTACAAAGTAGACCCCGACCGGCGCGTCAAAAAATCGCAGGCTTCCCTGAAAGATGTCTTGTGCTTCGATGCCTGCCGTATCCCCTGCCGCATGAGGGCGGCAAAAATCTCCTGCTGCCGTATGGCAAGGGGTTCGGGCATGTTATCAAATGCAGTGCTTTCCTGCATGTGTTCCGCAAAATGCTCGAAAATTATTGCGTTTACTTTTTCTAATGCATGGCCGGTCAGAACGATGAATTCCCAGGGCTGCTGGTTGGTGGCGCTGGGCGCCCAGGTTGCTGCTTCGAGGCACTCTTGAATTATTCCTTTTGGAGGAACTTTCTTTTCAAATGCCCGTATGCTTCTTCTGGATTTGATGACATCTATTGCTTGCAGCATAAGGTTCCGGGGCAGGTTGCATTGTATGGTTACAGTATATGCGCGTTAAAGGATATTTACTTGACTTAGGTCAAGCAGAAGAAATATTCATAAAGATAAAAAGATTTATAGGGCCTTTTATCCTTTTTACCTCTGCGCCTTTTAACCTTTTTTTTATGCCAGCCGCCGCTCCCCGCTGGCAAGCTCTTCGAGGCCTTCACGGTCAAGAATTTTTATGCTCCGCTGTCCATCTGACTCTATCAGTTCTTCGGTACTCATCCGGGCGAGAATGCGGCTGAGGGTCTCGGGGATGGTTCCCAGCAGACTTGCAAGTTGGGCTTTGGAAATATCAAGCGTAAGGTTATGGATTGGTTTTTTGTTTCGCTCAGGTAGAGGAGGTAGGCGGAAAGCCTGCCCGGGACTTCCTTCAGAGAGAGGTCTTCAATCAGAGCGCTGAAGCGGCGCAGGCGCCGGGACAGCATGGCAAGCATGTTAAGCGCCAGCGAAGGGTTTTTTTTAATCAGCTCCACAAAGGCCGACCGCGGGAAAAAAAAGACCCGTGTTTCTTCCATAGCCTCAGCATGAGCAGGAAAATGTTCGCCGGCAAAAACCGGCACCTCTCCGAACGGCTCCCCGGTTCCCAAAATATGCAGAATCTGTTCTTTGCCCTCATGGGACAGCTTGAACACCTTAACCCGACCGGATGCAACCACATAAAAGCCGTTGCCATCGTCTCCCTCGGAAAAGATGACCTGACCGCGCCGGTAAAGCTTATTAACGACTATTGAGGCCATCTGCTGGTGATAGTCTGCAGCAAGTCCCTGGAACAGCGGTATTGCAGAAATCTGTTTTATTATATCCATAGATTATCCTTAAATTTAAAAAAATAGCACTGATGTTTGACCTAAGTCAAGGTGGATTACAGGGCAGGAGGTAAAAAGGTAAAGAGGTAAAGAGGTAAAGGTAAATAGGTGAATGGGTGAATAGGTGAATGGGGAGTAATGAGTAGCACGAGTGACGAGTCACGGAGTCACGAGTCACGGAAAGAGTTCGGAGCACTATTAGAGATCAGCGGCTTCGGGGTCAGGGAATGGGATGAATCGGTGAACGGGAAAAATTTTGGCGGTATTGACTTTAGTCAAGGAGATATTCTCTATTAGCAGTTATACTGTAACTATAACAGGAACAGAACGAGCCACAAAGAGCAATATACGACAACAACTTTATTAAGGAGGAAATAACAATGGCAGCAACAAGTATGTTTTGTTATCAGTGTGAACAGACGGCAAAGGGCGAAGGATGTACTAAAATCGGCGTGTGCGGCAAAGAGCCTGATGTGGCAGCGCTTCAGGACCTGCTCATATATGCAGTGAAGGGGCTGTCGCAGGTAGCAGTAGAAGGGCGCAAAGCCGGGGTGAAAGACCGGGAGGTCAACGTCTTCACGGTACAAGCGCTCTTTTCAACCCTGACCAACGTTGATTTCGATGCGCAGCGATTTGTTGTGCTAATCAATCGCTGTATAGAATTGCGCGAAGGCCTGAAGAAAAAAGTGAAAGCTGCCGGAGGCAAGGTAGATTTTGCAGATGGCCCTGCAGCATTCCAGCCGGCAAAAGACCTTGATGGGCTTGTTGACCAGGGCGCCAAGGTCGGCTTGAAGTCAGACCCCAGCATTGACCCGAACATTCTCTCCCTGCAGCACACCACCCTGTTCGGGATCAAGGGCGTTGCCGCCTATGCTGATCATGCGCAGATTCTCGGGCAGGAGGATGACGCGGTCTATGCCTACATCCATGAAGGGCTGGCAGCAATGCTTAATAAGAATTTAGCCCTTAATGACTGGGTAGGACTTGCCCTGAAATGCGGCGAGATAAACATCCGGGCCATGGAACTGCTTGATGCCGGCAACACGGGGACCTACGGGCATCCGGTGCCGACCAAGGTTCCCCTGGGAGCTAAAAAGGGCAAAGCCATACTGGTTTCGGGCCATGATCTTAAAGACCTGGAAGAAGCTTCTGAAGCAGACCGACGGTAAGGGCATCAACGTCTATACACACGGCGAGATGCTGCCGACGCACGCCTATCCCAATCTTAAAAAATATAAACACTTATATGGACATTACGGCACCGCCTGGCAGAATCAGGCAAAGGAATTTGCCGACTTCCCCGGCCCGATTGTCATGACCACCAACTGCATTCAGCGGCCAAAGGAATCGTATTTAAACAGCATTTATACCTGCGGTGTGGTGGGATGGCCCGGTGCAACCCATATCAAGAACCGGGACTTTGCACCGGTCATTAAGAAAGCACAGGAGATGCCGGGATTTAGCGCTGATACCAATGGCAAGACGGTAACCGTCGGCTTCGGCAGAAACACGGTGATGGGCGTTGCCGGAACCGTAATCGAGGCAGTGAAGAATAAGGCGATTCGGCACTTCTTCCTGGTTGCGGGGTGTGACGGCGCGAAGCCGGGGCGCAACTATTATACCGAGTTTGTAGAGAAAGTGCCCAAGGACTGCGTGGTGCTGACGCTGGCCTGCGGGAAATTCCGCTTCTTTGACAAGGATCTGGGCGACATCGGCGGCATCCCGCGCCTTCTTGACGTGGGCCAGTGCAATGATGCCTACTCAGCAGTCCAGATCGCAATGGCTCTTGCCGGAGCATTCAAAGTGGGAGTGAATGAACTGCCGCTGTCGATGATCCTCTCCTGGTATGAGCAGAAGGCTGCGGCGATACTTCTGTCTTTGCTGCATCTGGGCATTAAGAATATCCGCCTCGGGCCGAGCCTGCCGGCATTTATCACCCCGGCGGTGCTTGATGTGCTGGTGAAGAACTTTAACATCATGCCTACTTCGACACCGGATCAGGACTTAAAAGCAATTCTTGGGTGAATCGGTAATCGGTGAAGTAGGTGAAGAGGTAAAGAGGTGAAGAGGTAAAATCCTTTAGCCTTTTTGCCTCTTAGCCTTTTCTCCTTCCTTTGTTTTGAAAAGAAGACAGGAATAAATGGTCTCTCTGAATTAGTGAGCGGAGTAAAAAGTCATGAAATGTCCCGGCCAGGATACGCGCTACTGGGGGCCGGAGGCGGTCTTTGAAGACAAATGCCCCCGGTGCGGCAGCAGCATCGAATTCTTCAAGGATGAATCAGCCCGCAAGTGTAAAAAGTGCGGCCATAAAATGATAAATCCGCGGATTGATTTCGGCTGCGCGTCCTACTGCCAGTATGCTGATCAGTGCCTCGGCGAGCTGCCCCCGGAGCTGCTCGCGCAGCGAAAAGACCTGCTGAAAGACCGGGTGGCGGTTGAGATGAAGCGCTATTTCGGCCAGGACTTCAAGCGCATCGGCCATGCATCAAAGGTGGCCCGCTATGCAGAGCAGATGGTGAAAGATGAGAAAGGGGACATGGCGGTGGTATTAATTTCCGCCTATCTGCACGATATCGGTATCACTGAAGCTGAACGAAAATACCAGAGCAGCGACGCGCACTATCAGGAACAGGAAGGCCCTCCCGTTGCCAGGGATATACTCAAAAAACTTGGCGCGGAACAGGGCCTGATTGACGAGGTGTGCGATATTGTCGGCCATCATCATCATCCGCGGCCTGAGGAAACGACTAACTTCAGGATTCTCTATGATGCTGACCTGATCGTGAACCTGGAGGAGAAGCAGAAGGACTCACCTATTGCTGCGGAAAAGCTGGCTGCGATAATTGAGAAGTCTTTTCTTACGGAAAGCGGTCGGAAACTGGCGCAGAGCATTTTAAATCCCTCCTGACCTCCCTTTGCAAAGAAAGGTCAGGTAATCCTCCCCATTTTCAAGGGGGAGATAGAGGGGGTTTGTTCTGGAGTGAAAAAACATGCAAGTTAAACGTAAAATCATACAGATTGATGAAGAGCGCTGCAACGGCTGCGGGGAGTGCGTGCCGTCATGCGCCGAAGGTGCCATCCAGATAGTGAATGGTAAAGCGCGCTTAATTTCTGATCAGTACTGCGACGGCCTCGGCGCTTGCCTGGGCGAATGTCCGCAAGATGCCCTGAAAATAGTGGAACGGGAGGCACCTGAGTTTGATGAGGAGGCGGTTGAGCAGCACCTGCACACCGCCGCCCGTCAAAACGAAAAACCCTCAGCACCTGTTCACGCAGGCTGCCCGTCGGCAGCAATGCGCAGTTTTGACCATGCAGGCAGAGGCCGGGATTCAGCCCAGCCTGCAGAAGGTGCCGGGCCGGCAGCATCAGAACTCACCAACTGGCCGGTGCAGATTAGGCTGGTGCCGCCGACAGCGCCGTTTTTGAAAAATGCAGACCTGCTGGTGGCGGCAGACTGCGTACCGGTGGCATATCCCTCGTTTCATAAAGATTTTCTGCAGGGCAGGGTGGTGCTGCTCGGCTGCCCGAAGTTTGATGACGCGGACTCATATATTCAGAAATTCACCCAGATTTTCAAGACCGCAAACGTCAAAAGCGTGACGGTGGTGGTAATGGAAGTGCCCTGCTGCCAGGGGCTGCCGGCGATGGTGAAAGAGGGCATGGATGTGGCGGGAAAGCAGATCTCGATTGAAAAAGTTGTGGTAAGCGCAGAGGGTGAGATTTTTAAGCGGGTACCGCTTGCCGCGTGATATTGGCTTTTTGTATATCTGCGACAAAAGCGCCCCTTCCCTCTAATTCCCTTATTAACAAAAGCTCCCACCAGCATTCAACTGATAGAAGCTCTTCTCTTTTACTGCTCGATTAATATAGGATGTCCCTGTAATCGCTAAAACGGTTTTCAACAAAAAAACATAAACCCAAACAATAGTTTTTACTTTGTTTGGGTTTTGTTTTATTATGATTTAATAATCAATCATGTTAGCCGCCAATCCCTTAAATCTATCTATGACTATAACGAAAGAATTTCTCCAGTCTCTTATAGACAGCATCCAGGACTCAATAAAAATTGTCGACAAAGACCGCACGATTGTTTTTATTAATAAAGCTGCGGTGGAAACGGTGGGGAAAAAAATCACCGGAATTCTCGGCAGCAAATGCTACCAGGAATTCTGGCACCGCGAAGGCCCCTGTCCCCATTGCATGATGGATGAAACGTTTACCAGCGGCCAGCCCCAGCGCGCCACGGTCAGGATCGAGAATCAGGGCGGGACCCCGGTAACCGTTGAATTAAACACCTACCCGGTAACCAATGGAGCGGGTGAAGTAATTCACGGTATCGAAATCCTGCACGATGTTTCAGAGCGTGAACAACTGCTGCATGAGCTGGTGCAGACACGGGCTCTGGCGCTGCTGGGAAAATATTGCGCAGAGCTGACCCATGAAATAAAAAACCCCCTCAACTCAATCGCCATACAAATCCATCTGATGCAGCGGTTTGCAGACAAAGCGCCGGGAGAGCTCAAGAATGACATGCAGGATATCGTTCGTGTTCTGAAAGAAGAGGTGGACCGGCTCAACAATTTGAGCAAAGAGTATCTCCAGATCACCAAATCGCCGCCCCTGGAGATGAAAAAGAGTTCTGTGCAGGCATTGCTCGCCGAAGTCATTGAACTCGCTCAGCCGCTGCTGTCGCTTTCACAGATCACTCTGAACGTTAAACGGGGATGAGGGGGTGCCGGAAATTTATCTTGACCGGGATAAAATGAAACAGGTGTTTTTAAATATTATAAATAATGCTATAGATGCCATGCCCCAGGGGGGAACGCTGACCATCTCAACCAATACCAGAACTTCATCCGTTGTCATTTCTTTTGCGGATACGGGCACCGGACTCCCGGATGAGAGCGGCGACAAGGTGTTTCAGCCGTTTTATTCCACAAAAAGCAATGGCACCGGCCTTGGTCTGACGCTGGCAAAGAATATTGTTGAAGCGCATGGCGGCACTATCTCGATTGAAAGCAGGCAAGCCGGGGCCATGTTCCTTGTCGAAATACCGACAGTGATGAAGTAACGCAGAGACCCAACGCATGGACAAACCGCATATTTTAGTCGTTGATGATGATAAAAACGCGCTGCAGGGATACTTGAAAGTCCTCAGCCAGGATGAGTTTTCAGTTGAGGGCGCGGCAACCGGTTATGAAGCGCTCAAGAAAATTGAGAAACAGTCCTTTGATATTGTTATATCTGATATCAGGATGCCGCAGCTTGACGGCCTCACGCTGCTGAGAGAAATCCAGAAGCGCGACCCTGATGTCACCGTGGTCCTGGTGACCGCCTTTGGCACCATCGACAGTGCTGTTGAGGCCATGAAGCTTGGTGCGGAGACGTACCTGACCAAGCCCATCAATGTTGAAGCCCTGGAAATTCTCATAAAGAAAATCTGGGAGAAAAAGAAGCTCTACCGGCAGAACCGGGAGCTGAAACAGATACTCAGGGAGCGCTATAAATTCTCCTCCACCATAGGCAATACGCCGCAGATGCAGTCCCTGTTCAAGACCGTGGTGCACATTGCGCCCACTGATGCCTCGATACTTATCCAGGGTGAAACCGGCACCGGAAAAGAGCTGTTTGCCAACCTCATCCACTACAACAGCGACCGCTCGGATAAGCCGTTTATTGCCCTGCACTGTGCGGCGCTCTCCGAAGGATTGCTCGAGAGCGAGCTGTTTGGCCACGAGAAGGGGGCCTTCACCGGTGCCATCCGGGAAAAACCGGGACGCTTTGCACTGGCCAATGGAGGCAGCTTATTCCTTGATGAGGTCGGGGAGATGAGCCAGAGCACCCAGGTAAAGCTTCTCCGGGTAATAGATACCGGCGAGTTCGAGCGCGTTGGCGGAGAGAAGACCTTCCGCGTTGACGTGAGGATTATTGCTGCCACCAATAAAAACCTCGAAGCCGAGGTAAAAAAGGGAAATTTCCGGGAAGACCTGCTCTATAGAATCAATGTAATTGTTTTAAACATTCCCCCGCTCAGGGAGCGTAAAGGGGACCTGCCGCTGCTGGCAGAGTATTTTTTGCAAAAGTATATTGAAAAAAACAGAAAACCCGTGCGTGAGCTTACCCCCAAGGCTGTGGCACTTCTCCAGGAATATGACTGGCCGGGAAATGTCCGGGAACTGGAGAATGTTATAGAGCGGGCCGTGATACTGAGTAAGGATGATGTAATTACACCGGCACTGCTCCCGGTGCATATCCGCACGGGTGAAGAAAGCGAGGAGCAGGCACTGCCAATCCTTACCATTCCTTTTGGTATTCCCATGAAAGAGTCGGAGAAGATAATCGTTCAGGAAACTCTGCGGCGCACGAAAGGAAACCGCACCCAGGCGGCAAAACTTCTGGGTATGAGCGTTCGCAAAATAGTTTACCTGTTAAAGGGGTGGAAAGAATAGCCGGACAGCTATGCAAAATTTACCTGTTTTATTTTATGGTTGCCCATAACCATGAAAAATTTTCTTTTGTTCTCTTGAACCACTCCCATAGAAGGTTCTCTCCTTTGTTGCTTCCTTGTAACACCCTGTATTAGCTTATAAAAAAAACAATTCCCCTAAAAAATAAACTGTGCCGGCGATGGTATGCCTTTTGCCTCTTACTAAAAATAAAAAAAGAGGAGGCACTATGGAGACAGCATATTTACCAGAAGAAGTGTTGCAGGTACAAAACATTGCCGTTGAAGAGAAAGATGAAATTTTTAGCTCAGAGGAGACAGGTGATGTCGAAGTGAGTGGTGAGATTGCTGAGAGTATTGATATTGCTGATAATAAAGGGCTCACTTCCAGAGATATTAATGTATTGTCATCCTATCTCAAAGAGATGCGCACCAGCACGCTCATTAGTGCCCAGGAAGAGCTGTTGCTGGGAAAAGATGTCATGGACGAAGAAGGTAAAAAGCGTTCTTTGACCCAGCGATGGATGGTGCTGTTTTCCCACATGGTTAAAAAAAGTAACACTGAAAAACGCTATCCCGGGAAAAAGAAAGCATCAGAAAGTGAGATGGCTGAACTGGACAAAACACTACAGCTTTTCTTGCAGATAGTTTCACTTGATAAGGAGTATAAAAAGATTGAACGGCTGTTAAAACAGAGTGAACCGGGATCATATGAGCGGAAAAAGCTGGCCCGCAGAAAAGCTGATAATTTCACCGCTGCCGGAGAAATACTTGCCCGTATCAACCTGCTGCGGCTCCATGAAAAGGGGGTTATCAAGAAGCTGGAAAAGTATGTTTCAGTAGACCGAAAGAAGAAAAGACTTGCGGCAAAGGCAATGCAGGCTATCCTGCAGGAGCTGAAAGAGGGCGAGACACGAGCCAGGGAAGCGAAAGATAAGCTGGTGAGTGCCAACCTGCGGCTGGTGGTGGGGATTGCTAAAAAATATATTAACCGCGGCCTGCCGCTTGCTGATCTCATTCAGGAGGGCAACATTGGTCTGATGCGGGCAGTAGAGAAGTTTGACTATCGGCTGGGCAACCGTCTCAGTACCTATGCCTGCTGGTGGATACGCCAAACCATGCTGCGCTCAATAGACGAGCAGACCCGCACCATCCGGGTCCCGGTATATGTTAATGAGCGGATAAAAAAGATGATCAAGAGCTCTCAGCAGCTGGCTCAGCACAAGGGGAGCGAACCGGTATCAATGGAACTTGCTGCGAAAATGGGACTTCCTTACACCCAGGTGGACGAGATTATGCAGGTAGCAAAAGATACCATCTCGCTGGAATCACCGCTGGGTGAAGATGACAGCTCGCTGCAGGATTACGTGTCCAATAACCTGGCACCCTCACCTCTGGATGATGTTCTGCACTTTCAGCTTTTTGAAGAGGCGGATGAAGCGCTGCACTATCTGAGCGAGCGGGAAGAAACCATTATCAGAATGCGCTATGGATTGGGCGTTGATAACGAGCATACCCTGGCAGAGATCGGTGAAAAACTCGGGGTATCGCGGGAACGCATCAGGCAGATCGAAGTGTCCGCCCTGCGCAAGCTGCGGCGCTCGGAAAAGCTGCGGGAATTAAAGTTATTCCTGAGACAGTAAAAAAATAGAAAACAGCGACGGCGTTGTGTAGCAAAGAACTGAACAAAAAACCCCGGCACCTGAAAAGGGCCGGGGTTTTTTATCTGCTCTCGGTCAATCAATTAATAATCCCACATATTACCTTCGGTACTCGGGAGAAGTTTATTTATCTCATCCATCTTTTTCATCATCCGGTCTGCTTCCTGATTCGTGATTTTCTTCCCGCCCTTCAGTTCTGCCTTGGTATTCACCAGCTTGGCTTTGAATGCATCGAGTGATGCGATAAGATTGTCAATCTTTGTCTGGCACTCCCCCAGTTTTTTGGGGTTGCAGAAATCCCCCTCTGATACTGCTTGTACCGCAAGGGGCGCACCGACTGACAGTACAAATGCAATAAGTACTAATAGAGCCATTTTTTTCATACGAGTCCTCCTTTTGTGTTTAATTAATGTCAGTACAGTTAGAATATTATCAGACAAAAATCAAGGGGTTTATCTGAAAAAGCGAATTTATTAATGAGCCCGCGTCATTTGAGCGCTTTAACATCCTTCTCCAGCACACTGTACGGCTGATAACCGATATATTTTTTTACCACGTTTTTGTCTTTGTTAATGAGATATATCGTAGGAAGCATTACAACCCCATATTGTTTGGCGATTTCCCGGTTGCCCACCAGATAGGGAAACCTCATCTTGGTTTCGGCGGCAAAGCTTTTCATGGCCTGCTTATCAGGCTCGCTGTCGATATCAATTTTAAATATCATGAGACCTGATGATTTGTAGTCTTCATAGAGTTTAACAAGATCGGGAACCATTTCCTTGCAGGGTTTACAATAGCGCGAGCCAAATTCAAGAATAAACATTTTATAACCACACTGACCGAGGGTGACGGTGTTGCCGTCTATTATATTTTCCAGGGAAAAGTCAATAGCCTTCGTGGCACCTCCGGGAAGAAAGCCAGCTGCACTGGTACTCAGTAGATGGTTCAATACCAGCACTGACAGCAGAAGCACTACCTGCCGGAAGCGTACGATTTTTATTATCTGTCATCTATCATGTCTCCTTTGGTATAGTTACAAAACACGCCCTGTATTCAAAAATCATATACTCAAACGTGGAGGGTGCTGCTCATCCGGCGGGGTTGTGAAAATGGGCTTGTTCGTTTGCGACCCTGTATTTAAATATAACAAAATTATCCTGGTATTGCAAATTATTCTCCGGACTTTTAATTTTAAACTGTTGAAAAAAATGCTATTGCAGTATGCATACATTATCTGCTACATAAGATAATCAAACAGTTTGCAGCACAGGCGCTGCTGTTTGCCCTGGAACTCACCTGCTGTCAGCGCCCGAGAGGATACTGTTATGGCCCTCTGAGGCGGGACGGTCATAATGCTAAATCAGTTTAAAAAGGAGGACATCTATGGCACAATTAAAAGAAGTGTATAAATGCGAGATATGCGGCAATATTATTGAAGTGCTGCATGCGGGGGGAGGCAAATTTATCTGCTGCGGGAAAGAGATGAAGGTTATGAAGGAAAACAGTGTTGATGCGGCAGTGGAAAAGCATGTGCCGGTTATTGAGCAGAAAGGATCAACCGTTACGGTTAAGGTCGGCAGCGTCGAGCATCCCATGGAAGAAAAGCACTATATTGAATTTATTGAGATTATGACAGATGCAAAAATTTACCGGCAGTATTTAAAACCCGGAGAAAAACCTGTTGCCACTTTTTCGATTGAAGGGAAGGTTGCCGGAGCCAGGGAATACTGTAATCTGCACGGACTGTGGAAGAATAATTAAGAGTGGCGACGCTGAGAGAGAAGTTTTAATTATCCATACGTAAAGGAGTGTATTAGTGGAAAAATATGAATGCACAATCTGCGGTTATGTATATGACCCTGCAGCAGGTGATCCCGAACGCGGTATAAAACCGGGGACGCCGTTCGCAGAGCTGCCTGATGACTGGGTTTGTCCTTTATGCGGCGCGGCCAAGGATATGTTTGAAAAGGCCGCATAATACGTTAAAATTATTGCTTCGTTCAGCTTCTCAGGTATACATTCCCATTGGGGCATTTGAAGATACATCGGTGTATCTTCAGTGCCCCCTTCTGTTTTTTTTGACTGAAACAGCTATCGATTAAGATACTGTTTCATATTCCGCTCAAGCAGGAAGGGTGAGATGGACACATCCCCGGAATACCCTGTATTTAAAGAGATTAGCCTTGAAGATGCATCGTTTTTTAATGAGGTGTTCAGGGAATACCCTCTGGGGATTTCTGAACTTACCTTCACCAACCTGTTTATGTGGAGAAACTATTACCGGTTTATCTGGACCCTGTGGGATGGTTTTTTGTGCATCATGGCCCATCACCCCCGGTATCAGCCGTTCTTTCTGCCGCCAGTCGGGGATACGACCACCCAGCTAAAGAAACAGATCAGGGCCTGCATCATGCATCTGCGCGGCCTGGGTTTTAACGGAGCCGTGCAGCGGGTACCGGAAGCGCTTGTTGCACAGCACTTCTGCAGTGACCATGAGTTTGAAGCAGTCCTGGATCGCGACAACGCTGATTACGTCTATCTTTGTGAAGACCTTATAAAACTGCCGGGCAACAGATACCACCGGAAAAAAAATCAAATCAGTCATTTTAAAAAGAGCTATACCTTCCAGTACCATGCCCTGACTCCGGAACTGGTACCCCAGTGCCTTGCCCTTGAAACCCACTGGTGTGATTTAAAACACTGTGATCTGGTGCCGAGCCTGAGCGGTGAAGAAAAGGCGATTCATGAGGCACTGGCCAATATTGGCAGCCTTACGTTCAAAGGCGGCACCATTGTTATGGACGGAACGATTGAAGCGTTCACCCTCGGCGAGGCACTCAGTCAGGATACTGCCGTCATCCATGTAGAAAAAGCAAATCCGGCTTTTGAAGGGCTCTATCAGGTCCTCAACCAGATGTTCATGGAGCATGCGTGTGCATCATTTACCTATGTCAACCGGGAGCAGGACCTCGGCGAAGAAGGCCTGCGGCAGGCCAAGCAGTCGTATCTGCCCCATCATCTTATTAATAAATATACCCTTAGACTTAAACCTTGAGGAGTGCTATATAAAAATATAAACAGCCGGGGCTGTAGCGGCGGCACCAAAACAACAAACCTAACCTATCAGTGAAACAGCGTAAGGAGGGTCACATGAAACGAATAATTTTTGTCATAGTTGTGCTCAGCATGGTGTCAGTTCTGTGCCTGGGAGCAGTGTATGCCGCAGAAGAACAGCAATTAAAAACGCAAATTGTGAGAATTAACGGGTATGCGGGCGTCGAGCCGCTCAATCTTCTTATAGAGCCCGGCACCGTGGTCGTATGGCTTAATCAATATAAAATTTCTCCGGTTGAAGTTATGTTTCCGGATAAAAAGGTTACCATGGCATGCCAGAGCCCGGTTAATTTTAGTATCAGCAAAGAAGGCACCTATGTTTCAAATTCAATTCCCTATGGTGGTGTGGCAAGCCTCTGTTTCATTGAGCAGGGCACCTTTAAATATATAATTGAAAGGGCACGACATCAGGTGGAAGATTAGTTTCAGTAGGGGGAATCCGTTCCGTTTCGAGGGACAAATAGTTGTAAAAGCAAAGTAGCGTATCATTCCTGATCATAGTGCGGCGTGCGGCGTGCGGAACATATTCTGTAAGATGTCCTGCTGCGCACCCCGCATTTTGTTTATGCACAGGGAGCGGTATCTTCCTTTAGAATGGAGTAGCTATGGCAAAAAAAACAGGTAACAGTGCGGCGGGTATTTTTCTGGTCAGTGTGCTGCTGTGTTTGGCCTCAGGGTCCCGGGCATTTTCGCTGCAGGTCGGAGAGCCGTTCCCGGAATTTACCATGACCAACACCCTTGCCCCTGATGAACTCGTTGCTTTAAAGGCAAAAGCAGGGAAAGAAATTGCGCTCAAGGATATTGGCTATAAAATTATCCTCATTGAATTTCTCAATGTATATTGCCACACCTGCCGCGGGCAGGTGCCGATCTTTAACGATCTCTACGCTGCAATAAAAAAAGACCCGGTGCTGTCAAAGAGCGTCTGCATGCTGGGCATCGCGGTCGGGAACTCTCTGGAGGAGGTCAACGAGTTCAAAAAGATCTACGGCGCTGTGTATCCCATACTCCCCGACACGCAAAAGGCTGTCTTCAACATGACCGGAAATATCCATGGTACTCCCCAGACCTACATCCTCTCGGGCGACAACAATGAGCGGTTTATCATAGACTATCATGCCGGGGCTGTCTCCACCCCTGAGCCGTATCTGAGAACACTGCAGTCAGCGCTGCGTGGCGAGATAACCGGGACTGAACCGGGCAATAAAGTCCCGCCCTACTCCTTTTCCTGTAAGGATACACGCTACAGCGAGAAAGATTTTATCGGCAAAAAGGTGCTCCTGTATTTTCCCGCGCGAAAAAAATATGATCTTCCCAGCGACACGCGCAGTCCTCTGGCTCAGATAGAGATTCTGTCCCGGGCAGCTGTTGATTTCCCTGACGTCCAGTTCATTATTTTCCCGAGCCCTGAATTCTCTACAGCAGTGCGGGATACCATGAAATATTCCAATGTGTATTTTCCTGAAACACCCGATAGCCAGCTCTACCGGGTGTTTGCCGCGACTGAAGAGCCGAGCATCTATTATGTCAATCAGTACGGGCGTATATCATTTGCCGGGCCCAGTATCACGCTCCTTAATGCTCAGGAGATAGTCAAGGGGAAGGTGTATACAACAGCGCCGCCACTGAGCAGCGCAGAAATTATTAAGCTCATTGAAAAGGAAATCACCGCGCTTGGGGAACCGATTGTCAGTACCGAGCAGGTATCACTGGAAAATGGCGTTGACCTGTATGTTACCATGCTTGCCCCGCGCACCCGGGGCGCCTATCTATTCTCCAGAGTGGAAAGCAGAATGAGCGTCTGCGATGTCTGTCATGACAGCCATTTCATCTATATCTTCGATCAAGAGGGCATCATAAGATCCTTCATACCGATTGCCATCACCAAGTGGGGTAATGTCCCCTGGACACCGGCAGACATTCAGAAGATGAAACGCGGTCTTGTCGGCAAAAGCATTTTCTCGCCGTTCACCTTTAATCCCAAGGTGGATGCCGTTTCCACTGCCACTATGAGCTCAAGCCTCATTTTTGAGGCGCTGCGCCAGGCAAAGACGAATTTTGCAGATTTGAAAAACTATCAGTTCCGGAAAGAGCACTGGGAGGCCATCTGTTTTCATACTATGTGCATTATCAAGGATGCGATGGAGCAGATGAAAAAGGCGGGCATGAACCCGATCATACAGGGCACGGCAATCAATTTCGAAGGCATGAAAAAATACCTGCCACAGGGAGCCATCCCCATCTGTCCGCTGGCCGGAAACTATCTGCCCATGGGTGATACTATCCTCTGCTCAGCGCATGGCATCAATATGAAGGGATGTGGAAAATAGGGGCTCGTGACTGGTGATTCGTGACACGGGTCGCACGCGACGAGCCACGGGCAACGGGAAACGCGGGTATGAATTTATTCTGCATCGCAGCAACAGTACTGTTATTTTGTGCGGGTATTGCTTCACCGCTTGGCGCGGCAGGAGATACGGGCATGTTTACCGATGCGTGGTTTGCTGAACAGATAAAGCAGGGTATCAGGGCTCCTGAGTTCCCTTCAGGATTTCAGTGGCTCAATACCGGCGGCCGGGAACTTCATTTCAATAAAGAACTCAAGGGCCGCATTGTCATAATAGATTTCTGGACCTACTGCTGCATCAACTGCATGCACGTCCTGCCTGATCTTGCCTTTCTGGAAGAAAAATATGCCGGGAAGCCGGTGGTGATTCTTGGCTGCCACAGCGCAAAATTCAACAATGAACAGGAAACCATAAACATCCGGCAGGCAATCCTGCGCTACAATATTCGCCACCCGGTCGTCGTGGATGAAAAATTAAAAATCTGGGATTCCTTTGGCGTTAACTCCTGGCCCACCCTGGTTGCCGTCGGCCCGGATGGTCTGATCCTGGGGGGCTTTTCAGGCGAGGGACATCGCGCGGAGCTTGACGCGCTCATCAGCGGCGCGCTCACCTACTACGGTAAAAGAAATTCGCTGGCCAGAGACGGCCTGACACTGCCCCTTGAGCTTGAAAAAGAGCCGCCGTCGGAACTGCTGTATCCCGGCAAGGTGCTCATCGACCCCGCGCAGAAGCAGCTTTTTATCTGCGGATTCCAACCACAATCGTATTGTCGTCACCAGTCTTGACGGGCAGCTGCTTTTTTCCATAGGCTCAGGCAAGGCGGGAGCACGGGACGGCAGCTTTGCTGAAGCTCAGTTCAACCGGCCCCAGGGCATGGCGCTGAAAGATGGCGTGCTCTATATTGCAGATACTGAAAATCACCTGCTGCGGGCCGCGCGGCTTGATAATAAGACCGTGCAGACCGTGGCGGGAAACGGAACGCAGGCGCGGGAATATTTTAAAACCGGCAAGGGCATTCCCCTTAAGCTCGCCATGGGATCTTGCGGCAGCGGGCGAACACCCTGTATATTGCCATGGCCGGCATGCACCAGATATGGGCAATGGATTTGAAAACGCAGGTGGTTTCGACCTATGCGGGAAGCGGCCGTGAGTCATGTATCGACGGTCCCCGAATGGATGCAACCTTTGCCCAGCCATCAGGGCTGTCCTTTGACGGCCGGTACCTGTATGTGGCGGATTCGGAAGTGTCATCCATCCGGCGGCTTGACCTGCAGCAGGACGGCAGGGTTGAGACCGTTGCCGGCTCACAGGATCTGTTCGGCTTCGGCCTGAAGGATGGCAAGGGCCCGGCAGCACTTTTTCAGCACCCTCTGGGCGTGCTTGCCTATGACAATTATATTTTTGTTGCCGATACCTATAACCATGCAATCAGGCGCATCGACCGTTCCGGCACCGTGGAGACTATTCTTCAGGATGGTCAGTCTGCGCACCGTACTATTATATGAACCGGGCGGCATTGCCGGGTATAATAACAAACTGTATATTGCGGACACCAACAATAACCGGATACAGGTGTTTGATCTGCAAAAGAAGGCATCAGCACCGCTTGCTCTCAATAAAGCAGCCCCGGCCCGAAAGTCCGGGGCAGCTGAAGACATTGTCGGGCCCAATGCCGTTCATCATGAAGGATTGCGCAGCGTGCTCAAACCGGGAGTGGCGGGTGAACTGCGCATTACCCTGTTACTCCCTCCCCAGCACCACCTGCTGCAGGGGTATCAGTCCCGGTACCTTGATTAAGACCGGCAGCAGTGCAGCGCTTAGCATTTGCTGAAAACAACCGCAGCGGCACAATAGATCATCTGCAGGTATCTGTTCCCTTCTCCGCAGGTATGTCCGGCAGCTGACGGATAGAGGTGCAGGCTGTTTACGGATACTGTAATGACCGGGATAAGCTATGCATACCCCGTGACGTGGTCTGGAAAATAGATGGCACCATTGATCAAAAAGAAGGCGTTCCGGTAATAGAACTGGTAGATAAACCGTAAAGAAGGGTGCAGAGGTGAATAGGTGAAGTGGCGAAAAGGTTATGATAAATTATGTTATTACCTCTTTGCCTCTTTACCTCTTACCTTTGTCAGCCTTAATCGAATACGCGTTGTAGAGTTTGCAATGGCTGATGATTTTACATCTCCACTTGACGGCATCATAACATCGGCAGAGGCAGAGCCATTTTCACAGAATGTTTCAGCTGCTTTATGTCCCGGAGAGAAGCCTGTAGAACCCTGCACCATTATAATCATTGGTGCTACCGGTGATTTGACCGCCCGCAAACTTGCACCCGCCCTGTATAAGCTCTATAGCAACAAGAGCCTTCCTCAGGACTTTCTCATTGTAGGCTGCGGCCGCACTGCGCTGACTAACGACGCGTTCGGGAACATATGCGGGAGGCTCTCATGGCGGTCATTTCAGCAGCGCCTGATGACTGGCACGAGTTTGCCCGGCACCTTACCTACCAGACACTCCAGTATGATTCACTCCCGTCCTACCGGGCCCTCGCAGATATGCTGCCACAGCTTGAGCATGAGCATAACGTGGGTGGCAACAGAATCTTTTATTGCGCCATTCCCCCTTTTTTATATGAGACCGCAGCCCGCCTGCTTACTCAGTCCCGGCTTTCAGTGGGGAGCGGCACAGACAGCAACTGGCCACGTATCGTAGTTGAGAAGCCTTTTGGCACTGACTTGAATACTGCACGCTCCCTCAACCAGGCGCTGCTCCAGGGTTTCACCGAGAAACAGATCTACCGGATTGACCATTACCTGGCAAAGGAGACGGTACAGAATGTCATGGTGCTGCGTTTTGCCAACGCCATTTTTGAGCCGCTCTGGATGAGAAATTATATTGATTATGTCAGCATCATGGCGGCAGAAACCATCGGCGTTGAGCACCGTGCCGGTTTTTATGAGAAAACCGGCGTGCTGCGCGACATGTTTCAGAGCCACATGCTGCAGCTTGTGGCCATGACCGCGATGGAGCCGCCCTCACGCTTTGAAGCAGAGATGGTGCGGGATGAAACGGCAAAGGTATTTCGCTCGCTCAGACCGTTTCCCGGGGACAATCCCTGGGAAAACCTGGTGCTGGGACAATACCGCGCCGGAACCATGGAGGGGAAAAAAGTTGCTGCGTACCGGGAGGAGCCGGGCGTATCCCCGGAGTCATTAACGCCCACATTTGCCATAATGAAAGTATATCTTGATAACTGGCGCTGGCAGGGGGTGCCGTTTTATCTCACTTCAGGGAAGCGGCTGTCAAGAAAGCTCACGCAGATCATCATTCAATTCAAGGAAGTTCCCCATTCCGTGTTTCGCCACATTCTGGGTGAACACATCAGCGCCAACCGGCTTACCCTGGGAATTCAGCCGGATGAGAAAATAACGCTCACCTTTCAGACCAAACATCCGGGAACCCGGGTGTGCCTGCGCTCGGTGACTATGGATTTCAGCTACAACCAGAACTACACCGGCCCCGGCCTTGATGCATACGAAAAAGTGCTTCTGGACTGCATGCACGGCGACCAGATGCTTTTCTGGCGACAGGATGCGGCAGAGCTGTGCTGGTCATTCCTCACGCCGGTGCTGGAGACCTGCGAAGACTGTGGAGAACGGGCAGCGCATCTCGATTTCTACGAGGCCGGAACCTGGGGCCCTGAAACAGCCCGTGATCTCATGCGGCCGCTATGATTACAGACGGGGTAAATAGATAATATGCAGCGCTTCGCTCTTTTCGAACTCAAGCTCAATACTGTCATTTCTGATGCCCAGGCTGAGCGTACCCTTTGACCGGGCACCTTCCATCCCGCACATTTCCCGCAGTATCTCAAGCCCCCGCGCCAGCATGGACTCGGGCGCTGCCGGCAGCATGTGTTCTGCTCCCGGCCCGGCTATCAAAACCGGGCAGCCTTTTTCCAGAATAATTTTTTGCGCCCTGCTTTCAATGGCATCAAGCACTACTAAGGCAAGATATTTCAAGCTCGCCTCATCAGCGTCTTCGTGTTTTTCTATTTTCCAGTTTCTGTCCGCCCAGCTTTTAAGAGCGTCTGCGGGATTTGTTTCCAGATAGCAGCTGATGAGATTCTGCAGTGCCAGGTGTGCGCTTGTTGCGTCCTTCATGGAGCCCTCCTTTTAAAAAGGTTAGTATTGTCAAAATATAACCACAGGGAACACAGAGTTTATGAGTTTGGAGTCGAGGAGTTTAGGAGTTAACAAACTCCAGCACTCGAACTCCTTAACTTCAACTGTAACCTCTGTGTCCTCTCTATTGTTATCCTCTGTATCCTACCCCCCTGATCCATTACCAGGTAACTGAAAGGCTACCGGGAAACAAAAAGAATAAAACATTCGAATTCAGGAACTCCCCAAGATAAAAAACGGTAATTCTAATTTATTGCCTTCCAGATTTTACCGAATATTTTTTAGAGTACACAGACTATTTCTCGGTGCCCTCAGTGGTTTCATGGCATCTCCCTTTTTCCTGTCAATAATTTAACACAAAAAAATATAAAAGCTACCGTCTATTACTATGAAAGTATTATTGAAAAGAGTGCTAAAGGCACTTTGTAAACATCCCGATAGGGAAACTAAACAGTTGGTCCAAGACCAGTACCTGCAAAAGGTACCTGGGGACCATTTGAATGTGTCTCGTATGCACGCGTATTAGGTTAAAGCCCCTTGACTGAAATGGATAATAAATCTAATATATTTCAGTATAATGCTTTTTCTTACACGGCATAAGGGGATACATATAGAAAAGGCATCAGAGAACCGTTTCAGGTTCTTTCGTGCCTTTTTTTTACTGTGCCTCAAAAATCTATTCATCAGGTTCATTACACAATCATTGCCTGCCCTCGGCAGGGACATCCCTATTGCATAATTTCTCTTTAATAATGTATACTGATTTTAATAATTGTTTTTATGCGCCTTAAAATAGTTAACGACAACGCTGTTTTTGACAACAATAAATAAAAAGAGGTGGAGCGTGAAAATATCCATAGTTATTCCCACGCGTAATGAAGAGGGCATGATCAAGGAGATTATTGATGGATGCCGCCCGTATGCAGATGAACTGCTGGTAGTTGACGGCCATTCAACAGACAAAACGCGGGAGATCGCAGAAGCTGCCGGGGTGAAAGTAATCCTTGATAACGGGAAAGGCAAGGGCGCAGCGTTACGGCATGCCGCCACGGTTGTAACCGGCGATATTATTGTTTTTATTGACGCGGATGGTTCCCATGACCCCAGGGATATTCCCAGGCTTGTCGAGCCTATAATCAAAGGAGAAGCTGATCATGTTTCCGGCTCACGGCTCATCGGCGGATCAAGCGAGCTGCATGGCGGCTTTGATGAATGCTTCCGCCTCATGGGCAGCTCGTTTATTACCGCCTGCATCAACTGGCGGTTTAAGGTGGTGCTGAGCGAAAGCCAGAACGGGTTTCGGGCTATTAAAACCGATGTGATCAGACAGCTCGGTCTGGAGGAGAACATCACGACCATCGAGCAGGAAATGATCATGAAGACCCTGAAAAAAGGCTTCAGGATGGCGGAAGTGCCGACCCACGAGCACAAGCGCAAGATGGGCTATTCAAAGATCAGTCTCAAAAAGGTCTGGTTCAGGTATTGCTATACCGTGGTAAAGTATCTATTCTTCTGATAGATGTAACAGCTTTCTTATCCACATAACAAAAAGGCAGCGCCATTACTTTTATGACACTGCCTTTTTCTATTGGTAGGTTTCTCCCAATTGGTTGTTGTGATACTAAATATAATTTGAAGGGGGTGACATATGTCAGTAAGAAGGTATTTTTATTAGTAATAGCGATCTCCATTATCGGTGCTTGCAATTACAGGAAAAATGCTACTGATTCATCTGACACCGGGCATGTTTCTCTAAAAAACTTTGTGAAAAACTATCAGACTGATAAATGTCCCGGTGGTCACAATTATCTTGGGGTTTATGAATTGTTTTTTAATCCATTTAGGAATGTAGCTAAAAAGGTTGCAGAAATAGGTATTGCGCAAGGTGCTTCACTTAAGCTATGGAGAGATTATTTCCCTCAAGCCACTGTCTATGGGATTGACATTTTTGATAACTCAAATCTTGATACTGAACGAATAAAAACATTTATAGGTGACCAATCAAAGAGAGAGGATTTGCAGGGATTTATTACAAAGTACGGAAGCGATTTTGATTTCATATTGGACGATGGCGGGCATTCAATGGAACAACAGCAAGTCAGTTTTGGATTTCTCTTTAAACATGTGAAACATAGCGGTTATTACATTATTGAAGATTTGCAAACTTCTATATATAAAGGAGAGTATGGATCAAAACCAGAGTTTGGAGCAAAACCTGACGAGTCAAATGCTACCTTAACTATGATTCGTACTTTTATTAATACCAGATTTATTAACAGTGTGTATCTTACCAATGAGGAGACTGAATATTTAAATAAAACAATCGAATACTGCAGCGTTTTTTCTACAAACAATTATAGCATTACTTGTATTATAAAAAAGAAAGACTCATAAGACCCTCGACCCAGTCAAATCAGGAAAGTTCCGCGATTAACTGTAAATGATAAAAATGAGCGACGACTGCTATCAAACGCATCGACCAACCCTGCTCTAGCCATTCAAAACTTTGTAAGAAATCATCAATGAATTTGGGTTTACCAACTTCTCCCGCTTTCTGATACTTAGTCTGCACTTTTCAGTCCGCTTGCATCAGCACAATATCTTGATACCTGCCAGTCTATTTTGGTTTTAATCTTCACCATTTAACCTTCAACTGATTGCCTTACATACTGCTGCATTTTGCTATCGGGATTTGCGACTAACCTCTTTTTTCTGAAAAAAGAATACACCCTCGTTAATTGTTCTACTTAGCATTTCCCCTCACTTTGGAACGTGGTATATTTTTGGGTCGAACAAACCGTAGTATCCTAAGGGATTCCCGACAACAGTTTTTTCCAGCCTCCAAGTCGGGGGCATTGCCCTGAACTTTTCTTCCATGACTCTTCTCTGTACAGGATTTTCCACCGATCCCCGTGAGCCGTCCCTTACAACGAATGAGTCAGGCAGCACTTTATTGAACGGGGTCGAGAATATGTCGTGCAGGAGCGCCTCTTTCTTCTTGAACCCTGAATAGTACCTGATCCGTGCCAGTACTGTACTGTCAGCATAAATGTTCCGATCTGGATACTCCTTCACGTGTTCGTATATCCCTTTGAAGTCATCCCCAGGCAGGACATATTCTTCGTGTAGAGTATTGATGTAATATAGAGACGTAACGAGTAGAAAGGCAATGATAATCGCTCCTCGCTTCCCAGTACGATATATTAGTGACCCAACAAGTATCACCATAGGTATGGTTATGACCGACAAGTGCCGTTCAAGACGATGCATTGGCACATACTCCGTGAAGCTCATGCTCCCGAACTGCATCCACAGGTATACGCTTAGCATCCACCAGGACCGGTATCAGCATACTCCGGTTACACATAAACAGCGCAATTGCAGCAAAGAAAAAGAAGTACCCATACATAAGCCTGGGATGATTTGTAATGATATTGTTGTTCTGGTCAAGTCCGAACATCAGACGGGGATAAGCCCACATATCTATATTGGCAGGCTTATAATGCTCAAGTGTAAACTCCTGCCTTGACTCGTGATAGTTCACGAAAGGGTCTTTGCATCTTATATAGTTGTATGCGCCTTCTATTGTGATAACTGTCAGTAACCCAGCCATGAATAAGGCGATAAGGGAAAGCCCCTTTTTTTTAAAAAGCCATGCCGATAAGAAGGGAATTAGTGGTATTAAACACACAACACTACGCACATTTATCAGGTAAATGTATCCCATCAAAAGCCCCGATACATATAACCATGACTTTTTGAGTTTCTCTTTATAGACGCAGAAAAACAATATTATGGCAGCAGACCCAAAGAACTCAATCGGTATATCCGGCATAAACACAGACGAGTATAAGATATGTAAAGGGTAGAAGGATAATAGAAATGCGGCGATTAGCCCAATGGTGGGGGTATAGAATAGGGAACCTCCAAGATACGCAAGCACTACAGAACCTATAGCACAGATCATAGGGTAAAGGGTTGTCGTATAGTCCCCTACACCGAAAAGGATATACGTTAATGCAAGAGGATAGGTCATCCCTGTACGGTTAGCGAATACTCCATGGTCTCCAAGGTTACCGTGCATCAGGTTATGTGCTATCTCTATGTAGAACTGGTCGTCGGATAGATTGAATCCCACAAAATAGGTATAACGTAAAGCCAGGGCAAAGATTATTATTCCCCCAAGAATTATAGTGTTTTTTTTGGTCACGATACCTCCCTCATGCCATTAATTTAGGCGAGGTATTGAAGAATTGAACCGAAAAATTGAGTCAAACATAACATCGGTACACTCGTACCTTCTGAGAAATTATCGATTGACGAATTGCGATTAACTGACATAGAATCAGCTCAATTTAAAAAAGGGTTCTTATGTCAAGGCATAACAATCAGGGAAACAATATAATCTGGTAAAAATGAATCTCTATCAGTTTGAGTGCTGGTAGGGGCATTGCTGATGCTATCGCTTATGTTTGGTTTTGGTGAAAAATGAAAAAACTAATAATCATACTTCTGCTTGCCATTACTTTACGAATAGTATTTTTCGTTGGTATGGGTTTTAATGATGATTCATCCTATCTGTATAGTGCAAATGAAGTATATAATAATAAATTTTCTATTGGCGCTGGGTGGTATTCTTCGCGTATAGGAACCTATTTACCAATTGTTATGATGTGGAAATTATTCGGAATTTCCGAATTATCCAGCTCAACATACTTCATACTATGTTCACTTATTGAGATTATATCAGTCTATTTTTTGGGGAAGATTTTGTTTAGTGAAAAAGTAGCCTTACTGGCTGCTTTTATTTTATCCGTTCTGCCAATAGGAGTAATATACTCAACACAAATTGGACCCAATGTTCCAATGTGTGCTTTTTTTGCTATGTCTTTAGCATTCTATGTTTTGGCACACAGAGATGAAAGTTATAAATATTATTCTCTGCTCTCAGGTGTATCTTGTGGCATAGGCTATTTATGTTATGAGTCAATAGTGTTAATGCTTCCGTGCTTTTTAATATATACTGTACTTAATATTCCGAGAACAATTAAAAAAACCGTTACAATGTTTATCTTAATTGTTGTTGGGTTTGTAGCGATAGCAAGCGTGAGAAATATATACTTTCATCACTTTACTGGTAATTGGTTTTACAATGAACATATAATTAGTTCTACATTAAGTAATGATAGGAACATTGATGACAACTTTTACAGATACCCCAAAGCCCTATTAAATATTGGCCAGGATTTTAACTCATGGGATGATCCTAAACTATTCGGCATAACATACTACATTGTTATTCTAAGTCTTATTGTATTATTAATAATGAATAAGTTGTTTAACAGAAATGTTTTATTCATAGTAATATCAATGTTGTTTATTTTTTTAACATTTCAGTATTTTCTACACTTTATTTCATTGTCAATAGCACCACAATTTTGGAGAGCGAGGCACAGTCGTTATCTAATAGCTATGTCAATGCCAGCCTCATTGATTATTGCTTACGCATGTAGCTGTATGAGAGGAAAGATGGCTTGGGTAGGTATCGGGGCTATAATCTGTTTATTCATTAGCTCTATGTACTATGGGTATATATAACCATAAATTTCTCAGAAATGGTATGGGGTATGTAAGAGAAGCGACATATATTTCACAAAGGATGCCAGGAAAAAAGATATATATTCCCGATAATTGGACAGAAAGCAAAATGAGGGTATTTGCAAAATTTGATAAACACTTCTGAGCAGATTGGTTATTTATCAAGATGCTAAGTTTGATGTTAATAAGATAAAAGATTCTTATATCGTAACTGATATAAATCCTTATACTTATATATGCCGTATGAACTATCCTCCATTCATGGCTAATCCACCCCAAACATGGAAGTTGGTAAAAACGATAAAGATGGATAACTATGGTATTTTTACTAAGTTTGTACCACGGATATATTCATGTCAATGATATTGTTGAACCACCTTATTGCGGTAAGTACAAGACACAGAAAAGTGCAGACTACCTGCCAAAATGTGGCCTTGTCGGTCTTGCTGCAATCTCTCGTTATGGTTGTAACGTCAGGTTAATATTTTCAAGTTCTCCCTTTATTAAAAAACAACTATATTTTTCAGGAAACATCTGCGTTATTTAACAGTTTTGACAGTTCCGACTTTACCTTTTTGCTGCATATACTTTAAACATCGCTTTTCAAAAAAAAAATCTTCTGTCTGATGGTTCTGAATTGCGGGAGAAATCAAGCATGAAAATATTACTCTTAAATCCCCCGACACTGGACAATAAAAAATTCAT
>CAWDOY010000054.1:0-191606 GCA_963803975.1 uncultured delta proteobacterium
TATACGATGGTTTGTGTTGGCAATCATTATAAGCTTGATTGGTTTCGCGCCGCCGGCCTCAGGCCAGCAGCAGCAAGACCAGGGCTCGGTGCTGGTGGGGCGGATAGCCTACATTGAAGGGCAGCTGCTGCGCTATGTGCCGGAAGAAAAGGACTGGGTCGCAACAGTCCAGGACGCACCATTCGGGATGGATGATTCGCTCTATGCAGGTGAAAACACAAACGCGGAACTTATCATGCCCAACAATACCTGGGTGCGGATCAGCAGCAACACGCAGCTCCAGCTTATAAGGCTTGATACTGATGTCACCGAGATTGACGCGGCATCGGGGATCGCGCGCTTCTACAACAAAAGCGCGCAGGCGGTTATTAAAGCCACAACGCCGTTCGGCTATGTTATTGCGCCGGCAAATACGTTCTTTCGACCTGTATGTTGGTAACGAATCAGTCGAAGTGATTTCCCTCAGGGGCACAGTTACTTTTGTGCATGATGCCGGCAACGCAAAATATGAGGTGACGGCAGGCGGATCATCTTTGCTTGCAGACAGCAAACAGGTGACCTCCGGCCAGGGTGCGGTCATTGCCGACTGGGGCAACTGGAATGACGCGCGGGACAACGTGTGGCGCAACCGCCTGGCGGAAAAAGGAACTTCCGCGAAATATCTTCCCGCGGGGCTGGATGATGAGGCATACGCCCTGGAAGAAAACGGCAGATGGGACCAGGTGTATTATGAGGGCGCGTACCGGAATTTCTGGCGGCCAATGAATGTCTATGACGGCTGGGCGCCCTATACCGTGGGCAGGTGGACGCAATGGTACGGCGACCCGTGCTGGATACCCGATGAGCCGTTCGGGTACGTTACCCATCACTATGGAAGCTGGGTGTATGTTGACAGCTGCCGCTGCTGGTACTGGGTTCCACCGGTTGCGCATGTGCGCGGCAGGACCGGCCCGTATATCGGATACGGCTGGTATCCGGGGCGCGTGTCATGGATATACACGGATGGTTACGTGGGATGGGTGCCGCTATCGCCCTGGGAGCCCTATTACTGCCACCGCCGCTGGGGCCCGCATTCGGTGGTGATTATTAATGGTCACATTCCCCATATCGATCACCATCATTACCGGCATATTGACCATGCGGTAATCGTCAGACAAAACGAGCTGTACACCGTGAACAACTACCGCAGGGTTCAAGTTAAAAATGTCCACCGGGATACCATTTTAGCTCACTATAAGGGGATGCCGGTTTTGAACGACAGCGTGATCGGGCATAAAAAGGACAGCAGTGACCGGTATAAGTTTACCAGCGGCATGGTAAGCCGCAAACCGCAGCAGACCGCGCTTGATAGAATCACCTATAACCAGGAGCGCTACCGGAAGGCGGGAAGGGAATCGTCCGGGACCATGCTGCAGCATGTTGGGGCAATAAAGAAGGGCAGACCTGAGCAGGGTATAACCTTGAAGCAGCCGGCACCGGTGAGCAAGCTTGCCCCAGCGCCTGTTGATGCTAAGCGACGGGAGCCCATTAGATTTGACCGAAGAGATATTGCCGAACAAGAGAAGACCCCGCAACCGGCGATTACCCTGCCGGCAGAAACAGGAGGAGAGCGGCTGCAACAGCCACGGTACACGCAGCCGGCGCAGATAAGTGAACCTGAAAAGCCAGGGCAGCCAGCACGGCCCCGTGCGCCGCGGCCTGAGCAGCCTGAACATAGAGCGCAGCCGGTGCGAATTGGTGAGCCTGAAAAACCCGTTCAGGCAGAGCGGCCCCGCGCGCCGCACTATCCGGCTGGCATGGGCGTAAGTCAGCCGGAACATCCGGAACGCCTGAGACCGCAGCCGCCGGCCAGGGTATCTCCGCGCGAGGAAGCAGCGCCGACGGTGCGCCACACAAACCCGGAACCGATACGGCGCCTGCCGCAAGGTACGGCAGTGCATGAGCCGGGACAGAAAATCGGCATTGAAATGCCGGAGCCGCCGCAAAAATACCGGGAAGAGCGGCAGGTGCCGAGAACCGCCCCTCCCGAAAGAATTATGCGGCAGGAACCGAGGCCTTCTTCAGAAGCGCCGGTGCGCGCAGAGCCGCGAACAGCGCCGCAGCGCGAGCAGCGTATGAGTACCCCGCAGCAGCCGGAGCCGTCTCAGCAGATGCGCTACCGGCCCCCCTCTGCACCCGCTCAGCGGTCGCAGCCTGCGCACAGATAAAAATAGCTGCAAAAAAGTAAAGGGCTGGTTATTCGCCAGCCCTGTTACTTTTTTAGTGAGGCTGCTGTGCGCCCTGGGCCATGGCAGCCTTTATTTCCGGCACTGCTTTTTTAAGGAAGTCGGATACTCTTTGAAATTTTATGCCAAAGATGTTTTGAATGATACCGTGGTCAATTTTCTTATCGATCAGAAAATCCTCGAGCTGTTCAGCGGTAAAAAAAGCCTGCTGGGGATTGCTTTTCACCCTGGCGATGAGGTCTTCTTTTGAGACGCCCTTGGTGTAATGAGCGTTAATGCCAGCCTCTTTTGCAATCATATCAAGCAGGTCACCCTGGGTGATGGTGTCGGGGCCGCCGATTTCAAGCGTCTTATGTGAGGCTTTCGGGTTGGTGAGCGCATCTGCCATGCACTGGGCAAGGTCAACGTGTGACAGCGGATTCATGTGAAACTCAATCGGGCTGGTTGGCCACGTGCTGGTTTCACCAAGTTTTATGACCGCGGGAATGTGAAAGAACCGGAAATCCTTAAACATGCCTGAGGGTTTGAAAATGGTATAGTCAAGGCCGGAGTTTCTGATGGCTTCCTCAGCCTGGTGCTTGGCCCCGTACATGTCGGAGCGGCAGTGCGGGCCGACACCGGCAGCAGAGACATGGATAATCTTTTTAGCCCCTTTTTTCTTTCCCACCTCGATCAGGTTTTTTATGCCCTGCTCCTCCACATCCTTGTAGGTGCGCCCCTTTTTCATCTCGCCCGGGGTGAGGCGGATGGATACGATGATGGCCTCAATTCCCGCAAGCGCCTGCTCAAGCGATGCCTTGTCAAGCATGTCCCCTTCAAAAAACTCTACCCGGTCTTTTGCTTCACCCAGCTTGTCCCTGTTAGACGTGCTGCGCACCAGGGCCCGTACCGTATGGCCCTTGGCAACTGCACCTTTTGCTGCTTCGCTTCCCACATCCCCGGTTGCTCCAACTACCAGTACCTTCATAGGCGTTTCTCCTCCATGTTATGGTGTTTTGTTACTACAGCACTCATTGATTTTCACCAGCTCTTTTATTGTTTGCGCGGATCATTGAGCATGCCTCCGGTTACGGAAATTCTACCAAAGATATTTTAAATTTTGCAACGCAAGCGCCCTCTTACTCCCCCTTGGAATAAAGGGGGAGAACTTTTCCCCCCTATTAAGGAGGGCTAGGGGGGTCGGATGTAAAGCCAGAGTGATCTGAGAGCAAAATTCTCAGATTAAGCATGTAAGAATCTACGCACATGCCGTCACCGGTATCCTGCGGGCTTACTGCGCTATGGTGTGCAGATCAAAAAACTTCCCGCGCCGGTCCAGCAGCGCATCAAAAGAACCCTCTTCAATGATTCTGCCGTTTTCGAACAGGTACAGGTAATCGGCATTACGTACCGTGCTGAGGCGATGGGCGATAACAATAATGGTAATATCCCCGCTCAGCGAGTCAATTGCAGCCTGAACCTGCTTTTCTGATTCGTTATCCAGGGCGCTGGTAGCTTCATCAAGTATCAGGATGTCCGGTTTTCGTGTCAGTGCCCGGGCAAGGGCAATGCGCTGTTTCTGGCCGCCGGAAAGACTGGCCCCATGCTCACCCAGCACCGTGTCATAGCCAAGGGGAAGCGCCTCTATAAATTCTTGAGCCTGCGCCAAACGGCAGGCTTCCTGTACCTGCGCAAGGGTAATATTTTGATCGCCAAACGCGATATTGCGGAATAAGGTGTCATTCAGCAAAAAGAGATCCTGTGAAACATACGAAACCCTTTTTCTGAAGGAGGTCATGCTGTAATGGGACAAGGTTATTCCATCAACGGTAATGACTCCTGCAGCAGGCTGCAGCAAGCCTACCAGTAAATCAACACAGGTTGATTTACCTGAACCAGAGCGACCGACTAACCCGATCATTTTACCCTTGGGAATCTCTAAATCGAGAGGCCCGAGCACAAAAGGGCTCTGGGAAATCTTATACGCATACGATACCTTCTGAAAGGTGATGTTTTCCCGCAAACTCTCAAATTGATATCCTTTGTGTTCCGGATACTGATGCGATGCAAAACCTGCCAGTGTTTCCTCATATATTTCAAGTGAGGCCACGTTGGCAGCCATTTTGTAATGGGTATTCTGGATGTCCTGAAAAGATATATACATGCGATACAGAGCTACCAGAAAAGTTAAAAACGCGGCTAATTCAAATTGATAAAAAAGATATACAAAGATCGCGATGATTAATACTGCCGGCTCAAATATGGACCGCAGCAGGCTCTCGGTAGTAACAATCTTGATACTGGCTTTTTCCCACTGTTGCAGCAGGTCGCGCATCCGGTCAATGAGCAGCTGTTCCAGGACATAGCTTTTCACCGCCTTATAACCGCTGAGCGTATAGTTCGTCAGCTCCTGGATGACACTGCTGAACGTGACAATTTCATATCCCAGGGTCTTCACTCGTATGAACAGCTTTTTTATCAGATAATACATAACGCCGCTAATGACGGCAGTAATCAGGGTCAACTGCCAGGAGACTAAAAACACAATCACCAGATAGATGCTTAGGTTGATGAGGCCGGTAAAAAAACGGGAGAAAAGCTCGACCAGGTAGGCAATCAGGGAGGTCTGGGTTATGATTATGTTGGTAATCCTGCCGAAATTACATTGATTTAAATACGTCAGGTCAGTATTGAGAAGCAGGTTATAGAGCGAGGTCTTTTTATCGATCTCAATGTTTATTTGTATCCAGCGGGAGAGTACTGATTGGAGGATAGAAAATAAGCCTTTAATGATAAAGAGCAGCAGCAGCAAAAAAAGAATATTAATAAATGAGGCATCGCTGCCAACAACCGCAAAAAGCCGGTTAAATAAACCCTGAATAAAGGTGCCGCCTTTCCCGCCGGCGCCTCCGGTAGTGTTAATCAAGGGAACAATGGCAACAATGCTCAGGCCGTTTAAAAACCCTACCGAAAACATGAGCGCCGTTGATACGATGGCTTGCAGCTTATATTCACGCCAGATAAGCGAGATAATTTTGAACAGCATAGTTGTGTTCCATAGACAAAACCGCTAAGTTTTAGCCACAGACCTACACAGATTTTCACCGAAAGAGATTTTTAACTTCAGTGGTATTCTGTCCACCCTCCGCAGTGCTACGGAGGACGGGTCCACCCTCCGCCCGCCTTCCAAAGCACGCTTTGTGCGGAGGACAGGCAGAAATGCTACGGAGGACGGGTGGCCATACATAAAAAGTATTTGGTTCCGGCTTGTCCGGGTTAGGCGCTTAAACGCTGCCGCATAAAACTGATGATCCGTTCGCACGCGTTACCATCACCGTAGGGATTGTGTGCTGTGCTCATTTTTTCGTACAGATGCTTATCCTGCAGTAACCGGTTGGTTTCAGATACAATGAGGGCGGTATTGGTGCCTATCATTTTGACCGTCCCCGCCTCTATTGCTTCAGGACGCTCCGTAGTATCTCTGGTGAGCAGCACCGGCTTACCCAGCGCCGGGGCTTCCTCCTGGATGCCGCCACTGTCAGTGATAATACAGTAAGCACGGTCCATAAGCCAGATAAATGATTCATAATCCAGCGGGTCAAGGAGCCTGATATTATCCAGCCGGCTTAACAGAGAGTAAGCCGGTTTCTGCACCTGAGGATTTAAATGAACAGGATATACTATCTGGATATCCGGATGCTGTTGGGCCAGTGTTTTCAGGGCGAGGCATAGATTGTGTAAGCCCTCGCCAAAATTTTCTCTTCTGTGCCCGGTCACCAGTATTCGTTTGCAATCCGGGCAATCAGCAAAATTGATTTTCTCTTTGAGTGCACCAATTGCTGCCCCATCGGGCCGCAGTCTTTTCTTCGCTTCAAAAAGAGCATCGATAACCGTGTTTCCGGTGACCAGAATCGCCTCTGCGGGGATATTTTCTTTAAGCAGATTTTGTTTTGCCCGGTGCGTAGGGGCAAAATGAAACAGGCATATTCTGGTGGCCAGCTGGCGATTCATTTCTTCCGGAAACGGCGAATAGATATTGTTGGTTCGCAGCCCTGCCTCAACATGACATACGGGTATCTTGCGATAGAAAGAAGAAAGAGCAGCCGCAAAAGCTGTGGACGTATCGCCCTGGATAAAAACGTAATCCGGCATTGCATCGAGCAGCACTTTTTGAAAGTGTAACAGTACGTCACGGGTAATATCAAACAGGGTTTGATCATCCTGCATAAGATTGAGGTCATAGTCAGGAATGATGTTGAAAAATTCCAGCACCTGATCCAGCATCGTGCGATGCTGGGCGGTGACACACACCCTGACCTCAAAGTCTGCGCAGCGCTTGAAAGCAAGCACCAGGGGGGCAAGTTTTATGGCTTCAGGACGAGTACCAAAGGTAATAAGAATTTTCTTTTTCAAAAAATAGCTCCTGCAGGCGAATTAGTGGTTAACAAGCTGCTTGAAAAACAGCGATCAATTGCCGGGTGGTAGCGGATACGTCAAAGCCCTGAGCATAAGCTGCATTGAGCCGCGGGAAATCACGCCTGAAAATAAGCGCTTCAAGATAGTCAGCGAGCTCAGCAGTTTGCCGGTGCTGAAACGACTGCGCTCCCAGCTCCTGGAGCACGATATGCGTGGGGCTGCCGGGAGAAGTTATGCCAACGATAGTCCTCTTGCTGCCAATATAATCAATCAGCTTGGAGGGTAAGAACGGGCTGTCCGGCACATCGGTATCAATAACCAGCAGACAGTCGGACTGCACCATTATGCCCAGACTGTCGTTATAGTTAATTACCGGCAACACCTCAACTATCTTTTCCAGATTATATGCGGTGATCAGGCGTGCTAATTCGCTGCCGCTATACCCGGCATAGGCGTTTATGGCGCCGACTAACCGGACAATGAGAAAATCCTCCAGTTGCGCATGGCGTTTTTTCAGGAGCGATAGAGCCTGGAACAACGGATCCGGCGTCCTGATCCGGTAAAATGCTCCGATATGGCTTAATACAAATTTTGGCGCGGTTTTATTAAGGCCCGCCGGCGGATATGCTTTACCATCAAAACAATGGGGTATCACCGCAGTTTTCGCGGACAGCGCCGGCGCGTATTTGCGCATCACCAGCTTGCGCAGGGTATCGTTGACAAACACCACACCATCACTCTGATCAATAATGAATCGCTCAGTCTTAAGCGCATCCTTTGCCGCACGCTTACGATAGGTGTTGTACGGGTTATCGTAATAGGGATCGCTGAAGTGCGAAACAAACGTAATCCCCAGCCGTTTTTTTATGAGAGCCCCCAGCACATTGCTGGCCTGCGGATTGGCGAAGGAAAAAACAATATCCGGCTGGTGTTTTTCTATAACGTTGCGGCTTATGCGATAAAGAGCTTCGTAGTATCTCTGGTGCGCCAGCCGGGTTACGAGGCGGCTGTACCAGACGAGCCGGGGCAGGCTCAATGCCGGTATGCGATACACGGGGATATTGATATCCCACGCACCACACACATCATAGGTAATTAATACGGGCTTAAGACCCTGCGCAACCCATTCAGGCAGCATTTTCCCGATTAAGATCGACTGCGGCCGCACCGCTGGCGGTGTCCAGAAGCTCAAACATAATGGCTTAAGGGGATGAGAAGCCATAGCCATCAGCACGGCATCCTTTCTTTATAGAAACAGTATCGGTGATTATGCTGCTATGCAGTCATGTCCAGGGTTCGGTAATTATACTGCCAATAACCGTAATAATAAAAATTGTTTATGCGTTTCCCGGATATTTATTGCTGCTTTAAAACAAAAAGATACTGATAGACAAAAAATTCCCTTATCCAGGGCACATAGAGGAGCGGATTAGCTTTGCTGCTGAATAACGTGTTCAGCCAAAAGTAGAGCCGTTTCTGCCATTGGTAGCGTGCATTCTCATAAGGAAACACTATGAACTTGCGCCTGATGGCAGCCAGCTTTAGCGGCAGCGCAGAAAATATTTTTTTTGCGCTGGCCAGGGTGAAAAATCGCACATGCGTGTTGTCCATAATGCCCGCCGCCGCATAGTCCCATTTCCCCAGAAGCAGATTTTTCACTACTGAAACATGTCTGACATTGGGAATGCTCACAATGCAATACTTGCCCGGCTTAAGGCTTCCCAGCAGGGTTCTAAGCAGTGCCTCGGGATTCTGTACATGCTCAAGAACGTCGGCAAGCAGTATGCAGTCAAAAAAGTTCTGCGGCAGGTCAAGCGTATCATGGTCGAGGTCGGCAATAATTACCCGGTCCAGAACGTTTTCAAGCTTTGACCTGAATGCCGGTTCCTTTTCAATGCCATAAACGATCTTGCCGCGGCGCTTGAGCACCAGCTCTGTTTCCCCGCCAGCGCACCCCACGGATAAAATGACCGTCACATCCTGTGGAATGGCATCAAGTACATCACTGCGAACTTTTAAGTAATATGCTTCCTTTACCATGCATTGAGCAGGATTTCTATTCTGTGTTGGTAGGTGTTGTGTGCCAGGGTTATGGTCCGTGCCTGGTCTGCCATCCGCTCCCGCTCCTGCTCCATGGGATAAATAGTAGCGTGCTTTCTGCAGCAGGTCTTCGGGAGAGGTAAAGGTTATTGAGCAGCCCTGATACAGGGCTGCTATTGCCGGCCGATGGTCTGCAAGCTGAAACGCCCGGGCCGCGGCAGTTTCAAAGGTCCTCTGGTTGGTACCGGTAGTGAGCTGGCTGTGGTGAATATTTAAGACTATTTTTGCCGTATTGTAGATGGTGTTCAATTCATCCGGTGCAATGGTTTTCCGGGTAACAATAGTTTGCAGACACGGGAAAAGCGGGAACAGCGCGCTCCAGCCCTGGTCACCATATACCCTGATGCTGATATGGTTATCAAACAGCGTCTGTATAATATGCGCCCGCAGGAAGCCGTCTTTGCCCCCGTTAAATGAATCGCCGATAAAGACCATGTCCTGGGTATAGGTTTTATTCTGCTGCAGGGGAAAAAATGCTTCCCCGTCAGCAGCGTGCGGAAGATACGCAACGCGGGGATGCAGGTACCGCACTCTGTCAACCCAGGCCTCATCAATGAGAAATACCCGGTCACAGTACTTAAGGCTGTCAAAAATAATACCCTTGGTAAAAGGATTGTCCCCGAACCAGCCGATGATTGGTATTTTTTTTTCTTTAATCAGCTGCCATGTCTCAGGCAGGATGTTATAGGGGGCAATAAGAAGTATCTTGTTGACACGCTCACGCTCTATGCTTCTGCGCAATGATGCATTCAGCTTTTTCACAAAAAGCCGGTACTGCAGGGCATTGAGGATTCTGTTGGGCTTCTGTTCATAGCGGGTGCTGATGTGCAGGCAGGGCAGCCCCATGTTCTGCATGCTGCTGAATAAGAAGCGGGAAAAATTACCATGCCATGCAGTGCCTACTATAAGAATATTGTCCCGGTGATGATGAGTTCATGGGATGTGTCCCCGGTTATACCCGTATTGTTATTGTAATGAGAATGCAGCAGACAGGGAGAACAGAGCTTAGTATTCCTGTGCCTCCTAAGAAACTTGCTCCCCTCATGAACGACTCAAAAACATTGTGCTGAGCTTTCATGCAGGCGATGACACCCCCCTGTTTCCCCCCTTGGCAAGGGGGGATGTAAGAGGGGTCTCCTGAGAAGCTTGTTTCTTTCATGAACAACCGCGAAGCGCAGCGCCGGGGTCATATGCTCGCAATGATACCATGATGCTGCTGCGTGCGCAGCGATTATATGTTTTTTGCCGGCTAAAAGCAATCTCCCGCGCATGCTACAGTGCCTTCTTTCACGCAGCCTTTGCTGCATGTTGGTATTTACAAACAGGTGGTTCTGAAGTAGAACGTGTTATGCACAACCTGGCCCCCTGCGAAGAGCTATGAAGCTGTTAATTATTACCCAAAAGATGGACTGCGAAGACCCGGTGCTGGGCTTTTTTCACCACTGGGTGGAAAAACTGGCAGAGCGCTTCGAGAAAACAACCGTCATCTGCCTGCAGAAGGGGACGGTCAACCTGCCCCCGGATATTGCGGTCTGGTCTCTGGGTAAAGAGATAAAACAGTCACGCTTCTCCTACCTGCTGAACTTTTTTCGCTGCATATGGGTTCTGCGCAGCAGTTATGACGCGGTCTTTGTCCATATGAACCCGGTATATATCCTCCTGGGAGGAATGTGCTGGCTGCTGCTGGGGAAAAAATATTACCTCTGGTACAATCATTCATACGGCAACTTTTTAACCTGGCTGGCAGCCGCCATGGCCCATAATGTTTTTTACACGTCACCGTTTTCCTATACCGCCCGCTTCAAACACGGCCGGCGCATGCCGGCAGGTATTGACACGGAGCTGTTCAGCAGAAATACCGGGATAATCAGGCAGCCGCGCTCTATCCTGTATCTGGGAAGAATTTCTCCCATTAAAAAAGTTGACGTGCTCATTCAGGCGGCAGAACTGCTGAGTAAGCGCGCTGATGCTTTTACCCTGTGTATCGCAGGGGGAGCAGAGAAGCAGTTTGCCGATTATTACCACAGTATAACCGCGCTGGCAGAATCACCTGCCTGTTCCGGCAGAATCAGGTTCATGGGGGAAATCCCCAACTACCGGGCTGCAGAAGTATACAATGGCAATGAAGTGCTCGTTAACCTGTCGCCTTCCGGGTTGTTTGATAAGGCAGTGCTTGAGGCGATGGCATGCGAGGCCCTGGTCATTGCATCAAGCCAGGCGTTCCGGGAAATTTTGCCGCTGGAATGCCTGTTTGCCGAAGGCAACGCAGAGGACCTGGCCGCAAAATTAGAGTATCTTATCAATCTCCCGCAGGAGGCAAAACAGGCCTATGGCAAACGGTTCCGGCAGTACATTATCGAGCGCCATGATCTTACTCTTTTAACGCAGGAGCTGGCCCGCGCCCTTGCGGGGCGCGGCAATAAGGGCCAGTAGCCGCTGCAGGCCGTAGGCCACGCAAAAATCGAGCGGATACGGCAGTGCCGCCATCCGCTGCCGCTGTTTTTTCTCGATATACCGCTGCAGATCTGCCGCTGTCATGCGGGCAAATTCCGCTTCAAAAAGGTCCCGCAAGAAAGAATTTTCAAAGGACACGATAGTATCATCATGCCGTCCGGCCAGTGCCTGCTCAAAACCGGCCAGAGCATAGGCAAGACGCACATCCCCCGTTGCCCGGTAGTGAACCAGGACATCCCTGAACAGCTTCCATTGCAGCACTTCCCGCTTAGCGTAAATACGGCCCGGCTGAACACATTTCTGGCCGCGGTGAAAGCCGAAATGGAAGGCCTGAAACGGGCCGGGATTTTTACAGTGAATCGCGGCAGGAGTTAATTCCGGATCATTGAGCTGACGTTTGGTAACTGATGCCGGGTCCACATTGTGATCCACAAACAGCTCCTCCCCGCGATAGAGCCACCTGATGGTATTGCGGAAAATATTGAGCCCCCATATCAGCCGGTTGCAGTAGAAGTCGTGTACCTGCAGGCACAGCCAGTTCAGCAGCGGGTCCGCCTCAAACCTGCTGACAATTTTTTCAAACAGGTAGCGGTTCTCAATGACCATGTCCGCATCGACTTTAATCATGATATCAAACTCAGCAGCGCGCTGCTCAAACGTCCGGTAGAGCGTGTCGTGAGCTTCTTTATTGGGAAGGCCCTGAATAACAACATGCTCCACGTTGCAATAGGTCTGATTTTTTATTGAGGCACAGCATTCCTCAAACTCGTTTTCAATGGTGTACAGGGTGCCGACAAGAATGCGCATATATTTATTACAAACCCCGTATGCCGGCTGGCAGCCGGTTTATCAGGGGCGTCGCGTTACCGTAAAGTTTCCGTTTATCAGCTTTACGCTGCGGCCCGCCTCTTTTCACTCATGCTACTGTTAATAAACTCAAGTATTTTCCCTGCCCGGCGCTCCCAGGTATAGCTGTTCACGTCCCTGCGGGCTTTTTCACCGATCTTCCGGGCAAATGCCGGGTCAAGAACAATATGCTGTATGCCCTGTGCCAGCGCCGCCGGATTGTCAGGCTCCACCAGGACGGCATTGACACCATCTTTGAGCACCTCCATCACCGAGGGCAATTTTGTTGCAACAATCGGCTTTCCTGCGGCCATATACTCAAACATTTTAAGCGGAGACATGTTGAATGCATAGTGGGGTGTCCAGGGAAAGGGCATGGCAGCCAGGTCAAATGCCGCAAGATAGGAGGGCACGTCCCCTGTCGGCACCAGGTCATGAAAGGTAAAGCGCTCTCTCTTGAGCCCGAGCTCATCGATGATTGCACAGTATGAGGGCACGGCACTCATGGGCCCGCCGATACACGCAAGATAGATTGGTACCGGCGTATCAGCAACATGCTGCATTGCTTCAATCAATTCCCGTATGCCTTTTTCTTTATCCATGGTTACAAAACGCCCGACATACCCGATGAGAAATGCCTCAGGCGGTATTTTAAGCAGCGCCCGCACATCCGGTACCTTTTTTTTGTTGTTCTCAAACTGTTCCAGGTCAACAGCGTCATGCGCAACCATTATTTTTTCAGCAGGCAGCCCCCTTTGCAAAAACCTGTTTTTCAGCTGTTCGGTAAGGACGATGACTCCATTGGTCCGTTGAAAAAATAAAAACTGCAGCCATACCAGAGACTGGGGAAAGTCGTGGGCTTCATAAAAAACAGGGGTACGCACGATTGCCGTCAGCACCCCCAGCACCATAAGCGAAAATTTGTCACGGCAGTAGATGACATCGATCGACTTTTTCCGGGTGATGATAAAATAGACTGCTGCCGCCAGATAACAAACAATACCCGCGTAAAATTGCAGCCGTGCCAGCCTTTCCCCCAGGAACGGGAGCTCAAAACAGAAGAGCTGTTTCATGGCAAACGGAACCCGCACCCCGTAATAGGCAAATACGTCGTGTATATCCTGCGTCCATGCTGAGTTATCCCGTTTCTGATAGAGCAGCGTCACATCAGCTTCCTGCCGGGCAAAGGCCTCACACATTTTAACAATCTGGTAGGCATGGGCCTTTTCACTGGGGATGCGGGCGGTTGACAGGTATAGCATGCGCAGGGGTTTCTGTTTGTTATCCATGGCAGACCTTATGCACCATGGCATGGTAGGACCTGAAGTAGTCCTGATAATTAAACTTTTTGAGCACCGCATTTCTACCCGCAGTTCCCATGCGCTCAGCAAGCTGGGCATCATCAAGCAGCCGCACCATTGCATCGGCAAGGGCGCGGCTGTCCTCCGGCTCCACCAGCAGCCCGGTTTCTCCATCCGCAATGATCTCGGGGATACCGCCGACCCGGGAGGCAATCACCGGTTTCCCGAGAAACTGCGCTTCTATGGCCACGCGTCCCAGGCCCTCGGTGAGAGATGGCAGCACCAGGGCACGGCTTCCCTTAATGTATGCAGCAAGAACCGTTTGCTCAAGAAACCCCGCGAACATGACCTGCTGGGAAAGACCGAGTTCCTGAGCCAGTGATTTGAGGTTCTCTTCTTCCCTGCCTTGCCCGGCTATAACCAGTTTTGCCCCGGGATGCTTGAGCTGCACTTCTTTGAATGCCTTAATGAGATACTGTATGCCTTTCAAATAAATGAGCATGCCGACAAAAATAACATACGGCCCTCCGACTGTTTTTGCTGCCTCCTGTACTGTTTCCGGCATGGGATCGGAAAAACTGTCAAGGTCAGTAAAGGTCGGAAACACAAAAACCGGCTTTTTATTATCAGGAACGAGGCTGCGGCAATACTCGGATATTACCCGGTAGGCATCAGCCTGGGAAAGGCTTACGCTCCCCACCAGCTTTCGCAGCGGCTTTTCCAGCCAGGCAAACGGCGCATAGTGATGATAGAGCATGGCGCCTGCTCCCCAGTCGCTGTGCACCTCCACAATGAGCCGGGGCTTTTTATGTGACCAAAACAGTTTCCAGGGCAGAAGCGCAAGCGCCGGAGCCAGGGCCTCATACGGGCTCTGGGCGATGATTGCCCGGTATGTCCCGCGCAGGGCACCATTCAGGGTATAAAAAAATGAATAGATAAAGTGCAGGCCGTAACGCAGCAGGCGCGGCATGTCCGAGGGCAGCAGCACTAAGCAGGAACCGGCAAACGCAAACTTCTGGAAGCTGCTGCCATTGCCAAAGGATATGATGGTTGACTGCAAAAGGGGTGCAAGCCCGCGCCATTTTTTTTCTGAAGTCGGGTCTGGAGGGTTTGCGTACCGGGCGCTGCTCAGGAAAAGAACCGGAATCGGTTTTGCGGCAGCAGTGCCCCGGCTGCTGCCGCTGCAATGCGGCCGCATGCTGCGGCCAATACTGCTTCAGTCTGCGCAACCAGGTTTGCCCAGGAGAATTTTTCAAGGCTTGCAGTTCCGCTCTCCTTCAGCCGGGCGCATAACCCTGCATCTTCCAGAAGGCGCTGCAGGGCAGTGCGCAGCGCGCGCTGATCACCTGCCGGGATGAGCAGCCCGTTGTATTCATGCTGAATGAGCTCGCCGGTGCCGCCCACATCGGTTGCTATAACCGGAACGCGTGACCGGAGGGCTTCAAGAACAATATGGGGGAGCCCCTCGTAGGTTGAGTTCAGGACGAAGAGATCAGCATTCGTAAGCAGTGCCAGCAGATTTTGCCGGGAAAGATTTCCCGCAAGGCTCACCCGATCCTGCAGTTTATTTTCTGTAATAATGTTTTGCAAATGCTCTCTTTCCGGTCCCTCTCCCGCGATGATGAGCTGCACGCCGGGGAAAAATTCCATCACGTCGATGAGCCCGGCAAAACCTTTCCAGGGAACAAGGCGGCCAGCGGTGACAATCTTTTTGCTGCCCCTGATTGCCGGGGGGGGATCAGCCTGCTTTCCAACAGCCCTTTGCAACTCTTCATCTACGGCATTATAAATGACGGTTATTTTTTTCTCGGGGATTCCCCAGCCGCTCACTATTTTTTTGAGATAGGTGCTGGGGGTTATTATTACCGAGCTTTTTTTAACCCAGAAGGTTCTCAGGCTTTTGAGACCCTCGATTTTCATGCCGTAGGTTTTATTCTGAAAATCATCGAGGCGGTCTGTAACGGCACTGAACGTGGCAGCGCGCTCCCAGGCAAGGTCACCAACTATTTTCTGCACCAGCGGCTTACGCAGGAACAGGTTTGCCAGCACCGCTTCCAGCGCCAGCCCGTTAACAAACAGAACATCTGCGGCTCTTCCCTGCCGGATAATGAGTGCAATGGTTTGCAGCATCGCGCATAACACGCGCGGCAGGGCGCAGAATGCGGATAACGGGGAACAGGTACCCGGAATCATCATGGGTAAGGACATCGCTCAGCGTCAGCACGGTGACAGCATGTCCCTTTTCAACAAGCGATGCAGAAACAGCAGGCACATAGCTTGCCGGCCCGCCAATGTCCGGCGGAAATATCGGGGTGATAACCAGGATCTTCATGCCGCGTTTTTCTTTTTTCCCAATGCGTTTTTATGCCGGGGCTCCTGCCCTTTGGGCAGTGCCGCGTCTTTGAGAGAAAGAATTTTATCTTCCGGTATTTCCAAGCGGGTGAGCTTCATGATGATATCATGTGGTGCCTCAAATGAGGTTATAATGATCTTATCAAAGCTCATCCTGCTGAGATCAGCATCTGTGCCCACGTTCCGTTTCATAAATACGCTGCCGGCATGGGATTCATCAATAACGCCTGTCAGCCTCATCTGCTTCTGCTGCAGCAGAATGTAGGCAATTTCTGCTATCTCGCCAATGCCGTAAAATACAATATTTTTTACCCCCTCCTGCTCAAGCTCTGCGTATGCCCCGGATATGGTCTGTTTGGCCTGTTTATAGAAGTTAATTGAATACTGCAGATAGTGTAAGGGTAAGGCGGCTTTTTTCAGCTATGCCCTGGGGAGTGAGAAGATATTTTGCCCGGTCGCGCGGGATGGTGGTCAGTTTGATATAGCCCTTGCGTGCGATTCTTTTAATAAAAGCATTAGTGAGGCCAAGCGAGATACCCAGCAGCCCGGCAATTTCGGGCTGAGTTATCCTGTTGTTTTCTTCGATTCTACTAAGAATCTCCAGTGTATAGCGTTCGTCTTTTTCCATAGGCCAATAAAGTTTCAAATTATGAAAATTTTAAGTTACCACAAAGCATCTGTCAAGAAAAATTTCAATAATTGAAAATTTATTCAAGTGAAGCTGTTTTAAACTGTTTGACACCTGAATAGTTTATATATAAATTATTTGTAAGGCTTTAGTTAGTCTCGGGAAAAGATTGGCTTTCATATAGAAGGCTGCAGGGCTTTGCAACCGAACTGCCGTAAACTAGCGCCACAGTGATTAACTGAAGGAGCAGAAGCTGCTCTTAAAAAGGGATGCCATGGAAAAGGATGCAAAAATTCGCGAGACCATGCTGTGGGTGCGTCTCGCGGTAACATTCAACCTTCTCTATCAGGAGATAAAAAAAGATCTTTCCAATGAAGACTTGACCTTTGCGCAGCTTGATATCCTGGTGTGCCTGAACAGAACCAAAGGTCTGCCGCTGACCGAAGTGGCTGACCGGCTGCTGGTGACCGGCGGCAACGTGACCGGCATCGTTGACCGGATGGAAAAAGCCGGTCTTGTGACGCGGCAGCGGGATAACAAGGACAGAAGAAAAGTCTGGGCGCGACTCACGGAGACAAGGCTACGAGGTATACCGGCAGCTGATGCCGCGCTACATTGAAACCATGCAAAAGGTCAACGCATATTTGACGCCGGCAGAGAAAAAAGAGTTGATGCGGCTGCTTAAAAAACTGGGCGCCGGCGCACGGAAAAAAGAGAATACTGACGCCGAACACTGATTGTTTCGGCACACCCCCTGCGTTTTCCCACGGAAGGTTTCAATATCGCCGGGCAGAGAAAAATGATATAATATTATATTTTAAGATTTCCGGCACGACTGAGCACGGTGGTACCGGACTGGCGGGCCTCTTCAACAGGCTTTGAACAATGCGCGTAGCACAATATTACAGCAATAAAGATGTACGGCTGGAAGAGATGGCAGTACCTGCGATCGGGCCGGGGGAGCTGCTGGTAAAAATCTTTGCCAGCGGCATCTGCGGCAGCGATGTCATGGAATGGTACCGCAGGCACAAAGCCCCTCTGGTGCTTGGCCATGAGATAGCGGGCGAAGTTGTTGCCGCAGGACCGGGCGTCAAAGCATTCAGCGTGGGCGACCGCATTGCCGCCACCCATCATGTGCCCTGCTTTACCTGCCATTACTGCCTCAGCGGTCATGAGACCGCCTGCGACACCCTGCTCTCAGGGACTCATTTTGATCCGGGCGGGTTCTGCGAATATGCGCGTCTTCCCGCCATAAACGTGGAGCGGGGCACCTGGAAGATTCCGGACGCAGTAAGCTTTGATGAGGCAACCTTTGTTGAGCCCCTGGCCTGCGTGCTGCGGGGTCAGGTCAAGGCCGGCTTAAAGCCCGCGCAAAGCGTGCTGGTGCTGGGCAGCGGTATCTCCGGGGTGCTGCATGTAAGCCTTGCCCGGGCGCTGGGGGCAGGCCTTATTGCAGCAACGGATGTGAGTGAAAAACGGCTGCAGGCAGCGCTTCGCTTTGGAGCTGATTATGCTTTCCCTGCCGCAGAGAATATACCGGCGCTGTTTCGCGAGCAGAACAGCGGCTACGGGGCTGATCTGGTGCTGGTTTGCGCGGGGGCAGTGCCCGCCATAGAGCAGGCGCTGCAGGCAGTTGAGCGCGGCGGCACCATTGTGATGTTTGCCCCGACCATGGCGGGCGTCACCATCCCGCTCTCCGTCAATGAGCTGTTCTGGCGCAGAGATGTTACGGTGACTACGTCCTACGCCGGGAGCCCGGCTGACTGCGTGCAGGCGCTTGAGTTGATCCGGCTGCAGCGACTGCCGGTGGCTGACATGATAACCCATCGTTTCGGGCTGGCAGACGCCGGCGCAGGATTCCGGCTGGTGGAACAGGCGGATACTTCAATAAAAGTTATCATACGGCCGCAGGAATAGATAATACAACGAGGCCCATGTACGCCTCAATTACAGGGAGGAACACGGTATGCCAGAAGCTGACAAGGAAGGGAAAAATTATTTTCTCGACACCCCGATAACAACCGAGGGCTTTTTTTTAAAGGGCTCAAACTCCCTTGACTGGGGGATGAAGAACCGCCTGTCGCGGATATTTAATCCCAAGACCGGCCGCACCGTGATGCTGGCCATTGATCACGGCTATTTTCAGGGGCCGACCACCGGGCTGGAGCGCATTGATGTGACCATTGTCCCGCTCATGCCCTATGCCGACACGCTGATGCTGACGCGCGGCATTCTGCGCTCCACCATCCCTCCGACCTATGGCGGCGGCATTGTGATCCGCGCCAGCGGCGGCCCGAGCATTTTACGGGACCTTTCAAACGAACAGCTCGCCGTGGATATAGAAGATGCGCTGCGTATGAATGTAGCAGCCATGGCGGTGCAGGTTTTTATCGGCGGCGAATTTGAAACCCAGTCGGTGCATAATATGACGCGGCTGGTGGATGCCGGCACCCGCTACGGCATGCCGGTGCTGGCCGTAACTGCCGTGGGCAAGGATATGGTGCGTGATGCCCGGTATTTCCGGCTGGCCTGCAGAATCTGCGCAGAGCTCGGGGCCCATTACGTTAAGACCTATTACCTGGAAGAGGGATTTGATACTGTTGCAGCATCGTGTCCGGTGCCGCTGGTCATGGCCGGGGGCAAGAAGATACCGGAACTTGATGCGCTTACCATGTCATATAAGGCCATTCAGGAAGGCGCTGCCGGGGTTGATATGGGCCGCAATATTTTTCAGTCTGCTGCGCCCCGTGCCATGATCAAGGCAGTGCGGGGCGTGGTGCATGATAACCTGAAACCCAGGGAGGCGTATCAGCTGTTTCTTGAGCTGAAGCAGCAGGAAGAAAAGACAGCAAAAAAAAAGATTGCTGCTAAAAAATAATAATCTTGCTGCGGAAGACGCTTACCGGAATAACAGGCGGCGCCGCTATTTGAGTTAACGATGGCCACCAGAGCAGAAGATAAGGCAGCGCAGGACATTATCAGCATCGGCAGGACGGCTTACGCGAAGAATCTTGTTGCCGCCCGGGCCGGCAATCTGAGCATTCGCCTTGGCGCTGACCGGTTCATGATAACCGGGCAGGGCGCGGCGCTGGGCTTTCTCTGCAGGCGGGACCTCATTATAACTGATCTTGACGGCAGGAAGAAACAGGGGTCTGGCGGCCCTTCGTTTGAGACCGGGCTGCACTCCGCACTCTATAAAAACCTGGATGCGCGGGCGGTTGTTCACCTTCACCCTCCCTTCACCCTTGCCCTCATTGATGCGCAGCGCGTTCTCAAGCCGGTCACGTTTGAAGCTGCGCTGTTTCTGGGAACGGTTCCGGTTATTCCCCAGCAGGCACCCAACGTGATTGACACGACACCGGTGGTTGCGGCGCTTTCCCTGAATAATATTGTCATCCTGAAAAACCATGGCGTGGTGAGCGTGGGGGAGACGCTGCGGGATGCTTTTTTCCTTGCCGAGCTTTTAGAAGAGTCAGCCCGCATGAATATTTTTACCAGCCTTCTACGCAAGGCTGAAAAGAAGCCTGCGGGAAGAGCCCCCGCAGCAGGAAAAAGAGAAACCAGTAGCGCTGTTTTCAAAAGCGCATTGGTCACGGCTGAAAGCAGTACTGAACCGTGAGCGTCTGCAGCAGCCCGGCCTGATTTCACTTGCGATAAAACAGTCTGATACTGGTATGGCATACACGCTGGTTTTTAAAGACGGCAAGCTATCCCTGCGGGCCGGCGCAGAAAAAAGTTCGTTACTATTATCAGGAACAGGGACAGTCTGGAGGTCAATCTTCAAAGGGTTGATGGACCCCTTTACCGCGGTCATCCAGCACAAGATGAGCCTGGAAGGTTCAATGCAGGAGTTTTTACAGCTCTATCCTTTGCTGCGAACTGTTTTTAAGGTATGGCAGACCATCCCGGTTAGCACCTGAACAGGAAACAGTATCTGCTATGAATGTAAGCGAAACATTACGCACTACAGCTGAGCTGCATCCGCATAAAACAGCTCTTATCTACGGACAGAAGAAAATCTCGTATGGCGAGCTCAATACCATGGCCAGCCGCCTGGCACAGGCCTTGTCACAGAAGGGAGTGCGCAAAGGGTCTCCGGTCATCCTCATGCTGCACAACTCCTGGGAATTTGTGGTGGGTTATTTCAGCATTGCCCGGCTGGGCGCAGTCACCGTGCCCATTGATGTGCGCTTGAAAGGCGACGAGCTTTCCTCCATCATTGCTGATTCCGGAGCCCGGTTCCTGATTGTCCACCAGAGCCTGCGGGACGCTTCGCAGCCCATATTTGAAAAGTATTTTTCCCCCGGCCATACGATCATCGCTGCTGACCGGGAGGCTGCGCAGGAATTCGGCGCCATTATTGATAACGGCGGTCTGAGATGGAATAACAGCGTTGACCTCCGTGATGAGGATGAAGCGCTCTACTATTATACCTCCGGCACTACCGGGAAACCCAAGGGCGTGGTTCTCAGCTGCGGTAATTTAGACTGGTTCCAGAAAGGCATTACCCCGTACACAACGGCGGAAGACGTGGTGGGCTATGTGCTGCCCATGTCCCATGTGTCAGGCACCCTGGTGTGCAATGAGATAGCCTATCGGGGGTCAACCCTGTGTATTTTTGATAACCTGCGGCCTGATAAAATTCTCCATGCCCTGCAGGACCAGAAGGTGAGCTGGTTTTTCAGCGTGCCGCCGATTTTTGAAGCCATGCTCCGGGTTCCGCACCTTGCATCATACCGGCTGGACTCCCTGCGCTGGATTGCCATGATGGGAACATCGGTGCCGGTAGTGCTGATGGAGCGGTTTCACGAGCAGTTTCCTGCAACCACCGTCATTCAGGGATACGGGCTCACCGAGACGCACGGCCCCTTCACCCTGGTTCCGCTGGATAAGGCGGATCTAAAGCGCGGCAGTGCCGGGGTTCCGATTCCCGGAGCAGAAGTCCGGGTGATAGACGCGGCAGGACGGGAACTGCCTGCGGGAGAGAGCGGAGAAATTATGGTGCGGGGACCGATGGTGATGAAGGGCTATCATAACGACCCTGAGAGCACCCGGGAGCGGATCAGTGACGGGTGGCTGTACACGGGGGATATCGGCCGCTTTGATGAAGACGGATTTCTTTACCACCTGGGGAGAAAAGATGATATGATAATTGTCGGCGGGCTTAATGTCTTTCCTGCCGAGATTGAAAACATATTAAAACAGCATCCCCAGGTATACGAGGTTGCTGCTGTCGGGGTGCCGGATCAAGACCGGGGAGCGGAGATACAGGCATTCGTAGTTTTGACCGGCAGCGCAACAGCCACTGAGAAGGAGCTTATTTCTTTTTGCCGGCAGCGCCTGGCAAGCTATAAGGTGCCCCGGGCAGTAGCATTCAGGAAGACCCTGCCCCGGACCAGCACCGGGAAAATAGCCCGGCGGCTGCTTATAAATGGGGAATAGGCAATGAGGGAATGAGGGACTGGGGTTTACAGGTTTCATGAACGAGGAAGAACATGGGAAAATTATTCGGCACTGATGGCATTCGCGGCGTGGCCAATGTTGAGCCCATGACCGCGGAAACAGCGCTGCAGGTCGGCCGGGCGGTTGCACACCTTTTTAAAAGAGCGGGCCACCGGGCTAAAATCGTCATTGGTAAGGATACGCGAATTTCAGGCTATATGCTTGAGGAAGCTATGGTGGCCGGCGTCTGTTCCATGGGCGGAGATGCCTATCTGCTCGGCCCGCTGCCCACGCCGGGCATTTCCATGATGACCCAGAGCCAGCGGGCTGATGCCGGCATTGTGATCTCGGCCTCCCATAACCCGTTTCAGGACAACGGCATTAAAATTTTTGCCGGCAACGGGTTCAAGCTGCCCGATGAGAGGGAACACGAGCTTGAGGAGCTGATGGCAGGGCAGAAACTCTCCGGCCACCTCCCGGCACCGCATGATCTCGGCAAGGCCTACCGCGTCGACGATGCAGAGGGCCGCTACATTGTCTTTCTTAAAAACACCTTCCCCAAAGAGCTTTCCCTGGAAGGCATGAAACATAGTGCTGGACTGTGCCCATGGCGCCACCTACAAGGTCGCGCCCCATGTTTTCTGGGAGCTTGGGGCTGAGGTTCATTCCATCAATATAAGTCCGGACGGGTATAATATTAATCACAACTGCGGCTGCGCTGCATACGGCGATGCTTGCGGACGCAGTAATCAAGGAAAAGCAGCCCTCGGGCTTGCTTTTGATGGTGACGGGGACCGGCTGATTGCGGTTGATGAACAAGGCACGCGCATCACCGGCGATCAGATCGTAGCCCTGTGTGCCTGCAGCCTGCAAAAAGAAAGAAAGCTGAAAAACAGCACTGTGGTAACCACGGTCATGTCCAACTCAGGCTTAAGCATGGCATTTAAAGAGCTGGGCATCAAGCATGTACGCTCGAACGTGGGGGACCGGTACGTGCTGGAAGACATGCTCGCTCACGGGGCAATACTGGGCGGTGAAGATTCAGGTCATATCATTTTTCTTGAACACCACACCACCGGTGACGGCATTATTTCGGGGCTGCAGCTGATTGCCGCCATGCTCAAAGAGGGAAAGCCGCTCTCAGAGCTTGCGGCCCTGGTACCGATAAACCCCCAGGTGCTGCTCAATGTGGATGTAAAAAGCACGCCTGACTTGCGCACGCTGCCGGAGGTTCAGACGGTGATAGACAGCATCGAGCGCGAGCTTGGCGATTCAGGCCGGGTGCTGGTGCGCTATTCCGGCACGCAGCAGCTCTGCCGGGTCATGGTGGAGGCACCCACCAAAGACATGACTGAGGGCTACTGCAAACGGATTGCTGATGTGGTGCAGAAACATCTTGGGTAATGAACTCCCAGCACGAAATCCTGAATTCTCAAACAATACCAAATAAACAAAAGTAAAAATACAATTTAAGAAAACGAGCTTTACTCCGGGCATTTTTGATTTTGAAATTGTTTAGGGTTTAGAGCTTAGAATTTAAAATTTATTAATACCGGGATGGCTGAAAAAATAAAAAAACAGACCTTATTACACGGAATGGCCAACAGGCTGGGCCTGGCATGCGGGAAGATAGCTATGGCCATCACCCCACGGCTGCCGGAGCAGTGGCTCCGGTCTATTGGCGCAGGCATGGGGAGAGCATTTTATGCCCTGGTCGGCAAATACCGTCGCAGAGGCCTGAAAAATCTTACCTATGCATTTGGTACGGAACAAAGCAGTGCAGAACGGGACACCCTGCTGCGCACCTGCATGGAGGATATTGGAAAAAATTTCATGGACGTGATGCAGGCCTTCGGCCTTTCCGCTGAACAGCTGCGGCAGAAAATCGAGGTCGTGGGGGTGGAACATCTGGATCGAGCGCGGGCTGAAGGAAAGGGGGTCATTGCTTTCAGCGCGCACCTGGGGAATTTTATTCTCATCGGGCCGCGCCTGATTGCCGACGGATACCCGTTTTCTGTCGTTGCCCGGGATCCGAAAGATCAGCGGATAGCACAGTTCTTCCGCCACATGCGGGAGCGCTTTGGGATAGGTTCAATCCCTGATAAGCCAAAGCGGGAGTGTATTGTTCAATGCCTGAAATGTCTCAGGGACAACGGCATACTGTTCCTGCAGATAGATCAGAACGCGGCACCCGATGACCCGTGGGTGGAATTTTTCGGCTGGCTGGTGCCCACCTTTAAGGGCCCGGTGGTGTTCAGCCTGCGGACGGGAGCAGCCGGTGCTCCCGTTTTTTATGATCAGGCAGCCTGATAATCGTCTCAAGCTGATCATAGAACCGCCGGTTACCCTGGTGCAGGATGCAGACAAGGAAGAAGAGATTAAAAAAAATGTTGCTCTTCTGACCCGGATAACCGAAGAACATATTCGCAGGTATCCTGAGCAGTGGTGGTGGCTGCACCGGCGCTGGAAAAAGGCAAAAAAACCACCGTTAGAGAGCGGCACTGACCGGGTGCTGTTGACCGGCTCCGCCTGACCGGGATGGGTCAGCAATTTCTTGACACGTGCATATGTAATATAATAAAAAGCTGGCTAACAATAGTCTGCTTTAAAAAGCGGGTACTGTCTTTCACTAGAGAGAAATATATCGTGAAATCTGAAGAAGAACCACTTCTGCAGGCCGAAAAAGATGCAGGAAGCACCGCCAAGCATTCTTCTCGTTGATGACGAAGAAGATGCCCGGATGACCCTTTCAGAACTTCTGGAAATGAAAGCAGTTCACGGTCACTGTCGCTGATACCGGGGAGAAAGCGCTCAAAATGCTTGAAGATACGCCTTTTGACCTGGTGCTCACTGATCTCTTCATGCCCCGCATTGACGGCATTGCCCTCACCCGGGCGATAAAATCAATGGGCCTGACCGGTGCCGGTCATTGTTATGACCGGGTTTGCCACCATAGAGGCTGCGGTTGAGACCATGAAGGCGGGCGCTGCCGATTTTATCACCAAGCCGTTCAATATTGACCAGATTATCATTGTCATCACCAGAACCCTTGAGACCAAACGGCTGCAGAAACTCGCGGAAGAGCGGGAATACTTTGAGCATCTCTCCAACATTGACGGGCTCACCGAGCTCTATAACCACCGCTACTTTCACCAGATTCTCTTGACCGAGATTGAACGCGAAAAGCGCTACCGCCGCCCGCTTTCCCTGATGATAATCGATATTGATAATTTCAAGGCCTGCAATGACACCTATGGCCATCTCGTTGGTGACGTGGTGTTAAAGCAGATTGGTGCCTTAATAAAGAAATCGACCCGGGGATGCGATTTTGTCGCACGCTACGGAGGGGAAGAGTTTAGCCGTCATCCTGCCGGAGACCTCAAAGCAGGAGGCGGCGGTCGTGGCTGAACGTATCCGTTCATCGATTGAAGAGTTCTCTTTTTCCTCCTTTGCCGGAAAGCACATGGGACGATTAACGGTGACCATCGGCCTCGCATCACTGCCGGAAGATGCCCAGCGATAAAAGAGGGCTCATTGAAATGGCTGATCAGAAAATGTACCAGGGGAAGGATGCAGGCAAGAATCGGGTGTACACCTCGTAACGCTTTGCCGTGAACGCTATCAGGTGATATATTTGGCGGCAATAGGCATTCTTCTGCCCGTGCCAAAGGCTTTGTTGGTTATCTTAATGCCGGGAGGGGCCTGGCGCCGCTTGTATTCGTTCCGGTCAATTGCCCGCAGTACCCACCGCACCGTGTCTGCATCAAAGTTTCTTCGCAATAATATCCCGCTCAGAACAGCGCTCGTTCAAATAGAGGTTCACTATCTGGTCAAGGATTTCATAGGGCGGCAGCGTGTCCTGGTCGCACTGATCGGGCCGCAGCTCTGCTGAAGGGGGTTTTGCAATGCTTGCCTGCGGGATGACCTCTCCCCCGCGATTGATGAACTGTGCCAGGTCATAGACCATGGTTTTCGGCAGGTCGGAAATTACGCACAGGCCGCCGCTCATGTCACCGTAGAGGGTGCAATAGCCGACCGCCATCTCGCTTTTATTGCCGGTGGAGAGCAGCAGGTAGCCAAATTTGTTGGAGAGCGCCATCAGCATGTTGCCGCGAATCCGTGCCTGAATATTTTCTTCGGTTACATCCGGCTGTTTCCCGGCAAAGTGCTCATGCAGGGTATCAAGATAGGCGGCGTATACTTGAGAGATGGGAATGACCTTGAAATTGATCCCCAGGTTGTGAGCAAGGATGCGCGAGTCCTCCACGCTGCCCGTGGAAGAATAGACCGAGGGCATGGTAACGCCGAGAATATTTTCGCTGCCGATGGCTGCAGCAGCCAGGCAGGCGGTCACCGCCGAATCAATCCCGCCGGAAAGGCCCAGCAGCGCTTTGGAGAACCCGCATTTGCGCAGGTAATCGCGAATACCCAGGATAAGCCCCTTAGAGACGGTCTCAATGCTCTCCTCGGGCACATAGGGGACTGCAGACGGCGGCGTTTTCGGTATCAATAATCAGCACCTTTTCTTCAAAGGACGGCAGGATGGCGGCGAGCTTTCCGGTGTTGCCGATAACCATGCTTCTGCCGTCAAAGATAAGCTCATCATTGCCGCCGACAAGATTTACAAAAACAAACGGGGTGTGATGCCGGACCGCATGGCTGGTGATGAGCGTGTGCCGGAGCTTTTCTTTCCCCACATAAAAGGGCGATGCAGAGAGGTTTATGAAAAGGGTCGCTCCCTTTTCGGCCAGTATCTCCAGGGGGTCACAGGCATACGTTTGCGTGCGGCAGCACCTCAGGAACATTCCAGGCATCTTCACAGATGGAGATGCCGAGAATTTCATCCTTGAAGGCGCAGACGGAAATATCCTCGCCCGGGTCAAAGTAGCGGGTTTCATAGAACACGTCATAGGCGGGAAGGAGTGATTTGCACTGCCTGAAGATCTGCCGGCCCTCATACATCAGGAGCGCTGCGTTATAGAGGCCGCGGCCGGTCTTTTTCCCGGTGGGGATGACGGTGCCGCAGAGGATTCCGGTACCCGGAAATCTCCGGGAGAGATTAAGAAGCGTGTGGATGCCTGCCTGCAGTTTTTCTATGAAGGCCGGCTGCTCAAGCAGATCAGTGGGCGGATAGCCGGAGAGAAACAGCTCGGGGAACACCACCAGATCGGGCTTGTCCGGGGCTGCTGCAGACAGCGCCTGTTCAATCTTTGCCAGGTTTCCGTCTATATCACCGATGGTTGAATTGAGCTGAGCAATCGCGATTTTCATGGGTTAAAAGCCTGCACTATAGCGCTGCCTTCATAAGAAACAATTACCAACAGAATAATTAATATTATATAAAGCAATCCTTTGTCCAGTCATTAATTAACAGGACTTTCCCAAAATTAAGTCATAAAAAATCGGCAAACGGTATGACCGCGGTGAAAGACGGATAGAAGTGGAGCACGAGCGCAGGGGGGTTTAACGCCACAACAATATTCTTAGTGGCTTGCGTCACTACCCCGGCGGCGTGGTCATGCACGGGCAGGCAGCTTCAGAGCTTCGACAGGGAATGAATGGGGTCTCAGGAGAATCGCAGGCACCTACTGTTCCACGAAGATTAAGCGGTTTTGTGTGGAACCCCTGCGTCATAACGACAGCAATGGAAATTTTGGGAAGTCGATTAATTAACCGTACGGTTTTTGCGTCTGCTCCCAGTCGCGTATGATGGCGAGCACTTCGCCGGCATCCGCGGCCGCATTGAGACTTTGAAGGAGATGGCGGCTTTGCGCTGCCCGGCTGGCAAGCGCCAGCACCTGAATCTGTTCATCAGGCTTCTGCGCCGGTGAGATGATAAGGAAGACACAGAGGATGGGTTTCTCGGTGGCAACATCCACCACTCCCTGGCCGGTCAAGCCGAGTGCCACGGTCGGCGCATCCAACCCTTCTATCCGCGCGTGAGGAAACGCCACCCCTTCATTGAAAAAGGTTGAGCTCTCCTGCTCCCGCTGCCACACTGCCTGGTAAATGGTGTCCCGGTCAAGCTCGCTGCAATCACGGCACAGGGCATCGACCAGATTTCTGATGACCTCTTCCTTGAATGCGGGCTCCTGCCAGATGAGAATCCTGTCTGCTGACAGGTAATTGCTCAGCGCCGGCTGCTGCATGGAGGCAGCGGCGGGCGGTTCTGCTACATTGGGTCGTTCTCCCGCCTCTGCAGCTGCTTTTTGCAGGGACAGCTGGCTGGTCCCGGTGTCAAGGATAACGACCGTAATGCCCCGGGCGTTCCGGATGAGCTGTTCGCCAACACTTTTTTTCCCCAGGAGCTTTTGCCACCAGGGAAGAGGGGAAGAGGCGCCGATCACCATATGCCCGACGCGGTACTCCCGGGCAAAGCGCAGCAGGGTGTCCGCGATATCCTCACCCTTATAGGTAAAGACCATGGCGCCGAGCTGCTTGGCAAGGGTCAGCGTTCCGGACAGCACGCGCTGGGTCTGGGCATCTATGGCGGTCGGCTCTTCCGAGGGGGTCTGAACATATACCGCGTACCAGTTGCGGTTCAGCTTTCCGGCCAGGCGCGATGCATAGCGCAGCAGCGCTTCGCTGTTAGGGCCCTGTGAGCTCAGGCATACCATGATCTGGTCAGGGGTGGGCGCGCTTTCCTCTTCCATTGGCTCGCGCCTGCGCAGGTCAATCTGGGAGGCGAGTTCCCGCAGGGTCAGTTCCCGCAGCTGCTCGAGATTAGACGGGATGAAGAAATTGCTGAGAGCGGTCTCGATGCGCTCCCGCGGGTATATTTTCCCTTCTTCCAGACGCTTGCGCAGATCTTCGGTTGTCAAATCCACATTCACAATCTGATCCGCTTCAGCAAGCACCGTGTCCGGCATTCGCTCGCGCACCCGGACATGAACCGATTTTTCAACCGTGTCATAGAGGCTCTCCAGGTGCTGCACATTAACGGTGGTGATGACATGAATGCCCGCGGCGAGAATATCCTCTACATCCTGGTAGCGTTTCGGGTTGCGGCTGCCGGGGACATTGGTGTGGGCCAGTTCATCAATGAGCGCAACCTGGGGTTTCCGGGCAATGATTGCATCAACATCCATCTCTTCAACCGTAATGCCGCGATACTCCTGCCGCAGCCGCGGGATTACTTCCAGGCCGTCAATCAGCCGTGCGGTTTCAGCGCGGCCATGGGTTTCCACCAGCCCGATAACGACATCGATGCCTTCTGCTTTAAGCCGGTGGCCTTCCTGAAGCATCTGAAAGGTTTTACCCACCCCGGCACAGTACCCAAGGTAAACTTTCAGCCTTCCGCGCTGAGCGCGGCGGATGATTCTTAAAAATGAACCGGACCGCTGTTCTTCCAGCATTGGCAGCTCACATACTGTTGTCTAATGAAAGGTTCAGCATAAGCACATTGACCCGGGGCTCTCCCAGAACCCACAGATCGCGGCCCTCGGTGCAGGCTGCTATTTTATCACGCACGGCCTGAACGCTTGCGCCGCGCGCTCCGGCAACGCGGGGTGCCTGCAAACGGGCATTCTTCAGGCTGATGTGGGGATCAAGCCCGCTGCCGGATGCAGTCACCGCATCAGCCGGCACTGCGGCATCAGGGCCGAGCCCGTTTTGAGTGCGATAGTCGGCAACGCGCTGCCTGATCGTATCGATTAAGGTTTTAGAAAGAGGCCCTGCATTGCTGCCGCCGGAACTGGCAGCATCATAACCCTGCCCCGCGGCAGACGGCCGCGGATGAAAATATTTTGCATCGTCAAAGCGCTGGGCAAGAAGAGCTCGAACCAACGATGACCCCCTTCCTGGTTACCAGTGAACCATTTGCTTCATGGTCAAAAAAGAGCTGGGCTGCAGTCCATATGGTAAGCGGATAGAAGCCGCATAACAGCATTGCCAGGAACAGGGTGGCCAGTAATGAAATGCGCAGCTCAGCGATAAAGTTTTTCAATGGCATCTGTTTTCTCCTATACCAGGTGAAGAGCGGTTATCAGGACATCGATTATTTTTATGCCGATAAAAGGTGCCACCAGCCCGCCCAGACCGTACATAAGAAGGTTGCGCCGCAGCAGCATTGCGGCCCCGAGCGGCCGGAAGCGCACGCCGCGCAAGGCCAGCGGGATCAGGGCGATGATGATGAGCGCGTTAAAGATAACCGCGCTTAAGATTGCGCTGCCGGGAGACTGAAGCCGCATGATGTTGAGCGGCTGGATGACCGGGAATAAGATAATCAGCATTGCCGGAATAATCGCGAAATATTTTGCCACATCATTGGCGATGCTGAAGGTCGTCAAGGCCCCGCGGGTGATAAGCATCTGTTTTCCGATCTCGACAACTTCAAGAAGCTTGGTAGGGTTAGAGTCCAGATCCACCATGTTGCCTGCTTCCTTGGCTGCCTGGGTGCCGGTATTCATGGCCACCCCCACGTCAGCCTGGGCAAGGGCCGGCGCATCATTGGTGCCGTCCCCGGTCATGGCGACAAGATGCCCGGCGGCCTGCTCCCTGCGAATCAGCGCCAGCTTATCCTCGGGCCTGGCTTCGGCGATGAAATCATCGACTACCTGCTTCCTGCGCGATGGCAGCTGCGGTCAACCGGTTGTCTCCGGTAATCATAACGGTTTTAATGCCCATGGCGCGGAACCGGTCAAAGCGGTCTTTTAAGCCGCCTTTCACAATATCCTTAAGATGGATAACACCGAGGGCCCGGTCTGTATCAGCAACAACCAGCGGCGTGCCGCCGGAGCGTGCAATGGTGTCAACCGCCTGCTGAACCTCTGCCGGAAAAGCGCTGCCGACAAACTCGCTAATCGCATCAGCAGCACCTTTGCGGATTTGCCTGCCGTCTATATCAACCCCGCTCATCCGGGTTTGAGCAGTAGAAGGTAATGAATGCTGCATGGGGCATCTCGGAGATTGACCGGCCCCGGAGACCGTACTGTTTTGCAAGTACCACGATGCTCCTGCCTTCCGGTGTTTCATCAGCAAGAGATGCCAGTTGTGCTGCGTCTGCCAGTTCCTTAGCCGGTACCCCGGCAGCAGGAATAAATTCAGTTGCCTGACGATCACCAAGAGTAATGGTTCCTGTTTTATCAAGGAGCAGCACATCGACATCTCCCGCTGCTTCAACGGCCCGGCCGCTCATCGCCAGCACATTTTTTTGCACCATGCGGTCGATGCCGGCAATCCCGATCGCGCTTAGCAGTCCCCCGATGGTGGTGGGGATAAGGCACACGAGGAGCGCGACCAGCACGGTGATGGAAAATGATGTTCCGGAATAAAGGCCGAAAATCTTCAGGGTCATAATCACAACCAGAAAGATGATTGTCAAAGCTGAAAGCAGAATGGTGAGGGCGATTTCATTCGGGGTCTTCTGCCGCTGCGCTCCTTCAACCAGGCTGATCATCCGGTCAAGAAAACTTTCTCCGGGATTTGCGGTGACACGTACTTTGATCCGGTCAGACAGGACCCGCGTCCCGCCGGTCACCGCACTGCGGTCACCGCCTGCTTCACGTATTACCGGAGCTGATTCACCGGTTATGGCTGATTCATCCACGGTGGCAATCCCTTCCAGTATTTCCCCGTCAGCCGGGATGACTTCCCCGGCAGAGATGAGCACCAGGTCATTTTTTCTCAGCTGCTCGGCAGCAACTTTTTCAGTCGAACCATCAGCATTGAGGCGATTGGCAATTGTCCGGGTGCGCGTCTTGCGCAGTTCACTGGCCTGGGCTTTTCCCCGGCCTTCTGCCATTGCCTCGGCAAAATTGGCAAACAGCACGGTAAACCAGAGCCAGAGCGAAATCTGCAGGGTGAAACTGACCGGTTCATCCTGAACCCTGAAGAAAATAAAAAATGTGGTTATCGCTGCCCCCACTTCAGTGACAAACATCACCGGATTTTTCATCAGCGAACGAGGATTCAGTTTTTTAAACGATTCGGCCACTGCCGGGGCAATGATAGTGCGGTCAAAGAGAGAATGATGTCTTGCGGCCACAGAAAATCTCCTTTAATACAGAATGTTTGAGCCGGTCATGAGAAAATGTTCCACCAGCGGTCCCAGCGCAGAGAACCGGGAAGAAGGTGAGTGCGCCGACAATAAGCACTGTTCCAATCAGCATGGCCATAAAGGTAAAACCAGAGACGGGGAGGCTCCCTTCGCTTGCAGGGATTAGCTTCTTTTGTGCCAGGCTGCCTGCCAGGGCCAGTATGGGTATAATCATGAAAAACCTGCCCAGAAGCATTGCTATGCCCAGGGTTGTATTAAACCAGGCAGTATTGGTGCCAAGCCCTGCAAAGGCACTGCCGTTATTGCCGGTCCCTGAAGAGTATGCGTACAGCAGCTCGCTCAGGCCGTGCGGGCCTTTATTGGCAATCCCGGCCAGCCCCCAGGAACTGGCTGCTGCCCATGCGGTGAAGCCAAGGATGCTGAAGATTAAAATAAGCACGGTCAGGACACTCATCTTGACATCATAGGCCTCAATTTTTTTCCCGAGATATTCAGGGGTGCGCCCGACCATCAGGCCGCATAAAAAGACCGCCAGCACGACAAACACCAGCATCCCGTAGAGGCCGGACCCGACACCGCCGAAGACGATTTCGCCCAGCTGAATATTAAATAAAGGAACGAGCCCGCCCAGCGGGGTTAATGAGTCATGCATGGCATTAACCGCTCCGCAGGAAGCGTCCGTGGTTATTGTGGCAAAAAGTGCTGAGTTGAAAATTCCAAAGCGCACTTCTTTTCCCTCCATGTTCCCGCCCAGAGGATCAACTCCCAACGCCTGCAGGCGCGGATTTCCCGCGGCTTCCGCCCACCAGCATACTAAAAAAGCCGCCAGGAAGAGCACCAGCATGGAGCCCCAGACAATCCATCCGTGGCGCTGATTTTTAACCATCCGGCCAAGATAATAGGTCAGTCCGCTGGGGATAAGAAAGATGGAGAGCATCTGGATAAAATTGGAAAGCGGTGTCGGGTTTTCAAAAGGGTGCGCCGCGTTGGCGTTCATGAACCCGCCGCCGTTGGTGCCGAGCATTTTGATTGCCACCTGGGATGCCATGGGCCCCTGGGCAATAATCTGGGTGTCGGCAGCATGGCCGTTAATGACAGTGTTTATAACAGCAGCCTTTGTGTAGGGCTGAAAATTTTGAATCATGCCCTGCGAAACCAGAAACAGGGAATAGATAAGGCACAGGGGAAGCAGCAGATAGAGATTTATCCTGATGATATCCACCCAGAAATTACCGATGGTTTTTGCGCTGTGACGCGCAATGCCCCGCACCAGAGCGGCTGCCACGGCAATACCGGAGGCTGCTGAGAGAAAGTTGTGGAAGGTAAGCCCCACCATCTGTGAGAAATAGGACATGGTTGACTCGCCCCCGTAACTTTGCCAGTTGGTATTGGTGGTAAAGCTGACTGCCGTATTAAACGCAAGGTCAGGGCTTACTGGTCCGAACCCCTGGGGATTAAGCGGCAGAAGATGCTGCAGGCGAAGAATCGCATAGGTGAAGAGCAGGCTGACCAGGCTGAAAAGGCAGAGCGAAACAGCATACTGCTTCCAGGTCTGTTCTATTTTACCGTCTATGCCGGCCAGGCGATACAGCAGCCGTTCCAGCGGCCGCGCCACCGGGTCAAGAAACGTTTTACCATCAGCGTCAAGAACGCTCTTCAGGTAAACACCCATGGGCCTGGTGCAGGCCAGATAGGATTGCCGACAAACAGTGATGAGCTGAAGCCATCCATAACGTCCATGAAGAACTCTCCTGTTAAAAATAGTATAAGCTGTCGGCTGACAGCTGTCAGCCTAAAATTTCTCCGGTTTAATAACCGAAGCAAACAGATACAGTATAAGAAGCACCCCGATTACGCCAATAACGATCTCCAGCATGACTCATATCCTTTCACATGCCCATGCATAGAGGATGCTGAGGCAAAAAAAGAAGACGGGGATTAAAATATAGATTAAATCAAGCATGGGTTTCCTCCACTTGCTGCAACAGCGTCCGCCCGTTTAAGTGTGAACGTGAAGGTGCTGCCCGTGCCTTCGCTGCTCTCCACGCTGATAGTTCCGCCATGGGCTTCCACAATTTCTCTCGCTATGGCAAGCCCGAGCCCTGCGCCCGGCTCGGATTTTTCATCCGGAACGCGAAAGAACTGTTCAAAAATTCTATTACAATATTGCGCCGGGATACCTTTGCCGGTATCGTCAACAGAGAAACTGACCCATTCATTACGGGCCTGCGCGGAAATGGTTACCCTGCCGCCCGGGGCAGTATATTTCAGACGCGTTCGACAGCAGGTTGGAAACAACGTGATCGATGCGCGTCCGGTCAGCCCAGACTGCAGGCAGAGCATCCGGCACCTTGACCTTCAGCGCAACCCCGTGGTCCCGGAACGCGCTCTGTAACGATTCCACCGCAGGCTGCAGCATTGCGCGCGGAGATATCGCCTGACAGTCCAGCTTCACGCGTCCTGATTCGATGCGGCTGATATCAAGCAAATCCTCGACAATATGATATAAGCGGTCACTGTCATCTCGCGCGGCAATCAGCAACTCCGCCTGTTTATCGTTCAAGGCCCCGATCTTTTCTTCCAGAAGCAGATGAATTGCCATGCGCATGGAGGTGAGCGGGGTCTTTAATTGATGAGACACCGTGGAAATGAGTCCCCGCTTCATATCATCCTGCTGCCGCAGCTGGGTAATGTCTTCAAAAATAAGCACGATGCCAATAGGCTGTTTCTCATTGTCCAGAATCGGCACGGCCCGCGGACGGAAGAAGTGTTCCTCGCCCTTTAAGAAATACTGGATAACCGCGCAGTCACCTTTACCTTCAACAGCCCGGCCGCTGGCAAGGGCATCGTTATACAGCGCCGCCATCCACGCGCCGGGCATATGCTGAATCAGAGCGCCGGGCTTTAACCCGAATGTCTCCCGTGCTGTTTCGGTTGCCACTTCAATCCTTCCCTCCAGGTCGACCAGAGCCACGGAATCAGGCAGGCTGTTAAACGCCTGTTGCGTAGAGCGCTGCGCCCTGATCAGCTTGGCCTGGTCGCTGCGGCGGAATTCCCGGAGGCTGGTTGCCATAGTATTAAATGCTTCTGAAAGCTGCCCGATCTCATCACGTGAGCTGCTGTGAATAACGAGCTCGAGATTGCCCCGCGCAACCTGGTCGGTAAAATCAATAAGCCGGGTAATGGGCCGCAGCACCCATTTGCCGGTAAAATAAATAAAGCCAAGGGCAAGCAGGGCCCCGGCACATAACAGAACATACATCCGTTGCCGGGCAGCTGCTGCCTTAGCGCGGGCCCGGTCATTGGCTTCACTCATATTCTCCTGGTTCATGCTGCAGGACTTCTTCCGCCGTGTTTTTTATCTGCTGAAAAAGCGGTAAGATTTTTGTGAAATAGAGATCACGCCGGGCTCCGGAAGACAGGCCGGGACTGCTGTAACGCCTGTATTGTTGCCTTATACTGGGTAAAAAGATTTCTAATACGGTTCGCTTTTTCTCCTTCATGGGGAAGCGTTATATTGTTTAACTCAACCTGAAGAGCTTTTTCAAAATCCCGTGCGTGTTTCGCAATATATTCATTCCCGACTTTCTCATTACCGAGCACAATGAAAAGCGTGCCGCTGTCCATGCGCTCCAGGGCTTCCTTCATGTGCTGACAGGCAAGCACGCTGCGGTAGTTTTCACGCAGAATAACATCTATTGATGGTCCCAGTTCGGTAAGCTCCCTGATGCCCTGTACACCAATGAGCACAATAATCACAAGCAGTCCACCGAATCCGAGAGATAATTTTTGACGAAGACCGAGCATATACATTCCTCCGGGTAATCATATATACAAACGATATGCCAATCCCGCCATCGTGCAATGAGTTAAAAATGCGGGATTATTAATCACCAGGGACTTTGCGGTTTTGTATTTTGCAAGAAGCTATGGTTAGTGAGCTTGAAAATTGCAAGGCTGGTTAACAAAAAAGCTGGTTATATTCATAATGGCCATTACCAGGCGCACTCACATCGGTAAATAAATAAAGTCATTGTTTGCGCTCACGGGAAAATCTATTGCGGGTTCTTTTCTTTTCCCTTTACTGAGAATTTATTTTCCAGCAGGTTAATGGATTGTAAGATGATGTCGGTCTCATCATCAGATTGTATATCAAGGGTAATCCCGGCAGCTTCCAGCAGGTGCTGCATTTTACCGGACAGATAGGAAATTGAATTTGAAACATAAAACGGAAAGTACCAGAAATAGCCGAATCGCCAATAAAACAGAGATTGTCACTATGATTGCCATGGTGCTTATTATGCGGGCTGCATCCTGTTGCGCGAGTTTGTTTTTTCGCTCAATGGCCTGCATATTAACATCATTAATGTTGCGGATAGCCTGCCGCAGTTTTTCATAAGCCGGCAGAAGCCCGCTAAAATAGACCTCAGTACTGCCGGCGCCGTTTTTTATCTGCCGGGAAAGATTGAGATAAAGAGCATAGGTAGTGTTAAGCTGCTCGACATAGTCCTTTTCGTGTATTTCAGTTATATTGCTGTTTTCTTCCTTTAAATTCCGGTCAAACGCATTTCTGGCTGATTCAAATGTTTTTACGTAATAATCAGAAGCTTTATTTGCCATGGCGGGATTAAAGATGCTGTTGCCGACAGCAGTATTCATATCATCAAGGGCCTGAAGCATATTTTTTGCATAGACCAGAGAATGGTAATTATTTTTCAGAATATTGTCAGACTCCCGGGATAATTTTTGAATGTAATAGGAACAGATTCCCGCTACAGCAAAAATTATAACAAAGAGAAATCCAATACCCAGTGAAAGTTTTGTTTTGAGCACCATACGCATCTCCGTAATAAATTTTCTGCTTGTAGAGTGATCAATGTTTACCCTCATTATTAATAAGCATAATGATCAAAAAAATGCCATTAAATCCAAAGGATAATTTCTGCCAAAGACCGCACCATCGACGCTACTCACGTCAAAACTTATTACATACAATGTGCCAACCCTGGACGGCTTTAATGATTTGAAAAAGCGGACTTTTTTATCTTAAGCAGATGCGGGGTATTGTATTGTGCAAGGAAGGGGTTACAACTATCTTGAAAACTGCAATGCGGACGGTCAAAAGAAGGCTGAAGGGGAAGGGCTTGCACAACGGTAATTAAATCCCGTACTGCTTGCGCCGGCGCCACAAGGTGGCCTGATCGATGCCGAGAACATCGGCAGCCTCCTGCAGCGATTTGGTTGCTGCAAGCACGCGCCGGATATGCAGCTCTTCGATTTTTTCCAGGTTGACCAGATCGCCTATCTGCGTAATCGCCGCGCGGGGGAGCAGTGTTTCCGGCAGGTGCTCGATACCGATGCGGTCAGCCGGGCAGATGATTGCAGCGCGTTCAATAATATTTCGCAGTTCCCTGATATTGCCGGGCCATGCATAGTTTCTCAGCGCCTGCAGGGTCTCTTCGGTAAAGCCGGAAAAATTTCGATGGTTGGCGCGGCCGAAAAACTGCAGCAGCCGTTCGGCAAGGGGTGCCACGTCGTCCTGACGGTCGCGCAGGGGGGGGAGCGCAATCTGAATCACATTGAGGCGATAGAAAAGGTCTTCCCGGAAACGGCCGTCCCGGACAGCCGTTTCCAGGTCTATATTGGTTGCTGCCATGAGCCGCACATCCGCCTTGCGTGTTACGCTGTCACCAATCCGTTCATATGCATGATCCTGAAGAAAGCGCAACAGCTTGGGCTGAACGGACAGCGGCATGTCTCCTATTTCGTCTAACAGGAGTGTTCCGCCTTCACACGCGCCAATGCGGCCGGGACTGTCATGCACGGCTCCCGTAAACGCTCCCCTGAGATGTCCGAACAGTTCGCTTTCCAGCAGTTCAGCAGGAATAGAAGGGCAGGAAACATTACCGAATGGTTTATTGGCCCGTTTGCTCCACACATGTATCATGCGCGCCAGAACAGTTTTACCCGTGCCGCTTTCTCCCCGCAAGAGGATCGTGGCGTCCGAAGGTGCGACCTGCCGTGCCAGGCTGAGTGCATGCTGCATGGCGGGGCTGTTCGTAGCAAAATCTATTTCAGGATTTACTCTTTTCAGGTCTTCCTTGAGGCTCGCGACCTTTTGTTCGAGCTGGCAGACTTCAGCAACTTTCTGCACTGCGAGTTTTACCTGGGAGGGAGTAAACGGTTTCGGTATATAGTCGGTGGCTCCCCGGCGCATGGCTTCGACAGCTGTGTCAATAGAGGCATAGGCTGTTATAACAATTATCTTGAGCCACGGCGTCATGGCCAGTAACTGCGGGATTAAATCAAGCCCGCTGGCTGTTCCGAGCCGGATATCCACAAATGCCGCTTCAAAACTTCTGCGTGTTGCCTCGGCAACCGCGTCCGGGGCGTTGCTTACGGCAACAACCCGGTGCCCTTCGGTTTCAAGGCAGACGGACAGGGTTTTGCGGATGTTGACTTCATCATCCACAACAAGAATATGTAGCGAGGCATTTTCTGAAAGCTCATTCATGCGGAAACCCGTGCTGCTTATTTACCCGCTGCCGGCAGAACCGCAGGGAGGATTAAGCAGCTCATTATTGCGCGATTACAGATTCTCCTCAATATACAGCGTGAGTTCGATCATGCGCTCAAGCAGCTCATCACCCGGGAGGCCTTCAGCCCCTTTTACCTTCATCTCGCGTTTTATGGAATCACAGATGTGGGTTGCAACATAGGAAAAATCCGGCAGCCCGGCAGCGGTATGATGAATGCCCTCGCCGTCATCGATGATTTTAAGGAAATGCTCTCCGTGCTCCTGGCCGCGTATAATAGTTATATTTTTAGCCCTGGCATCAATACTGTTTTCAGCCAGTTCCGCAATGGCTTTCAGGGGATTGGTCTGGGAAAGGGCGATAATGGTGATTGCATTCCAGTTGTCCCCGATGCGCAGCTTTCCTTTGAGCTGGGTACTCTTTTTTTTCATCAAGATTTATTCCCTGATTTATATGATAGAGTTAACAAGCACAGTGCATATCATAGTGTACATTTATTTTCATCGCAATCTGAATTTTTCTTTACCGGGAAACTACGGCGCCCGAAAATAATTTACAGCGCTTCTGCCTTGACGCATTATTGTTATAATTCGCCATCGCATTCTGTTTTTGGCATGTCTTGAGATTACTATTGGCTTCATTATAGTATTGAATAATATAAAAGATATCGTAAATATTACCATAGAAAATCTTCCTATTGAAAAAGCTGAAGCTGCCATTGCTTAAGAAAACAGGCAGAGGTCATGAGAAAAAGGCTCAAGAAAAAAAAGAGAAGCTGCTCTCTGTGCAATAAGCAGAGAGGCATTTTTTTTGAATTAAAAAGAGGCAAGGCCATTTCCGACCCTGCCTCTTTTGTGTTTTACCTCGGCACACAGTACTGAGCGCTCAGCATTTTATTTTTGCAATTTTGTGCAAAATCGTCAGCCGTTATGCAGCTTGATTTAAAAGACAAGGTATGTTAAATAACTGTGTCGTTTTCATATATATAGTGCAAGCACCAAAAAAAAAGATGTAATAAGCAAGGAGAGATGTTCATGGAGAAGATTAAGGTGGGAATTCTCGGCGCTACGGGGATGGTGGGCCAGCGCTTCATCCAGCTCCTTGACGGGCACCCCTGGTTTCAGATTACCGAGCTTGCTGCTTCAGAGCGGAGCGCAGGAAAAAATTATGAGGATTCAGTGGGAGACCGGTGGAAGCTTGAGACACCTATCCCGGCAGGGGTTCGCCGTCTGCCGGTGAAGGAATGCAAGCCGGGTCTTGACGCGAGAATTGTATTTTCAGCGCTTGATGCTGATGTGGCAGGCCCGGTTGAGGAGGAATTTGCGCGGGCCGGTTATGTGGTTTCAAGCAATTCGCGCAATCACCGCATGGATGGCGATGTGCCGCTGCTGGTGCCGGAAGTAAATGAAGACCATCTGGCAGCTGTCGCAATGCAGAAGAAAAAATACGGCAACAACGGCTACATCGTCACCAATCCCAACTGCTCCACCATCGGCCTGGTGATGGGTATTGCGCCGCTGCACCGGAAATTCACGGTAACCAAGATAATGGTGACCACCATGCAGGCACTGAGCGGGGCAGGGTACCCCGGTGTTGCCTCGCTTGATATACTTGATAATGTGATCCCGTTCATCGGCGGCGAGGAAGCAAAGATGGAGACCGAGCCGCTGAAAATTCTCGGCAGTTTTACCAGTAAGGACTTTGCCGATGCCGCCATTAAAGTGAGCGCGTCCTGCAACCGGGTCAATGTAAAAGACGGGCACCTGGAATGCGTGAGCGTTGCACTGGCACAGAAGCCATCCCCGCAGGAGATGATAGCGGCATGGGAGTCTTATAATCCGCTGCAGGGCTATAAGCTCCCCTTTTCACCGCCGGCGCCGGTGGTGTACATGAAAAATGAACGACGGCCCCAGCCCCGGTTTGACCGTGATACGGGCCAGGGCATGACCTGCTGCATCGGCAGGCTGCGGGAATGCCCCATCCTTGATTACAAGTTTGTGCTGCTCAGCCATAATACGATTCGCGGTGCTGCAGGCGCTGCCATTCTTAATGCGGAGTTGCTTTCCGTCAAGGGGCTGCTATAAACCCTTACGCGAGGAAGAGCCTTGAATAAACGCGGGCACGTTCTGCTCATCAGCTCTAATAAGGTGTGGAGAAAGAATGTCGGAAACCTCCTGAAAAAAGAGGTCTCTGAACTGGTGGAAGCCGGCAGCATTGAAGAGGCGGTCGAAGCGCCATCCCGGATTCACATAGATATAATACTGCTTGACCTTACCTCCCGGGATGAGCCGGCTGCACAGAGGTGCCGCTCTTTAAAGAACAATGCCGCGTTCAGGGATGTGCCGGTGGTGGCGTTCGTGTCGGAGCATCAGCTTGCAGCGCTTGATGTCAGCGCTGATGTTGAAGACATAATCATCCAGCGCGACAGCGCTGATGAGGCATTGTTCAGAATAAAGCGGGTGCTGTGGAAAAAAATATACTCCCGGAGTGCCGCGGCCATCACCATAGAGGATCTGGTCATTGACCTTGAGAACTATGAAGCATCCATAAAAGGCCAGTCCCTCTATTTAACGTTCAAGGAATTTGAGCTGCTGAAATTTTTTCTCCTCAACCGGGGCCGGGTCTTCACCCGTGATGACCTGCTCGACAAGGTGTGGGGCTATGATAACTACGTGGGAACCCGGACCGTTGATATCCACATCCAGCGGCTGCGCCATAAGCTGGGAACCCCGGTGGGAGACATGATTGTTACGGTACGGAATGTGGGATACAAATTTGCCGCGGATTAAGACAGCACAACAACTTGCAGAGAAAGGACAACAGAATGGCGGAACCGAAAAGTAAAAACATCGTATGGCATCACGCAACCATTACTAAAGAAGACCGGGAAAAGCTCTTCAGCCAGCAGGGGGTGGTCATCTGGTTTACCGGGCTCTCAGGCTCCGGCAAATCAACCCTTGCCAATGAAGTGGAAGGTGCCCTGTTTGAGCGGGGCTGCCACACCTATATTCTTGACGGGGATAATATCCGGCACGGTCTGAACAAGGACATCGGGTTTTCTCCCAAGGACCGGGAAGAAAACATCCGGCGCATCGGCGAAGTGGCGCACCTCTTTGCCCAGGCAGGCGTTATTGTCATGACCGCGTTTATCTCGCCATATCTGGCTGACCGGGAGCTGGCGCGCAAGCTGAACAAGGAGGGGGAATTCATTGAAATCTACTGCCGCTGCTCTCTTGAGGAATGCGAGCGCCGGGATACCAAGGGCCTCTATAAAAAGGCCCGCGCCGGCGAGGTCAAGGAATTTACCGGCATATCAGCCCCCTATGAGGAGCCGGTGCAGCCGGAACTGATTCTTGACACGGACAAGGAAACACTTAAGGAAAGCGCGGGGAAAGTTCTTGCTTATCTTGAGAAACGGGGAATTATTGCTCCCGTATAATTTTCCTGCAGCGTTTTCCGTTCCCGCACATTATTGCAGGGCTTTGGCCTTATCCTGGATTGCACGGAGCAGATCAAGGTAGGATTTTTCGAATGCCTTTACCCCCGCGCTCTGCAAGTCCTGATATATCGTATCCAGACTGATGCCTGCAGCTTCAATCTTTCTGAGCGTTTCCGGGGCAGTAGCGATCCCTTTTTCTATAGTTGGCTGTGCTACGCCGTGGTCTCTGAAGGCGCTGATGGTTTCCGGCGGCAGGGTGTTTATGGTATGGCTGCCGATGAGCGCTTCCACGTATTTGACATCACTGTAGCGGGGATCCTTGGTGCCGGTGCTTGCCCAGAGCGGTCTTTGGAGATGCGCACCCTTTTCTTGCAGAGCCTTAAAGCGGGCGCTGAAAAAGAGCTCTTTAAATATGGCGTAGGTTACCTTGGCAACGGCAATGGCAGTCTGGCCTCTGAGCTCATGGATGGTTACCTTTTGTCCTGCATCATGGGCCGCCAGGCACAGCTCATCTATCCGCTGGTCAACACTGGTATCAATCCGGCTCAAAAAAAGCTCGCCACCGAATGGACCGTTGACAGGTCACGGCCCTGCTTCATCCGCTCTTCTAATCCTTCAATGTAGGCCAGCGCTACTCTCCGGTAATGCTCCGGCGAAAACAAAAGCGTTATATTTACATTACACCCCCGGGCAATAAGCTCCTTTACTGCTGTCGCACCCTGCGGGGTGCCGGGAACCTTTACCATGATATTGGGCATAGTGATCTCGGAAAGAATGGCCAGAGCTTCGGCAATGCTCTTTTCAATTTCAAAGGCATGCTGCGGGTTCAGCTCGATAGATACAAAACCATCCTCCCCTGCCGTTTTCTCAAAGACCGGCAGCAGAAGCCGGCCTGCCTCCCTGATGTCATCGATGGTTATCCGGTGGTATATTGCCGGCGCATCGCTTCCTGCCCGGGCCAGGGCGCCGATCTGTTCATCGTAGTCAAAGCTTTTGCTCACCGCCTTCATGAAGATGGTGGGATTTGAGGTGATGCCGCATACGCCGTCTTCATCAATAAATCTCTGGAGCGTGCCGTCATGCAGCTCCTGTCTCTGGATATTATCCAGCCAGAGGCTCTGGCCGCAGGCTTTCAGTTGTCTGGTTCTTGTTGTCATGTCCGCCTCGTTTGTAATGGGTGTTCACCGGTATTGCGTTTCGCGGGCTGAAAGCTGTCAGCTGTCAGCGTGTTTTTAGAGCTTCATTTGTTTCTGCTGCTTATGTCACCTGAGCGGCAGCCGGACCCGGAAAACCGTCCAGTTTTTCTCCAGGCTGCTTTCAAATTCGACCTGCCCGTTATGCATCACCGTAAACAGCTTTACAATGGCAAGGCCCTGGCCACCGGTACCCTCTTTGCCTGCAAGGGTATGCTGATCATTAAAAATTTTTCCCTGAATATCGGGAGGTATTGCACCCGTATTGCCGATCTCAATAACCGCATGCCCGTCATGGATGAAGGTTGAGACCTGGAGGCGGCCCTGTTTGAGCTCATCAAGCTTCTTCTGGGCATTGTTCAACAGGTTGCCCGCGATCCTGCCGACTTTCTTGCGGTCAGCAGTAATAAACAGTTCTCCGTCAAGGTGCGCGGCCACTTCTACCGGGGGTCGAAAATAGGACGTTTCCAGGCGTTCCTGCAGGATGTGATTGAGGTTGATGGTCTCCATCTGGGCAAAGGGAATATTGTCAGTAACAATATCCTCTACTGCCAGCATGCTTTTTGAGAGTTTTTTATACATCTCATTCAGTTCTTCCGGCGTTGCATCAGGAGCCCTCAGCTTTTTGGTGTAGAGCCGGGCAAGGGCGCTTAGAGAGAGCAGCTGGTTGAAAGAATCATGACGCTCCTGGGCTCGGAGGGATGACTGAATACACACCTCAATATCCTGAATGAGCGAGTTACAGAAAAATATATCCTCATCCTCAAGGGGCGTTGACTCATCGCCATCGAGCACCAGGACATGCGTTACCCGCTCCTGCTCGTCTTTTAGCGGGACAAAGTAGACATTTTTAATTTTTTTATGAATATAGAGCGCATAGCTTGCCTTCATGCGCTCGTCATCCCGGGCGTTTTCTATGAGCAGGGGTGTGCCCGTGTCACATACCTCACGAAAGGCGGGATGATCAATAAAGGAGAGCATGATGCCGTAGCTGTGGGCTGCCGGCTCTATCGGGTAGCCGGCGATGAGGATGGCCAGCGCATCGCCCCGGGCATCTTTCTCAATGGCAAAGAGGGAGCAGCGTTTAACCTGTATGATTTCGGCAATCTTTGCCACCAGGAAGCTCAGCACCTGATCAAGTGATTCGGTGCGCTTCAGGATCTGCAGCAGTGCCCGGCGGCTTTGCCGCAGGATGTTGGCCTTTTTCTGCAGCTCGAAGCGCCGCTTCTGTGCCAGCACATAGCTGAATCTGCCCACCACGCTGTGAATCAGATTAATCTGCTGCGGGGGAAAGCTGCGGTCCAGTTCCTTATAATATATCTGCAGGGTGCCGATGAGCACCTCCTTTTTTTCCGTTCCGTCATAATCAGTGAGAAGAATCGGCAGCGCCAGCATTGAATTGATACCCAGAGAGAGCAGCCGGTCCTTTTCCGCGTACAGGGGCTCGGCGCTTAGATCCCGCACGTAGTAATAGGATTTGGTTTTAATGATCTGGCCCGCGATGGAGTGCTCATAGGGGATTGCGCCGGTTCTTTCACCTCCCCAGTTATAACTGCCGCTTGCCACCATGACGTTTTTTATCGGATCATAGGTGCGGCAGGTGGCGCACTCGGCATTAGTCAGCTCGGTAATGTCACGGCACAGGATGGTGAGCAGCTCGTCGCCGGGGATCTCGGGGGGGATGTTCATAATACTGTCTGATATCTTTATTGCCCGCTGCACATCTATCCAGGGATTCTCAAGCATAAATTCCATGCGCTGAATGTCCTCCTGAGAAAGCAGCAGCAGCATGGTTCTGGTCTTCTCGTCTTCCAGCAGCCGCAGGACCTCAGGATGTTCCTGGAGAAATTTTTCGATGTGTTCAGGGATTGCTATGTTGCTCATGGCAGGATGTTATCACCCGTTATGATTACTACCTACTATTATATATAATAAAACCGTTATAAAAATCAACAGGGAGAAAAAAAGCCCCGAATCCTTCGGGATCCGGGGCTGGTAAAATCGCGAGGATTTAAAAAAGAGCCGGCGCTGTTAATACTGGAGCGCTGCAAAAGCATCAACCAGGCCGTAGCCATACTCATTGTCTTTTTCCGGCGCCCCGAGATCCTCAGCGGTATTGATGAGCGCGTCCCTGATCTGCTGAGGGCCCCAGGTCGGGTGTTTTGCCTTGATGAGCGCTGCAACGCCTGCGACGTGAGGGCTTGCCATGGAGGTGCCGCTCAGGAAATAATAGCCCGAGCCAAAAGCAAAAAATCTGAAGCCAAAGAATTCACTGAAGGTCTCCTGCAGTACCCCGCCATTCTTCAGTCCATCGCCATCCGGGTCCTGGGAAGTAACGCCGCCGGGAGCTACCAGGGCAAGCTCCGGCCCGTAGTTGGAATAGAAGGTGCGGTTCTTGCTATAATCTACCGCACCCACGGCAATAACATTGTCAAAGGCAGCAGGGTAACCCACCTCCCCAATGCCGTCGTTACCGGATGCTGCAATAATCGTGACGCCATGGTTGTTAACCGCGTCATCTATGGCCTCTTTAAGCAGGGAATAATCATACTCCTGTCCCGTATCCGGGTCACGCCGTGGCCCGCCAAGGCTCAGGTTGATGATATCTGCTTTATTTTGTGCAGCCCAGTCAATACCATCAATAATCCAGTTCAGGTACGTTTCCCGGCTTCTCATGAAAACTTTTACCGGAAGGATGGTGGCCCCGTAGGCAACTCCCGCAACGCCGATCCCGTTGTTGGTTTCCTGACCAATAGTGCCGGCCACGTGGGTTCCGTGGTGGTTCTGGTCAAAGGATGATCCGGGAATATTAAGGATTGCATTGTAGCCTTTAAGGAGCCTGTTGCCGAAGCCATCGGCATTGAAATGAAAGCTTGTATTGACACCGGTATCAACAACCGCCACCGTAACATTGGCTCCCGTGCTTATGTCCCACGCAGACTCAATGTTAATCAGGGGAAGATTCCACTGCTCTTTATAGTACGGGTCATTCGGCGTGGAGTAGAGGTGCATGACATAATTCGGTGTGGCACGCTCAACAGCAGGATCTTTCAGCAGCTGCGTGACCTTTGCGGCAACCGTGCCTTCGGGAACTTGCACCACGGCAAAGCGCCGGGTGAATGAGTGACTGACGTTCAGTGCGCCAAAGCTGCGCAGCCTGGCAGCCTGCGCCTGATCTGCAACCCCCTGCTTAAACTTGACCAGTATTTCTCCCGGCGCCCATGGCTGGCCGGTGATTTCTGCTGCGTAGAGCGGTACGCCGACAGCGCATCCCAGTATCAAGACTGTCAGCAGGCATAGCAAAGTCTTTTTCATGTGCATTTCCTCTTATTATCGTTTTTCTTTTCGCGTGCCGTTATATTTAGATAACATAATTATAAACAGGCGTCGAGGCCAAAACGTTTCCTGAAATTATGGTACCCTTGAGATAATCATGGAAATGGCAGGGTGAAGTGTTATAAAATAAAAAAAATGCGAGCTGGAAGAGATAAGGAGTTACGATGCTGAAGCTTATTAACTCCTGAACTCCTCAACTCCTGAACTCCTCAACTCCGTAGCTCATAAACTATATCTGCTCTGTGTTTAATGCTATTACTGCTGGGAGGCTGATATGAATAGAATGCTGGCGGGCATTATATCTGACACGCACGATAACCGCACCAACATTGTCCGGGCGGTTGAGCTGTTTAACCGCACAGGGGTCTCGTTGGTGATTCATGGCGGGGACATGGTCGCGCCGTTCACCGCCCTTGATTTCAAGGCGCTCAACTGCCCCATGGAGATGGTCTTCGGCAACAATGATGGTGAGCGCATCGGCCTGGTGAATAGCTTCAGGGGTATCGGTAATCTTCTGCCGGGCCCCCGGACGTTTTCGTTTCAGGGAAAGAAATTTCTTTTGATGCATGAGCCGGGGTGCCTGGATGACGTCGCCGCTGCTGCCGGCGTGGATGTTATCGTCTACGGCCACACCCATGACGTTGACGTGCGTCCGGGCCATCCGCTGGTTATTAACCCCGGGGAAGCCGGCGGCTGGCTGACGGGAAAAGCAACCATGGCGCTGCTGGATCTGGAGACAATGACGGTGGAAATAGTGTCGCTTAACAGCTGAAGAGGATTCTTTGCATGAACTATGTACCCTATTCCATAAAACAGACCTTTATGGTCAGGCTGCCGCAGGGAGAAGACCTGCTCGCTGCAGTCGCCGCAGTGGTGAGAGAGACGGGTGTCAGGCTGGGTGTCTTTTCAGTAATCGGGGCTGTCAGCGCTGCAGCCTTTGGCTACTATGACCAGAAAAGAAGGCAGTATCAAACAATCATCCGGCAGGGCGCATTTGAGATTGTGACCGGCAGCGGCAATGTGACCCTTAAAGACGGCAGCCCCTTTGTCCATGCCCACATTCTGTTTGCTGATGAGACAGGAAACTCTTTCGGCGGGCACCTCATGTCAGACACCGTTATTTTTGCCGCCGAGCTGTGCCTGCAGGAGCTTGAAGGCGAGCCGCTGGTCCGGCAGCACGATGATAAGACCGGGCTGTTTCTCTGGAAGTAGCAGGCTGTTGAAAAACACCCGTCTGCGGTGTTGCGCTCATCCTTCGTCATTGCGACGTACGGTAAGAGTACGCCTCATTCCTGGAGGATTTCGCGCGCCGTGCATCCGGATGTTTTTGACCAGCCTGAGGAAAAACTAATTTTTCAACAACCTGATAGAGATATTTTCTGCGGTGACGCGTACGTGCACGGCTCTTGTAATAACCCCCCTTCATCCCCCTTTCATAATTGTGCCATTGCTGCTGAACGGTTTGGAGGGTTTTGGGGTAGCGGGACGCGCAATCACATATAATATATAGTATGTCTTGACGCTGAAAAATCCTGCCCCGGCCGGAGGATTCAATTTATGGACAAAAAAGAAGTCGCAGCCATTCTGGAAGAAATCGCCACGCTCCTGGAGCTGAAGGGAGAAAACCCCTTCAAGTCCCGCGCCTATTCCGCAGGGGCCCGGGCAGTGGAGTCACTTGATGAGGACCTGCACGCCGTCATTGCTGAAAACCGCCTCAGAGATATCAAGGGAATCGGCGAGGGGCTGGCGCAGAAAATTTCTGAACTCATGCACACCGGGCACCTTGCCTATTATGAAGAGCTGAAAAAAGAGATCCCTGAAAGTCTCCGGGACATGCTCAGGATTCCGGGACTTGGCCCGAAAAAAATCAAAGCACTGCATGAGCAACTGGGCATCAGCACTATCGGCGAACTGGAGTATGCCTGCAATGAAAACCGCCTCCTTGACCTGCCGGGATTCGGCGCGAAATCACAGGAAAAAGTGCTGCAGGGCATTTCCTTTCTGAAGAAATATCAGAACCAGTTTCTCTACAGCACCGCCCTTGCAGCGGCACAGTCCATTCTTGATAACCTCTCGGGCTTACAGCAGGTCATACGGATAAGCCTTGCCGGAAGCATCCGGCGCAGGAAAGAGATTGTAAAGGATATTGACCTGGTGGTGAGCACCGGGAACAGCGGCCCGGTTATGGATTTTTTTACCACCCTTCCCCGGTTGGAAACCATTATTGCCCGGGGTGATACCAAGTCAAGCATCATCACTGCTGCCGGCATCCAGGTTGACCTGAGGACCGTTACTGACAAAGAATTTCCTTTTGCCCTGCACCATTTTACCGGCAGCAAGGAGCACAATATTGCCATGCGCGGCCGCGCCATTGAGATGGGCATGAAGATGAACGAGTACGGCTTGTTTAAGGGTGAAAAGCTGGTGCCCTGTAAAGACGAGGAGGAGATATTTAACACCCTGAAGCTTGATTACATCCCCCCGGAACTGCGGGAGGACCGGGGAGAAATTGAAGCAGCAGAAAAGCACCTTTTGCCGCGGCTGGTTGAGGAACAAAACATCCGGGGCACCTTCCATGCCCACACCACGCACAGCGACGGCACCTGCAGCCTGCAGGAACTCATCCATGCGGCACAGCAGCTTGGCTACACATATATAGGCATTACCGAGCACAGCCAGAGCGTCTCGTATGCCCGGGGCCTTAAGCCGGACCAGCTGATAGAGCTGTTCAGGGAAATTGACGCAATCAATAAAAAGCTCAAAGGCTTCCGGGTGTTCAAGGGCACGGAGGCTGATATCCTTGCGGACGGCTCCATTGATTATGACGCTGAACTGTTAGCGCTCTGCGATTTTGTGATCGCATCAGTCCATTCTCATTTTACCCAGAGCCAGGCTGAAATAACCGGGCGCATCGTAACGGCGCTCGCAAACCCCTTTGTCACCATGCTCGGCCATCCCACGGGGCGGCTGCTCTTGTCGCGCGAGCCCTACGCGGTGGACATGATGAAAGTTATAGACGCGGCATCCCGGGAAGGAACTGTTATTGAAATAAACGCCCACCCCCAGCGGCTCGATCTTGACTGGCGCATGTGCCAGTATGCCAGGGAGAAGGGGGTAAAGGTGAGCATCAATCCCGATGCCCACGCAAGCGCGGGCCTCAGGGATGTTGCCTATGGCGTCAATATCGCGCGCAAGGGGTGGCTGGAGCCCGGTGATGTGTTAAACACCATGCCGCTTGAAGAGGTCACCCGCTATCTTGAGCAGCGGAAAAAAAGAGCGCTCTCACTGCTGCAGAAGAAGACGTAGAAAGTGTGCAGCCATGAACTTATCTGGCAGTATCTGCAGCGCACGGAGAAGAAGGGCAGGGGCCCCGGCCCGGCTCCATAAAAATTCGATTGACAGGCCGGCGTAATCAGGCTATGACCAGATTAATTTAGTAAATTAATCTGGTCATAGCCATGTATATACCACGAAAACTGAAGAAAACATTTCAGAGCGCTCTCCGGCACTTTCCTGCGGTCCTGATTACCGGGCCCCGGCAGTCAGGCAAAACCACCTTCCTGAAACACGAAACCAAAGATATCAGCTATGTGACCTTTGACGACCCGCTGAATCGTGATTATGCGCTGAAGGATGCGAATGGTTTTCTGGACCAATTTAAAGGAAACCCGGTCATCCTTGATGAGATTCAATATGTGCCGGAGCTTCTGCAGTATATCAAGATACGGATAGACCGGAAGCGGACGCCCGGCGTGTGGATCATGACCGGCTCGCAGCAGTTCCATCTGATGAAGAATATCAGCGAGACGCTTGCCGGAAGAATCGCCATTCTTGAGCTGGGGCCCTTCAACCTGCAGGAAGGCAGAAGCAGAAAAAAGAATCTTGAAGATTTCCTGTGGACCGGTCTTTTTCCCGAGCCTGCCTGCTATCCTGAAAAGCGCGATTTGTGGCTCAATGCGTATATTCAAACCTATGTTGAGCGGGATATCCGCCAGATTGAAAATATACGTGACTTCCGGTCATTCGAAATGTTTGTCAACCTGAGCGCGGCATTTCACTCCCAGGAATTTCATCCGGCAACGCTGGCCAGAACCTGCGGTGTAAGCCAGACGGCCATTACCTCGTGGGCAAAAATACTTGAGGCAAGCTATCTTGCTTTCATGCTCCCGCCCTTTTATAAAAACTTCGGCAAGCGGGTCATTAAGACCTCCAAGTTTTATGTAACAGACCCTTCCCTGGTTTGTTTTCTTACCCGGCAGCCTTCACCGGAAGCAGCGCTCAGGGGGAATATGGGAGGAGCGCTGTTTGAAGGCTTACTAATAAGCGAAGTGTGGAAGGCTTTTTTTAACCAGGGGAAAAGGCCCTCGGCCTTTTTCTGGCGCTCACAGGACGGAACAGAGGTTGATTTAATTATCCAGGCACAGGGGAAGCTCATACCCATAGAGATCAAGCTGACTTCTACCCCTTCTGTTCATCATCTCAAGGGTATTACCAGTTTTAAGGAACTTGTGGGAAGGGAAGCCGCTTCGCAGGGCATACTGGTCTGCAATACTGCCAGAAAAATTGACCTGCCCGGCAACAATATAGCATTGCCCTGGTCCAAGTTTTCTGAGTGGCTGGAGAAGATTGTTGTGTGAGGGAGAAGGGCATGACCGTGCCGCCCTGCATCGAAGAGCTTATCTGGCAGTACCTCCAGCGCACGGAGAAGAAGGGCAGGGTAGAAAGTGGGGACATCCACTAATAAAAATATCAGTTGGTAGTTTTGATACCAAGTATTGTGGGAAAGTCCCTCAATTTTCTCTGCATAAAAAAAGCGATGCAACAGGCAACATGCATCGCTTTAAAATACCTCACAGCAAAATGATTACTGGGTCACCGTGACATTGACGCTCTTTATATCTGATTGCTTTCCATCGTCATCCTCGACCATAACACTGACCTTATGTGAGCCGGCGCCAAGCTGAACGCCGTATAATTTATAGATACCCCATCCACCCCAATCTTCGGCTTCGCTAAGATCGCCATCCCAATCCCAATAATAAAACAGTACAAACCCGTCATCAGTATCCTCAGCCTGACAGGTTAAGGTGAATTCTGTATTTATGTCGCCGGAAGAGGGATTTACCGTAAAAGAATCAATAATTGGTTTGCCGCCTTGTGATGGAATAGTAGTAGTTACGCCCCCCGGAATGCTGGTTGTTATTCCACCAGGTATAGTCGTTGTTACCCCACCGGGAATAGTCGTTGTGACGCCCCCGGGAATAGTGGTAGTGCCGGCATTAATCGAGCTTGTGGTGCTGGGTGGCACGCCGCCATTGGTAATATGCTCTATTGCTTTTTCCAGCACATAATCATGTGAATCATCAAGGCTTTGTTCGGCCGGAATTTTAATGTCAGGCTCAATTCCTTTATCTTCAATTTCAATCATTTCATCCGTATAGGCAATCCAGATCGAAACCGCGTAGCTCACCTTATTTGGCAGGCTGAATTCTTTGGGGCTACCCGAGGCACCGCGCGTCTTGTCTCCCATTAGCGTCAGGTTGGGGCACGCCCGCATCATAAGCGTACACCATTCGGCAGAACTCATGCATTTTTGACCGATCAGTCCTACTACCGGTTTATTAAAGTGCGTGCCGCTGCTGGGTTCAAGCGTGTGTGTTTCAAGCTCTGAAAATGCGTCATGATCTGCTCCGGGGATGCGGGTTTTAGTATACCCGTAGATACGCGGCTCATCCGTTAAACGGGAGATAAACATTTCAGCATTATCTTCAGATCCACCACTATTGGGGCGAATGTCAATGATCAGTCCGTCCGCATCAGCGTAGGTGACAAAAAGATTTTCAATGTCCTGGTCACTGATGTTTTTAAATTTTTCAATTTCAAATGAGTCAATCCTGATGTAGCCGATATTCTCATTCCCGTTCAGAATAACCTTATCGTGCCATATAACATCGCCGATTTTCTGATATCCGTTCTTCGCGTATGCGTTGCGGGGATTGTTGGTAAAGTTTCCGTTAACCGTACCATTATACCCTACGGCCTCACCATTAGGCTTGGTGACTGATACATGCCAGTCATGCAGCACCTGCAGCACATTGTTGAATTCATCTGCAAATTGATCTGCAGTCATATTCTTCTGGAAATTAGGCTGATACTGGGTCTTAACTGCATCCCAGTCAACATTCTTATAGGTAAAATAAGAGTAGTTCTGATCAAAATCTTTCCAGGCCTGTTCAAACAGGTCTGCGGCCGACTGACCACCATTATTACACCCCGACGTACCATAAAGAAGAAGTGGTAATAGGACCACTAAAACAATTCCCAATTTCATCCTGGTAATGCAATGCCATGTAAACAAAACAGAAAACAGTTTTTTAGCCCTGGTAACCATTGAAAGCTCCTTTCTAAAAAATTGGTTAGTGAACATAGTTATGCCGAAACCCTTGCGCCGGATCATGATTAAAATTGTTAAGATTATATATAATTTTAGTGCCAATGCAAGCAGATTAGTATGTGTCTGCGTGTAAGCTCTAAATACGCAGCATCATAAGCAGTAAGATGGCAGGTTTTTGCTATTTCATATATCCTGCCGGAATATCTGGTGCCGTACAAAATATCAGTCTCAATATTAAACTGGGAGTAGCATGTATAAGATTATCTGCCCGCCTCGATATATTTTTTAATATTCACCTTCCTCCCGGACTTTTTCCTTATCTCATCGAACTGCCTGAGAATTTCCTCATTGGTGGTTTTTTTTCTATCATTAATTACAGGCACTAACCGGGCTACCGGTTTGCCTCTTTTCGTGATGGTTATGCTGCTGCCGTCCTGCACCTCCCGAAGAAGGCGGGATAAATGAGTTTTAGCATCAAATGCGCTTACCGTGTTTTTTGTCTTCATATAACTAGTTTATTAGGGACACCCTATTTTAAATAGATGTCCCTAATAAATCCCTCGCAGTCAGTCTATCTTGTTTCTCTCCTGCGGTGTATTCAAGCCCCGCGTACCGAACGAAAACGATATTCCGCTCTTGCTGATGTTCAGATAAACGCCGGGAAATATTTTTATCCTTCGCCAAAATCTTAAATACCCCACTAGACATTCCCCCTATACCCTGTATAAAAAGTTCTCTAAAACAAATATCTTGCGCCTCCTGAAGAAAACCGGGCTTTCCACGATAGCAATAGCCTTCAGACTTTCCATTCCAGACAAAAACCACGGTTCTTTTAACGAAGGAACGGCCCACACCCATGCCGGGGCTTCAAGCCTCATTTCATCACAAAGATATTCAATGGTTGAAGCAAGCAGCGCATCAAAGCGCCTGTCAGTAAGCGCAAATGGTTTTTCTACCGCCTTCAGGTCTTTATTGCGCCTGAAATCATCAACAAAGTCCATGAACTGAACTTGCCAATATCGCTTATTTTTCTCTATATTTTTCTTTGCTTGCCGGATGGTAATCATTTGCCAAATAACTCTTCTATAAAAAACTGCGTTGCTGGCTTTATCTGCTTTTTGGGATAGTATTTTTCAAGCATGTCGAACACTTCTTGCGCTGATTTTATGCCCAGTTTGCGAATGAGAAATTTAATATCCTGTTTGTCCCTTGTATCCACTCTGGCTGCCATTGACTTCATAGCCAAAATGTATTCAGGATCGGCAACATGCACTTTTAGATTAGACCAGTTAAATAAAACCGTTCTCGGATGCTTAACCAGAAACCCCTTGACTGCATCATTGAGCCAGTCTTTAGGCAGTCTGTTTTCTTCTGCAACCTTTTTAGCCGCCCCTCGTATCTTTTGAGAAGGTTCAAACACTGCATCAACGTCCTTCGTGTTCGGTCTTGCATTATACGCCAGGCACATGACCGCACCGCCATATAAACACATTTCTCCTTTTACGCCGTCCGCAGACAGCAGATCGTTCAGCCTTTGCAGATACTTTTTAATTTCCCGGCTATTCATAAAATCATTCTCCCGATCTTTATCAACGCTATGCCCTCCCATTCTCCCTCACCAGTAATTTCCTGTCAAGACAAAGCATCAGCCAAGCATCGGAACAATTTTATTCGCGGAAAATGGGGGGCAGGTCTTGGCCTGTGAATTGTTTATCTGTTGATAGCCTCTGCAATAGCCTGCGCAAACTCACTCAGCGTATCATCCCGCGCGCCCATCACCGCGATAACATCACCGGCCGTTACTATCCCTGCAACCTGCTCAATAACCTCTTTTCTCCCGGCAGCGCAGTAAGTCTTCGGGCCATGGATTTTTTGCGCCAGGTCAGCTGAAGTGATGCTCCGGTCCGCGGTCCCACCGGCATCATAGATAGGAAGCAGAAACAATAAATCAGAAGAATTGAGAGAAGCGGAAAAGGAAGCGGCAAGCTCGCTCAACAGAAACCGGGTCGGGCCGTAGCCGTGGGGCTGAAATATAACAATAAGCCGCTCTCCCATAGACCTGAGGGCTGCTATGGATGAAGCAATCTTGTCCGGGTTGTGGGCAAAGTCATCTATGACGGTGATGCCATGTTCCCTGGTAATAATGTCAAGCCGTCTCCTGATTCCGGCAAACGAGCTGATCCCTTCCTGTATTGCTTTCACGGGTAGGCCTAAAACCAGACCTACCGCAATAGCAGCTGCGGCATTGTAAACATTATGCAGGCCGGGCGCTGAGAGATGAAACGAGTTTCCCTGCATTTCAAATGTTGTGCCATGCGCGCTGTGCTGCACCTTATCCACGATAATCCGGTTGGCGGTTTTCATGCCGAAGGTTATGGCTTTGCTGATACCAAGAGCGCGGATTTCACGGTCATCACCGTTTACAATCAATGTATCAGTGGTGCTCCCGGCAAAGGCTTGAAACAGCTGTCGCAGTTCGCCAAGCTCTTTATGGTCTTTTGAGATGTTCGTGATCACCCCGACGCGCGGGCGGAACTTGACAATGCTGCCGTCGCTTTCATCGGTTTCGATGAGGACAATATCTGAAGTACCTCCCTTGGCATTACCGATACGCGCGGGGGATTCATACTGCCTGATGATGCCGCCGTTAATCACCGTGGGGTCCTTGCCCGCGGCATCAAGCACGGAGGCGGTCATGCCGGTAACAGTGGTCTTGCCGCTGGTGCCGGCAATGGCGATGCCGTAGCCGGAGTTAAAGAGCTGCGCGAGAAGATCTGCCCGGTGCATGATTGGAATAGACAATGACCGCGCCTGCTCGAGCTCCCTGTTTTGCGCTTCAATGGCCGTGGAAACGACCAGCGTGTCAAGGTCCGCGGTGATGCCGCTGCCATCCTGGGGAAACAGGAAGATTCCAAGGCCCTGCAGTTTTTCGAACAGCGCAGCATTCGTGCCCCGGTCAAAGCTGCGGTCAGACCCGCCAACCCAATTCCCGCGTTGCCGGAATATTTGCGCCAGGGGGTTCATGCCGCTGCCCCCGATGCCGACGAAGTAATATTTTTTCACTGGTATGAGCTCTGATAATCATTCATAATAATACAATATAACCCTGGCAGCGTATTTTTTTATCTGAGATTGCTTCGCCCGACTTTATCGTACACCCCCCTTCGTCCCCCCTTTATAGGGGGGATGCAGAGGGGTCCTGAAAGATAAGCAATTCAAACATGACTGAAATTGTTTTTGCAAGGTAAATCTGCGAGGTGAGGTTGAATAAACAATGAATGCAGCAGGCAAACACATTGCTATGATGAACCGTTATGCATACTAACTTCAAACGCTTTGTTTTAGCTGTTATTCTAACCACTGCTTTTGCAGCTGCAGGGCTGTGCATGGAGCCGCCCGGGCCCGGAGAAATTAAAAAATACCGGGCTGACGGCTCCCTGTCTGAACGCCAGGTTTTTATGCAGCGCCTGGGAAACCATCGTTTCCCTCCCGTGCTGGTTGAGCGCAAAATTGCCCGGCTCAATGCCGGTAAACAGATACAGCCCCGGTCACTCCCCTATGCGACCGGACTTCCCTCTCATGGCGCGCCAAAAATATTTATCCTGCTGATTGACTTTCAGGGTTACCCCCACAACAATGAGCCGTCTGTTTTCTCAAGTAAAATTTTTGGCAATGGAGAACCGGGCGAGTATCCCTATGAGAGCCTGAGGAATTTTTATCAGCGGTCTTCCTATGGAGCTCTTGATATTCAGGGCTCGGTGTCCGGCTGGTACACCGCACGGCTGAGAAGATTTTTCTATGGCAATGGGCGAAACTCGCTGTGGGGCATATGGGGGGTCAAAGCGCTCATTAAAGAGGCGCTCAGGTATTATGAGCCAGTGGTTGATTTTTCGCAGTTTGATAGCGACGGCGACGGGGTGATTGACTACTTCTGCGTTATCTGGACCGGGCCCAATACCGGCTGGGGATCGCTCTGGTGGGGATGGTGTGACACCACTAAGTTTTTTTTCGGCAATGATCCGTTCACGGTTGACGGCAAACGGCTCGGGGTTTTTTCCTGGCAGCCGGAGCAGCGGGTGCGCTCTGAAGAAACAATCTTCACCCCACTTACCATCATCCATGAGACCGGTCATGCCCTGGGGCTGCCCGACCTTTATGATTACGATGGAACCCAGGGGCCCAACGGCGGCCTCGGCGGGCTTGATATGATGGATGCAACCCAGTTCGACCACAACGCGTTCAGCAAATGGATGCTTGACTGGGCTGCGCCAGCTGTTATTATTGACGGCACTCAGTCGCTGACGCTCAGGCCTGCTGATACCTATAATGACTGCGTGGCACTAATGCCGGGAAAGAAGCCATTAGCGCCGTTTACGGAATTCTTCATGGTGCAGTACCGCACCTTCGGCCTGGGTAATGATTTTTTCTTTCCCGGAAGCGGACTGACTATCTGGCATGTAGACGGGCGGCTCAACAGCGAGGGCACTGATTTTCTGTATGACAACAGCTATACCGGCCACAAGCTGCTGCGGCTCATGGAAGCAGACGGCCGGGAAGAAATTGAACGCGGTGACGGGAAGGCTGACGCAGAGGATTTTTTTGTGCCGTTTTCAGGGCGCGCGTTTTCCCCTCAGTCAAATCCCGGCAGTAATAACTATGCCGGCATTCCTACCGGCATAGCAATAACCGGCATCACCGGGGATTATTTCAGCAGCCGGCGGATGGGATTCAATCACCGCGGACTTCTCCATTGAAGCCCCGGATAAATGAAACGCGCGAAGGTTAAGAGACCGCGAACCCGATATTTAATCAACAGATTCGATAGAACTAGACTCTTTACGACAGTAATGGCATCAGCTCATCTGGATTCTATTTTACAAAAGGCGGTAAGCGGGAAACGTCTTTCCCGTGATGAAGGCCTTGCCCTGCTCAAGTCTTCAGAACTGCTTTCCCTGGGCAAGGCAGCGCACGCAATGAAACTGCAGAAGACCGGGCAGCAGGTTTTCTTTAATGTAAACTGCCATATCAATCTCACCAATATCTGCGTGTCACGCTGTAAATTCTGCGCGTTCAGCTGCGGCAAGGAGGATGCGCGCGCCTACACCATGACGGTAGAGGATGTGATGGAGCGGGCCCGCGCGGCACTTCCCGCCGGCATAACAGAGTTTCATATCGTGAGCGGCCTGCATCCTGACCTGCCGTTCAGCTATTACGCGGATGTCATCAAAACACTTAAAACCGCTTTTCCTGACATTCATATCCAGGCATTCACCGCGGTTGAGATAAAATACTTTTCTGATATTTCCGGGCTGTCAGTGGAAGAGGTGCTCACGCAGCTTAAAACCGCGGGCCTCGGGTCCATGCCCGGCGGCGGTGCTGAAGTGTTGAGCACGCGCATACGCGATGAACTCTGCCCGAAGAAAGCCTCGGCAGATGAATGGCTGCAGGTGATGAAATGCGCCCACGGGCTCGGGCTCAAGTCAAATGCCACTATGCTCTATGGTCATATAGAAACCGATGAAGAGAGTGATTGATCATCTGCTGAAACTGCGGAGAACTGCAGGATGAGACCGGCAGGATTTCAGTCGTTTATCCCTTTGCCGTTTCACCCCGGAAACACCGAGCTATCCTATATGCAAAAGCCGCGGGCCTATGAAGAGCTGAAACTGTACGCTGTGTCGCGGCTGATGCTCGATAACTTCACACACATCAAGGCATTCTGGATCATGGTGGGGCTGCCGGTTGCCCAGCTGGCGCTGAAGTTCGGCGTTGATGACCTGGACGGAACGGTCGCTGAAGAGAAAATAACTCATGCAGCGGGAGCCCAGACCGCGACCGCCATTGCCAAAGATGACCTCATGCGCATGATCCGTGAATCGGGCAACATTCCTGTGGAGCGCGATACGCTGTATAAGGTGATAAAAATTTATAGCGATGAAGCGGTCAGCTTTCAGCATTAAGCACAAAACAAAAAACTGATGGCTGATGGCTAACAGCTGAGGACTACGTGATGCTTCCCCGCGTCGGACATATTCAGTTTCTTAACTGCCTGCCGCTCTACTACGGACTGGTGAAAAACGGCGTGCTGCCTGAAATCGAGCTCTATAAAAACACGCCGACCGAACTTTCCCAGCGCCTGCTGCGCGGAGAGCTTGATATCAGTCCCATTCCGGCCATTGAGTACGCACGGCATGCCGCAGAGCTGCTGCTGCTGCCGCGGCTGACCGTCAGCTCTGATGGCAGAGTTTTGAGTATCCTGTTGGTGAGCAAAGTTCCCGCTGAAGAGCTCACCGGAAGACCGGTGGCACTGGCAAACACCTCTGCCACTTCCCAGGTGCTCACAAAGATCATTCTCAAAGACAGATACGCGGTGGCTCCCCGGTACTTTGAGAGCCCCCCGGATCTTGCCCAGATGTTCATGGAGGCAGACGCAGGACTGCTGATTGGAGATGATGCCCTGCGCACGTTTATCAAGCCTAAGAAATATCATGTGTATGACCTGGGTGAAGAATGGCGCCTGCTCACCGCTAAAAAGATGGTCTATGCGGTCTGGGCAGTCAGAAGAGCCTATGCCCGCCAGCACCCGGAGGCGGTGAAAGCCGTGTACCATGCTTTTGTGCAGTCAATGGAGCACAGCCTGCAGCAGGCCGCCACCATTGCCCGTGACGTATCGCAATGGAGCCCTTTTTCCGCGCGCTTTTTAAAGAACTATTTCACGGGACTCAGGTTTGAATTTGGCGCCGACTATCAGGACGGCTATGGCGAATTCCTGCGCAGAGCACGCAACCTGGGCGCCATTACAGAAGTCCCAACATTAGAATTTGTGGATGTAGCGTGAGTCAATTAGGAGCTATTTATAAAAAGACGCACCGCCGGCAGCGGATTACTGATGAAGATGCGCGGCAGCTGTTCAAAGAGGCCGACCTCCTGACACTCGGGCAGTGCGCCCAGCAGGGTGCTGCTTTTTTTCATCCAGACCCGCTGGTAACATTTATCATTGACCGCAATATCAATTACACGAACGTCTGCACCAGCAGGTGCCGGTTCTGTGCCTTCTACCGGGATGAGTCAAGCCCGGAGGCATACCTGTTAAGCCATGAGGAAATTATAGCAAAGGCAGCAGAAGCTGTTTCCCGCGGTGCCACCCAGATTATGCTGCAGGGCGGGCTGCATCCCTCTTTGTCCCTGGACTATATTGTGGGGCTGGTGCGGAAAATAAAAGAGCGCTTCAGCGTTACTGTCCATTCATTTTCTCCTCCGGAGATTATGCATTTCGCGCAACGCTCCGGGCTGCACGTTGAGGCTGTTTTAAAATGTCTCCGCGAGGCCGGTCTTGACTCGCTGCCCGGCGGCGGCGCGGAAATTCTTTCTGACCGGGTGCGCAGCATGGTGAGCCCCTGCAAGATAAAGTCCGCAGAGTGGCTTAGCGTCATGGAAACAGCGCATGCCATGGGGATGAAAACAACCGCTACCATGATGATCGGCAGCGTTGAAACCTGCGAGGAACGCATAGAGCACCTGCGCCGCATACGTGACCTGCAGGATAAAACCGGCGGGTTCAGGGCCTTTATTCCCTGGAGCTTTAAAACCGCGCACACCGAACTGGGCGGCGGGGAAATATCAGCCCTCGACTATCTCAGGACCCTTGCCATTTCCCGCATCTATCTTGATACCATTGAGAACATCCAGGGCTCCTGGGTAACCCAGGGCCCGGATATTGGTCAGATAACGCTCTCTTTTGGGGCCAATGACCTGGGAAGTATTATGCTTGAGGAAAATGTGGTGCGGGCTGCGGGCGCTTCCTACAGCCTTACGGAAGAAGAGATGGTCAGCCTGATTTGCACGGCAGAAAAAATTCCTGCACAGAGAAATACCGAATATAAAATTATTAAGCGCTACCCATGAGCAACAACAGGGCACGGAACTTAGTTTAATTCAAACCGCATGCTCATGGTTACCGGGAAGTCAGGATTTCCGATCGGCAGAATAAAGCCGGTTACCAGTATTGCCTGCGCTGCAACTATCCCCTGTATACCGCCGCCGCTGAACGGCATTGCCGGTATCTCTCTGCTGGCGCTGACGGTATCAGAGCTGTATGAGTAGTTTACAAAAAACGAGTTGGCAATTTTTTGTGTGAGGTTTTCGTCGCTGGCAAAGAGCAGATGGTCGATGAGACCAATAAATCCGGTCGTAGCAAAAACAAGCTCTGCCCCGTCGCCGATAGAATCAGTGACAGCAGCAGAAAATTTAAACGTAGGATTGACCGGGTTTCCGTCCTGATCTGTTTTAGTGACGAGCCCAAACATATGCACCACCGCCGTGTGCACCTGTCCCCAGTCCAGATCATAGGCAATGGTTTTGCTGTGTCCCGGGGTCAGGACAATATAGTGGACATTCGTCAGATCAAGGTTGTCTGCAGCTGTGGCAGGGGGGCCGCACAGCAGCGCAAGAGCGAATATGATAGTTATAATGACACGTTTTGTTATTATGATATTCTTCATAGCAGAGCTCCTTTATTAAACAGGGGATGTACGCAGTTGTAAATTATGTATTTTTTTAAGTTTTAAAATTATTTCTTAATATGTCAACAAGAAACACTACTGGATGGAGAAATAATATTGGCATTAAATTTCGGCTATCCCCCGTACCAGAGAATACTTTACCATAATAACTGACGAATCTATTAAAAGTTTCTTTGAATCTTATATTTTAAACCACGCAATTTTCAGACCCGCACGCACGGAGAGGTACTATGTCTCGAATTCTTGGCATATGTGGCAGCGCACGAAAAAACGGCAACACGGCAACCCTGCTGCGGGCGGTACTGGATGCAGCAGGGATTGAAAGCGAGCTTATTTTTCTTTCAGATCTTGCCATCGGTTTTTGTACCGGATGCCTGAGCTGCGTAAAACATAAGGGAGTGTGCGTAAAAAAGGATGATATGCCGGGGCTCCTGGAAAAAATGCTTGCCGCGCAGGCGCTGGTGCTCGGCTCGCCAAACTATTATTATGATGTGTCCGGCCTGATGAAGAATATGATTGACCGCAGCATTGCTTCAAGCTACCGGGGCATCGGAGAATATACGGGCATGGCATGGCACGGCTGGCAGCCGTTTACTGGCAAGGCGGGCGGCATGGTTCTGTGCCAGGCTGCATTCGGCGCGGAGAAGGCGCTTGAGACCTTTAAATGTTTTGCCGAGTATTCCGGGCTGAATCTGATCGGCGAAGTGATTGCCTCGACGGGCAATCAGCCGGTAAGCGAGTTCCCCGAATATATCGAGGCGGCGCAGAAGCTGGGGGCGTTGATCAGAGAAGCAGTTGTGCGCACCCGCTGCCAAACGGAGTGAACTCATCGCATCGCCTGCCGTCAGGCACGCCCGAGCGTTATTCATTATGCCTGCTCACGCAGAGTCCCCGGGTTTGGCGTCGAGGGGCTCAACATGGATGTGTACGCTGTCCACCCTGGTGAAGTTTTTTTTGATCCGCCGGGAGATATTTTTTGAGAGCTTTTCAATCCGCTCACTTCCGTAGTTTCCCTTCAGCCCGCAGTGCAGAAATACTGATACCTTTTCCCCCTGGCGGTAAATTTTTATGTCATGGCAGTTAAGCTTATCCGGGGCTTTATTGATCATCTCATCCAGCCTGCCGATCAGGTCTGCACTCTGCCCGGTGACGTCCTGAGCAACAATATGCCGCTGCCTGGCGGTTTCAAACGTAACATTCACGTCTTGCACATCCGGCAGCTGCTGCTGAATCAGTGCGGTTATTTCATGTGACAGCTCATGAGACTGCTCAAGGCTCAAATGGCATCCAGTCCCTTCTTTCCCTGTGAAATTTTATACGGTACATCCGATCTGTCAGTTCTTCACGGCCATACAACTGCTCAAATACTTTTCTTGACTCTTTTCTCTTCCTGGTGTTTACTTTCATTAGTGGCTCGTTTCTGTTTTAAGGTGTCCGTGGATTTATGCCACGGGAGAGCCACTACCTAAAATTTCAACTAAAAATAATATATCAGCTCCCTAAAGTGTAGATGCGTACAATGGCTGACTATTCCAATCAAGCATGAACCGCATAATCGTAATTTGGCAGAGATCTGTTATCTAAAATAATTAGGCTTGCTTGGAACAGGCCGTCTCTTAAGAGAGGAGCCGGGCTTTTATCCGGGCAGCGGAATACTCGCGGGACAAAGCATCCTGCGGGTATTTTTTTATGTAAGGGGTCGTAATGTCTGATAAATTTGATTTGAACAACATTAGTGGTGTCACTGGTCTTTCCGAAAAAGAAGCCTCCGACAGACTTGCGCGTGAGGGGTTTAACGAAATCCCCTCGGCTAAAAAGCGCAGTATTATATCGTTTGCGCTGAGTGTTCTTCGTGAACCAATGTTATTGCTTCTTATCGCCAGCGGCATAATCTACATGATACTGGGAGATATCCAGGAAGCCTTTATGCTTCTTGGTTTCGTCTTCGTGATTATAGGTATAACCCTATATCAGGAGCGCAAAACAGAGAGGGCGCTTGAGGCACTTCGCGACCTGTCAAGTCCACGTGCTTTGGTTATCCGAGACGGTGTATCCAGGAGAATCGCCGGCCGCGAGGTAGTCCGTGGCGATATCATCGTTCTTTCAGAAGGTGACAGGGTTCCGGCAGATGGTATTGTACTTGACTGCAATAATCTAATGATTGAGGAATCGCTACTTACCGGAGAATCAGTCCCGGTGCATAAAACCGAAGCAGAAGAGTCCACAGAGATGGGACGTCCCGGCGGAGATAATTCACCTTTCATATATTCTGGTACTTTGGTGGTTGGAGGAGTAGGCATCGCAAAGGTAGCAGCTACAGGCATATATACCGAATTCGGCAAGATAGGCAAGTCTTTGCAGGCCATAGAGTCTGAAGAGACGCTACTCCAAAAAGAGACAAGACGCGTAGTACGCAATTTAGCTCTAATAGGTTTGGTACTTTGTGTAATTATGGCGTTGGTCTACGGAATTACTAAAGGTGATTGGCTTGCTGGCTTTTTGGCGAGTATTACTCTGGCAATGGCCATTTTACCGGAGGAATTCCCTGTTGTGCTCACCGTTTTCCTTGCCCTAGGCGCGTGGCGGATTTCTCAGAGCCATGTACTGACACGCCGTATGCCCGCCATCGAAACTCTTGGTTCAAATACGGTCTTATGTGTAGATAAAACAGGGACTCTTACCATGAACCAAATGTCAGTAGATAGAATATCCGTTGGTGGAGAATTCTTAAATGTAGACTTGAACACAGCAAAGGAGCCGCCAGAAATATTTCATCAACTGATCGAATTCAGCATATTGGCTGGCCAGACTAATCCCTTCGACCCGATGGAAAAGGCTCTCAAGAAACTGGGTGAGCATTTTCAGAACCTGACTGAACACCTGCATGGAGATTGGAAGTTCATGCGCGAATACCCATTGTCAAAGAAACTTATGGCTCTTTCTCGTGTCTGGAAATCGCCCAACAGTGAAGACTATATTATCGCGGCTAAAGGTGCTCCTGAAGCTATTGTTGACCTCTGCCATTTGAGCGAGGCTGAAACACTAGAATTATCAAAACAGGTTGAACTTATGGCCGGTGATGGGTTAAGGGTGCTTGGCGTAGCCAAAGCGAATTTTAAACAAGTCTCACTTCCTGGTGACCAGCACGACTTCAAGTTTGATTTTCTTGGTCTTTTAGGATTTGCTGACCCGATACGTCCTACGGTTCCGGCGGCTATCCAGGAATGTTATAAAGCGGGTATCCGGGTAGTAATGATTACGGGTGACTATCCGGTTACCGCACAACATATTGCGCGTCAGGTAGGTCTGAAACCATTGGACGAGGTTATCACCGGCGCCGAATTGTACAACATGAGTGATGAAGAACTTAGAGAGCGTATCAAGACCGTAAATATATTCGCACGGGTAGTCCCAGAACAGAAACTTCGTCTGGTGAATGCTTTTAAGGAAAATGGCGAGATTGTATCAATGACCGGGGATGGGGTAAACGATGCGCCGGCATTGAAATCAGCAAACATCGGGATTGCTATGGGCGGAAGAGGTACCGATGTCGCCAGAGAGGCAGCAGCACTGGTATTGCTGGACGATGATTTTTCCTCCATTGTCAAAGCTATCCGGCTTGGCAGACGCATATTCGATAACCTGAGAAAAGCTATGGCTTATATATTAGCGGTCCATGTGCCCATTGCTGGCCTATCACTAATACCGGTGTTGTTTGGATGGCCTCTAGTGCTGCTGCCGGTTCATGTGGTATTCCTTGAACTAATTATTGACCCAGCATGTTCAGTAGCGTTTGAAGCTGAGCCCGAAGAACCTAATGTTATGAACCGTCCACCGCGCAATCGTAAAGAACCACTCTTTAGTCGCAGAACTATAATCTTGAGCCTAATGCAAGGCGTTGCAGTTCTACTCGTTACGCTGGCCATTTACGGATTTACTTTGAATCAAGGGCGAGGTGAGATAGAGGCACGCAGTTTAGCTTTCACTACCCTGGTGATCGCAAATTTGGGGCTTATACTCTCTAATCGTTTCTGGTCAAAGAACGTATTAGCGAGTCTGCGTTATAAAAATACGGCATTATTTATAATAATAGCGGCCACTTTAGCTATCCTGACTCTGGTGATTTATGCGCCTTTCCTACGCGAGTTGTTCCACTTTGGTATATTGCATCCCAATGACCTGGCGCTTTGTTTTGGAGCTGGGATTGTTTGTATTTTGTGGTTTGAAGCAGTCAAATATTTTAGCAGGCCGATTTTTTTTCAACCTAAAAAAACAGCATTAGAAAGTTGATTAATAATGCCGCTTTGTCCTTTCCGAGCTGCTGTTTTCAGTCCGGACAGACTTTTTTTTATAAAAAATTATTCTGTCCGGCTGTTGATTTAATATTTTTTTTATTGAGTAACACGATAAGGAATGCCTCATAGGGAGCGCCTGTGGTATAGTGGCAGCACAACAGTTCAGGAGGAAACCCCATGCGCGAATTCATAAAGCCCCAGAGAAATCAGCTGTCGATGCTGCAAACCGTAAATCTTAATTCCATAGCACTGCCGGTGATCAGTAATTTTTTATAAACGAGACATTCCTGCTGCTGAAAAGATAGACCGGGTATTTAATGCCTTCCAGCAGGTAGCAGCTGATACCCATATCACTCTGCCACCAGTTGGATTCATTAAAAAAGTTGTTCGCGGCACCCATGGCCTCGACGCGGATGCCGGTTCCGGTAAACACTTTCTGGAAGGCATACAGGGCGCGCCGGGTATGGTGGGCATCGGTTACGATGATGAGATGTTTAAAATGATTCTTTGTGCAGTACTCCCGCAGGTCATAGGCCTCGTCAAACGTGGAGGTCACCCCTCCCGGTTTCAGGGACGGAAGATACACCGGCGATGCAGTGGCATGCAGGGCCTCGATGATTGACGGAGCAATCTGCCATTCATCTCCGCACACGTGCCGTAAAGCGGGATAATTCTGGCGCTGCTCAGTGAAAATAAGGCGCGGCGCATACCCCTGCTGATACAACTCAATCGCGCGCGGCAGGCGCGTCAGGATGCCCCCGGCGAGCACCACCAGAGCATCTGCTCCCCTGGTTCCGGTATTGACGGTAAAAAACTGCGCATAGCGGGTGAGCAGGAACGCGTGCTGAGATATCGCCCCCGTTATAACGAGGGCAAAAAGGGCGCATATGAGGAGAAGCTTTTTCACGATGGACCCCGCATCGGCACGTATGCAATGCAGTCGTGATGATACCGCACGAAGAAGAGCACCCGTCAGCATAAAAACGCTGGCAGGAACTCCCCGGGATATTAAAAAACCCCTCTTGGCGGTATTGCAGAAGGGTTTCCCTGATGCCGGTTACAAAGTGAGTTTCCCGCACCAGTTATTTAAACATGGTATTATAAAGCTTCCCGCCTGCACGGCGGGGTTAGCGAGGCATGCAACCGGTCAGGGTCAATGAATCGTATCTTTGGGCTGCAGGGATTCAAATATTTCATCCACTTCATCAATCATCTTATCTGCAAGGCCGCGGCTGACCAGGATGGGTGCCTTCTGGCGTATCGCCACCGCGATGGCATCACTCGGCCGGGAATCGATCGCAGCCTCTTTGCCGTCATAGGCGAGGCTGATGATTGCATAAAAGGTGTTTTGCTTGAGGTCTGTTATGACCACCCGCGTTACCGTGGCATGCAATCCCTGAATAATATTGCCGATCAGATCATGGGTCATGGGACGCGGCGTCCAGCTCTCTTCAAGCCCCAGGGCGATGGCGTTTCCTTCAAAGTGTCCAACCCATATGAGCAGTATGCGCCCGGTTTCTTTGTCCTGTAACACCACCTTGTATTGCCCGGATTGCATATCAGGGGAAACGCGCTTTACCACCACTTCGATGAGATCATTCATACCGCTATATTGTCACCTGCATGCCAGCGTCAACTGTTTTAGTGTTGATAGCTTGTCTTCGAATCATTGATAGTATCAACAAAAATTTTCACCATGCTCGGATCAAACTGGCTTCCTGCAGCTTTTCTAATCTCGCGCAAAGAATCATCCACTGACAGTGCCCTCCTGAAGGACAGGTCAGAGCGAAGGTAATCATAGGTGTCGGCAACGGCAATGATGCGGGCGTTTAAATCAATGGTGTCGCCGGCAATACCATCAGGATAGCCCTTGCCATCAAAGCGCTCATGGCATTGTCTGATACTGGCTGCAAGCGGCTGGAGGAATTCTATTTTGCCGACTATTTTCTCTCCAATCTCGGGATGCTTCTTAATCAGGAAATATTCCTGGTCGGTAAGCCGCCCCGGCTTCCCGAGGATGTTTTCGCTGATGCCGATTTTGCCTACATCGTGCAGGAGTGAGGCAAGCCGCAGATCGCGCAGCTCAGATTCGCTCAGTTCCATCTGGACACCAACCTTACAGGACAAATCGGCGACCCGTGAAGAATGGCCTGAGGAGATGATGTCCCGTTCATCCAGCGCCTTCATGAGCGCTTCAATGGTTGTCATGTACTGGCTGAGCAGGCGATTGTAGGCATTGGTGATTTCTTCCAGAGTGAGCTGCGGTTGCACGCTTTTTTCTTCAACAACAAAGCCCAGGTCCTGCAGATCAATCCTGCGGACCCGGTGATGGCCTCCGGGTGTCTTTAGTGCCTTGAGCTTGCCGGAATAGATGTAATTCTTGATCGTCTGGGTAGTTACCTTGATGAGATTGGCAGCCTCCCGGGTGTTTAGTACTTCCTTGCTTGCCATTTCTTTTATTCTTTTGACCATAATTCACCCCCTTTTCTTCAATACATTAAATAGCAGAATTCAAAAAAAAATTACCCTTGACTTTTTCCCTTCTTGGGGAAATCATGTTATTTATCCGTTTTTATATCATTGTACCAACCTTTTTCAGTTTTGCAAGTAAAATCTTTCTAAATACATAAAAATTTTTATAAAAATAAAACAGAATGCCCCGCTGTTCTACAGAGACGGTGTCGTAATCTGAATTCTGCTAGCCGCAAGCTTCAGCTTGCGTTTGTTGTCACATGAAATTTCAATACATTACGCAGCCTGAAGGCTGCGGCTGCAACCCCATTTTTATATTGTGATACAGTCTCGGGGGGATGACATTTTTAGAGGTAGCCGTATGTATTAATAACAAAAGTGGAACGGGGAGACGAGCATTAATTGATTATTCTGAGCCATGAGTTGCGTTAAACGGCATTGCCTCTATCAGTAGCTGGTGTTAGCAGGATGCTTCACAAAACCGGAAATAATTTATTTTGGGGAGGGCGTCATGCAGCAGACAAAAACCGGTGAAACTATTTCATCTGTGCTGCTGGTACTGAGTGCTGTGCAACTCTGGCTGATGTTCAGTTTTTCTGTTGCCAGCGCTTTGCCGGAGCAGAGCGATCCCTTTGCTGCGAAGAGGCACGTGATGATCGAGAGGGATATTAAGGGGCGTAATATCACAGATCCTGCGGTGCTGAAGGCTATGGAAAAAATACCGCGGCATCTTTTTGTTGATAAGCAGCTCCAGGACCAGGCGTATGAGGATTATCCCCTGCCCATTGGCGCAGAGCAGACCATCTCGCAACCCTATATAGTAGCGCTCATGACCCAGAGCCTTGGATTAAGGAAAGAGGACAAAGTGCTGGAGATAGGCACCGGTTCCGGCTATCAGGCAGCAGTGCTTGCTGAGATTGTGCAGCAGGTATATTCTGTGGAAATCATTAAAACCCTGGCAGGCCGGGCAGAGGAGCTTTTGAAATCGATGGGATACCGCACCATAAAGATTAAGACCGGAGATGGCTATCAGGGGTGGAAGGAATATGCGCCCTATGATGCCATACTGGTGACCTGCGCGGTTGGCAGCATTCCGCCGGCGCTGACAGCACAGCTCAAAGAGGGTGGCAGGATTATTCTGCCGCGGGGAGACACCAAGTTTGCGCAGCTCCTGGTGCTGGGAGTAAAAAAGAACGGAACCATAGAAGAGAAAAGTATCAGCACGGTGCGCTTTGTTCCCATGGTGGGTGAGGCACAGGGCACGGGCCGTTCTTCGCAATAGCCGCTTGCAGCGCACGAACATTATTGCCCGGCAGCGTCCAGGTAATAGGGCATAGGCATGGTGCCTTCCTTGAAGCACTCGAAGATAGTTGCTTCCGAGGCACTTTGCGGAGCGAATCCTGTTGCAGGATTTATTTTTGCAAAGACCACGCCTTCCGGCACCTCAAACAGCTTGACCGGAATATCCTTTACCACCTGCTGCATGAAGTTAAGCCAGATGGGAGCTGCTACCACGCCTCCTGTTTCACGTTTCCCCAGTGAAGCGTTATCATCATAACCAACCCAGGCCCCTGTTACCAGCTGCGGCGTGAACCCGATAAACCAGGCATCCCGGAAATCATTGGTCGTCCCGGTTTTGCCCGCGCACGGGCGGTTGAGCGCGGAAACCTTTTTCCCGGTCCCCTCTTCAACAACGCTCTGCAGGAGGCTGGTCATCAGGTACGCAGTCTGTGGATTAAGAGCCTGATAGAGCTGCGGAGAGTTTTCCTCAACCAGGGTGCCGTCACGGTCCAGAATTCTGGTGATGGCAAGGGGCTCCACCCGGACACCGTGGGCGCAAAACACCGCATATGCCTGCACCATCTGCAGCAGCGTAAGATTAGGTGTTCCCAGCGCCAGGGTGAGGTCCTTATTGAGCGGCGTATCAATCCCAAACTGCCGCGCGTACTTGACGGCATAATTGATGCCGATATCCTGCAGTATTTTTATGGTCGCCACATTGCGCGAGAGGGTAAGCGCTTTCCGCAGCGTTATGGGGCCCAAATACTTCTCATCATAATTTTGCGGCTCCCACAGTTTGTTCCTGCCCATTTTAAACGCAATGGGAGCATCTACGATAATGCTGGCCGGGGTGTAGCCCTTATCCAGGGCAGCAGCATAAATGACCGGCTTAAAAGCAGACCCGGGCTGCCGCTGCGCCTGGACTGCCCGGTTAAACTGGGTGTTGGAGAAATCCCGTCCACCAATCATGGCCCGGATGTAGCCTGAATAGGGGTCCATGCAGACCAGTGCCGCCTCAACCCTTTTTTTATCCAGGGACGCCTTCTTGTGCCTTTTCTCGTATTCTTCCAGCCCGTAACGGATGGCTTCCTGGGCAGCCTGTTCCATGGCGATACTGAGCGTTGTCTCAATGCGCAACCCGGCTTCATAGAGCGCCTGTGCTCCATATTTTTTCTCCACTGCCTGCCGGATATATTCAGTAAAATAGGGAGACCGGGTTGCGTTGATGTTTTCCAGCTGCTTGAAACCGAGGGGCTCTTTTTCAGCTGCCTGTTTTTCGTCAGCAGTGATGTAGCGCTGCTCCAGCATCCGCTCCAGCACATAGCTCTGGCGCTGCCGGGCGCGCTCCAGATAGCGAAGCGGTGCATAATAACTGGGGGCTTTTGGCAGCCCTGCCAGGAGCGCGGCCTCAGCCAGGGTCAGGGCGGCTGCCGATTTTCCGAAGTAGGAGCGCGCGGCTGCCTCAACACCATAGGCCCCCTGGCCAAAGTAGATCTGATTAATATACAGGGTAAGAATATCATTCTTGGTGAGAGAGGTTTCAATGCGCCGTGCCAGAATCGCCTCTTTTATCTTCCGGGCATAGCTTTTTTCAGGCGTGAGGAGCAGCGATTTGGTGATCTGCTGGGTGATGGTGCTGCCGCCCTGTTTTATCTCTCCGGACAGCAGATTGATGAGCGCGGCGCGCAGAATACTCTCGTAATTGATGCCCTTGTGTTCAAAAAACTGGGCATCTTCTGCAGCTATAATGGCCTTGATGAATACCGGAGCGACCGCAGGGAGTTTCACCATGTAGCGCCGCTCCGTGCAGAACTCGCCGATCAGCTCGCCAGTGCCGGCGTAGACTTCAGTGACCAGCGGCGGCCGGTAATCATTTAACGAATAGAGACGGGGCAGATTATAGCTGAAATAGTTGTAGAGAATGACGCACGCGGATACCGCCAGTATCAACAGGCTCAAGGGGAGCACGACCAGAAAGGAGAGCATTAATCCCGGAGGCTTCTTTTTTCGCTGCAATAATTCCATTGATGCCTTGTGCCTGTCAGAAAAGATTGAGTTCAAAAGCGTTTTGAATAAGCTCGACCGTGTGTCCGGCAGGTAACAGGTTCACTGCTACCACATCAAAGCGGGCAGGTTTATTTTCCAGCCGGTACCGCTGGATAAACTCCAGTGCAACTTTACAGATCTGCCCCTGCTTTCTCACGGTGACTGCCTCCTGTGGTGTTCCGTGTGATTGGGAACTCCTGGTTTTTACCTCAATGAAGGTGAGGACCTGGCCCGGGTCGCGGGCGATAATATCTATTTCCCCATAGCGGCAGCGGTAATTTTTCGCCAGTACGGTAAAACGGCTCTTTTTGAGAAATGCCAGGGCAAGTTCTTCCCCCCGCGCTCCCAGATGTTTCCTGTGGTCAGTCATGGCAGGCCGAGGTTAAGAAGGTTTGTCCGTGCATAAAGCTTTGTCTATGAATAGGAGAAGGCCCGCAGGAAGCCAGCGCGCGGAAATGCTCTCTGGTACCATACCCCTTGTTGCGGGCAAAATTGTACTGGGGGTATTGTTCATGGTACTGCTTCATCATGGTATCTCTGGTGACCTTAGCCATAATAGAGGCTGCTGCCGTGGCGAGGCTGCGCTGGTCGCCTTTTATAAGGGGGGTCTGGGGGATTACCGTAGCTATCGGGTAGATACCGTCAATTAAGAGATAATCAGGGGTGAGCGGCAGTGCTTCTACGGCACCCAGCATTGCCTTGAGACTTGCCTGAAGAATGTTTATCCGGTCAATCTCGCGGTGATCAACTGCCGCCCAGCTCCAGGCAAGAGCCGCCTGACTGATAACAGCATAGAGCTGCTCGCGCTTTTTCTCGGTAAGCTGTTTTGAGTCCCGTATCGCGGGGTGCGTCCAGCTGCAGGGGAAAATTACCGCGCCGGCCACTACCGGACCGGCGAGCGGACCTCTGCCAACCTCATCAACTCCTGCAATATACACATATCCCCGTTCAGACAGGATTTTTTCCGGACAGGGGGAATCCTTGAGCAGTGAGGACAGAGACGTCATGTGCTCGCGTGAGGGTTATTGCACCGTATGGCGGTCAGTGGTTATTGAAACTTTTTTTCTTTTATGCGGGCCGCTTTACCCTTTAAATTTCTCAGATAGTAGAGACGTGCCCTGCGCACCCTGCCCCGTTGTACAATCTCAACCCGGTCAATCGTGGGAGAATGAAGGGGAAAGATTCTTTCTACGCCAACGCCATAGGATATCTTTCTGACCGTAAAACTTGAACGCAGGCTGCACTGTCTTTTGCTGATAACCACCCCCTGGAATGCTTGGATCCTCTCCTTGTCCCCTTCTTTGATCTTGACATGAACTTTGACCGTATCTCCGGGACGGAAGGGGAGGATATCGGTGCGCATTTGCTCTTTTTCCAGGCGTTCAATGTAATTCATTTTTACTCATCTCCATTGTGTTATCGGGCGTTACTTCCTGCAATACCTTTTTGTCTTCTTCAGTTAACGAAGCCTGCCGCAAGAGATCGGGTCTCTTGTGCCGGGTTTTTTTGAGCGCTTCGGCTCTTCTCCACCGGTATATCTTCTGATGGTCTCCGCCCAGGAGCACCGGCGGCACTTCAAGGCCGCGAAAGCTGCGCGGCTTGGTATATTGCGGATATTTCAAGAGCGAGCCGGAAAACGTATCTTCCACCACCGAGGTCGGCTCTCCCACGACCCCCGGCACCAGCCGGGAAACAGCATCTATAATAACCAGGGAGGCGAGCTCTCCGCCGGTGAGAATATAATCACCTATTGAGAGTTCTTCGTCAATAAAAAACTGGATCCGCTCATCCACGCCTTCATATCTTCCGCAGACAAGGATCAGATGAGCACAGGCGCTGAGTCTCTCGGCTGCCCCCTGGGAAAACATGGCGCCCTGGGGAGACATGAGAATCACCCGGGTCTGTCCCGGACGTTTAAGCTGCTCAATGCTCTTTACTATGGGCTCAACCTTCATCACCATCCCGGCGCCACCGCCGTACGGAGTATCATCCGTGACGTGGTGCTTGTCGTCGGTGTGGTCCCGGAGCTGGTGAATGCCGATCTTGATCAGCCCGTTCTGTTGCGCCCGTTTGAGAATACTTTCCCCCAGAGGGGAAATAAACATCTGGGGGAAGAGGGTAATTACATCAAAATGAATCATGTGCGAAAGGCCCGGTTGTTAAACAGCGGGGATACCAGCTCACAGAAACATATGCTTGATCAGCACTGCAGAGCTTAGTAAAGGACCTTTCAGGAAATCATCCTGTCTGGATGCACGGTACAGGCAATTGTTATGCTACCAAGTGATGCGAGGCACCGGGAGCCTCACTTGAGGCTCTCTATTCAATAATCTCCAGTACCGCTCTCTTGCCGAGCTTTGCTGATGCAGCGGAAAGAATAGTCCTGATTGACTGGGCGGTTTTGCCGTGTTTTCCAATAATCTTCCCCAGGTCGCCTTTTGCCACTCTCAGTTCAATTACCGACGTCTGCTCTCCCTCAACTTCATTCACCGATACCTCATCCGGATTGTCCACAAGTGCCTTTGCAATGTATTTTACTAATTCTTTCATGGTACCTCCGCTGTTATACGTTGCTGCAATGCCTGATTACAGAAACACCTGTATTAGTAATGCAAGGCGGTTACTGAGCAGGTGGAGTAGGTTTTTGGAAAACGCCCCCTTTTTTTAACACCTGAGTTGCCGACTGTGTCGGTTGGGCCCCTTTTGCAATCCACGCTAATGCTTTATCTTTGTTTATCTTTGCCGTAGCCGGCGCGCTGCAGGGGTCATAGGTTCCCAGCATATCAATAAACCTTCCATCGCGAGGTGACGTATCCTTAGCCACAACTATTCTATAAAACGGTCTTTTTTTCTTGCCATATCTAGCGAGGCGAATTTTAACAGCCATAGTTAGGTATCTATTGTCCTCCTTTCAATTAGATTTGTGCTATGCTTGTAAGTGGTTTATCATGCAGTCTCATAGCACAATAACTGCATCTTTTTTAATTTAATGGGAAAATGTATAATTTATATGTATTATATTTTTTTTGTCAAGGGAAATTATTTTATAGTAACAGAAATTTAGCTGACAGGGAAGATAATAGGAAAAAATAAAATATAGCATATCCTCTCCGAGATGGCTTCGGCTAAGAGAGAAAAATATCCTTGCAATGCTAAAAACCCTATGATAATTTTTTTATTAAAATGTTTCTACACATTTTATGCATAGTTACTCTGCAGCCGTTCACATAAAAACTACCAGCAATCTCGATATCATTAATATCAGCCCCCAGATAGAAGATCTTGTTGCCCGCCATGAGGTTCTCACGGGATTCCTGCTTCTTTTTATCGCCGGGTCAACAGCGGCATTAACAACGATCGAATATGAACCGGGTGCGGTACATGACCTCAAGCAGGCTATCGAACGGATTGCACCGCAGGGTCTGCCCTATGAACATGACCGGCGCTGGGGGGATGGCAATGGGTATGCCCATGTCAGGGCAGCGCTGCTGGGCCCATCGCTCACCATACCGTTAAAGGAAGGACGGCTGCAGCTGGGCACCTGGCAGCAAATCGTGCTGTGCGATTTTGATAACCGGCCGCGCCTGCGTGAGGTTATCGTGCAGCTGCAGGGGTATGCAGAGCCGGTAACGCGTGCGTTCAGACATGGTGAATAAATTCAAGGCAAAAACTGATAAGCGTTATGGTAGCGACACCTTAACCTTTGATGATCCGGGGCTGGTCAGGCTGCTCTGCGGGGAGCATGATACCTACCTGAAGCTCATAGACAGGGAGTTTGCTGTTTCCGTGTCAGTCAGGGGGCATGAGGTAACCATCGGGGGAGATACGGGAGCGGTCTGCCGCGGCAAAGCGCCTGCTGCAGAATCTTTACTTTATCCTGGAGTCCGATCACGCGCTGATCCTGGATGATGTCCAGCGCGCCATAACCATGATTAAGGACAATGACGCGGCAAATCCCCGGGAGGTGCTGCTGGACACGATTCTTGTTTCCTCTAAGCGGCGCTCGATACACCCGAAAAGCTATTGCCCAGAAGCTTTATACGGACGCCATACGAAACTATGATATGGTGATCGGTATCGGTCCTGCCGGGACGGGCAAGACCTATCTGGCCATGGCCATGGCGCTTGCCTCGTTCATGAAGAAAGAGGTCGACCGGATCATATTAACGCGGCCTGCTGTTGAAGCTGGGGAAAAGCTGGGGTTCCTTCCCGGGGATTTGTATGAAAAGGTGAACCCGTACCTGCGACCCCTCTATGATGCGCTCCATGATATGATAGAGATGGACAAGGTGGTGGATTTTCTCCGCCAGGGGATCATTGAAGTTGCGCCGCTTGCGTTCATGCGCGGCAGAACCCTCAATGATTCATTTGTTATCCTGGATGAGGCGCAGAATACCACCTCCGAGCAGATGAAAATGTTTCTCACGCGCCTCGGATTTAACTCAAAAGCGGTCATCACCGGCGATGTTACCCAGACCGATCTGCCGGCGGGCAAGACTTCGGGACTTATTGAAGCACAGCGGGTACTGGCAGGCGTGCCGGGCATTCGCTTTATCTATTTTACCGAAAAGGATGTGGTGCGCCATCCGCTGGTTCAGGAGATTGTCAAAGCCTACGAAGCGTATTCCTGATGGATGTATGCAATAAAATACTTTGCCGAAACTACTATGCTGAAACTGTTTACTTTCCGGCCTGACAAAAAAACAAAAATGAAAGATACCATGGAAAAAAGCACCGTGCTCAGGTACTTAATAAACCCGTCCCTGCACCGGGTCATTATCGGGTTTCTGCTGAGCGCCGTGATTGCCCTGCTCATCCCGCCTCAGCTTTCCCTCCGCACCGATACCTACCAGCTGGGTGATATCTCGCGTGATAATATCAGGGCTCCCCAGGATTTTTCAGCAGAGGATGTGCTGTCCACGGACAAGATAAAACAGGAAAAACAGGCTGCGGTCCTCTCGGTGTATGATTTTAACTCAAAGGCAGACGAGGATATCGACAAGAGAGTCACCACGGCATTTTCTGTGATGCGGGAAGCGGTGAAGCGCTTTAAGAAACATGAGCTGCTGCTCGATACAATGGAGACATGATTTTGAGAAAATTCTGCGCCTAAAGGTAACTGACAGCGATTTTGATCTGCTGCTGCGGCAGCGGTTCAGCAATAATCTTGAAGAGCACCTGCTGGACCTGGCACTGCCCTTTGGCCAGCGGGAGGTGGTTCTGTCAAAAGAACAGCTGCTGCGGGAATGGGGCCGCAGAGTCACCCTGAAAGACATCCACACCAGAGAAGAGGTGGTGCTGGAGGATTACTCCCGCCTGCTTGATCTTAAGGATGTCCAGCTGCTCATGCGGCAGGGAAGCGCGCAAAACACTGGAAAAGTTCCGGGAAGAGGAGCGCAGCGTCATCCTGGCGCTGGCGATAAAGCTGGTCGAGCCTAACTTTACCTTCAACAAAATTGAGACCGAGGCCCGGAAAGCTGCTGCGGTGCAGTCAGTAAGCCCGGTCTATGTCAAAGTGAAAAAGGGGGAGATAATTATCCGGGAAGGGGAGCGGATCAGCGAGACAGCGCTGGCAAAACTTGCGGGCCTGATGCAGGTAAACGGGTATCAGAGTGTCGCCTGGACGCTGGCCGGATATTTTTTGCTCACCTTTTCTTCCCTGTTTTTTATTTACCATTTCACCGTCAGTAATCTTGAAAACCCGCTCAATTTCCACCCGCGATTTTATTTTTCTGAGCACCACCCTGCTGCTTTTTATCCTGCTGCTCAAGCTCTCCATCATTACCGCCAGGGCATTCGATAGCGGCTCATCCTTCATCCCGCTGAATTCATTTTTTTATGCCATTCCCTTTGCCCTGGTGTCCATTGTGATCAGCGTGGTGCTGAATGCGCAGCTGGCAGCAATAGGGGCAATAGTCATCTCCATTCTTTCCGGCATTCTCATAGACAACCAGATCACATTTTTTATCTATCCCTTCATCAGCTGCCTGCTGGCGGCCCAGGAAGTCACCCAGTGCCGGGAGCGCAAAACCCTTATCAAGGCAGGACTCAAGGTCGGGCTCTTCAACAGCATCATTATCGTTGCCATTGCCATCCTCAGGGGCAATGTGCTTTCCCTTGAGACCGTTTTAAACATTGTGCTGGGTATGATGGGCGGGGTGCTGGCAGGAATTCTTGCTACCGGCATTATTCCCATCATTGAGATTGTTTTCAACTACACGACCAATATTAAGCTGCTGGAGCTGGGCGACCTCAATCAGCCGGCGCTGCGGGACCTCATCATTTCCGCGCCGGGCACCTATCACCACAGCATTATTGTGGGGAGCCTGGTGGAGGCTGCTGCTGAAGTTATCCAGGCAAATCCACTGATGGCCAGGGTGAGCGCCTATTATCATGATATCGGCAAGATGAAAAAGCCGCTCTATTTCGTGGAGAATCAAAAGGGCGGCGAAAACAGGCATGACAAGCTTCTGCCCAGCATGAGCAGCCTCATCCTCATTTCCCATGTCAAGGACGGCGTTGAGATTGCAAAAAAGAACCGCCTCGGGAAAAGCATCCAGGATATTATCTGCCAGCACCACGGCACCAGCATCAACTACTTCTACCAGAAGGCAAAAGACTTGAATACCGCCGCCGGCCAGCCGGTCAGCGACAAGGACTTCCGCTATCCCGGCCCGAAACCGCAGACCAAGGAGGCGGGGCTGGTGATGCTTGCCGATGCTGTGGAAGCAGCATCGAAAACCCTGACAGAGCCGACGCCGGCGCGCATCCAGGGCATGGTTAATCGCATCATCACCAATATTTTTACCGACGGGCAGCTTGATGAATGCGAGCTGACCCTGAAGGATATCCATCTTATCGGCCAGAGTTTTATCAGAATTTTAAACGGCATTTTTCATGCACGTGTTGAATACCCGGAGAAACAGGAAAAGGAAGCAAATGGCAGCGCAAAAAACCAGGGTTCTGATCAAAAACCGGCAAAGCCGGACCGCGATCGACCCGCGCCGGATAAGGAAAATGGCGACCGCGATCCTGGACGCCTTGAAGTTGTCACATCCCGAGATAAGTATTCTGCTATTGGATGACCGGCAGATACGAGGAGCTGAACCGCACCTACCTCAGCCGCGACTACCCGACTGATGTTTTGTCCTTCCCCATGGCCGAAGGGCCGTTTCCGGCTGTCCAGCCGCACATCCTGGGCGATGTCGTTATTTCCGTGGAAACTGCGCTGCGGCAGGCTGAAGCGCGGCAGGCGGGGCTGCATGAGGAGCTGGCCTTCCTGCTCATCCACGGCATACTGCATCTCACCGGCTATGACCACGAGCAGGGCGGCAGTGAACAGCGCCGGATGCGGCGGATGGAGCAAAAGCTGCTCAAAACGCTGCTGGCGGAAGGGCTGCTTTCCGCATAGCGGTACTGGACGAACGCACGCTGTTTTAGCTCTTGCCCGGGAGTGCTGCTCGTGATACTACATACTACCCGATTCTTAACAACAGCGTTCAGTGTGAATAAAAGAGTACCGGAGGCAGGGAGTTGTGGAGCTGTAAACCTTCTGCACTCCTGTACCCTGCAGCCCTGAAACGCAGGGGCTCTGTGGTTAATTTATTTTCAGAAAGGTGGAGCTGATATGAAACTTGATGAACAGGTAATTACCCGGGCGATTATTGAACGGTTCAGCAAAAAATTACTCGATAATCTGAGCCTGGATGTAGCCGTGGTCGGCGGCGGCCCCGCGGGTTTAGTTGCAGCCTATTATCTTGCCAGGGGAGGCTGCAAGGTTGCCCTCTTTGAGAGAAAGCTGAGCATCGGCGGCGGCATGTGGGGCGGCGGCATGATGTTTAATGAAATCGTGGTGCAGGAAGAAGGAAAAAGAATTCTTGATATGTTTAAAATCGGCTGCAGGAAGTATAAGACGGGCTACTACACCGCTGATTCAGTAGAAACGGTAAGCACCCTCTGCTCTTGTGCCGCAAAGGCCGGGGTCACGATTTTCAATCTCATGAGCGTTGAAGATGTTATGGTGCGGGACAACCGGGTCACCGGGGTGGTCATCAACTGGACGGCGGTGGAGATGGCCAGCCTGCACGTTGACCCGCTCTGCGTGCGCTCAAAGTTTGTCATTGATGCAACCGGACACCCGATCGAAGTCATCAAGGTCATCGAGCGAAAAGTTGATGCAGAGCTTCTTACGCCTTCAGGAAAAGTTGAGGGAGAAAAGTCCATGTGGGCGGATGTGGCAGAGCGGACCACGCTTGAAAATACCCGCGAGGCATTTCCCGGCGTGTATGTGGCCGGCATGTCAGCCAACGCCACCTTCGGCAACTTCCGCATGGGGCCTATTTTTGGCGGTATGCTCCTTTCCGGAGAAAAGGCAGCCAAGCTCATCATACAGCGGCTCAAGGAAAAACAGTAACTCTAAAAAAAACACGAACAAGCTTGCCGGGCATTGGCAGCTTGATGGCTCTGTCAACAGGCGGCAAGCCCCGTCATTGAAACGGAGCACTGCAAATTAAAAAGGGCCGTGTGGTGTAGTCAGCTCACCGCACAGCCCTTTTTTACTATCAAACAACAGGCAGCTATTGAACTTTTATGTTCAGACCGTCAAGCAGATAGCCATCCTTCAGACCCATGAGCACAAGCTCAATGTCCATCTGCAGTTTAAGGCTGCCGCTGTCTTTGATCTCTTCAAGATAGTCAAGCATGCCGGCAAGCGCCTTAGATGAGAGCGTTGCAGGCCTGCCCTGTACCAGAGCCTCCACCACACCTATGTTATCGTTCACCAGCTCCTTGAGCCGTGCTCTCAAAGCGGGCTTCTCGTCCAGCAGGGCGCTGATCTCAGCGGTATCCTGGTAATAAAGCGAGGTCAGCAACATTACCGGCAGATCATCAAGGCTTGCATCCCGCGCTGCCCGCAGCGTCTCAATCTGGCTGCGGCTGTCAACTGACGCAATGATTGCACAGCGTGATTTCACGGTGATATAGTTTTCACGCATCTTTTGTGCGGTTTTACTATTATTGTCACCACCGGTGACGGTCAGGATGACACTATAGGTTCCGCGTTTCTGATACACATGGCTGGGATTCTTCTCAATACTTACACCGCCATCGCCGAAGTTCCATGAATAGGAGGTGATGTCCCCGCCGCTCAGATTAGTGAACTGTACCTGCATCCCAACCCTTCCCGCAAGAGGACTGCCGATAAAGTCAGCACCAACCTCACCGGGAGGGACAATTGAGGTCGTAACAGTGCCGGGGATGGTTGTTGTGGTGCCGCCCGGTATGGTGGTCGTTGTGTTGCCACCCGGGATCGTGGTGGTTGTGCCACCGGGAGTTGTTGTGGTTGTATTGCCACTTACCGTGGTTGTGGTGGTAATCGGATCAGGAGTGTATTTCAGAATCATGCCATCGGTGCCAACAGCATAAGCGACAGAGCCGTCAGGGCTTGTCCAGACGCCAAAAAGGTCGCTTGTGGTGTTGAAGTTTTCCGCGACAAAACCTGCTCCCCTATTGTGCACGATTGTTCCCTGCACGCCTACGGCAAAGATGTTGGATGCGGAGCTGCCGAAGACTGAATAGAGCTTCTGGGTTGTGCCGCTTGAAACGCCAAGCCAGCTTGTGCCGTTAGACTGTAGTATTAAGCCTGTTGAACCGGCAACATAAATATCTGAAGCTGTATTTCCCCATATGGAATAGAGTGCAATATTCTCATCACCACCATACTGTTGTTCCCATTTTTCGCCATCATAGTGAAAAAGTCTTCCATAACTGCCGGCCGCTGTTGTGCAATATAAATTGGTCGAGCTGAAAGCCCAGATGCCGGCAATTTTTGATGAACCGGTGGGCGGTTCAGGATCATACGCAGTCCACCCGGTGCCGTCAAAACGTATAAACCAGCCATTAATTGATCCGAGAAACACATTTGCAGCGGACGAGCCACGGACGGAGTATAGATCTGTATCGTTAAAATCATTCTGGTCCTTATAATCCACCAGGGGTTCTGCCCCCCACGTGGTGCCGGCAGCTGTTTTGTGAAGCAGCGTCCCGTTTTCGCCAACAGCATAAATATTTGTTTCAGAAAGTCCCCAGACAGCATTAAGTTTTTCGGTTGTCCCGGAAGTTTCAGCTGTCCAGGCGGTCCCATCATAATGCAGTATTGCCCCGTCCTGACCAACAGCATAGATGTTTGAAGGCGATGTGCCCCAGATGCCGTATAAAGTCTTTGTGGAATTTGCCGGCGTTACATCTGGTCCAGCCTGCTTGAGCAGCCTGCGCCGAGACCAGAAGCGCTATCATCGCTATCATGACCAGAACTGATTTTTTTGCCCTTCTCCGCTTATCCATTTCCTTCTCCTTCCATTAAATTAAATGTTTTTACCTTTTGTGTGGAACAATACAGAAAACTACACATGGTGTCAACCTGATAGTAGGGTGAAATACATAACGTCGTGGGAAAAAGATAAAACAAGGCAGGCTTTTTATTGCGTTAATAAATAAGCCTGCCTTTTGGGGATGCTGTTACTATAATTTAATAGATACTATGCTGCCTGCGTATACGCTGCAGGGTCAAGAGGTGAGCCCGGGGTGAAAACTCTTGTCCCAAGCTCGCGGTCAACCATCAAGAGGCCCTCTTTGCTGTTGCCAATCATCTCAAGCTCTTTAACTACCTTGTCAGTGTTCTTCTCTTCCTCGATCTGCTCGTTGGCAAACCAGTGGAGCAGGGGCTCAGAATTGTAGTCGTTTTCTTCGCGGGATATTTTTATGAGCTCATTTATTTTCCCGGTTATGAACTGCTCATGCCCGTAGGCATCCTTCCACGCCTCAAGCGGTGACTTCCACGTGGTTTTAAGCTGTTTCAGGTCCAGAAGCTTGACGCTGCCGCCGCGGTCAATGATGTGGTCGAAAAACTTCATGGCATGAATCATTTCCTCGTGGGCCTGGCAGCGCATCCAGTGGGCCATGCCGTCCAGGTTCTGTTCATGGAAATAGGCTACCATGGAAAGATATATATAGTATGATTCAAGCTCATGCTTGATCTGCATGTTCATTGCCTCGCACATTCGTTTGGCGATCATGTTCAGCCCTCCTTGATACGTTGAAGTTTAGTATTGTAGAATTAATATAAACTATAGCATTTATTTCTTCTGCTGGCGAATTTCTTCTTTAATGCGCTGAATATGGCCGCGGCCAAGCGCTTTCACCTCGCAGCCAAGCTCAAAATACCGGCGGATCTGCTCATCGGTGAGAATCCCGAAACAGTCAATGACTGCCACGGGAGCCCCTGCCCACGCTACTCACCTCATCAGGGTTAAGCTTCAGGTACGGCGCGTGCCGCACGGCAAGCACCAGCGCCTCCATGCCCTTCATGGCAGCCGGCAGATCCTTCTGCACCCGGAGGTTCACCAGCTCCTGCTGGTTGCGGAAAAACCTGCCCCAGGACTGTCCCGGCGCCGGGTAGGTATCCTGGGTTTCCAGCTCATACCAGTGGTCCACGTAGGGGTCGTGAACGTTGAGCTCCGCGCCCATCTCGGTCAACTTGCGCACCACCAGCTCCGAGCCGCTGTAGCGCGTGTCGCCCACATCTTCCCGGTAGCTTGCGCCGCACAGCAGCACGCGGGCTCCGGCGATGTATTTCCCCATGTTGCGCAGGGCATCGCGCGTCAGCTCCGCCACATGCAGGGCGCGCGTGTCGTTGACATCAATGGCGGTGGTGGTAATTTTAAAAATATCATCCTCAAACCCCAGGATATGCTTATAGGCCCAGTAGCCAAGCCCCCCGTCCTTGGGCAGGCAATAGCCGCCGATGCCGGGGCCGGGGAAGATGATATTACTGTGGGTGGGGCGCACCTTGATGGCTTTGATTACCTTGGTCAGGTCAACGCCGTTGCGCTCGGCGAACAGGCTCCATTCATTAAGGAACGCAAGGATTGTGGCGCGGTAGGAGTTTTCCACAATCTTGGTGGTCTCCGATTCTATGGGGCGGTCCATAACGGTCAGGGGAAAATCTTTAGTATTCAGAACCTCCTCAAGAAATTTTACCACCCGTTTGCGGGCTGTCTCATTGCACCCGGAGCAGACCCTCCAGAAATCGCGGATGGAGCGCACGTATTCTTTCCCCGGCATCACGCGCTCAAAGCTGTGGGCAAGCAGGGGCTCTGACTGAATGCCGCGGCTGCGGAAGGCTTTCTGCATGATGGGATAGGCAACAAATTCCGTGGTGCCCGGCGCGACCGTGGTCTCAATGAGAACCAGGCACTCCGCAGACACCCGCTCGCCGATGGTCTTCATGGTGGCTTCCAGCGCGCCCATCTCTGCCTCGCCGGTGCGCAGGTTGCCGAGATCGCACTTGGTGTAGTCGCACTGCACATCCACCACCACGCAGTCAGCCAGCTTCAGGCAGTCGCTGTTGTAGGTGGCGATAAGGGTCTTCTTCTCTTGCACGCAGCGCGCTATCATCGGGTCCACTTCCGGGTCTTCAGCTTTAACCGGTGATTCCCCGCGGTTCAGCAGCGGTATCTTCCAGTAGCTGCGGGTGCTCGGCCGCTGGCAGCCGATGACAAACTTGGAGGGCTTGCCGGTCTTTTTATCCGTGGTGTCAGCTATGATGGCGGCCATCACCGCGCCGACAAAACCCACGCCCATCACCACGACAATCTCTTTTCCTTCGCTGCGGGCCTGCTTCACCAGGCTTTCAATGCGCGCGTACTCTGCTGCATACTCTTCTTTTTGCGGAAGGGGGAACTTTTCACCGCTGGGGCTGTCTGAATACTGTGCCATATGTGTTCTCCTGTTAAATTTTAATAATATTTGCTGTCTGCTGACAGATTTCAAGCTTCACTGGTTATAGACAAGGGGTTGTTAGGTGTCAATGAAAATAAGAAATATTTGACAGTATATACCGGCAAAACTATACTTGGGTTAGCATTTATCATTTATATGTACACGTAAGTATCGGGAGAACATGCATGCAACTTTATCACGATGTTATTATTGTCGGCGCCGGGCTTGCAGGCCTGCGGGCGGCAGTCGAACTTGCCGGGTCGGCTGATATCGCCGTGGTCAGCAAGGTCTTTCCCACCCGCTCCCATTCCGGCGCTGCCCAGGGCGGCATTGCCGCAGCACTGGGCAACGAGGGAGAGGACAGCTGGGAATGGCACATGTATGACACGGTGAAGGGCAGTGATTTCATCGGCGACCAGGACGCGATCGAGCTCATGACCCGGGATGCGCCGCGGGCAATTATTGAGCTTGAGCACATGGGCGTGCCGTTCAGCCGCACCAATGACGGCAGAATTGCCCAGCGGGCATTCGGCGGCCATACCCGTGATTTTGGAAAGGCGCCGGTGAAACGGGCCTGCTATGCATCGGACCGGACCGGCAGAGTGGTGCTCGATACGCTCTATGAGCAGTGCGTAAAGAAAGGCGTGCGCTTCTATTCAGAGTTTGTGCTCATCGACCTGTCATTCACCGACGATCAGGCCGGCGGAGCAATTCTGCTTGAATGGGCAACCGGTGAAATTCATGAGGTGCATGCACGGGCCATTCTGCTCGCAACCGGCGGGTTCGGGAAAGTCTATAAGACCACCTCCAACTGCTTTACCAACACCGGCGACGCGGTATCCATTGCCTTCCGGCACGGGGTGCCGCTTCAGGACATGGAGTTTGTGCAGTTTCACCCCACCGGCATCCGCGGGCTTGGCATCCTTATCAGCGAGGCAGCGCGGGGTGAAGGAGGCTTTCTGCTCAACCGCCTGGGTGAGCGCTTCATGGAGCGCTATGCGCCGGCAATAAAAGATCTTGCGCCCCGCGATATCGTATCCCGGGCAATACTGCGCGAGATTCAGAGCGGCAGGGGCATTGACGGCCAGGACTATGTGCATCTTGATATCACCCATCTCGGGCCGGAGGTCATTAATGAAAAACTGTGGGAGATAGCATCATTTGCCCGTCTCTACACCGGCGTTGAGCCGATTCAGGAGCCGATCCCGGTTCAGCCGACCTGCCACTACATGATGGGCGGCATTCCCACTGACGGTGATGGCCGGGTCCTAAAAGATAGCGCCGGCACCCCGCTTGCCGGGCTGTTTGCCGCAGGCGAGTGCGCCTGCGTTTCCGTGCACGGCGCCAACCGGCTCGGGTGCAACTCTCTTCTTGACCTGGTGGTCTTCGGCGCGCGCGCGGGCAGGGCGATAAAAGAATGGCTGGCACAGGCCGGCGCCGTCAGGAGCGGCGGAACAGCGTGCGCTGATGCCAACAGGCAGATGCTTTCGCGCCTGCTGTCAGCAGCAGGGAAAGAAAAGATCCCCCGCATCAGGCAGGAACTGCAGGAACTCATGATGGAGCAGTGCTCGGTATTCAGGGATGAAAAGGGGCTGGCACCGGCGCGGCAGAAGATACAGGAGCTGACGCAGCGCTTCAGCTCCATCGGGCTTTCGGTCCGGGACCCGCGCTACAACATGGAACTCGTGGAGGCGCTGGAATGCGAGCACCTCCTGCGCCTTGCCGCAATCACCCTGGAGAGCGCCCTGTTCCGCAGGGAGAGCCGTGGCGCCCATTTCCGCGAGGATTACCCCGAGCGCGATGACCAGAATTTTCTCTGCCATACGCTGGTCTTTAAAGAAAAAGAGGGCATGCGGATTGAAAAAAAGCCGGTGCGCATCACCCGCTTTGAGCCGGTCGCAAGAACCTATTAACAGGCTGTTGAAAAGCACCCATCTGCTCCCGTTACGCTACCCCTTATGTCCCCCCTTGGTAAGGGGGGAGGAAGGGGGGTGTCATTGCGACGTACGGGAATGTACGACTCATTCCTGGAGGATTTCGCGTGCCTTGCATCTGGATGTTTTTGACCAGCCTGGGAAAAACAGCTTTTTCAACAATCTATTAGGAGAGGTAGCCAATGGAGCGCCTGTTTCGAATCTTTCGCTTTGACCCTCAGCAGGAGGCCTCACCACGGTTCCAGGAGTACCTGGTACGGGTAGAGCCGATCGATAAAATACTTGATTGCCTGAACCGGATACGCTGGGAGCAGGACCCTTCACTTTCCTTCCGCATGTCCTGCGCCCACGGCATCTGCGGCTCTGACGGCATGCGCATAAATGGCGTGTGCACGCTTGCCTGCCAGCGGCTGACTAAAAACTATCCCGATGACCCGATTACTATCGAACCCCTGCCGAATTTGCGGGTAGTAAAAGACCTGGTGGTTGACATCGAGCCGTTCTTCGAAAAACACCGGTCACTGAAACCCTATCTTGTTGCCGCAGCAGACGGAAGGTGAAGCTGAGCGCTTCCAGAGCCCGGAAGAGCGGAAAACATTTGATGAGGCCATCAGGTGTATCCTGTGCGCCTGCTGCACCGCAGCCTGCCCGGTATCGGCTGAGAACGAACAGTTCCTGGGGCCGGCCGCGCTGCTCCGGGCCTTCCGCTACCTGTTTGATTCACGGGATGAGGATGCCCGTGAGCGCATGCGCATGCTTGATACTGATGACGCTATCTGGGGATGCAAGAGCCACGGCAAGTGTACCGAGGTATGCCCGAAGGAAATTGATGTGAGGAAGTGGCTGGCTGTTACGAAAAAGAAGATCTACGATGCAAAACAAAAATAGTAAAAACACGGCACAGCTTATAGCTGACGGCTGATTGCTGAAGGCTTCTTTATCAGTCGAGTTTGAAATCGCCGTGCTTCTTGATATGCTCCACCAGCCCGCCGTCGGCAAGAATGTTGGCCATGGCTTTGGGCAATGCAGGAAAGGTATAGGTCGCGCCTTTTGAGAGATTCGCCAGCTTCCCGCCAAGCAGGTCAAGCTCCAGCTCATCGCCTTCGTCAATTTTGTCAGTGTCAATAATAAGTGCCGGCAGCCCCACGTTGATGCAGTTGCGGAAGAAGATGCGCGGGAAGCTTTTGGCAATGACCGCGCTCACCCCGGCCATCTTAATAATAGTCGGTGCATGCTCGCGGCTTGAGCCCTGGCCGAAATTTTTTCCGCCGACCACAAAATCCCCCTGCTGTACGATAGAGGCAAACCCCGGCCGGGCATCCTCGAGCACATGTTTCGCCAGCTCCGGGAGGTTGCTGCGCAGGTGAAATAATCTTCCCGGCGCGATATGATCAGTACTGATACCGTCGCCAAATTTCCAGGCTTTGCCCTTGAGCTTGTCCATGGTAACTCCGAGTGTACTGTTGAGGAGTTAAGGAGTTTAGAGTTCAGGAGTTTAAAAATTTAACCCTATAACTCTTCAACTCCACAACTCCTTAACTCATAACTGAATATTATAAAAATTCTCTTGGGTCAGTGATCCTGCCGGTAATTGCAGTGGCTGCAGCAGTTGCCGGGCTGGCAAGATATATAAATGCGTTCGGGTTGCCCATCCGGCCCTTGAAATTCCGGTTTTGCGTGGCAACACATACTTCCCCGTCACCCAGCACCCCTTCATGCACGCCCACACAGGCGCCGCAGCCGGGGCCGGTGATAATGCCGCCTGCTTCTGCCAGGGTCTGGATGGTGCCGTCAGCTGAGCCCGTCAAGAAGCGTCCTGCGCGAGCCCGGTGTTATCAGCAGCCGCACCCCGGGAGCAACTTTTTTCCCCTTCAGGATCGCGGCCGCCACCCTGAAATCATCGAGCCGGCCGTTGGTGCTGGTGCCTATGAAAACCTGGTTGACTGCCAGCGGCTCGACGGTGCCGATTGGGTGCACATTATCAACAAAATGCGGGCAGGCGACCATGGGCTCGAGGGTGCTTACATCAAAATTCAGGATTTTTTCATATGCTGCATCCGGGTCAGCCTGCAGCGGCCGGTATCCTGCAGGCCTGCCCAGGCTTTCAAGAAACGCTTTTGTCACGCCGTCGGAATTGAAAAGGCCGACCTTGGCACCGCTTTCTACCGCCATATTGGAGATGGTGAGGCGGCCGGACATGGGCAGTGATTCCATTGCCGGGCCGGTAAATTCAAGCGCCTTGTAGGTCGCGCCGTCAGCGGTGACCGTACCGATAAAATTGAGCATGAAGTCTTTTGCATAGACGCCCTTCGGGAATGTGCCGGCAACCGCTATCTTCCAGGTTTCCGGCACCCGCAGCCAGGTATGGCCCAGGGCCATGGCAACGGCAATGTCTGTAGAGCCCATGCCGGTAGCAAAGGCGCACAGGGCGCCGCCCGTGCAGGTGTGCGAGTCAGCGCCGACCACCACCTCCCCCGGATTGATATAGTCCTCGCTTGCGACATTGTGGGAAATGCCGTTGCCGGTGTCAGACAGGATCGCGCCGGTTCTGCGGCAGAATTCGCGCAGCAGCTGGTGGTCGTTGGACAGCTCCTGGCGCGGGCTGGGCGATGCATGATCGATAAAGACAATGCTGCGCTGCGGGCTGGAAACGGTTTTGAACCCCAGTTTTTCGAGCTGCCGCACGGTGAGGGGGCCGGTTCCGTCCTGCACGTAGACCAGGTCCACGCACGCAACTGCAAACTCACCTGCCCGCACGTCATGACCGGCGTGCGCGCTCAGGATTTTTTCGCTCAGCGTTTTACCCATAGCCGCTCCTCCAGATACAAAGATTTATATAGTATAAAAGATTATAACGTCCCGGCTGTCAAGAGGAATTGCAGCAGCTGTGCTGCCGTGCCGGGGCAGAGCCAAAGGGCTTGACATTTTTCAGGGCAGGCCCTATGTTTCCCTACAGGGGTACAGGGGTAATAGCATACAACACGTAAAGGGGAGCATGATATGGAGAATACATCATATTCCAAAGGCCTTGAAGGGGTTATTGCTGATGAGAGCCGGATCTGTAAAATCGACGGCACCCAGGGAAAGCTCTATTACCGGGGCTATTCCATAGAGGACCTGGCCGCCCACTGCAGCTATGAAGAGGTGGCCTACCTGCTGCTGTATGAAAACCTGCCGACGCGCAGCGAGCTCGATATTTTTTCCCTGAAAATGCGGGGCAGCCGTGATATACCGCCCCCGGTCCGCGAGATGATGCAGGCGTTTCCCCCGGCAGCGCACCCCATGGAACTGCTGCAGTCGGTCATGGCCTATCTGAGCAGTTATGTGCGCCACCGCATAGAGCACTCGGTCAACTGCAACTGCCGGGAAACGCTCCACCAGGTGTCGCAGCTTGCAAGCGTAGTGGCAACCTATGGCAGGTTCATGCAGGGAAAAGAGTATGTGCCGCCGCGCCGGGACCTGTCCCACGGCGCAAATTTCCTCTACATGCTCCACGGCACTGAGCCGGACCCCTTGGACGGGGAGCTTATGGACAAGTGCCTGCTGCTGCATGCTGAACATGATTTCAATGCTTCAACATTTGCCGCGCGGGTAGTGGCCTCAACGCTTTCAACCTGCTACTGCAGCATCTCAAGCGCCATCGGCGCCCTGTACGGCTCGCTCCACGGCGGGGCCAACCAGCGCGTCATCGAAATGGCCGAGGAGATCGGCAGCAAAGACAACGTCAGCGCATGGATGGAAAAGGCCCTGGCCCAGAAGCGCAAAGTCATGGGCATGGGGCACCGGGAATACAAGGCAAAAGACCCCCGGGCGAACGTTATCGAGAAGCTGCTGCTCACGCTTTCAGAAAGAAAAAAAGATTTTCGTTATGTTGAAATACTTCAGGAGGTGGAGCGGGTGTTCCGCGCAAAAATGGAGACCGCCGGCAAGCCGCTCTATCCGAACGTTGACTTTTATTCGGGCGCGGTGTACCGGCTGCTGGGTATTCCCCCCATACTGTTCACCCCGATTTTTGCCGTGGGCAGGGTAGCGGGATGGCTCGCGCACATACTGGAACAAAGGAGCGACAACCGTATCTATCGCCCGGAGAGCCTGTACCGGGGGCCGGAGCCGCGGACAGTGGTGCCGCTTGAAAAAAGGCAATGACAGCCAGCCAGTCAGGGACTTGGGGTTGGGGCTCGTCCACCCTCCGCAGTGTAAAAAAACAAGCTTACTGGTGACTGTCGTTCATTTGGCTGGCCACGTTAGTGACGCTCGCACAAGCGGCTCGGAAGCGGGCGGAGGACGGGTGGCTCGGGGTTAGTGCCCAGTAAAGGCCAAAAGGCTAAACCTCTTTGCCTCTTCACCTTTTACCTATTCTTCTTTTCACTTTTTCACTGCGGTCATGCTGTTTGCCGGTTTTTTTATGACTTAATTTTGACGAAGCCGTAAAAAGTCAATTTCCCCTCCCCTGGCGGGAGGGGATTAAGGGGAGGGGGAGAAATATTATACTGTCATTAGTTGTTTATCACCCTCACCCCAACCCTCTCCCGTGAAGGGAGAGGGAGGTCTTTCTGCTTTTTACGAGGCCATCAATTTTGAAAATATCCTGCAGGGCTTTTTCTTGACAAAAAACAATAAATTAGTATAACGTCATTTGCATTATCAGGGCGCACTGCATTTTGAAGTCAGGGAGTTTACGGGCAGCGTGAGCTGCAGTTCTTCACTCACCGCCTGGCAACTTTTGCCAGGTTGTTGAAACAGTTGTTTTTTCCAAGCTGGTCAAAAACATTCAGATGCAAGGCGCGCGATATCACGAGGAATGAGGCGTACTTTGCGGTACGCTGCAATGACGAGGGATGCGCGCAACGCAGCAGATGGGTGTTTTTCAACAGCTTGCTAATGTTTTTATGGTACACATAATACCGAATTCCGGTCATATGAAAGGAGAACAGGGATGGGAATCATTGCTGACAAAATTGCTGAGCTAAAGGAGAAGCGGGGAAAATATGAGGGGATGGGAGGTGCCAAGGCGGTTGAAAAGCAGCACGCCTCAGGCAAGATGACGGCACGGGAGCGGATTAATTACTTTTTTGACCCCGGCACGTTCCAGGAAATTGATATGTTTGTGCAGCACCGCTGCACCAATTATAATATGTCTTCCACGGACATTCCCTCTGACGGCGTCATTACCGGCCATGGCAAGGTGAATGGCCGCACCGTGTGCGCCTACGCTCAGGATTTTACCTCCCGCGCCGGCACGCTGGGAGAAATGCATTCCAAGAAGATCACCAAGATTATGGACCTGGCCCTGAAATCAGGGGTACCGCTCATCGGGTTCAATGACTCGGGCGGCGCGCGGATTCAGGAAGGCATAGACGCCCTGTTTGGCTACGGCGAGATATTTTTCCGCAACTCTGCGGCGTCCGGCGTCATTCCGCAGATTACCTGTATCATGGGGCCTACGGCAGGTGGAGCAGTGTATTCGCCGGCCATGACTGACTGGGTATTCATGGTGAAAAAAACCAGCTTCATGTTCATCACCGGCCCTGACGTCATACGTGCCGTAACCGGGGAAGAGATAACCCAGGAGGACCTGGGCGGCGCCATGACCCATAACACCCGCAGCGGGGTGGCCCAGTTTGCCGCGGAAAACGACTCCCATGCCATAGACATGATAAAGGAGCTCCTGTCCTATCTGCCGGCAAACAACATGGAAGACCCGCCGTACGCTGATACCGGCGACGACCCCAACCGCATCGATCCGGCGCTTGATGAGATCATTCCCGACACGCCCAATAAAGCCTACGACATGAAGCAGGTCATCACATCAATTGTTGATAACGGCACCTTTTTTGAGCCCCATGAATATTTCGCCCTGAACATGATTGTCTGTTTTGCCCGCTTGAATGGCCATGTCATCGGCATTATTGCCAACCAGCCCCTGCAGCTTGCCGGGTGCCTGGATGTTAATGCTTCAGACAAGGCAACGCGGTTCATCCGCTTTTGTGACGCATTTAATATTCCGCTGCTTACGCTGGTTGACGTGCCGGGCTACCTTCCCGGTAAAGACCAGGAGTGGTCGGGAATTATCCGCCACGGGGCAAAACTCCTGTGGTGCTATTCTGAAGCAACGGTGCCCAAACTGACGCTCATTACCCGAAAGGCCTACGGCGGAGCCTATATTGCCATGTGCAGCCGGCACCTGGGTGCTGATTTTATGTTTGCCTGGCCTGGTTCAGAGATTGCGGTCATGGGTGCTGAGGGCGCTGCCAATATCATCCACCGGCAGGAGATACAGGACGCCCCGGACCGCGCTGCAAAGCGCAAAGAGAAGATCGAAGAGTATCAGACGCTTTTTTCAAATCCCTATATTGCCGCAGCCAGGGGATATGTGGACGCCGTTATCTATCCCCGGGAGACCAGGGCCACGCTGATCAAGGCGCTGGAGACCGTCATCAACAAGCGCGAGACCAGGCCGCCGAAGAAACACGGAAATATTCCTACATAACCAGATGCGGCTGGACATAGACCGCTGATAGCTTCTATAGCAGATAGAACTTTCTATGGATAAAAAAAAGATCGCCGCGATTATGAGCGCGGTTAACGGCTATATAAAGGCCGGGCAGGAAGGAGCTGCTGCACCGATTCTTCCCACACCGCCTTCAATATGGGGCGCGGACGGCCGCCGGCAGATGATGAGCATGCGCAACCTCTGGCAAATGAGAATTTTTAAAAAAGCAGGGTGAGAAACTAAAAAACAGCTATTAGCTGACAGCTATCAGCTAAATTGCTGAGGAACAGCACCGTGTTCAGTATTGAGAGAACTGCCAGGACTGTGGGTAATCGCAGCTGGCGTATACGGAGGTGAATATGAAAGAGGGAAAAAAGCCAGCAAAAAAAGCAAAAAACCCGGTGCGCATTACCGACACCACCTTTCGCGATGGACACCAGTCTTTGCTCGCCACCAGAACCCGGCTTGATGACCTGCTGCCCATAGCAGAAAAGATGGACAGCGTCGGCTTCCACTCTCTTGAGGTGTGGGGCGGGGCAACCTTTGACGTCTGCACGCGGTTTTTGAACGAGGACCCGTGGGAGCGGCTGCGCACCCTGAAGCGGTATTGCAAAAAAACTCCGCTGCAGATGCTTTTGCGCGGCCAGAACCTGGTCGGCTACCGCAATTATGCTGATGATGTGGTTGAGGCCTTTGTCATGACCAGCGCTGAGTGCGGCATGGATATTTTCCGGGTGTTTGACGCGCTCAATGACGAGCGCAACTTTGAAGCCTCATTTAAAGCCATCAAGAAAGCGCGCAAGCACATCCAGGCGACGCTGTGCTACTCGCTCACTGAGCGGCGCATGGGCGGCGAGGTCTTTAACATTGACTACTATGTAAAGAAGGCAAAACGCTTTGAGAGCATGGGGGCTGATTCCCTGTGCATCAAGGACATGGCCGGAATCCTTGCCCCGTTTGATGCGTATGAGCTGGTCAGCGCGCTGAAGAAAGCGGTGAAGATCCCCATCCAGCTCCATTGCCACTACACCAGCGGCATGGCGTCCATGACCTACATGAAAGCGATTGAAGCAGGAGTTGATGTCGTTGATACGGCCCTGGCGCCCTTTGCCCTGCGCAGCTCCCAGCCGGCCATTGAGCCGATCGTGGTTACTCTGGAGGCGACAGACCGCAGTACCGGCCTTGACCTGAATCTTCTGTTTGAGCTTGGAGAATACATGGAATCAATTTGCCCGCAAGTACCGTGACTTTCTCGACTGCTCGCGGATGGGCGTGATTGACACCGGCGTTCTCATGCATCAGATTCCCGGCGGCATGATCTCTAACCTCGTAGGCCAGCTCAAAGAAGCCGGCGCCCTTGACCGGATACACGAAGTTTATGAAGAGCTGCCCAGAATGCGCAAGGAGCTTGGCTTACCCGCCGCTGGTAACGCCGACCAGCCAGATTGTGGGCATCCAGGCAGTGCAGAATGTGCTGTTTGGCCGCTACAAAATGATAACCGGCCAGATAAAGGATTATGCCTATGGTCTGTACGGAAAACCTCCGGTGCCCATGGATAAAAAAGTGCAGGAGATGATTTTAAAAGGCTATGAGCGCGGCGAGAAGCCCATCACCTGCCGCGCCGCAGATATCCTTGAGCCGGAGCTGGACAAGGCAAAGCAGGAGACCAAAGGGATTGCAAAAAATCTTGAAGATGTTCTGACCTATGCCATGTACCCGACCACCGGCCTGCGTTTTTTGAAGTGGAAATACGGCCTTGAGCCGGTGCCGGACAATGTCAAGCCCAAGACCCTGGAGCAGGTGAAAAAAGAAGATGAGCTTGTTGCCAAAGCCAGGGCCGGAAAACTTGTTGAGAAGACAGAAAAAGCAGTGCCTGAGAAGGGCGCCGGGGCGAGAGCATTTAATGTGTTTGTAGATGGCGAGTACTATCAGGTAGAGGTTGAGGAGCAGGGCGGCATGAAGATATCGGCGCCGGTGAAGGTTGCTGCCCCGCAGCCCGCTAGCAGCAAAGCCCGCTGCACCGCCGGCTGCTGCAAAACAGGAGACACCGGCGGTAACGGTCGGCGCCGGTGAAACCGCCATTACCGCGCCCATGCCCGGCATGATCATCGAATACAAGGTGAAGGAAGGGGACAGCGTAAAGGCAGGCGATGTGGTGCTCATATTAGAGGCCATGAAAATGCAGAACAGCATTACCGCGCCGGTCAGCGGCGTGGTGAAGAAGATAAGCGCCGCCCCCGGCACCTCGGTGCCGAAAGACAGCGTGCTGTGTATCATCGAAGCGAAATGAGAGAATGACGAAGCTATCAGCCGTCAGCTTTCAGCTAATCAGAGCCCTGTACCAGGTTATCCGGTGCAGGGCTTTTTAAATATCAAGGGCTTTACACGCTGAATAAAAACTGATAAAATAAAATCAAATATCAGATTAGTAATCTTTCATTAATAGTTACTACGCTGTAAGTGGAAAAAGCTGAACACAGGAGAGGTTAAAATGCTTTCCGCAAAAGATGAAATAGCCAAAATTATTCAAGAACAGCCGGATGACAGTTCTTATGATGAAATTCTTCGCGAATTAGCATTCGCCCGAATGGTTGAACGCGGTCTTCTTGATTCACGGCATAATCGCACTATCAGTAATGATGAAATGGCCAGAAGAATTAAAGCATGGCAGAGATAAATTGGACCGCAGAAGCTGAACAATGGCTCAAAGATATCCATGATTATATTGCGCAGGATAACCCCAGGGCAGCTATTCGCCTGATTACCAGTATTTATAAGAAAGTGCAGTTACTTCGCAAATTCCCCGAGTTGGGCTACCGGTATGATCGTTATCCAGATCAGAACATTCGAATCCTTTTGTACGGACATTACCGAATTGCATATTGCATAAAACCTGATGGCACTATTGATATATTAGGCGTTTTTCATGGAGCATTAGATATAGAACGATACCGTTTTAAAGCTGAGGGTAAAATGACAAAACGCTGACAGCCGTCAGCTATCAGCTAATCAGAGCCCTGTACCGGTTGTCCGGTGCAGGGCTCTTTTTTCTGAAGAAACTTTAAACCCCGCAGGCTATTCCTGCGCGGCCGGCGTAAGTTGACGAACGGCAATCCGTTCTATACTTGCGGTAGTGAAGAAACAGGTGCTCGCTGATGCGACGCGCCGGCACGGCATGTGTACGCGCGGAAATTGTTATCAGTTGAATCGCCCGGCCCCGAACCCGCGCGTTGCAGGCGATCCGCAAAGGAGAAACGTATGAAAGCTCTTCTGTTATCGCGCTGTCAATCCTCGCACGGTGCCCGCCAGGCGGATGGTGCTCTACTCGCAGCCCCCGGCCGCAGCGGTGATGTGCTCGATCCTCGCGGGCTATCCCAGCCCCAGTGACTGCGGACATATACGTGTAGACAGTTTTACGCACCGGCATGACGCTGCGATCAGTGAGTCCGCTGGCGCGGCGGCTATGACACAGGGCGTCCTGACGCGGCAGCGGTCGACTTCAGCGTCTTCTTTTATGATCGACCGCTGGCGGCAGCTGAGCCGCCATGTCGGCAGGCCGGAAGGGGACAGACGAGACGATCCGTTTTTGCGCGGTACTTCACCGGCGGTGCCGCGCAGTGAGACCCCTGCCGGAACGGTCAGCAATACGCCATGTACGATTACCGCTTGTGCGCCGCCGGCCCCCCTTGATGTGACGGCAGGTGTGAAGTACTGGATTCGCATCGAAGGGTATCAGCCGGTGACGCCCGACTGGGGCATTGCTGCCGGCACAGGAGGAGATGAAAAAATTTTCGCTTGTCAGCGGAGGGTGAGTTCAGGTTGCACCATGACGCGGTTCACGCTGCTCGATCTCCGGCAGCACTGGCACGATAGCGCAGACGTCAATGAAGCGGCAGCGTTGATGTGAGAGGGATTTCATGTTTGTCATCGGCAACTGGCGCGCAACCATGGACCCGCGGATGTGAACGGCAGCGGGTCGGTTGATGTTCAGGACCTGATCGCGCTCATCCGCGCATGGGGGCCATGCGCCGTAAAAAACAGTTGACGGCACGGAATAGCGCGGCCGTACAGCATACCGCAGACTAAAAGATTTTGTGAAAAGTATCGAAACGGTCTCACCCTGTGTTGGGTCGTTGAGGATGATGAAAAAATATTCCTGAAGACAATAATTCCCAACATCAAGGCAACCAAAAAGTATCTGGTAGATAGAAATGAATAAGAAAACTATCTGGATAATGAAGAAAAGGAACTGGCAAAATCACTTGAAACGAAGAGTGGATTTCCTGCCTGACGCAAAAAGATAAGGCCAAATACAAAGAATATGCCTGCCATGAGTCTCAATAAGCAAAAACGATTACAGGATTAATAGGTATTTTAGGGACGTTGTTACTTGACATTGCCAATGAGGGGTAAGGGATGTTGTTGACAAAGCATACAAACTGATAAATGAAAAGCAGACTTTCGGGCGGGTTAATCGGAGAACAGCATTTCAAAATCGCGGGGCCGTATAATAGCCTTGTCTCTGAACGTTTTAAGCGCAAGCAAGTCAGCATCTCCGGTAACGAGGTAATCCGCCCCGAAAGCAATGAAGACAATCAAGGACATTATCGTCACGGCATCCCTGCACGTGCCGACTGCAGTATGTTCGGGATGCACCACGGACTGCGCGGCCTCGTTAATCAGCTGTACAGCCGACTGTATTTCTCCTTTTGTTGCCGATAGCTTGCCGCGCAGTATTGCCTGGAACTCATTGAGGATAAACGGGCAGGTTGTGAGATGAAACTGTTTTTTTCGCGCCCGTACAAGCAGTTTTGAGCAGACACCTTCGGTAAGAAATGCCGAAATCAGCACATTGGTATCAAAAACTACTTTCACGAAACAGCCTTGAATATATCTTCGTCGGTGACAAAGCCTGCTTTTTTTGCCTTTGCGCCGAGGGTCTTGCGCACAGCTTTATATTTTGTTTCCCAAAGGTACAGGCTTATTGACTCCTTGACAATGTCGCTTTTATTCCTGCCTGTTGATTTTGCAAAGGCATCAAGCTCTGACGATATTTTTCCGGGCAGACTGATGGAAAGCACTGTTCTCATGGCACACCTCCTGTATTACAATCTACTACAAGACTTCGACTACGTCAAGCAGCATTCCATAAAGTAGCATTGGGGTTTTGGTCAAACCAGGAAAATAAGGGAAAGATAATAAGTTTATGATCACTGACAGGCAGCGCACTTTTTATAATTGATTACCCGTGGCATTGTTTATATGTTGCTATACTTATCACCCCATGAACAGTACCACTGGTTGGTATCACGTGATGGCCACGCAATAGAGAGCCTGCTTCATATTCGTAGAAAATAGGGACAAAAATAAAAATAGCGACGCCTATCTTTAATAAATGACCGCTTTATCTCATTTAGGTCGGAATTTAGGAGGTGACAAGGCCATGAAATCACAAAGCCTCGGATTGCGTGTGGCAAGCATTGTGTTCGGGTTTATGTCAGTAGTGCAATTAGCGCGGCTTATCATACGCCCCGAAGTGCTGGTGGCCGGCTATCTATTGCCGTTATGGCCAAGCGCTCTGGCCTTCGTGATCCTGGGCGGCCTGAGCCTCTGGCTGTGGAAACTTGCGCGTACGCATTAGAGGAAACAGCCGCTAATACAATTGACCGACGCAGCAAAATCTGACTCTCATAAAAAACGGCAGGACCTTTATCGGCCCTGCCGTTCTGTTTTTTCTGTATGCACCGCGCGTGAGAAGGTTACTTCGCGCTTGACGTCTGCGCTGCCTCTATCTCTTTCATCCTGCTGGAAAGGCGCTTGAACAGGGTCCTGACAAACGGCATCTGGTCTCATATATAGCGGTTCCCGCTCGTTCGTGTGGCATGACTACCCGCGAGGAGCTTCACGTTGACAAGCAAAATCATCTATGATAGGTGTTGCATTGTAACAACACGTTAAATACATGGCAAAAATCCGCACGTTTATTGCATTGGAACTGCCGCAGGAGCTGAAAAAAGCCCTGGCTGACCTGCAGGCAGAACTGCGCAGCCGCACTGCCTGCGTGCGGTGGGTAAAGCCGGAGCACATTCACCTGACGTTGAAATTTCTGGGGCCGACGGAAGAAGGGCTGGTGGAACCTGTCAGCAGGATATTAGTGAATCTGGCTGCGGCAGCAACTCCCTTCAGGACGCAGATCGCCGGGCTTGGCGCTTTTCCCAATTCGCGAAATCCGAAAGTCATCTGGGTCGGGATGCCGGGCGATCAAGGCAACCTGTTACAGTTCCAGGAACAACTGGAAGACGCACTGGCACACGTCGGTTTTGCTAAAGAGAAGCGCTCATTTTCCCCTCACCTGACGCTCGGCAGGGTTAAGGAAGGCAAAGGGAAAAGGGAGCTTGAGCAGCTTATAGAAACATATCAAAGCAAAGACCTGGGAAATTTCGCGGCGGATACCATTTTTTTCTTCAGGAGTGATCTGCATCCAACCGGCCCGGTCTATTCTGCTTTGAAAACTATCAAGCTGTAAACAGCTATCAGCCGTCAGCTAATAGCTTAAAATTATATGGAGCGCTGTTAGCTGAACGCTGACAGCTTTTTTACCTTACGACTATAAATACCGGAGGGGCTCTGCATGACAAAAGATCAGAACAAGGAAAAAGCGATTGACATGGCGGTCAGCCAGATTGAGAAGCAGTTTGGCAAAGGGTCAATTATGCGTCTCGGCGAGGAAGGGGCTCTGGTACCGGATTTGCCGGTAATCCCCACCGGCTCCATAAGCCTTGATATAGCGCTGGGCCTCGGGGGAATCCCCCGTGGACGGGTGGCTGAGATCTTTGGCCCCGAGTCTTCAGGGAAGACGACCCTTGCCCTGCATATCATCGCAGAGTCTCAGAAACAGGGTGGGAATGCCGCTTTTATAGACGCGGAGCACGCGCTTGACGTCACCTATGCGCGCAAGCTCGGGGTTAAAACCGACGAGCTGCTTATCTCCCAGCCCGACAATGGCGAGCAGGCGCTGGAGATCAGCGAAGTGCTGGTGCGCAGCGGTGCTGTGGATGTCCTGGTGGTTGACTCGGTGGCCGCTCTGGTGCCGCGGGCGGAAATCGAGGGGGAGATGGGGGATGCCCACATGGGCCTTCAGGCGCGCCTGATGTCGCAGGCGTTGCGCAAACTGGCGGCAGCCATCAGCAAATCAATGACAGCGGTCATTTTCATTAACCAGATCCGCATGAAGATAGGGGTCATGTTCGGCAATCCGGAAACAACCACCGGCGGGAACGCGCTCAAATTCTATTCAACCATTCGCCTGGATATCAGAAAAATCGGCATGATCAAGGATGGCGAGAACGTCACCGGGCACCGCACCAGGGTAAAAGTGGTGAAAAACAAGGTCGCTCCTCCCTTCAGAGAAGTTGAGTTTGATATTATGTTTGGAGAAGGTATTTCCCGCGAAGGCGATATCCTTGATCTGGGTGTCGAGGAAAACATTGTGGAGAAGAGCGGCGCCTGGTACTCGTATAAGGGTGACCGCATCGGCCAGGGCCGGGAGAATACCAAAGCGTTTCTCAAGGAGCACTCTGCAATTACCCGGGAACTTGAGGAAAAAATTCTCGACAAGGCCGGCATTGTAAGGAAGCCGGAAGAATTAAAGAAGCCGGAAGAACAGCCACCGAAGAGCAAGCAAAAGGATGGAAAGTGAGACGGATTTTCAGAAAGTTCTTGCCAGCGCCTACCGTTTTCTTGCTCGCCGCCCGTACAGTCATGAAGAACTGAAGGCGCGACTTCTGCAAAAAGGTTTTGCGCCAGCAGTGACGGTTCATGCACTCGAAACCCTTGCCCGGCAGGGTTATCTCAATGATGAAGATGTGGCGCTGCAGTGGGCACGCTCGCTGGTCAGGAACCGGTCCTGGGGACGGGATAAAATAAGCGCCTATCTTTACCGCAAGGGCATTGCAAAAGAGATTATCGATGGGGTGCAAAAGACCGTATGGCAGGACTATGATGAGAGCATGGTCGCCCGGAAGGTCCTGGAAAAACATTTTGCCCGGGCCACGGAGCAGCCCTCGCTTGCAAAAAAAGCACGCTTCTTAAAGTCACGGGGCTTTTCTGCAGGTGTTGTTTACCGCAGCCTTAATATTGTTATCGAAGACTAACCAGAGAGTAACCACAGAGCGCGCGAGCATAGCTGCTCCGCGACAACTGTGGTTGATGCAGGCCGCCATGAAGACCTCAGGTGATATACGCAAAGAATTTTTGAGCTATTTTCAAAACAGAAGCCACACCGTTGTTGAGAGTGCTTCGCTGATACCGCACAATGACCCCACGCTTCTTTTTACCAATGCCGGCATGGTGCAGTTTAAAGGGGTGTTCCTCGGCGAAGAGAAGCGCGACTACCGGCGCGCGGCTTCTTCTCAGAAATGCGTGCGGGCCGGGGGTAAACATAATGACCTGGAGAATGTCGGCCGCACCGCACGTCACCATACGTTCTTTGAAATGCTGGGCAACTTTTCCTTTGGCGACTATTTCAAGGAAGAGGCAATCACGATGGCCTGGGAGTTTCTTACCGGGCATCTCCAGCTTCCCCGGGAGAAGCTCTGGGTGACCGTGTATGAGGATGATGAAGAGGCTGCGGCCATCTGGCGGGAGCGGGTTGGCATAGATCCGGACCGCATCGCACGGATGGGGGAGAAGGATAACTTCTGGGCCATGGGAGAGACCGGCCCCTGCGGGCCCTGCTCGGAAATTATTATTGATCAGGGCGAGGAATTCAGCTGCGGCAGGCCTGAGTGCAGGATCGGGTGTGACTGCGACCGGTATCTGGAGCTGTGGAACCTGGTCTTTATGCAGTTCAACCGGGATGAGCGCGGCAACAAAACACCCCTGCCCCGGCCCAGCATTGATACCGGCATGGGGCTTGAGAGAATCACCGCCGTGGTACAGGGCGTCACCAGTAACTACGATACCGACCTGTTTCTTCCCCTCACCGGCCATGTTGCACGGATTGCCGGTAAAAAGTACGGCGCTGACCCGGAAGCAGATATTTCGATACGGATTATCGCCGATCATAGCCGGGCAACGGCCTTTCTTATCGGCGACGGGGTGCTGCCCTCCAATGAAGGGCGCGGCTATGTGCTGCGCAGGATCATGCGCAGGGCTGCGCGCCACGGGAAAAAACTGGGACTGTCAAAGCCGTTCCTGTGTGATGTGGTGCGGATGGTGGCAGCGGAGATGAGCGGCGTGTATCCGGATATCACGCGCTCCCTTGACTATATCGCCCGCGTGGTGCTTACCGAGGAGGAAAATTTTTCCACAACGCTTGAGTCAGGGCTCAGGATACTTCAGGAGGAGGTTGAAGCGTTACAGGCGAAAAATGAGCATACGGTACCCGGAACAATTGCCTTCCGGCTGTATGATACCTACGGCTTCCCCATTGATCTTACTCAGGACATTGCCGCTGAATACCGGATGCGGGTGGATGAGGAGGGGTTTCACCAGGCCATGCTTGAGCAGCGCAAGCGGGCGCGCGATGCATGGAAGGGCTCTGGCGAGGAGCAGATTGGAACACTCTATAAAAAACTGCTGCAGGACGGTATTGCGGTTACCTTTAAGGGCTATGAAGCGCCGCGGATTACATCTTCAGTCCGGGCGCTTATAAAACAGGGCGTACCAATACTGAGCGCTTCACCGGGAGAGGAGATTGAACTGGTGACTGCTGAGACCTGTTTTTATGGTGAAGCCGGCGGCCAGGCCGGTGATAGTGGAACAATCGGTAACGACCACGTTACCATTACAATTTCAGAAACCATCAGGCCCCTGCCTGATATCATTGTCCACCGCGGCACCGTGGTTACGGGCAGTATCAGCCGGGGAGACGAGGTAACGCTTCAGGTTAATACGGACCAGCGGCAGGCAACAGCCGGCAACCACACGGCAACGCACATTCTTCATGCAGCACTTCGCGAGGTGCTGGGCAATCATGTGAAACAGGCAGGTTCCCTGGTGGCAGCCGAGCGCTTGCGGTTTGACTTTACCCATTTTGCCCCGCTTACCAGAGAAGAGCTCGAGAACGTGGAAAATCTGGTCAACGAGCGGATTCGGGCCAACAGCCCGCTGGCAGTTACGGTGATGCCTCTGTCCGAGGCAATGTCCAGCGGCGCGACCGCTCTCTTTGGGGAAAAATATGGCGCAGAGGTCCGGGTTATACGCATTGCCGACTACAGCAGGGAGCTGTGCGGGGGCACGCATACCGCGAGCACCGGAGAGATAGGACTCTTTAAAATAGTGAGTGAGGCAGGAATTGCTGCCGGCGTCAGGCGTATCGAAGCGCTCACCGGAAGAGAAGCCTATAATTATATTAAGCGGCAGGATGACCTGCTCCGGGATTTGACCCAGCTGTTAAAAACCGAGCGGGAGAGCATTCTCACAAAGGTCGAGCGCATGCTCCTGGAACAGAGGGACCGGGAAAAAGAACTCAATGCGCTCAAAAGCCAACTCATTGCCCGGGAGACAGGCAGTGTCCTGGATACCGCGCGTGATGTGTGCGGGGTCAGGGTCCTGGTGACAGAAGTTCCCGGGCAGGACATGAAAGCGCTTCGGGAATATGGGGATACCATAAAGGAGCAGCTGAAATCGGGTGTTATTGTTTTAGGGTCAGCTGTTGAGGGCAGCGCTCAAATCATCTCGATGGTTACTAAAGATAACGCAAAGCGCTTTTCAGCGAAAAAAATTATTGAAGCTGTTGCACCGATCATAGAAGGCAGAGGCGGGGGCAAAGACGAGATGGCTCAGGCCGGGGGTAAAAATACCGCCAAGCTATCAGAAGCCCTGGAGAAAGCCCGGTCTGTTATTGAGGAGATGGGGCAGAAAAGTAAAGGATAAAAAAAGGCACAGAGGCAGCCCGCCTTCGCGCAAGGCTACGGCGGGCAAGCAGGCAATAGGCACAAAGGCATAAAGCAAAGGGCTGTGTGCCCGCTGCGCCATAGCGACAGCGCGGCGAGCTGAGTAACGAGTGCTGAGCAGCAAGAGGGGAGACAGAAGACAGACAACATATCGCAGAGGAATAAAGCAATGGCAGACCGCGGAATGGGGGAAAAGAAGCTTTCGCAGCTCTTTGCTAGAAAAAGAGGAATTTCTTTTTTGCTGTTTTCTGGGGTTGTTTATTCGCTTCTTCCTGCATGTTCTTTTTGATTTCTTCTTTTGGTGAGGGGGCGGCCAGAAGCACTTTGGCCTGTGCAGCATAGGGGCTTTCGGGATATTTCCTGATAAGGTACTGTAGAAATTTTACGCCCCGCTGCTTGTTTTCGGACAGGAAGTTTGCCTGGGCGATAGAAAAGATAACCCGGTCCCGGGGAATAGACGTGGGATAGTCTTTGAGGATGGTGTTGAAGCGGTTGATAGCGCCGGGATAGTTTTTATACTGCACATAAAACTGCCCGATAAAAAATTCGTGCTCTGCTATGATCCGTTTTGCTTCACTCAGTTTAAACAGGGCTTTGCCGGTATAGGGGCTGGCAGGATAGAGCTCAAGGAGCTGCTGGAATTGGTCTGCCGCTGCCCTGGCATAGGTAGGGTCCCGGTCAAGGGTTAAAATCTGGCTGTAGTAGCACAGGCCGATCATATAGATGCTGTAGGGTACGCTTTTATTGTTGGGATGGAGGCGCCGGAAATTTTCAAAAGAATGAATGGCTTCGATATACTCCTCTTTATAATAGTGGGCATCCCCAATGCGGAGTTCCGCTAGTATTGCATAGGGGCTCAACGGAAATTTTTCCTTTAACTCTTCAAAAGCAGGTATTGCATCAAAATAATTTCTGGCATTAAACTGAGTAATGGCGCGGTTGTAGTATTCCTCATCCGTTTTTAACGGTTTTTTGTCTGGAGCAGCAGCACAGGCCCAGATGCAGGTTACCAGCACTATACAGAAAAATCGCTTTAGCACGTGTCTCTTCATTTCGATAATTAGGGTATCAAGGGAAATTTTCTTTGAGTTTATCGCGGTTTCAACATGCGCCGCGCTTTGATTGTTGCAGGATATACTGCCATGAACCATAGTGATTGTCAATCAATAACCAGATGAGCAGATTCATGGATACCTTAGCAATTATACTGCTTGCTGCAGGCAAGGGAACCAGGATGAAATCAGATACCGCGAAGGTCCTGCATCCGGTAGCCGGGCGGCCCATGCTCTTCTATCCTCTGCAGACCGCGCAGGCATTCTCGCCGCAGAAGCTGGTGGTCGTGGTAGGGCATCAGGCCGGCCAGGTAGAACAGGTGTTCAGCAATGAGAACCTGTTCTTTGTCCGCCAGGAGCAGCAGCTTGGCTCAGGACACGCCGTTGCTGTCACCGAGGAGGCGCTGCGGGGTTTTGCCGGGACCGTGCTCATTATGTGTGGTGATGTGCCGCTCATCAGGGTGGAAACCATTACGCGGTTTTTGAACGAACACCGGCAGCGTGATGCAACCGTGAGCGTGTTAACGGTAAACCTTCAGGATCCTGCCGGGTACGGGAGAGTGGTGCGGGATGCCGCGGGTAGGATACAGAGCATTGTTGAACACCGGGATGCAACCGGGGAACAGCGCAGGATTCGGGAAATAAACACCGGCATTTACTGCTGCCAAGCCTCGTTTCTCTATGCAGCACTGAAAAACATTGAAAAAAATAATGACCAGGGTGAATATTATCTTCCTGATATTATTCACCTGGCAGTCAAAGAGGGTAAGCATGCCCTGGCAGTGCTGACCGAGGACTTTCAGGAAGTTAAGGGGATAAACGACCGCATTGACCTGGCTGAAGCGGAACGGGTCATGCGGGAGCGTATTCTGAAGCAGCACCTGCAGGACGGGGTAACGATTATTGACCCTGCCTCGACGTATATAGATTACGGGGTTACCATCGGACCGGACACCGTGATCTATCCGAACGCAAGCATCAGAGGGAAATCGGCCATCGGCAGCAACTGTACGGTTGATGCAAACTGCACGATCATACAGTCCATCATCGGCAACGGGGTTCATATCAAGCCGGCATGTGTGATAGACGCGAGCCGTATTGATGACCGCGTGACGATAGGCCCGTTTGCCCATCTGCGGCCCCAGACCGTGGTCGAAGAGGGGGGCCGGATTGGAAATTTTGTGGAAATTAAAAAATCCCGTATCGGCAGGGGCTCCAAGGCAAACCATCTGAGCTATATCGGCGATGCCACCATCGGCGAAGGGGTAAACATCGGGGCCGGCACCATTACCTGCAATTATGACGGGAAAATAAAACACCCGACGGTTATTAAAGACCATGTTTTTGTGGGCAGCAATACCTCGCTGGTGGCGCCGGTAACAATCGGCGCGGGAGCTGTTATCGCTGCTGGTTCTACTATTACCAAAGATGTACCGGCTGGTTCACTTGCCGCAGGGCGGACGCGCCAGACCAATTATGAACACCGGTATCCGGTCAGTCGGAAAAAACGGGAAGGCAATGCCCCCGATAAAGGGCAGAGCTGAACTCATTAACTGCAATCAGCATTCAGGGGCAGGTTTACCCTGATTGCTGAAGCATGGACGAGGATCTTATACATGTGTGGAATAGTCGGCTACATTGGCAAAAGAAATACCTGCTCAGTCCTCCTGGAAGGGCTCAAACGGCTTGAGTACCGGGGTTATGACTCAGCCGGGGTGGCAATTTTCAATGACGGTAAAATAGAGGTGCGCCGCTGCCAGGGCAAGCTCTGCAACCTGGAAAGCCTTCTCTGCAATACCAGCTTTGACGGGGACGCGGGTATCGGGCACACGCGCTGGGCAACCCATGGCCGGCCATCCGAAGAAAATGCCCATCCGCACTTTTATAAGGGCATAGCGGTGGTGCATAACGGCATCATAGAAAATTACCTGGAGCTGAAAAAGATGCTCCGGGGCGAAGGGCATGAGTTTCAGTCCGAGACCGACAGCGAGGTGCTGTCACACCTGTTTGCCCGGTTTTTTGCCCAGGGATGCTCATTTGAAGAGTCGGTGCGCAAGGGGCTGGCACTGGTGCGGGGATCATATGCAATCGCCGTCGTGAACGAGGATGATCCCTCACAGCTCATTGCTGCACGCAATGAAAGCCCTCTGGTGCTCGGGCTGGGGGATGGAGAAAATTTTATCGCCTCTGATGTCCCGGCCATCCTGCCCTACACGCGGAAGATGATTTTTCTTGAGGACGGCGATATGGCTGTCGTGAAAAATAGAGCCGTGCAGATAACCGCACTCTCCGGCGCGGTGGTGCAGCGGGCTCGCCCCGGGTGATTACCTGGGACCCGATCATGGCGGAAAAGGGCGGCTATAAGCACTTCATGCAGAAAGAAATTTTTGAACAGCCCCGGGCTATCATCGACACCCTGCGCGGCCGCATTTCTGAGGACACCTGCGATATCTATCTGAACGGGTTTGAAGCGCATGCTGCAGCGCTGAAAAATATTGAGCGCATCTATTGTGTTGCCTGCGGCACGTCATATTATGCAGGCCTGGTTGGCAAATTCATGCTTGAGGAAATCAGCCGTATTCCGGTTGAGGTGGATCTGGGATCGGAATTTCGCTATCGTGACCCGCTCGTAGACGAGCGCTCCCTTATCATTCTCATTTCCCAGTCCGGTGAAACCGCAGATACGCTCGCCGCCATGCGTGAGGGGAAGGGCAAGGGCGCCAAGACACTGGCAATCTGTAACGCGGTGGAGAGCAGTCTGGCGCGCGACTGTGACAGCGTGCTGTACACACACGCGGGGCCGGAAATCGGCGTTGCCTCAACCAAGGCCTTTACCAGCCAGGTGACCGCTCTTTTTCTGGTAGCGCTTTTTTTAGGCAAGCTGCGGGGAACACTCCCTGATGAGCGGGCCTGCCAGTTAATTCAGGACCTGGTGCGCCTGCCGCGTCTGATGGAAAAAGTGTTAACCCTTGATAGTGAAATAGAAAAGATCGCGCAGGTCTATGCTGACACGCACAATTTTCTATATCTCGGCCGCGGGATCAACTATCCGATTGCTCTTGAGGGAGCTCTGAAACTGAAAGAGATCTCCTATATCCACGCCGAAGGCTACCCTGCCGGCGAAATGAAACACGGCCCCATTGCCTTAATTGATGAGGAAATGCCGGTAGTGGTGGTAGCGCCGAAAGGTGCCACCTACGAGAAGATCATGAGCAATATTGAGGAAGTAAAAGCCCGCCAGGGCAGAACCATTGCCCTGGCCACCGAAGGAGATGCCGAAATCGGCAAAAAGGTCAACCACAGCATGTTTGTTCCGGAAACAAACCCGCTTCTCACCCCCATCCTGATGGTCATTCCGCTACAGCTGTTTGCCTACCATGTGGCAGTGATCAAGGGAACTGATGTAGATCAGCCGAGAAACCTTGCAAAAAGCGTCACCGTAGAGTAATATTCCGGGACGCTGATTAACGCAGATGGTCCGGAGCGTTTCGCGGCTCATACCTCTGCAGCAATCAGTGTAAATCCGCGTCCCCATTTTGAGGAACCTTCTATGTCTTCGTTTACCGGCAACCTGCGCGCAACCACCATCGGCAGCCTTCCTCTGACCGATGCACAGGAAGCGACCGATCTCGTGTTCAACTACACACCGCTTCTTCCATCCTGGGTACAGCTTCCCAAACATCCCGGGGAGGGCATGCTTGAGCAGTACAATGAGGGGCTGCCGGGGATAAAAGACGCGGGTGGCCGCATCTACATTGATACTGACGATCCCGGTTTTGAAGAGGCGCTGCTGCACTTTTACGAGCAGTACCTGGGGGCTGTTGAAGGGCATGCGCATGAAAGCCTGGAGCGCTTTGCCATTTCCCGGAATCGCGCGCGCGGTTTTTTTTCTTTTATCGAGCGGCTCAGCACCCGCAAACCGGCAGCACTTGACACGGTGAAGGGGCAGATTACCGGGCCCTTTACTCTGGCCACCGGCCTTAAAGACCGCGAGGGAAAGTATGCCTATTATAATCCCCAGCTGCGGGATGTCATCGTAAAACTCCTGAGCCTTAAGGCAAAATGGCAGATTAAAAAATTGCAGCGCTGCAATGTCTCGGTGCTGATGTTCATGGACGAGCCGTCGCTGGTGGGGTTCGGCTCTTCAGCCTACCTGGGAGTGCAGGAAGAGGATATTAAAAAAGACCTGAATGAAATTGCGGGCATCATCCACGCGGAGCAGGCGTGGGCAGGTGTGCACTGCTGCGAAAACACCGACTGGTCGCTGCTGCTGAAAAGCGATATTGATGTTTTAAACTTTGACGCGTACGGGTTTTTTGACCGCTTATTTCTCTATAAGGATGACCTGGTTAATTTTATGAACAGGGGGGAACACTAGCATGGGGAATTGTCCCCACGCACGCGGAAGAGATTATTCATAGCGTGTCTGCTGCATCCCTTATAGAGCTGTGGAAGCAGCATGTAGAGAAGCTTACCGCAGCCGGCCTTACCCCGGAAAAGATAGCCCGTCAGTCCCTGGTGACCCCGAGCTGCGGTGCCGGGTCATTATCAAAAGCAGCAGCACTCCGGGTCCTGGAACTGCTGCAGGAGGTGACTGACAGCTTGCGGCAGGAATTTGGTTTTTAATGAACCGCTAAAGTCAGCCGGCCTTAAACATCAATTATAAAGAAGCAATACGGATGCACCCGGTCTCCCGGGTGCTGAGCTTTTTTTCGCGGCCCTCCGCTCCCCTGCCTTAAAACGGATTCTTCATCTCCTTCCACCATCAGGCACAGGTATCCTCTATGACCGCCCCGCTGCAGGCGCGCCGTTTATTTGACGGTTGCCGGCGTCTCCGGCTGGCAGAAATAGTAGGTGAGAAACACGCTGGATGCGAAATTAGCAACGCTGCCCACGCAGTTGCGCGCATCAAAGACCAGGGCACAGTCATACAGGACAAAAATAAATGACTCTATCATATCAGTAATCTGCACTATACACTCATCGGGCAGTGCAGCAGTATCTACCGCCGTGTTTTCATAGGCATCAAAGCTGATGGCCGCCGCCGGCACCCCGACTCCTGCCCGCTGCGGAAGCCGGTCATACAGCAGGACGAGCCCCCGCTGCGTCTGATCCTTTACCAGCGCTAAAAATTTTGAGCTGCTTCCCGTGACCATATCTTTACACCGGGCAAACAGGATGTCGCCATCCCGGTGTGAGAGCAGGACCGTTGTTTTATAGTCTATGGCCAGATTTTTATCTGCCAGAGACTGTATCACGCAGGGGGGAAGCAGCTCCCTCCTGGTGCATTCCTGTTCCTTTAAGCCGGTTGTAATGTGAATACGCGAGCTGTCCCACGACGGCATGGTCCAAGCCGTCGTTTTCGCCAGCGCCTCACCGGTAAACCCGCACATACAGGTAATCAGTAAACTATAGATCCTGCAAGACACTACTTTCTGCCGTGTGTCGCTTCTTCATTGTTATTTTCCTCCTTGCTATGGATTCAGGTGCTCAGTATAACAATTATTACCGTCAATAACAATAACATCGGGGAAACAAAAGAAAAGAAATTTTTAACAGCAGCAGGGGGTAGGAACTCGGGATTAGTGGCTCGTGGCCAGTGACTCGGGGTTAGTGCCCAGTAAAGGCCAAAAGGCAAAGAGGCAAAGAGGTTAAGAGGTTAAAAGGTAAAACCTCTTCATCTTTTTACCAATTCTCCTTTTCACTTTTTCATTGCGGTCATGCCTCTTGTTGGTTTTCTATGCCTTAATTTTGGGGATGTCCGGAGGATTTTTTAGTCTGTTAAAACAGTAGTGGCCGGTTAAAAGTCAAAGCACTTTTGTCTTCACGTAGTTAAACCGATACCGGTCAGCGGGTATCTGGAGAATATGGTTGTCAAAGTGCACACAGTTGTCGTTGCCGACCGTCCGTTCATACTGCTCACAGAGAATATCCCGCAACTCTGTGCCTATGTAGGGCACAAAAGCCGTTGCCTGTTCCCGTGGTTCACAGGAAAACTCTGCGTTAAATCCTGAACGATAGCGTTTCCGCAGGTACTGATTAGCCGTTTCCATCGTGGTTATCCCTTCTCGGGCCAACTCTTTGACAAGCCGATCCTGATGCGTGCGAAACATTCGCTCTGATCTGCCCCGTGCCTCAGGAGAATATGCCGGTATCATACTGACCCCCAGCTGTTTCATGGCTCGCCCAAACTGTGTCAGATTGACCTTGTCTACCCGGCCTCCTGCCTCAGGGGTATGCCAGTAGTGACTCCCCCGGTCTGTATATAAAGAACAAAATAATCCCTTTTTTACTATCGTTTCCTCTACCCCGGCAAAACTGCTTGCGGTTGATTCCTCCTCTACAAAAAACATGCTGTAATGCTCACTGGTGGCATCATCCATAGTTACAATCAAGTCCCACTGCTGCCCTTCCACCCATTCATGCCTGCTCCCGTCCTGATGCAGCATCATCCCGGCCATCGCTGAGCGCTCCCGACGTTTACGATGCGCCCCCTTGCGCTTTGCCCGAACAATCAGCTGTGCCTCCTGGAGCCGACTCTTTACCCACGTGTAACTGCGGGTGCCCCCCGCGCGCCGATACCAGCTGTGAAAATGCTGCGCATTCCACCCCTCATACCCTCCCCGGTACTTCTCTGTCAGCGCCATCACTTCATCCACTGCTGCCCGGCGATGGGATACCTGGTTGAGCCGTTTGTCTAACAGTCCCTCCATTCCCTGTTCTTCATAGCGATCTCTATACCGTCTGAAACTTCGATCGCATATTCCTAATATCCGTGCCGCCTCCTCCTGACTTAGTCGCCCTTCCTGCCATCCTGCATAGGCCTCTTTAAATCTCATCTTCCGTATCTCCTGTAGCATTTCTGTCCGTCTCATATGTCACCTCCAAAGGTGATTTTAAACCGGACAGTTTATGTGCTACAAGACCGGACAGATTATAAGCTCTCTACACGGAGGATTTTTTAGTCTTGATAAAGCAGATGGATTTTTGTATAGTCTTATGATGAAGGCAAAAAGACCACGTCAGGTACCAATTGGGAATATCTGCATCGGGGGGGGGAACCCTGTCGTCCTTATAGCCGGCCCCTGTGTTATCGAAGGATGGAAGCAGACGTACACCGTGGCAAAAGCACTGAAAAAAATTGCCGCTGCTGCTTCAATCCCGCTCATATTTAAAGCATCCTATGACAAGGCAAACAGAACGTCGCTCCATTCATTCAGGGGGCCGGGACTCAAGCGGGGTCTGGAAATTTTAGCTGAGATCAGGCGGAGCCTTGACCTGCCGGTGCTCTCCGATGTGCACCGGTTTGAGGAAATTGGCCCTGCTGCAGAGGTCCTGGATGTTCTGCAGATACCCGCTTTTTTGTGCCGGCAGACAGATTTCATTGTGGAGGTGGCGCGCTCCGGCAAGCCGGTCAATGTAAAAAAAGGTCAGTTTCTCGCACCTGCCGATGTTGTCCGGGTGATAGAAAAAGTGACCAGCACCGGAAATACCAGGCTGCTGATTACTGAACGGGGTACGACCTTCGGTTATCACAACCTGGTTGTTGACATGCGCTCCCTTGTTATTCTGCGGGAAATGGGCTTTCCGGTAATATTTGATGCGACGCACAGCGTCCAGCTTCCCGGAGGAGCCGGCAGCGCCTCGGGCGGGGAGCGGGAGTTTGTGGCACCTCTGGCGCGGGCAGCAGTGGCCACGGGGATAGACGCACTATTTCTGGAAGTACATGGGCAGCCTGAAAAAGCGCTCTGTGACGGGCCAAACGCATTAAAGCTTGCAGGGCTTCCCCGGCTGCTCAAAGAGATAACAGGCATTGACCGGCTCTCGCGATCCTGGTGAGGAGCGCATATTTTCCCTGGGGCCGTGAAGTATAGATAACAGGTGATGGAGGGTTCTTGACCGTTCTTGATCAGGCCAAAGATGTTTTTCGCAAAGAAGCCAATGCCATCCTGTCCCTCATTGACCGGGTAAATGAGGATTTCATCAGGGCGGTCACCCTGCTGCAGTCGTGCACCGGGAAAGTTATTGTCACCGGCATCGGAAAATCAGGCATCATCTCCCAGAAGATTGCTTCAACCCTATCCTGCTCCGGAACGCCAGCACTGTTCCTCCATCCGGCAGAAGGCATTCATGGCGACATTGGCATGGTGTCAAAAAATGATGTGGTGATCGCTGTTTCCAACAGCGGGGAGACTGACGAGCTGCTGAAAATACTGCCGGTCATTAAGCGCCTGGGCATTAAACTGATCGTGGTAACGGGCAACCCCGAATCGCTATTGTCAAAAAGCGGCGATGCCGTGCTTGACCTTGGTGTGCAGGAAGAGGCATGTCCGCTGGGGCTGATCCCCACGACCAGCACTGCCGCAGCTATGGCGATGGGGGATGCGCTGGCGCTGGCGCTTCTTGAGAGCCGGGGGTTTAAGGAGGAAGATTTTGCCGCCCTGCACCCGGGGGGTGCGCTGGGCCGCAAGCTGCTGCTGCGGGTAGAAGACGTGATGCATGTACGGGAGGCGCTGCCGCTGGTTTCCGAGCATGACCCGATGAAGGTGGCGCTCATCGAGATGACCTCCAAGAGGCTTGGTGTCACCGGGGTTGTTACTGAGCAGGGGGAACTGGCGGGCATTATTACCGACGGCGATCTGCGACGGGGGCTGGAGCGGGAAAAAAACCTGCTCTCGCTGACAGTTCGAGACGTTATGACGCGCAACCCCAGGACTATTGAGAAAGAAGCACTTGCAGCGCAGGCACTGCAGATGATGGAGCAGTACTCCATTACGTCGCTTTTTATTGTTGCCGCGAGCGGGCTGAAAAAACCGGAAGGGATTATTCATCTCCACGACCTTCTCAAAGCAGGCATGGTGTAGGTTCACCGGAGGCAGGATGGGACGAGAAAAAGCCCGGGATATCAAGCTGCTCATTCTGGATGTGGACGGGGTATTAACTGACGGGAAGATTGTCTATACTGACCGGGGAGAGGAAGCAAAAGCTTTTGATGTTAAGGACGGGCACGGGCTGAAGCTTCTCATGAGAGCGGGCATCCCGGTGGCACTCATTACCGGCCGCAGTTCTCCTGCAGTAGAACACCGGGCCCGGGATCTGGGGATTACCCGGGTTTATCAGAAAGCGATCAATAAAATTGAGGCCTACGAAGAGCTGCGCCGGGCTGAGAATCTCCGTGATGAGGAGATATGCGTTGTGGGGGATGACCTGCCTGACCTTCCGATCCTGAGAATATGCGGATTTTCTGTTGCCGTTGCCGACAGCGCGGAAGAAGTCAAGAGGGAGGTGGATTATGTAACCAACAAGGAGGCAGGAAAGGGTGCAGTCCGGGAAGTATGCGACATTATTCTTAAAGCTCGGGGCCTATGGGGAGCAGTTACTGACCGCTATTTTTAGAGGTATCTCCCCACGCGGCACCTATAGAAAAACGCGCAGGCTCCAGATCGCCCTGCTGGGCGTGGCGCTGATAATCATCTTCATCGTGTTAGGGACGGCGTTTAAAGAGAAGCGCAAGCCGTTTATTACCAGACCGGAGGAAATCCAGCACCCTCCCGGGGATGCGAACCTTGAAGTAAAGGATGTTTCTTACAGCTACACCAACAAGGACAATGTCAAGGAATGGGAGCTGCGCGCTGACAAAGCGCAATACTTCAAGGATAAAAGACTGGTCATGCTTGAACATATGGATGTAACGTTATACCGGGCGAACGGCGGTGTGTACCACCTGACGGGAAAACAGGGTCAGCTCAATATTGAGACACAGAACATCGTAGTCCAGGGAGACGTGCAGGGCGTTATGCCGGATAACACCCGCTTCGCCACCAACTCCTTTTCGTACGATAACAATAAACGTATCGTAACCACCAAAGATGCGGTGTTCGTTACCCGCGATACGTTCTCTATGGAAGGGGTGGGAATGGTGATAGATATAAAGGAAGAAAAACTAACTTTACTTGATAAGGTGAAGGCTACGGAGAACAGATGAGAAACATACGCATTAGTGTACTGGTACTGCTTGCTATCCTGTGGCCCCGGCTGCTTATGGCGCAGGAAGATATCACGGTCAGGGTTGCCGTGCTGCCCTTTGAAATTTTCAGCATGGAAGAAGCGCCCAACCTGGGCCGGGAGCTCTCCATCCAGCTGTCCCAGCAGATCGCCCTGAACCCGCGCATTTTGACCTGCACCCAGGGACTCATAGCCTCGGTCCTCAGCAGCAGGAAGGGGGCTGCTTTAGATCAGGCACAGCTGGCAAAAATGGCGCAGTCCCTTGATGCTCATTTTATTGTGTCCGGCAGCCTGACCAAAATACAAAATGACATGAGCATGGATGTGCAGCTGTATAATAATTTTGATAAAGAGGCTTATTTTAAGACCTTTGCTGAAGGGACCGGTCTTGAAGCTCTGGTCAGGGACATAGCGCAAAAACTGGAGCAGGAAATCATGAAAAAGGCCGCGCTCATTCCGCTGTCTCAGCGCATTAAAACAGCTGCGGCTCCGGCAGCTGAAAAACCCGAGGAGCTGATACCGGAAATGAGAGAGGAGCCCCAAGAAGCAGCACCTGCGATCAAGCCTCCGGAAGAGAAACAGCAGGAGGCTTCAGTAAAGCCGTCTCCTCCGGTGAAGGAGCAGGAAGCCTCTGAGGAGGAAGCTGCAGAGCAGCCCCCTGCAGGGCGAGAGCCGGAGAAAAAACCGGAGCCGCCGCCGGCAGCGGAGAAGACCGGGAAGTCCGCCAAACAGAAAGAAGCTGCCAGGGAAAAGCCGGCGGGGCCCTCGTTTGGCGCTACCAGCCTGCCGGTCAATATTCACGCCGACACCCTGGAGTATGACAATAAACAGAACCAGGTTGCCTTTAAAGGGCATGTGGTTGCCCGCCAGGGCGATATGGTAATTTTTGCCGACGCCATGAAGGTGGAATATGAGTCAAAGGGAAAGCTTAAGGAGATCCAGGCACAGGGTGGTGTGAAAATTATCCAGGGTGACCGCATTGCCACCGGCGACCTTATTACCTTTTACAATGAACAGCAAAAAATCGTCCTCACGGGAAACCCGCGGGTGTGGCAGGGTGATAACGTCATTACCGGGGAAAAAATAACGGTCTATATCAAGGAAGAGCGCAGCGTGGTTGAAGGAAGCCAGGCGGGCCGGGTCAGTGCCACGATTGTTCCCAGGAAAAAAGAACAGAAAAACGTTCCGGAACGGCAGGCCCGATAGCGCGTGCCCCGCACCTGCGAGAAAAAATTTCTTTCTTCAATTTGAAATGTGCTACACTTATAAATTATTGATTGCATCCTGACACGAACGGGCACCATGACGCATCTCAGAGCAGAATCGCTGGTTAAATGTTTCGGTGAGAAAAAGGTTGTCGATACTATTTCCCTGGATGTGCAGCGCGGTGAAATTGTGGGCCTGCTGGGGCCCAATGGCGCCGGTAAAACCACCACCTTTTATATGATGGTCGGCCTCTATCAGCCTGAAGGCGGAAAGGTTTATCTTGACGGCACGGATATTACTGATTATCCGATGTACCTGCGGGCGCGCATGGGCATCACCTATCTGCCCCAGGAAACCTCCATCTTCAGGAAGCTCACCGTTGAAGAGAATATCCTGGCTATTCTGGAAACACTTCCGATCACCAGGGACGAGATGCTGGAGCGACTGGAAGAGCACCTCAAGGAACTTAACATAACCGGCATTGCCAAACGCAAGGCATTTCTGCTTTCAGGGGGGGAGCGGCGCCGGGTTGAGATAACCAGAGCGCTGGTAACATCGCCTTCCTTCATTCTCTTTGATGAACCGTTTACCGGGGTTGACCCGATCGCGGTTCACGAAATACAGAATATCATCCTGCGTCTTACGTCCAGGGGTATCGGGGTTATCATCTCTGACCATAACGTCAGGGAAACCCTGGGCATATGTCAGCGGGCCTATATTATTCATGATGGTAAAGTTCTTGAGGAAGGCGAACCGCAGAAAATTGTGGAAAGCAGAAAGGCGCGCAGCATTTATCTCGGGGAAAAATTCAGCATGTAACAATTAAGCAGGGTCACAGAGGTCAAGGGTTCAAGTGAATGCAGACAAATAATCACTTGAACCCTGGACCCCTTGAGCCCCTTGAACCCTTAATGTAGAACTATATGGCATACGAACTCAAACAGCAACTCAAACTAACCCAGCAATTAATAATGACGCCGCAGTTGCAGCAGGCTATAAAACTGCTGCAGCTTTCAACGCTTGAGCTGTCAGACCTGCTGCAGCAGGAAATAAATGAGAATCCGGTGCTTGATGAAATACTCGGAGACAGTGAGAAAGATCGGGAGCTTGCAGAGGACGGAGCGCCGGTTGACAGTGCGCCCGACCCTCTCCCTGAGTTAGACGGCAAGCCGGAGTTTGACTGGAGAGACTACGTTGACAAGTCAGCCATGCCCCGGAGCAGCACTTCCTATCAAAGCGAGGACCGGGACGAATTTGAACCAATAATAACCAAGCGGAACTCGCTCGTTGATCACCTGATGTGGCAGCTGCATCTTCACCTTTTGAGCGAGGTTGAGCAGACGATCGGTGAATATATCATCGGCAACCTGAATAAGGATGGATACCTGCAGACCACGGTTGACGAGATTGCCCGGGACTGCGGCGCGGACGAAGAGACCATAGAAACGGTCCTGGAAAAGATCAAAAAACTTGATCCGGTCGGCGTTGCCTCGCGGACGCTGCAGGAATGCCTTCTGGCGCAGGTGGAGCTTCTTCCCGGCGATCAAACCCTGGTTAAGCGTATCCTGCAGCAGCAGATGTCAAACCTGGAGGGACGGCGCTATCAGCTCATGGCCAAGGATTTAAAAGTGTCTCTGGAGGAGATCGTGCATGCCTCCCAAATCATATCCAATATGGAGCCCCGGCCGGGACGCGGCTTTAGTGACAATGAGACCCAGTATGTTGTGCCGGACATCTATGTATATAAGCTGAATGATGACTATGTGGTGGTTTTCAACGAGGATGGGCAGCCCAAGCTGCGCATCAACTCGTTCTATAAAAAAGCCCTGGCTGACCCGGAACTGTATTCACCGAAGACCAGGGACTACATCCAGGAAAAGCTGCGCGCGGCCGTGTGGCTGATCAAGAGCATTTACCACCGCCAGGGGACCATCGTCAATGTTATGAAGAGCATTATAAAATTCCAGCGGGATTTTTTTGACCACGGCGTCGGCAACCTCAAGCCGCTGGTATTGCGGGATGTGGCAGAGGACATCAGCATGCATGAATCCAATATCAGCCGGGTCACCACCAATAAGTATGTCCATACCCAGCACGGGGTGTTTGAGCTGAAATATTTTTTTAACAGCGGCCTCACTTCTGACAGTGGTGAAAACATTGCCTCGGAGAGCGTGAAAAACAAGATCAAGGAGCTGCTGCAGACTGAAGACCCGCACAAACCCCTCAGTGATCAGGATTTTGCAGACACCTTCAAGCTCCAGGGTATTAATATTGCCCGCAGAACTGTTACCAAGTACCGGGAGATGTTAGGCATTCTCTCTTCGTCAAAGCGCAAAAAACTGTTTTAACCGTATTGCGTTACTGTCAAAAATTTTATGAAAAAAAGGAGTATGTTTTAACCACAGAGGTCACAGAGGTTTTCTCTGTGTTCTCAACAAAACAATAAATGGTACTATAATAATAAAAAAAATAAATGCATCATACCCTGTTTTACAGCATAGAAGGGTAGCGCTACTGATATCCTTTGCCGGGCTGATAAAAAAGTCAGCGCTCAGATACCTTGTTCCGGAGCAAAAATTAAAAGAAGAGGAAAAAGAGAATAAGCAATGTAGAGAACACAGAGGGGAGGGTAATAAAATTGCTGCTACCTCCTTGCAATATACTATTTTCTCTGTGCGCTCCGTGGTTAGTTTTTAACAATACAGAATATTGCCAAGAGGAGCTATTATGGAAATTACCGTCACCTTTCGCCACTTAGAATCAACCGATGCACTCAGGGACTATGCCAGGGAAAAAGTGTCGAGAATAAAGAAGTATGTGGGCACACCTGCCGAAGCGGCGGTGATTCTGTCACTGGAAAAGCGCCGCCACCAGGCAGAAATCACCTTAAACACCGATGGTATAACCATTAACGCCAAAGAGGTCACCGAAGACATGTATTCATCCATTGACCTTGCGGTGGATAAGCTGGAGCGCCAGGCAAAAAAACACAAAGAGAAGATAAAAGACCACAAACCCGGCGCTGCAAGAGAACGCACGGCACGCTATAATATTCTCTCTTCTCAGCAGGAGGAACAGGCTCTGCGGGGACGGATCATCAAGACCGAAAGCGTTTTTATAAAACCCATGTCTATCGATGAGGCCATAATGCAAATCGACGTGATGAACAGTGACTTTATGGTATTTACCAATGCTGAAACGCAGAAGGTAAATGTCCTCTATCGCAGACGGGATGGCAACCTGGGGCTTATAGAGCCGGAAAATGTATAAATCTGCAGCAGCAAACAATAAGATGCCGCATATGCTGGTATGAAATTTTGTGACATTCTCAGCGAAGAGTTGATAATTCCTGATCTTCAGCAGACAGAAAAAACCAGGGTCCTGGAAGAGCTGGTCAGCCATCTGTCAGCTGCCGTGGAAGGGATTAATGCCGGCGAGCTGCTGGCAGTTCTCCAGGAGCGGGAAAAGCTCGGCAGCACCGGCATTGGCGACGGGGTTGCCATTCCTCACGGGAAATTAAAGGAGCTGAAGAAACTGCTTGCGGTGTTCGGAAAAAGTACGCGCGGGGTTGCATTCAATTCTATTGATGGCAGACCGGTGCATCTCTTTTTTTTACTGGTCGCGCCGGAAAATTCCGCCGGGGTGCATCTGAAAGCCCTTGCACGCCTGTCCCGGCTGCTTAAAAACAATGGCTTTCGGCAGAAACTGATGGATGGTGCAGATGCCCGGAGCCTTTACCAGGTGATTGTTCAGGAAGATGAGCAGTATGTTGTTTGAACAGTGATTGCACAGCCCGTTCACCATCCCCGCTCCCATGGTTATTACCGGTAGCCGCCGTGCACCAGGGCTGGATAATCCCCCCTGAACGGAAGCTCTTACTCCCGGTCCTCCTTTTTCTTCCACCAAGCGTAATACAAAAGAAGCGTGTATGAGAGAGCTTAGAATCATCATCATTAGCGGACTTTCCGGTACCGGAAAAAGTACCGCGCTGAAGACCCTGGAGGATCTCGGGTTTTTTTGCGTTGATAATCTGCCGGTGCTGCTGCTGCCTAAATTTATTGAGCTCTTTCAGCTCTCAACCCTTGATGTGTCAAAAATCGGGCTGGTGATGGATGTGCGCGAGCGCGAATTCCTTAAAGAATATCCGCACATGTGTGACCTGCTGCAAGGCTTGGGCTACCATATCGAGCTGCTGTTTCTGGAATCATCGGATGAGGTGCTCATCCAGCGGTTCAGTGAAACCCGGCGGCAGCATCCCTTAAGCGACGAAGGTTCAGTAGCCGAAGGCATCCAGATAGAGCGGGAAAAGCTCGGGGAGCTGAAGTCCCGGGCGGATAAAATTATCGACACCTCAGAATTAACGGTGCATCAGCTGCGCATGCTCCTGGAGGAGTTTTTTCAGCAATCGTCAACCCGCGGCATGCACATAACGTTCATGTCCTTCGGTTTTAAATACGGGGTGCCCCACGATATTGATATGCTGTTTGATGTGCGGTTTTTACCAAACCCGTATTTTGTGAGCGAGTTGAAGGACCTCGATGGCACTGACCCGCGGGTAGCAGACTATGTGTTTCGCTGGCAGGAGACGCAAGGGTATCTGCAGAAGCTGCAGGACTTTATCTCCTTTCAGCTGCCGCTCTTTGAGCGCGAGGGCAAAACCTATCTCACCCTCGCCATTGGCTGTACCGGGGGCCGTCACCGTTCAGTGGTTATTGCCGAGCATCTCAAGGAACTGTTTTCCCGGGGCAAATCTGACGTGTATATAAACCACCGTGATTTAAAGAAGCAATAGGCGGTGTTGCCACAGTCCTGCCGAAAAAGCTTCCGTCCCGTTCAGGCGGGAATGAAAAAGACAGACAGCAAAAAACGTAAACACTCATTACCGAAAGGCACGCTCCGCGCTTACGAATCTTTTTATCGATTCGGGGAGCGCGGAAATCACACAAGCAAGGAGAAATTATATAATGGTTGGTATTGTTCTTGTCGCCCACTGCAATTTAGCAGAGGAATTTTTGCAGGTGTTGAGGCTGATTGGCGGAGAAGTTGATAATTTCTACCCGGTCCGCTTTAACCCTGATGACTCTCCGGAAGATTCGCTCCGGAAGATTGCTGCTGCGGTTAAAAAAACTGACCGCGGCAAAGGGGTTATCATTTTGACGGACATGTTCGGCGGTACACCCTCTAATCTGAGCCTGACACTGCTGGAAGAGGGGAAGGTGGAGGTGGTCACCGGCGTTAATCTCCCGATGCTCATTAAACTGACGCAGAGCCGGGAAAAAAATATCAGACTGTTTGACCTGGCCCAGGAGATAAAATCATGCGGTCAAAAAAATATCTCTGTGGCAAGTGATATACTGAAAAAGTAGACCGTATAGCGGGTACCAGGTGAACAGGTAAAAAAGGCCAAAAGGTAACCGTTAACTACACCTTTTAACCTCTTCACCTCTTTGCCTTTTTACCTTAAGGGCACTACCGGCAGCTTGTAGAGCAGCTATGGACATTACTGTCACCGAGATGAACGAACAGCACCTTGAAGCGGTGCAGGCAATCGAGCAGAGTTCCTTTATCGCGCCGTGGTCAACGCAGCTCTTTAAGCAGGAACTGCAGCTGGCGGTTGCCCTGTCACTCATTGCAGCCATCCGGGAAGACGGCAGGGAAAAGGTTATAGGCTATTTTTGTGCCTGGATAGTGGAGGATGACTGCACCGTGTTAAGAATTGCCTGCCATCCGCAGCACCGCCGCCGTGGCATCGGCAGCATACTGCTGCAGCAGGGGCTTACCAAGGCAGGGGAGCGCGGTGCCCGCAGGGCATCCCTGGAGGTGCGTCCCTCCAATGAGTCGGCGCTGGCGTTTTATCGCGCCTGCGGATTTACCATCGCCGGCGTGCGCAAGGGCTATTACCCGGAGACCGGCGAAGATGCGCTGGTTATGCAGCTGACGTTAGCCGTACCTCCGCACGGCAGCGGTAAACAATCAGCAGGCAGCGTTACCATACCTTCCTGATCGGGTTTCATGGTGATGAAAGAGGAAACAGTACTTCCCCGGATACATGACGCAGAGCTTCTGTATAACAGAGCTGTTGCTCCCGGCCTTTTTCGGATGCGCGTGCACTGCGCGGCTGTTGCCCGGCAGGCATGGCCCGGGCAGTTTATCATGCTGCAGGTAAGCGACCACACCGACCCGCTCCTCAGGCGTCCGTTCAGCCTCTGCGGAACAGATGGCGAGACCCTTGAGATACTCTACCGGGTAGCAGGCCGGGGCACATCCATCATGACAGCCTGGAAAGCGCAGCAGGCGGTACATCTTATCGGGCCCCTGGGAAAGGGGTTTTCCATCCCGGATGGCATGAAAACAGCGTTTTTAGTGGCGGGCGGTATTGGCATCGCGCCCCTGTTGTTTCTGCTCCAGCACCTTGATACGCAGCAGCAGGTGACCGGCAAAAAGATTTTTCTGGGCGGCAAAACCGGGGATGATATCAGGGTGCTTGAAGATTTTAGACCGCTCCCTGCCGATATTTTTATTGCTGCCGAAGACGGGGCAGCCGGGTTCCACGGCCTTGTCACCGATCTTTTCACCGGACATATTGAGCAACACGCGCACCAGTATCTGCAACAGGCCGCTATTTTCAGCTGCGGCCCCCCGGCCATGGCACAGGCAGTGACTGCCATAGCAGCGCGCTACGGACTTGCCTGCCAGTTGTCGCTCGAAGCGACTATGGCATGCGGCATCGGCGCGTGTCTTGGCTGTGCAGTTAAAACCAGGCCTTGTGCCGCAGATGACCATGCCGGTGCTCATGAGCGCGGCAGCATGGCATTTCAGTATAAGCGGGTATGCGCGGAGGGCCCGGTCTTTAACAGCAGAGAACTGGTGTGGGAGCAGGAATAGGGTTCCAGGATTCAAGGGTTCTAGGGTTCAAGTGTTATTGTACATTTCACTTGACCCCTTGGACCCAGGACCCCTCGAACCCTGTATAAATATTATGAACAAACATGCACAGCAGACAGACATTGATCTCTCCGTCACCATCGCCGGCATTCGGCTCAAGAATCCGGTCATGGCGGCATCCGGCACCTGCGGGTACGGAGAAGAACTGGCATTGTTTCTGGACCTGAACTGCCTCGGTGCGCTCGTTACCAAGGGAGTATCGCTGCACCCCAGCCAGGGAAACCCGCCTCCCCGGATTGTGGAAACCCCGTCAGGGATGCTCAATGCGATCGGCCTGCAGAATGTCGGGCTGGAGGAGTTTGCCACAAAAAAACTCCCCTTTCTGAGACAGTTTCAGACACCGGTCATCGTCAACTGTTATGGAAAATCAACTGAAGAATACACTGAACTGTGCAGCAGGCTGAGTGCAATAGAGGGGATTGCAGGGCTTGAAGTGAACATTTCCTGCCCCAATGTGAAAGAGGGGGGGATATGCTTTGGCACTGACCCGGCGCGAGCGCATGCGCTGGTCCGAGCGGTGCGCCGGGTGACCGGCCTGCCCCTGATTGTGAAACTTTCACCCAATGTGACCGACATTGCACTGATTGCCCGGAGCGTGGAAGATGCGGGGGCTGATGCACTGTCAGTGACCAACACCTTTACCGGTATGGCGGTAGATATTCAAACCTGCCGGCCGAAGCTCGCTAATATTACCGGTGGCCTCTCCGGGCCTGCTATCAGGCCCCTGTCCCTGAGGATGGTCTGGGAAACGGTGAAGGCTGTCTCCATCCCGGTGATAGGGCTGGGCGGGATCATGGCAGCAGAAGATGCCCTGCAATATCTCATCACCGGCGCTCGTGCAGTCCAGATAGGCACTGCCCTGCTGGTACATCCCGATGCGCCGCTAAACATCATTGCCGGGATAGAAGAATATATGAGGGCGCGCCGTTGCTCTTCAATAAACGATATTATCGGCTGTCTGAAACTTCCCTGAATAGAAAAGCATGGTGAAGAAAAGAAAGAAGACCTGTCAAATCCATGTTGGCCCGGTCTGCATCGGCGGCGCTGCTCCCGTGAGCGTCCAGTCGATGACCAAGACCGATACCCGGAATGCGCGGGCAACGCTGGCCCAGATTCGCCGGCTTGAGAAGGCCGGGTGCGAGATTATCCGGGTTGCTGTCCCTGATGAGGCTGCGGCAGCCAGTCTGCCTGCGATCGTGAAAAATTCGCGCATACCGGTGATTGCTGACATTCATTTTCACCACCGGCTGGCTCTTAAGGCGATAGCTGCAGGTGTTGCAGGACTGCGGCTCAACCCGGGCAATATCGGCAGCCGGCAGAAGATAGCAGCAGTGCTTGAGCAGGCGCGCGATCGCGGCATATCCATCCGTATCGGGGTCAATTCCGGGTCGCTGGAAAAGGACATCCGCAAACAGTACGGGGGCCCGACGCCTGAGGCACTGGTGGAGAGTGCGCTGCGCAGCATCGAACTGTTTGAACACCTGGCCTTTACCAGTATAAAAGTCTCAATAAAATCTCCTGACGTTGTGACCACGGTTGATGCATACCGGCTCCTTTCGCGCAAAACCCGCTACCCGCTGCACATCGGCATTACCGAGGCCGGGACCCTGTTCTCCGGCACGATAAAATCTGCCGTGGGCCTGGGAATACTCCTGTCTGAAGGGATCGGCGACACCCTGCGGGTTTCCCTGTCAGCCGACCCGGTTGAAGAAGTGCGCGCCGGGTTTGCCATACTTAAAGCACTGGGCCTCAGGCAGCACGGGCCTGAGATTATCTCCTGTCCGACCTGCGGCAGATGCCAGATTGATGTAATCTCTCTGGCGCGTACCATTGAGGCAAAACTCTCATCCATGAAACTTCCCGTAAAAATAGCCGTGATGGGCTGCGAGGTGAACGGGCCGGGAGAAGCCCGGGAAGCTGACATCGGCATCGCCGGCAGCCGCAGCAAAGGCGTTCTGTTTAAACGGGGAGTCATCATACGGCGGTGTGATAAGAGCGATCTGCTCGAAGAATTTTACCGGGAACTTGCAACGCTCACTGAAGAAAAAACTGAAGAATGAAACCACAGAGAGAAAGCTAACAGCTGATAGCTGTCAGCTGACAGCCGGTACTAATTTTCTCCCTGGTTATAAATTTTGAAAATCATGTGGACATGGAAAGGAAGTTGTTATGCGCTACACACAGATGCTGATTCCAACGCTGCGGGAAGATCCTGCTGAAGCAGAAGTAATAAGCCACCGGCTGATGCTGCGCGCCGGTATGATCAGAAAGCTTGCTGCCGGCATTTACTCGACGCTGCCCCTGGGGGAGCGGGTCATGCAGAAAACCAGGCGCATCATTCAGGAGGAGATGAACCGGGCCGGGGCCCAGGAACTGACCCTGCCGTTTGTACAGCCGGCAGAAATCTGGAAGGAGAGCGGGCGCTGGCATGTGTACGGCAAGGAGCTGCTCAGGTTCAAGGACCGGGGCAACCGGGAGTTCTGCCTGGGGCCAACGCATGAGGAGGTTATTACCGACCTGGTGAAGGGCGTTGTCACCTCCTACCGCCAGCTGCCCGTCACCCTGTATCAGATCCACCTTAAATTCAGGGATGAAATCAGGCCCCGGTTTGGCGTTATGCGGGCGCGGGAATTTCTGATGAAGGATGCCTACAGCTTTGATGCCGATGAGCAGGGCGCAGAGCAGAGCTACCAGAAGATGCATGATGCCTACAGCCGCATCTTCACCCGTCTGGGCCTTACGTTCAGGGCGGTTGAGGCTGACAGCGGCCCCATCGGCGGCAGCTTTTCCCATGAATTCATGGTGCTTGCCGAAACCGGTGAAGACCTGATTGTGAGCTGCACCGCGTGCGGCTACGGAGCAAATACGGAAAAGGCAGAGATCCGCAGGCCGGCAGATCGTGAGGTTTCTGCCGCACGGGAGGAAGCGCTGCAAAAGGTTGAGACACCCGGGATGAGGACGGTTGAGGAAGTGACCGGATTTTTGGGCGTGCCGCCGGCGCGCCTGATCAAGACCCTTATTTTTACCGGCCCGGAAGGCCCGTTTGCAGCTCTGGTGGGAGGAGAGCATGAAATAAACGAAGTGAAGCTCAGGAATGCCCTGGGCTATGATCACATCGAGCTGGCGGATGAAGGGGTGATTGAGCAGCTGACCCGCGCACCGCGGGGATTTGCCGGCCCCATCGGGCTGAACGTCACCATGATTGCCGATTACAGCCTTATGGGAGGCGCTAATTTTGTGACCGGCGGCAATGAAAAAGATATGCACCTGCTCAACGTGAATCCCGGCAGGGACTTTACTATCACCCGCTACGCGGACATCCGCATGGCTCAAAGCGGCGATGCGTGCCCGCGCTGCGAGAGCACGCTGCAGATAAGCCGCGGCATTGAAGTGGGGCATATATTCAAGCTCGGCATTAAATACAGTAAAACCATGGCTGCCACCTATCTTGACCAGCAGGGCCGGGAACAGTACTTTGTCATGGGGTGCTACGGAATTGGTGTCGGCAGAACCGTTGCTGCTGCCATTGAGCAGTCTCACGATGAAAACGGCATTATTTTTCCTCCCGCCATTGCGCCCTTCAGCGTCGTCGTGGTGCCGGTGAATACCAGGGACGGGCAGCAGATGACGATTGCGGAAACGATTTATGCGGGTCTTCTCGAGCGGGGCATCGAGGTGCTGCTTGATGACCGGGACGAGCGGCCGGGCATTAAGTTTAAGGATACGGATCTTATCGGCATACCGCTGCGCGTTACCGTGGGAACAAAAGCGGTCAAAGAACAGAGCGTGGATATAAAATTGAGACAGGGCGGGGACGTAGCGCTCGCAGCCATTGATGACGCCGTAAACACCGTTGAGAACATGCTGAAAACTATCGGTCTATGATCAGACAGCGGATTGTTCGCATCAACGATATCCTTGACCAGGTCAGCACCTATTATAAGGAGGCTGACCTCGGTCTCATTGAAAAGGCCTATGTCTATTCGGCCAAGGTCCATCACGGTCAGACCCGTCTTTCCGGAGAACCCTACCTGAACCACCCCATGTCGGTGGCGAAAATACTCTCCGATTTGCGGCTCGATGAATACAGCATCGCCACCGGGCTGCTGCATGATACGGTGGAGGATACCTACGCAACACTCGAGGAGATTGAGTCCCTGTTTGGCAAAGAAGTATGCTCCCTGGTTGACGGGGTTACCAAGATCAGTAAAATTGCCTTTGACAGCCATGTTGACCAGCGGGCAGATAATTTCCGCAAAATAATTCTTGCCATGTCACGGGATATCAGGGTCATCCTGGTGAAGCTTGCTGACCGGCTGCACAACATGAGGACACTGAACTTCCTTCCTGCCGAGAGGCAGCGCCAGCTGTCCGAGGAGACCAGGGATATTTATGCGCCCCTGGCCGGCCGCCTGGGAATCTTTTTAATCAAGAGTGAGCTTGAGGACCTGTGCCTGAGCTACCTGCAGCCCGAGGCATCCCGGGAGATCGAGGAAAAGCTTGTCATCACGGCTGCAGACCGGGAAAAGTATGTGGGTGAAGTGGTGCAGATACTGGATGAAAAGCTGCGGCAGTTCGGCATCCAGGCGCGGGTGCTGGGGCGGCCCAAGCATGTGTACAGCATCTATAACAAGATGTTTCTGCAGAATCTTGACTTCAGCCAGATTTATGACCTCATCGCGTTCCGGGTGATCGTGCCAGCGCGGCGCGACTGCTATGAAGTGCTGGGCATCATTCACTCCATCTGGACACCGGTGCCGGGACGGTTTAAAGACTACATCTCCATGCCCAAGGCCAACCGGTACCAGTCGCTGCACACCACGGTCATCGGGCCGTACGGGCAGCGTATTGAGATACAGATCAGGACCGAGGAGATGAACAGCATTGCTGAAGAGGGCATTGCCGCGCACTGGAAGTACAAAGAGGGCAGACGCATCGAGCAGAAGGATGATCAGCGCTTTGCCTGGCTGCACCAGCTCATGGAATGGCAGAAGGAGCTGAAAGACCCGCGCGAGTTTCTGGAGACGGTGCGCATCGACCTGTTTCCCAATGAGGTGTATGTGTTTACCCCCAAGGGTGCGGTGTTTGAATTTCCTGCCGGCTCAACACCGGTTGATTTTGCCTATCGCATTCACTCGGAAATCGGCCACCGCTGCGTCGGCGCAAAAGTGAACGGCAAGCTGGTGCCCCTGAAATACCAGCTCAAAAGCGGGGATGTACTGGAGATACTGACCCTGCCCAGTCATCACCCCAGCAAGGACTGGCTCAAGTTTGTCAAAACCTCCCGCGCCAAAACAAAAATCAACCAGTGGATACGTTCTCAGGAGCGTGAGTCAAGCGTTGCCCTGGGCCGGGAGATCTGTGAACGGGAGCTTGCCCGGCATGAGATCAGCTTCGCAAAAATAGTGCGCGCGGGGGAATTGCTTAAAATTGCGCGGCGCGAAAACATCCGGTCTGTTGATGATTTGCTGGAAGCGATTGGCCGCGGCGGGATAAAGGCAAAGCACATCCTCAATAAGCTGCTGCCAAAGGAGCTGCAGGAGGAAAAAGCCCGGGACGTAAAAACACAGAAACCGGCAAAAACAGGCGCGCAGCAGGGAAATGCCGGCGTGCGCATTCGCGGCGTGGATGACATTATGGTGCGCTTCGGGAAATGCTGCACCCCGCTGCCCGGCGAGAAAATAATGGGCTACATTACCCGGGGCCGGGGCATGACGGTGCATGCGGTTAACTGCCCGTACATTGAATCTGCAGATGCCGAGAGAAAGATTGAAGCAGAATGGGACCCCTCATGCCGGATCATCACCCCGGTGAGCATCGAGGTGATGTGCGTTGATCATAAAGGGCTGCTGGCGGATATTACCTCATCGATCGCGGCTGCAGAAGCCAATATCCGCAATGCGCGGGTCGTCACCACCACCGATAAGAAAGGCATCAATATTTTTGAGATTGAAGTAAGCGACCTCAAACACTTAAACGCGGTGATGAGGTCGATTGAGAAGATAAAAGGGGTGCTGAGTGTTGCGCGGCTCAGGCTTTGATTATATTTCAGCAGACACGGCTGCTTTTATCTGTACCGGCTTTACCACACAGCCTGACCTGATGCACCGGGTGCACACGGTGATGCGTTTTATCATGCCGCTCGGGCTGATGCTTCTCACTTTCTGAACATTCGGTTTCCAGACTTTTTTGCTCTTGTTATGGGCGTGGCTGATGCTGTAGCCGACCTGTCTTCCCTTGCCACAGATACTGCATACGTTGCTCATGTATTACTACCTCCTGTTACCAAAGAGTTTTCTTCGGACTTGTTTCTCTTATTAACCTGTGATATTGACTAAACCAAAAAAATAATTTTTATATTTAACATAATAGACAGCCTTAATCAATATAAAAATTAACAGAACTTTCCCCAAAATTAAGGCATAGAAAACCAACAAACGGCATGACCGAAGTAAAAAAGTGCATAGGGTAAGAGGCTAAAAGGCGAATAGGTTAAAGGGTGGTACTAAACCCGAGTCACTGGTCACGAGTCACTAACCCCGAGTCCCTACTCCCTGCGCTCCAGCAATTACAGCACTATAAATTTTGGGGAAAGTTCTGAAAAATTAAAAGGGCTTTATAAGCGTCTTTATCATAGCGGAGAGATCAACATGTACTGTGTAATCATGGCCGGCGGAAAAGGCTCCCGGTTCTGGCCCCGGAGCAGGTCAGCACTGCCAAAACAGCTCCTTGATATTTTCAGCGACAGGACCATGCTCCAGGAGACCGTGCAGCGCATCGGGGGCCTGATTCCTGCCGAGCGAATCGTTATTGTTACCGGCAGGGAGCATGCTGAAGCAATATACCAGCAGCTGCCGGAAATTCCCCGTGAAAATATTCTTATTGAACCAATCGGCCGCAATACCGCACCGTGTATCTGTCTGGCAGCACTGTGGGTAGAAAAGAAGGAGCCGGGAGCGGTCATGGCAGTGCTTCCTGCTGACCATTATATCGGCAACCCGCAGGCATTCTGCCACTGCCTGGAGTCAGCTATAGATGCGGCACAGCAGCTTGACGCCCTGGTCACGGTCGGTATCACGCCCCGCAGTCCTGAAACCGGGTACGGCTATATTCAATACGGCGAAGAAACCGGCACCTACAGGGGACTGGCCGTCTACCGGGTGCAGCAGTTCCACGAAAAGCCCGTGCTGGCAAAAGCCCGGGAGTTTTTAGCGCAGGGAAATTTTCTGTGGAACAGCGGCATGTTTATCTGGAAGGCGGCAACCATCCTCGAAGAAATAAAATCCTGTCTGCCGGAGATGTACAACACGCTGGCAGCGGTTGTGCCTGACCTGGGCACTGCGCAGGCACAGCTGGCAGTTGATGTGGCATATCAGACCATTGAGGGGATTTCCATTGACTATGGCGTCATGGAGAAGAGCACCAGGGCCGTTATTCTGAAAGGTGATTTTGGCTGGAGCGACGTGGGCAGCTGGTCGGCAATTTATGATATATCGGGTAAAGACGCGCAGGAAAATGTGGTGAGCGGCGACGTTATTGCCGTGGATGCGCGCGGGAGTTTAATCTGCTCGCCGAAGAAACTAACCGCTATAGTCGGGCTTGACAATATAATAGTCGTCGAAACAGAGGACGCGCTTCTGGTGTGCGCCAAAGACAAGGCCCAGGAGGTGAAGAAAGTGGTTGATATACTGGAGCAGCAGGGAAGAAAAGGAATACTTATAAAACAGGGTCCAAGGGTTCAAGGATTCAAGGGTTCGAGTGTTTTTTATTAAGGATTTTGTTCGGACACTTGACCCCTCGGCCCCATGAACCCTCGCACCCTAAGGAATACATTGTGAATGAGCAGATCTTCCGAGAATATGATATTCGCGGCGTGGTGGGCGTTGACTTGACACCGGAGGTGGTGGAAAATCTTGGCCGGGCTATCGGCACGTATCTGATACGAAACAATGTCACGGAAATGACGCTGGGAAGAGACTGCCGGCTCTCATCTGACAGCCTTAACGACGAGCTTTGCCGGGGCCTTCTTGCCACCGGGATCAATGTCATTGATATCGGCGTGTGCCATACGCCGCTGCTGTACTTTTCCCTTTTTCATCTGGACAAGAACGGCGGCGTGATGATAACCGGCAGCCACAACCCGCCTGAGTTCAACGGCTTCAAGGTGTGTCTGGGGAAAGCAACCATCTACGGCGAGGAAATAAAGGCGCTGGAAAAGCTGATCCGGGCGCAGGACTTTGAGGAGGGCGCGGGCAATTATTCTACTCAGGATGTGCTGCAGGCGTACTGGAACCGGATCGCAGGCGACATAAAACTTGCAAGAAAGCTGAAGATTGTTGTGGACGCCGGAAACGGCACCGGCGGCCGGGCGGCAGTGCCGCTCCTGCGGCGTTTGGGCGTTGAAGTCATTGAGCTCTACTGCGACATGGACGGCAACTTCCCGAACCATCACCCTGACCCCACGGTGCCGGAATACTTAAAAGACCTCATCGAAACAGTGAAACGGGAGAAAGCAGCCGCGGGCATCGGCTTTGACGGTGACGCGGACCGCATCGGCGTGGTGGACGAGCAGGGCTCTATCATCTGGGGCGACCACCTGATGATACTGTTTGCCCGGGAGGTTCTGAAAGAAGTGCCGGGCGCGACGTTTCTTTCCGAGGTAAAAGCATCGCAGAACTTTTATAATGATATTAATCAGCGGGGCGGCAGGGCCATCATGGGGAAGACCGGCCACTCGCTCATGAAGGCAAAGATGAAAGAGGAGCACGCGCTGGTTGCCGGGGAGGTGAGCGGCCACATGTTTTTTGCCCACCGCTATTACGGCTTTGATGACGCGATCTATGCTGCCTGCCGCTTGCTTGAGATCATTTCCCGGAGCGACAAGACGCTGAGCGGTCTTTTAAGCGATGTGCCGAAGACCTGGACGACCCCTGAAATCCGCGTTGACTGCCCGGATGAGAAGAAGTTTAGCCGTCGTAGAAAAGATACGGAAAATATTCCAGAAGAAATACCAAATCATTGACATTGACGGCGCGCGCATTCTCATGAGCGGCGGCTGGGGCCTGGTGCGCGCATCAAACACGCAGCCGGTGCTGGTCTTGCGGTTTGAAGCGGATTCAGAACAGCGGCTTGCAGAACTTAAAAAAGAAGTGTCATCGGTGGTTGAACGGATTATCGCGGAATAGTTGTGAGCAGTGCATTGACGAGGTAAAACTTTTCGCTTGGGGTTTCCTGATGAAAGAAATAGAATCACTAAAATGAGGAGGTAAATTATGCCAGCAATTTTCTAAATTCCTCAACAGTTATCCCCAAGTCCGAAATGATAGCAGCGAGGGTTTTTCTTTTGACCGTTACGGCCGGATGTTTTGGGATGATTACGCGGCGTTTATCAGATTGTCTTTTATAAACAGCGTGACTCGTTCCTGACTGGCGGGAAAATTCAAAACCCAGTTTTTTTGCAGCCCGTATAACATCTTTTGCAGTTACAGCAGGGAAGCGCGGCATCAGACAGCAACCTTTACCGTGGTTACAGAAACATCACCGGAAGGGATTTTTTCCCTGTCTTCAAGATAGTCTTCAATCATAGCCTTGATGGCGGATTTAATTTCAGATAATGTTTCTTCATAGGTTTCACCCTGCACATGGCATCCGGGAATGGATGGGCATGTAGCAAAATATCCGCCTTCTTTGCACGGTTCTATGGCTACCGTGAATGAGTATTCTTTTTTCATAAGTATCCCTTAAATGAAGTTGCGATATACATAAAGTATAGTGATGAGGGTTGAAGATAGTCAATAGAAAAAATTATCTATCTTACAGCACCTTTTTCAGATATTCCCCGGTGTAAGATTTTTTTACCCTGCTAATTTCCTCAGGCGTGCCGCAGGCAACCATATGTCCCCCCCGCTCCCCGCCTTCAGGGCCCAGATCAATGATATGATCGGCGGTCTTGATAACTTCCATGTTATGCTCAATCACAATCACCGTGTTGCCGCGGTCAACGAGGCTGTTCAGCACTTCAAGCAGCTTGTGGATGTCGGCGAAATGAAGGCCGGTGGTCGGCTCGTCAAGTATGTACAGGGTTCTGCCGGTGCCCCGCTTGCTCAGCTCGCGCGAGAGCTTCACCCGCTGCGCCTCACCGCCGGAGAGCGTTGTCGCCTGCTGGCCGAGGGTGATATAGTCAAGGCCCACATCGCTTAAGGTCTGCAGTTTGGCGCGCAGCGACGGGATGTTTTCAAAAAAGTCAAGCGCCTGCTGCACGGTCATCTCCAGTACACCTGAAATATTTTTGCCGCGGTAGCGCACCTCAAGCGTTTCCCGGTTGTAGCGCTTTCCTCCGCACACATCGCAGGTAACAAAGATGTCGGGGAGAAAGTGCATCTCTATCTTCACCACGCCGTCTCCCTGGCAGGCCTCGCAGCGGCCGCCCTTCACGTTAAAGCTGTAGCGGCCCGGCTTGTAGCCGCGCATCTTTGACTCAGGCAGCAGGGCAAAGAGGTCGCGGATGTCGGTGAAAACGCCGGTATAGGTGGCCGGGTTGGAGCGGGGCGTCCTGCCGATGGGTGACTGGTCAATGTTTATGACCTTATCGATAAATTCCGTGCCGGAAATTTTTTTGTGCGCGCCGGCATGCTCTTTACTGCGGTACAGGCGCTGGGCAAGCGCTGGATAGAGGGTATCGATAATAAGGCTGCTTTTGCCTGAGCCGGAAACCCCGGTGACGCAGATGAAAAGCCCCAGCGGAAAGGTTACGTCAATCTGCTTCAGATTATTTTCCGCGGCCTGCTTTATTACGAGCTCTTTCCCGTCAGACTTCCTGCGGCAGGCAGGAACCGGGATTGATCGTGCGCCGGACAAATACTGCCCGGTGAGCGATTTTTTGTTTTTAATAATCTCCCGCGGTGTTCCCGTAGCCACCACCTCACCGCCGGTGATTCCCGCGCCCGGCCCCATGTCTATAATGTGATCGGATTCGCGGATGGTCTGCTCATCGTGTTCAACAACAATGACCGTGTTGCCGAGATCGCGCAGGCGCTTGAGCGTGGCAATGAGGCGCGCGGTATCGCGGGCATGCAGGCCGATGCTTGGCTCATCAAGCACGTACAGGACGCCGGACAGGCCGGAGCCGATCTGGGTTGCCAGCCGGATGCGCTGCGACTCGCCTCCCGACAGGGTGGCCGCGGTCCGGTCAAGGCTGAGATAATCAACCCCGACATTGGAGAGAAAGGTAAGCCGCTCTTTAATCTCTTTTAACAGCGGCGCGGCAATCTCCCCGTCCCGCCGCGACAGCTTCAGCCGGGAGATGAACGCAAGCGATTCCTCAACCGTCATGGAGATGAAATCGTGAATCGAGGTGTTGTTTATTTTAATATGCAGGCTTTCCCGGCGCAAGCGTTTGCCCCCGCAATCAGGGCAGGGGAGCTGGTTCATGTAGACTTCAATCTCTTCCCGTATGGCATCTGAGTTTGTTGCCCGGTAGCGGCGCTCAAGATTGCCGATCACCCCTTCAAATGATTTTTTAAACTCAAAATGGCGCTCGCCGTCCTTGTAGAGAAACGGTACTTTTTCACCTTTTGAGCCGTAGAGGAGCACGTCGCGGACGGTCTTCGGCAGGTTCTTAAACGGCGCTGCCAGATCAAAGCGGAAGTGGCGGGAGAGCGCCTCAAGCATCTGTTTAAAAAAGGACGACTCACGCCGCGCCCAGGGAACGATGGCGCCGTCTTTAAGAGAAAGGCCCGGATCAGCAACAATGAGGTCAGGGTCAAAGACCATTTTAGCGCCCAGGCCCAGGCAGGCAGGGCATGCGCCGTAGGGGCTGTTAAAGGAAAACGTCCGGGGTGAAATCTCCGGGTAGCTCACCCCGCAGTCAACGCAGGCTGAGCGCTCATTTAAAAAGAACTCTTCCGCGTCTGCCGGCGCAACCAGGACCATGCCCTGGCCGAGCTGCGCGGCGGTCTGCAGGGAATCAGCAAGGCGCTTTTCAATGCCGTCTTTTACTACCAGGCGGTCAATGACCGCTTCGATTGAGTGGGTGATGTTTTTATCAAGATGAAGAGCTGTGGGGAGCTCATGGATGGTGCCGTCAATGCGCACGCGGACAAAACCGTCCTTCTGCAGCTGCTCCAGCTCTTTTTTAAACTCGCCTTTCCTGCCGCGCACCAGGGGCGAGAAGATGATGAGCCTGGTGCCGGATGGCAGGCTCATGATCCGGTCCACCATCTCCTGGATGGTCTGGGAACTGATCTCTTTTCCGCACTGATAGCAGAAGGGCTTTCCTGCCCGGGCAAAGAGCACCCGCAAATAGTCATACACTTCGGTGATGGTGCCGACGGTTGAGCGCGGGTTTTTGCTGACTGATTTCTGCTCAACCGAGATGGCCGGGGAGAGGCCTTCGATGGATTCGACCTCGGGCTTCTGCATCTGCTCCAAAAACTGGCGCGCATACGCTGACAGGGACTCCACGTAGCGACGCTGGCCTTCGGCATAGATGGTATCAAAGGCGAGCGATGATTTACCGGAGCCGCTCAAACCGGTGATAACCACGAGCCGGTTCTTCGGGATCTCAAGCGAGATGTTCTTCAGGTTGTGGACTTTTGCGCCACGGATAATAATTTTGTCATGCTGCGGCATGCTTATTTTTTTCTTTGATTCAGAGGGTGTCCTGATTGACAAACAGATACCGTATTATATAATCCTTTTCAAGCAAGAACAAAAGAGAGAAGAGATGCTTGACGAGCAACAGAAGCTGAAAAGAATCATCGCTTTCGGGCTTGAGATCACCCATATTAAAGACCTTGATCTCATCCTGGAGCGGATTCTTGCAGAGGCGCGCCAGCTGGTGAATGCCGACGCCGGCTCCATATATATCAAGGACAATGACCTGCTGCACTTCACCTGCACCCAGAATGCAACCCTGCAGAAGCAGCTGTCCCCCGGCAGGAAACTGATCTATGCAACCTTCACCATTCCGGTTGATAACAATTCCATAGCGGGATATGTGGCAGCTGCCGGCACGCACCTGAATATTGAAGACGTAGGCAGCCTGCCTGCTGCGGTGCCGTATTCATTCAACAGGCAGTACGATGTGCTCTCAGGCTATCACACCCGGTCTGTTCTCGCCATTCCTCTGAAAACACCCCGTGACGACACGGTCGGGGTACTGCAGCTCATCAACGCCCTGAATGAAAACAATCAGGTCACCCCCTTCTCCGGGGCTGATGAGCCGCTGATCAACAGCTTTGGCAATTATGCCGCCACTGCCATTGAACGGGCTCAGATGACCCGCTCGATTATCCTGCGGATGATTCGCATGGCAGAGCTGCGTGACCCGGAGGAGACGGGCGGCCATGTAAACCGGGTCGCCTCCTATGCCATGGAAATCTATGAAACGTGGGCGCTTACAAAGGGGATGCCGCTGCATGAGATTGAGCGCAATAAGGATGTTCTGCGGATGGCAGCCATGCTCCACGATGTGGGAAAAATTGCTATTTCCGATACCATCCTGAAAAAGCCCGACCGCCTTGACAGCGGCGAATTTGCAACCATGAAGCAGCATGCCCGCCTGGGAGCCCGGCTCTTTTCCGATAAGAATTCAGATTTTGACGAGGCCGCGTACCTGGTGGCATTGACCCATCATGAACGCTGGGACGGCGGCGGGTATCCCGGGCATATCAATCCTGCCGGCACCCCTGATTTTTCACGGGACTGGCCTTGCCGCGCTGCTGCCATGCGGCTGGCAATGGTGATGGCTTGGATAAGGCTTGATGGATTGGCAATGCCTTTTCCGGCGATATCATAGGCAGTGCCGTGGTCAACCGAGGTCCTGATGATGGGCAGGCCGAGGGTAATGTTGACCCCGTCTTCAAAGTGCAGAAGCTTCAGCGGGATAAGCCCCTGATCATGGTACATGCAGACCACTGCGTCATAACGACCCTGCGCGGCATAGTAAAAGAGCGTATCAGCAGGATACGGACCTGAGACATTGACGCCCCGGTGCTGCGCCTGCGGTGATGGCCGGTAGTATTGTCTCCGCTTCTTCACCGCCGAACATGCCTTCCTCTCCCGCGTGCGGGTTGAGAGACGCAACAGCAATCCGCGGAGCGGGCAGGCTGAAATAGTTCTTCAGCCCCTCAGCGGTGATGAGCACGGTGTTCAAAATTTTTTCCCGGCTCAGGAGCCGGGGCACCTGGCTTACGGCGCAGTGAATGGTCACCAGCACCACGCGCAGTTTCTCCCCCGCGAGCATCATCACCACATCCTGCGTATCGGTGAGCCGGGCCAGCATCTCCGTGTGGCCGGGATACGGGTAGCCGCCCTCCTGCAGAGATTTTTTATTTATGGGCCCGGTCACCATGGCATCGATTTCACGGCACATGGCCATGGCAGCAGCCCGGACAATATACGCTCCCATGGCAGTGCCGGTCTCTTTGTCCGGGTGACCGTAGCGCAGCGTATCCGGATTAAGGCGCGAGAGGGAAAAGATATCAAGGGTCCCGAAGGTGAACGCAGCCTGCCGCAGGTCTTCAATGACGTGGATGGCGAGCGGGGAATGGAGGGCTTTTTTTTCTTTTTCCAAAACTGCCGTGTCTCCCAGAACAAACGGCCGGCAGCAACGATATACGTCCTCGCACGACAGCGCCTTAATCACCACTTCAGGCCCGATGCCGACGGGATCGCCCATGGTGATGCCGATGAGCGGAAGAGCATGCGCGGCGGTATTCATGTATTACCCCTTTTTATACACAGCCTCTTCCTCAAACATCTTTTCTCCCACGAGTGCCAGGCCGCCGGATTCCCATTTGCGGTAGAAGCAGCTCCGGTAGCCGGTGTGGCAGGCGGCAACGATCTGCTCCACCTTCATGAGCACGCAGTCCGCATCACAGTCAATAAAGACTTCTTTTACCTGCTGGGTGTGGCCGGAGCTTTCGCCTTTCATCCAGTACTTCTGGCGGGACCTGCTCCAGAAGTGGGTTTTACCGGTCTCAAGGGTGGTCTTGAGAGATTCCCGGTTCATGTAGGCGACCATCAGCACTTCACTATTCTGCCAGTCCTGGATGATGACCGGTACCAGGCCCTGGCTGTCATACTTGATTTGATCAAACAGTTCCATTTTTCTCGTCCAACCTTTCTAAGAGGGTCCCAGGGGCCGAGGGTTCAAGGGTTCCAGCGTAGAAGTATTATTACTTTATTCCACTTGACCCCTTGAATCCTTGAACCCTAGAACCCTTTTTTTAGTTTCTCACCGCCACTCCCTTTGCCTGCAAGGTACTCTTTTACTTCTTTTACGCTGTACTGCCGGTAGTGAAAAATTGAGGCGGCAAGCACTGCGTCCGCCTCGCCGTCAGCGAGCGCCGCAAAGAGGTGCTCCATGTTGCCTGCCCCGCCTGAGGCAATAACCGGTATCGTGGTCGCGCGGGATATAGCACGGGTCAGCGGGATATCATAGCCGTCCTGGGTGCCGTCGCAGTCCATGCTGGTGAGAAGAATTTCTCCTGCCCCGTGCTGCTCCATACGCTGAGCCCATTCCACGGCATCAATGCCGGTCGGAGTTCTGCCGCCATGGATGAAGACCTCCCACGCAAGCTGGTCTCCCCTGCCCGCGCGCGCTGTTTAGCGTCTATGGCGACCACGATGCACTGGCTGCCGAATTTTTCTGCCGCCTGCTTGACAAAAGACTGGTCCTTTACCGCTGCCGTGTTGATGGACACCTTATCCGCGCCGGCATTGAGCAGGTTGCGTATATCGTCAAGGGTCCTGATGCCGCCGCCGACCGTGAGCGGCATGAAGACCTCGCTTGCCGTGCGCTGCACCACGTCAAGGATGATATTGCGGCGCTCATGGGATGCGGTGATATCAAGAAACACCAGCTCGTCAGCCCGCTCTGTGTCGTAGAACTTGGCGTTTTCAACCGGGTCTCCGGCATCCTGCAGGTTTATGAAATTGACGCCCTTTACCACCCTGCCGTCTTTAACGTCAAGGCATGGTATGATTCTTTTTGCCAGCATGATTGAACTTCTGCCTCTGTGCCTGCCCCGAGCAGTGCCGAGGGGCCTATTGCCTTTTGCCTTCAGCTATTCTGATACACTCCCGCAGATCAAGGTTCCCGGTATAGAGTGCCCTGCCGATAATGACGCCGCTGACGCCGAACTGCTCGACGGTGAGCAGCGCTTCAATATCCTCTATCCGCGATACGCCGCCTGACGCGATGACCGGAATGTGCGTGGACCGGGCAAGCAGTGCGGTACTCTCAATGTTCGGGCCGGTGAGCATGCCATCGCGCTTTATATCAGTAAAAACAATTGCTGCCAGGGGCAGATGCTCTATCTTTTTAACGAGGTCTACGACGCTCATCGCGGTCTTTTCCGTCCAGCCCTGGACGCACACCATGCCGTCAGTGGCATCAATGCCGACAATGATTCTCCCCGGCCAGGCCCGGCAGCTCTCCTCAAGAAAGCGAGGGTCTTTAATGGCGGCGGTGCCAAGTATCACCCGGTCTATGCCGCAGGAAAAATATTCTTTAATGGTTTCAATGTCGCGTATGCCGCCGCCCAGCTGCACGGGAACCGATACCGCGGAGACTATTGCGTTAATAGCGTCCCTGTTTTTAGGCTGCCCGGAGACTGCGCCATCCAGATCAACCACGTGAATTCTTTTGGCGCCCATCCCCTGCCAGGTTTTTGCCATCTCAGCCGGGTTTTCAGAATAGACCGTGGCCCGGTCCATGTCACCCTGACTTAAGCGCACACACTGCCCGCCCTTCAGATCAATTGCCGGTATAATAATCATAGATGACTTTCATGCAGCGCTTATGTATACATTAAAACCTAAACAGTGACAACTCAAAACTCCTGAGGGTCGAACCACCGAAAACGACTGATTTCCTGAGTCGAGTTATTTTTCCATTTTCGGATGAATGAGCCTCAGGCACCGAATCCCTGATTCCCGGTCCCTAATCCCCGGCTACGGTCTCTGCAAAACGCCTGAGAACCTGCAGCCCCAGCAGCTGGCTCTTTTCCGGATGAAACTGAAAAGCAACTATATTGTCTTTCCAGATGCTTGAGGTGAACTCAACGCCGTAGCGCGTGGTTGCCGCAGCCACGTCCCGGTCCTGCGGCACGACATAGTAGGAGTGGACGAAGTAGAAATATGATTCATCCGGGATGCCTTCAAGGCACGGAGGCCGCCTTTTTATGCTGATGGTATTCCAGCCCATGTGGGGGATTTTCAAGCGCGCGGGATTTCCGCCTGAAGAGCCCTGCTGCTCCACCATGCGGTCAGGGAAGCGGACCACACGGCCCTTAATGATATCAAGGCCGGGGGTGATGCCGAATTCCTCGCTTTCGGAAAAAAGAATCTGCAGGCCCAGGCAGAGCCCCAGGAACGGCTTTCCTGCCTGAATGGATTTGACCAGAGGCGTGTATCAGGTTGAGCGCATCAAGGTTTTTCAGGCAGTCTCTGAAAGCGCCCACGCCGGGCAGCACCAGGGCCCGGGCGTCGCGCACCTCCTGCGGAGTGCGGATGATGCGCGCTTCGTAGCCGGTCTTTTCAAATGCCTTCTGCACGCTGCGCAGGTTACCCATCCCGTAGTCAATGATACTGATTATACTGCCCACCTGCTACAGCGTTCCTTTCGTCGAGGGCACGCCGCTAACCCGCTGGTCAATCTGGGTGGCTTCGTCGAGAGAGCGCGCGAATGCCTTGAAGATGGCCTCAATGATATGGTGATAATTTTTACCGCGCAGCACATTGATGTGCAGGGTGGTGCCGCTCTTATTCACAAAGGCCTGAAAGAATTCCTCGACCAGCTCAAGGTCAAAGGTTCCGGTTTTGCCTTTCAGCGGCGGAACATTGAATATCAGAAACGGCCGTCCGCTGATGTCAAGCGCCACCTGCGCCAGAGATTCATCCATAGGTACGGTTTTATCACCATAGCGCCTGATATTGCGCTTGCCGCCGAGCGCCTTGAGCACTGCCTCGCCAAGGCAGATGCCGGTATCCTCCACCGTATGGTGCAGGTCTATGTGGGTGTCCCCCTGCGCCTTGATGGTGAGATCAAACAGCCCGTGCTTTGCCGTCAGCTCCAGCATGTGATTGAGAAAGGGGGCCGGGGTTGCGATGCGGTAGGCGCCTGAACCGTCAATGTTCAGGCGCACCGTGATGTCGGTCTCAGATGTTTTTCTCTTTATGGTTGCTGTCCGTTTCATTAAAGTCTCCGCTGATGTGCGCTGCATGATAGTGCAGCCTATTGTAGCACCGGTGTTTCAGCTGTTTCAAGAATTTTTCCCGATCAGCTCTTGGGGGCTTTTTTCTGCGCCTTGGCCTGAGCCTTTAAGGCTTTTTTATCAGCTTTAAAACATTGCTGAGCGCCGGTAATGGCAGGTTCACTCTGCTTCATGTCAGCCGGCTTGAGCGGCTCAACCGCAGTGCCTGCAGCGTCCCGAAGTTTCCTTTTTTTAAAATAATCTACTATATGGGTGCTGAAGGATTTTCCAAACTGGCCAATAAACCCTGCCAGTAGCACTATGACAATCCATTTCAGTGCTTCAAGAAACGTATCCATTGTCCATAGTTATTGCTGAAAAGAGCTTTAACTTCAAGCTATTTCTCTCTCATTTTATACTTGTCTATTTATCATGATTCAAATATCTTTACGGTAAGATGTAGGGCGCTACAAACAGTACGAATTGACTGGCACGATGGCATTAGACAGCTTTTTTTATGTTGCAACGCGAATAAGAACATTCTTTTCACCCGCCATAAAAAAATTACTTCCTGAATTTCTGGCCGCAGCGCTGCGAACCCGGGCGAATCAGCTCATTGGCCCTGCAGCTCTTTATATGCTGCTGTCAGATCTGAGCACCATCCCCTCCATCAAGCTTCCGCCCGGCTATCATTCTGCTGCTCTTTCTCCCGGACATGAAATCGATTATATCGGGGTAATGCGCCGGTCTCTGGTGGCAGAGGCTGACATGGAATGGTTCTGCAGAACCTTCAGCAATGACGCGCAATATAATCCGGATAATTTGCTGCTCATCTATGAAGACACCACACCAATAGCTGCGGCAGCAGCCTGGCAGACGCTGTTGGGGTCAAAGAAGACGGGCCTTGTGCATATGGTCGGCGTTGACAGGAAGTATCAGGGCCGGGGTTTGGGGAGAGTCATAACGCTGCTGGTTCTGCGCCGGCTGAAAGAACGCGGGTTTCATAGCGTGATGGCAGCTACCGAGGATTTCCGCATACCGGCGCTTAGCCTCTATCTGTCTCTCGGGTTCAAACCGGTATGCAGGAACAGGCTGGACGCACTGAGATGGAAAAAGGTTTTGAGCCGGATACCGGTATAGCCGGGAAATCGGCCTTGTTATTGCTGTGACCGGCCGGATTCCTGTGGGAGTTTCCGCCGCGCAGCCTGAACGAGAGCAGCTGCTGGTAACGGGGACCATTAAAACTACCAAACACGTAAAAGCGTTTTTGCAGGCAGCAAGCGTCAGGATACTTCCGTAGTAATTATGATCTTTGTGCCTTCTTGTGCCTTCTGCCTGTTGCCTTTTCCTTCCCTACCTCGCCGTTCCACCCCTCTTCTGCACCACAGCTTCTATGGGTCCATGGAAGATATTGTTATCCTGCAGGTCAGTGTTCTCCAGCCGGTAAAAACAGGCATTCCCTTCTTTCATCGTGTCATCAACATATTCGTAAGATGCCCCATCTGCCGCGGAGCCGCGCGCGGGAATGATCTGGGAATTAATTTTAATGTAGGTGCCGTTGGCCGCCTCAGCGCGGTAGATGTTGAAGCCGGCATTGCCGGGTTCCGCTCTGGTGCTCCACCGCAGCGCCACGTGACTGTTCCCGGGCAGGGCGGAGAAGTTCTTAAGCTCAGTCAGCGGCGCCCGGGACGTTAAGCAGTACAGGCCCCCGGCTCCCCCGCACATGCTGTACACATAGAGGCTTTCGTCATCGCCGATGGTGATATGTTCAAAGGAACTGGTGGGCACACAGAGGCTGTCCAGCTTCCAGCGCTCAGTGCCGCTCGCGCTGTAACTGTACAGGGCAAAGGGCTCGGCGGTTGCAAAGTAGATATTATCCTGGGCATCCGCAACAATGGCAGCCTGGATGTAGCCCGGCACGGTTATCTCCCAGCGCGGCTGGCCCTCCAGGTCATAAGAGGCCACGCGGTCATAATCTCCCGGGGCTTCTTTGGGCGCGTAGATTATACCGCTGTCGGTAACAGCAATGCTGGTGGGCTGGTTTTTATGATGTCCTTCCCTGCTCCACTTGAGAGAGCCGTCAGGATTTATAGCCAGCAGGGTTCCGTTGCTGACGGCCAAAATGGTTCCATTGGGAGCAGCGCAGCGCAGCTCTGCTGCGGGATAGGACCAGACCGTTTTCCAGAATTCCTTGCCGGTTCCGGGGTCGCTCGCTATCTGCTGCGCGTCAATCACGTGCGGGTCGCTGCCCCGGCTGCATTGCTGGCGATATACCAGCGAGTCGTCGCCGCTGTCGGGAATTGTGTCAGGATAAAACGTGCAGTAGCCGGGCCACACAGCAGCGCCGTCACGGTCGTATATCTGTTCCTGGAAATGAATTAATCCCCCGGCAAGGCTAACGCCGAAACCGCCGTTCCAGTAATTCGCTTTGCCCTCCCATTCTTTGGAACCCATGCTGTTAAGACCTGCCTTTTTCCCGAAGCAGCCGCCGTCATGCACATAGACATGATTCTGTTCGTCCAGGGCAAATTTGTGACACACATCAGGATATGACCAGAGAAGCGACCCATTGTTGTCATAGTGCAGCAGCGCGTTTCCACGCGCATCATAACGATAGATCCCATCCGGGGTTGTGTAGGCTGAGCCCCACTGCGTGCCGGGTATCACCCATTTTATGACCGGCTTTGTGACGGGACCGGTGCCGGATGACTGGGCGGTATGCTGCGGGTTGTTGCCCTGCATGGACCAGCAGGGCAGGGACTTGGCGCTCACCTCGGCAACATAGCTTACCGCAGCAAGCACTGTTATAAGCAGACCTGCCGTTATGCCGCGCAAAAGTTTTGAGAATGAATTAGGTGACAGTGATTTTTGCCTCATTCAGCAAGATTGTAAGATTGAATTACAAAATAAAAAACCCCCGCCAGCACGCAGGCTGACAGAGGTTCTGGTAATTACAAAAAATTATGATTATTATGCTGAAGGCTGGCTATTGATGATGCCACGGGAATAATCCCCTGATTTCCAAATAATCATATAAAAAAACAAATAATAAGTCAATAACTCATGTTGATTGATGTATTGAAATTAAATTGGCAATTATTGAATTTATTTTTATTATTTTATATCCTATGAAAGAATTAGTTTTGACTACCTGCTTCTCTTCATGTAAATAATAGCTATAATATAACAAGAAAATATAGTGACAGGGAGGAGTAGCTTTATGGACAATATAATGAGAACAGCAAATCCGGCGTTAAACGATAAAACGTTCACAGGGCTCGAGTATTCCGGGGCGCGAGATAATGTGATGACCATACAGGGCACGGTAAATAAGACCGGTGTACTGCTTGCCCTGGTTTTAATAGCGGCAGCATGGGTGTGGAAGATGTTTTTCGAGAGCGGCAACCCGGCGGCAGTAACACCTTGGATGATCGGGGGAGCCATTGGCGGGTTTGTTGTCGCCCTGGTGACGGTATTTAAAAAAGAGTGGGCGGGAGCGACTGCTCCGGTGTACGCGGTGCTGGAAGGATTATTTCTTGGCGGAACCTCCGCCATCTTTGAAGCGCGCTTTCCGGGGATTGTGATTCAGGCAGTCGGACTTACCTTCGGCACCCTGTTCTGCCTTCTGATTGCTTACAGATCAGGGCTCATAAAGGCGACAGAAAATTTCAAGCTGGGCGTTGTGGCCGCAACCGGCGGGATCGCGCTGATGTATTTTATCACCATGATCCTGGGCTTCTTCGGTGTCAGCGTGCCCTTCATTCAGGGCAGCAGTCCCCTCAGCATCGGTATCAGTGTTTTTATCGTGATAATTGCCGCGCTGAACCTGGTGCTTGATTTTGATTTCATTGAAAACGGCTCCGCTGCGGGCGCACCCAAATACATGGAGTGGTATGCCGCCTTCGGCCTGATGGTCACCCTGATATGGCTCTACATCGAGATTTTGCGGCTGCTGAGCAAGTTACGGTCGCGGGATTAGGAATGCGTTGAGCGAAAAAGAGGGCAGCGCCCTATAAAAAGAGTACTCAATGCGGTTCATTATTTATAAGAGTTTTTTAAATTCTTCTGTTTCGAGACGGGCTTGTTTTAAAATGTGGGCAAGAGTTGAACGCTTGATCGGTCGGCGAGTTGGGACAGTTAACTTGAGGACTTCTGTTGCGGTATGTTTCTGCAGTCGGATGTGGCTTCCTTTTTGTCGTACTACTACCCAGCCATCCCGCTGCAATGCCCTGATAACTTGTTCGTAATTGACGCTGGGTACTTTTGTCATACTGCCAGTTCAATCACTTCAGCCTTTGGAAGAGACAACAGGTCATCTTCAACCGGCTCAAGATACAGCTCAATGGCTTCTTTAATATTTGCCAGGGCTTGTTCACGGGTATCCCCCTCGCTGATACAACCGGGAAGGCTTGGCACTAATGCTGTAAAACCACCTTCATCACTCGGCTCTAATACTATTTTAAGCTTCATCACCAACCACCCGTTTTCTTGTTGAGTTTGAGTGGTCGGGGCGAGAGGATTTGAACCTCCGACCCCCTGCGCCCAAGGCAGGTGCGCTAACCAGGCTGCGCTACGCCCCGATCAAAAAGAAAAATTCTAAACACGAAATTCTAATGCCCAAAACCTACAGAGCAGGTGAAGAAGAAAGTACCATAAGTCAGCGATAAAGGCAACGCTTCTATCAGGCTGTTGAAAAACACCCATCTGCTGCGTTGCGCTCACCCATCGTCATTGCGACGTACTGGAAAGTACGCCTCATTCCTGCAGGATTTCGCGCGCCTTGCATCTGGATGTTTTTGACCAGCCTGGAAAAGACTACTTTTTCAACAGACTGCTATTGGCTGACCATGCCCAGAAAATCCGGGAGGATTTTGCGAAGCTCATGCAGGGCCCGCGCCCGGTGACTGATTCTATTTTTCTGCTCAGGCTCCATCTCGGCAAAGGTGAGCCCTGATGCAGGGTCTAAAAAGACCGGGTCATAGCCGAAACCGTTATGCCCGCGCGGCTCATCAATGATCACGCCCCGGTATTCTCCGGTGACCACCTTCTCCGTTCCCGATGGGCTGACAATCGCAAGCACGCAGCAAAAGCGCGCACCGCGGTTTTCAGGCGCTAACCCCTGCAGCTTCCGCAGCAGCTTTTTATAATTTTCCCTGTCACTGGCTCTGTCTCCGGCATAGCGGGCAGAATAAATGCCGGGATGTCCGGAGAGAGCAGTCAACTTCCAGCCCTGAATCATCAGCAATAGTTACCAGGCCGGTGTGAGCGCAGATGGCGCGGGCTTTTTTCAGGGCGTTTTCTGCAAAACTCTCCCCGTCTTCTACCACAGCAGGGTGTTCAGAGAAATCCTTAAGAGAAAGAAGCTCCACGTCAAAGCCCTGCAGCAGGTCCTTCAGTTCCCTGAGTTTATTCTGATTCGTCGTGGCGATAACGATTTTCATGGTTTTAAAAAGGCACAAGGCAACAGGCACAAAGGCACAGAGGTTGGAAGAAGTGCTGCGTTTGGAGTAATTTGGTTTTTCGTACTTCCACGTTTCAGTTTCCGTGTTTTCTTGCGAGCTGCGAGTCACGGGCCACCGGGCACTGTTCACCCGTCCTCCGCCCGCCTTCCGAAGCACGCTTCGTGCGGAGGGCAGGTAGCACCGAAAAGTGTGGCCAGACCAAATTCAAACGTATACTTCGCAATCACCGATACGTTTTTTTTCAACACTGCGGAGGGTGGACGAATCCCGAGTCCCGATCCACGACGCACTACATGGGTATTTCAGGCTGAATCACGATGCGGCTGATATTCAGGTCTTTAACATCAGGCGGCAGCTTCATGTTTTTAAAGAACAGGGTATTGCCCTTGCGCGTAAGGGGCACTGGTCATTACCGGGTTATTCAGGTAGAAGGTATATTTCTGGCACTCCTGGTGGCAGGGAAAGACACCGATTACCCCCTTCTTCTCCGGGAGGTCACAGTTTGCAACCAGGCAGAAGCGGGTGGTGGAGACATAGGCAAACGGAATGTAGAGGGAGAGCTTCAGATCAGGCGGCGCGCCGCCCAGATCAAGACCCTGCAAAGGATTATCAAGCTCTACCCGGGTAATGTTATTTTCCTGCAAAAACCGCTGATAGACCGGCACCCCGAGGTTGGTGCTTTTCAGGTGCTGCAGAGGCCCCGGAGGGAAGCTTATCAAGGACATTGGCAATGCGCGGGCCCCGCTTGAGCTTGGTGAGGAGTCTTCCCTGCACCGGTTCAAGGCGCGGGAACTGCTGCCTGATGATGCGCAGGACCCCCCAGTCATTAAACACCACCTCGGTTCCATCGGGAAGAACTGCAAGCAGCCGTTCAACAGCGCGAATACCGGCGTCGGTGACATACGGCGTGACCAGGGTGAACGGCAAGCCCCCGGTCAAGCACGCTCTTCATCATCCGGCAAGCGTTTCCGGGCCCGGCAGGAGCCGCTCACAGAACTCGTTGCCGAAATAGACCCGCTGGTAGTCGGCAGTAAGGTATTTTAAATTTTTCTGTTTTGCAATGAAAAGGGCGCGTTCCATGATTTTAAACGTGAAAAGAGAAAAGTAGAAAGTGAAACATAGGATCAATATTATAGATTTTCATGACACGTAATGGGATACTATGCAACAGCGCGGGATAAAAAATATGGTCAGAAACAGCTCTGTCTCTGACCATATTTTTGAATACTGTCAATAGTGCTGCCTGCTTATTTCAAGCCGCACAGCTTATCATCTTTCCAGCCCTGCTTGATGTCCGCGGCATAGAACAGTTTCAGCGTCATATGGCTCATTTTCCATTTTCCATTTTCCTTGCGGTATTTGTCAAACTCAAGCCCTGACAGAAAAATATCTTTGCCGTTTGCCATGGAGCTGGTCTGCCAGAGATAAAACACGCCTTCTGCTTCTGTGTCGCTTAAGATTTTAATGCGCGGCTGCAGGAAGAAGTGCACGCCGAAGAGCAGCGTATTTTTTGCGCCGTCGAAAAAGTTACACACTTCATCGATTCCCACATACTTTCCAAAACCTTCTTTCTCTCCATCCCACACCGCATCCTTGGTGAAGAGGTCTCTCATGCGCTTGGGATTGTACAGATCGTCGCAGGCATCCGCATATTCAGCTTTTAACTGCTTGATGGCTTCGATATCTTCCAGTCTCTGTACACGTTTTGCGAGTTCATTGATGTCCATCTCGGTCCTCCTTTGGTGTTTTTGGTTATGAATAACTCGTATCCTCGCGGGATAAACTCTTACTACTGGTTATCTAACCAGTTGCTAGCATATTTCTGGTAACCAACAAAAAATACTCTACTTTTCTCCCCGGTACTTGTCAATAGAAAAGAGCAGCAGGCGCTGAACAGGACGCACGAATCACGAAAGCCCCCCCTATTTTATAGGGTTGAACTTTGTCATGGTGAGGGCTGTCGCCGCCAGCTTAAAGATATATTCTATAAATTTAACCATCGTCTCGCTCACGCCCCAGAAAAAGAAGAGGAATCCGATCAGCAGAAAAATATTCGCCCAGATCCGCTTCAGCATGCCGGGAGAATTTTTGATAATAAAGTAGGAATTTATCATCAGGGTGAGCCCGACAGATAAGAGAATTACAATTACATACTTGGACATCGCTCTTCTCCTGCGGGAAGGTAGTGCCGGATGCTGCGGGCAGCGTGCTCCGTTGCGTTAAGACAAAAGCTCGGGTTCACACAAAAGCTCTGAATTTACCGCAACCTGTCCGCAGTTTTTGCATTTATAGCGTAGGGTATGGACTTTATTCTGACAGAACTTCGGCGTGTTGACGGATTTGCTGCCGCACCAGTCTGCCCTGGTCCCCTTTCCCTGCATTTTGCAAATACCGTCGTGACTGAGAGATACCGCACCGCAGTTGGCACAGATGAAGGCCGGCGTACTCTTGTGAGCAGGTAGATGCTTTTTCGTGGTCATGAGTCAGGTCTCCTTGCACAGTGACTGATGGTCATTGGTCATTTTTGATATATACGGAACTGCACAGTTAGTCAAGCAGTCATAGACCGTGCTTTAACTTCAAACTTAAAGGCACCAGAACCTGCCGTTTTGTTAACAGCATGTTTATTTTATCTTTTTTTGTCTTTAATCCCTTAAGTGAAGGAAATAATAACCGATTTTATATATGTGCATTATTTTTAAGGAGAAGAGGCGATGAATAACTTAATTGACAAGACTCTGTTCTGGCTTAAAATAAACGAAGAGTCGATTCTTAATTTCTTAGCCTATGTCGTTGCTCCGCTGCTGGTTGTGGTGATACTGTCCTGGCTCAGCTTTTCCTGAGAGCGCGACGTCTATTCAGGTTATTTTCATAGGTACGGGAGGCCGTTCCCTCAAACAGATAGCCCCTGTATTCGTCCAGCCATATTGCCAACCTCTATTTTCCTGGCATTCAAAAACCGCTGTTTTTTTTACGCTGTCCTTGCTGCAACCCGTTTACAGAAAGTGCTTCTCTGCAGACAGAGCTTTGTGGTATTTAGCTGCAAAGGGTTTTAATTGAGATACAACACTTCAACGGTAACTCCCCGGCATGATAAAACGGATTAAAAAGCTGTGGCGTCTCCTTGATGCTGAAACAGACGGCATGCTCATCACCAGCCCGGAAAATGTCCGCTATCTGTGCGGCTTCTCCGGCACCGAAGGCATTGTTCTGCTCACGCGCAGGGAAGGGTTCTTCCTCACTGACGGGCGATACACGATCCAGGCGCAGCAGCAGGTTAAGCAGCTCACGGTTATTACCTTCAGGGAGAAGTTCAGGGAGCTTGGCCGCCTCATCAAAAAGCTTCACCTCAGGGCGCTTGGCTTTGAAGCCCGCCATGTAACCGTTGCAGAACTGCATGATCTGGAAAAAGAAACCCAGCTGGTAACGCTGAAACCCTGCACTGATGTTTTAGACCGGCTGCGTATGGTTAAAGATGCCGCCGAGATAGCCCTGCTGCGAAAGGCTGCACGCATTGCAGCACAAAGTCTGCAGGAGGTTATGCCGCTTATCAGGCCGGGTATCCGGGAGCTTGATGTTGCCTGCGAGCTTGAATATCGCATGAAAAAAAACGGTGGGGACGGGCCTGCGTTTCAGCCCATTGTTGCATCCGGATACCGGGCAGCATTGCCGCACGGCGTGGCTTCGCTGAAAAAAATTGCCGCAGGCGATGTGGTGGTAATTGATTACGGGACGGTTTACCGGGGTTACGCATCGGATGAGACGTGTACGGTTTTCGTCGGGAAGCCCACCGCCCGGCAGAAAAAGATTTACAGCATTGTTTTGGAGGCCCATGACCGAGCCATTGCCGCGCTCAGACCGGGGAAAACGCTGAAAACCATTGATGCTGCAGCGCGCGGCTATATTGAGCAGCAGGGCTTTAAGAAGTATTTCAATCACGGCACTGGCCACGGCGTTGGCCTGGCAGTACACGAGCCTCCCCGCGTTTCCTATCTTGCAGAGGGAGCGGCAGTTGCGGGAATGGTCGTGACTATTGAACCCGGCATCTATATCCCGGGCTGGGGCGGGGTGCGCATTGAGGATACGGTGGTGGTGCGGGACCGGGGGTGCGAAATCATCACCCCCGCGATAAGCGCTTCACGTGCGTTGCATGACCAGGGTAAGGGAAAAGCATAAAACTTTTGCCACCCCTTTCTGTATTTGACATTTCCGGTATATTGATATAAATAGACCCCAAGCAATCGCTTCGAGATTTTTTCTACAGCAGCCAAAAAACACTGCTACGTTGTAACCTGCAAGCAGGAATAAATGGGTACTCTTATGCGCGTGCTGGTTGTTGATGATGAACTGGGCATCAGGGAAGGGTGTCGACGTACACTGACGGCACAGGAATTCGAGGTTGAGGTAGCAGAGAACGGCCCGGCAGGGCTTGCCCGGCTTCGGGAAGGTCACTTTGATCTTCTGCTTCTGGATGCCATGATGCCCGGCATGAGCGGCCTTGAGGTGCTGCAGCACGCCCGCAAAATTGCCCCGGATCTCATCTGCATACTTATTACCGGCTATGCTACGGTTGAGCTTGCGGTGCAGGCAATGCGTGAAGGCGCTCAGGATTTTGTTGCCAAGCCGTTTACCCCGGAGCTGCTGCTGCGCGTTATTAACCGGGAGCTGGAGCGGCTGCGCCTCAAGCGTGAAGCAGAGCGGGCCGTGCTGCTTGAAGAGCAGAACCGGGAACTTTCGCGTGTCACGGCAGAGATGTCGAAGCTGGCTGCGATTGAAAGCCGCTTCATGCTGACCATGGTCCACGTCCTGCGGGCGCCGGTTGCGGTGCTGCAGAACTCCCTGCAGCTTATCCGCAAAGGGTACGTGCCGGATGAAGGGCAGCCGGCATTTCTTGAACGCGCCGAGCAGCGGGCCGGTGAGCTGCTCACCATCCTTGATGATGTGCTGCTGCTCTCTCAGCTCAAGCAGGACCTGCATAAGCACCGCACCGAAACAGTCTCTGTAGCAGGCGTTCTGGAAACGGTTGCTGCCGGCCTTGAGGAAGAGGCCGATGAGCGCCAGATCGAGCTCTGCGTCGAGATCTCCGATTCCCCCGCCCTTGTAGCACAGACGGAACACATCAGAGCCCTGTGGCTGAACCTGCTCTCAAATGCCGTGCGCTATACCCCTGCTGGAGGACGTATTACCATACAACTTAACGCTGACGTAAACCGGAAACAGATCATCGGCTCGGTTTCTGATACCGGTATCGGGGTGGCAACCGAGGAGATTCCGCGCATCTTTGAAGAGTTCTACCGCACGGAAGCAGCCCGGGCCATGCAGGAAACCGGAACCGGACTGGGGTTGCCTATTGTTCAGCAGATTGTGACCATGTACGGGGGCACCCTTGAGATTGAATCTGTCGTTAGCCGGGGCAGCACCTTTCGCTTCATGCTGCCGGTTTCTTTAGAACCGTAGTATACCGGTATGAAAAAAATAGTAAGAAAACTGTTCGGCGGGCGGCTGCAGATTGTCCTGATAGCCTCCTTTTCCGTTATCGCCGGCCTGACCGTGGGTCTCAATACGCTGGTTACCTCGCGGGTTATACAGGATTACCTTGCTGCGGCTGAGGATGACCTGGTGGCCCGCGATATGGACCTGGCGAAAGCTTTTTACCGGCTGAAACTCGATGAAATAGCTGCCATAAGCCACCGTCTGGCCCTTGACCAGTGGGTGATCGAGAGTTTTAACGCAGCTGCTCAGGGCAATACGGCAGCCATGCGCATCATTGACCAGCAGATCACCAATAAAATTGCCGTGCTGGCCCTGGGCGGCACGCACCTCATAGCTCTCCTTGACACACAGGGAAATATTATCACGGGGCGGGTTCTGTCATCGACCGGAGAACTGTCACAGCCGATCCTGAAAGGCAACTGGTCGCGCCTGCCCATTGTCCAGGAAGTTCTTGCCCGTAAACAGCCGCTCGCAGCAACAGAAATAATTCCCGCCGTATTGCTCTCAGAGGTCAGGCTGGACCGGCAGGCCTCTATTGCGCTTATTGAGACCCCGCTCGCGGCCCCGGAGCCGTTTGACAGCCGCGAGGGAACGGCAGGCCTGGCAATGACCGGCGCGTATCCCTTGCGGGACAGGGATGGCCGGGCGTGCGGGGCAGTGCTGTCCGCGTATCTGTTTAATAATGATTTTACTCTGGTTGACCGCATCAAGGAGGTTGCCGGCATCGACACGGTTACCATTTTTTTCGGTGACCTGCGCGTGTCAACCAATGTTATGACCGAACAGGGCAGGCGTGCCGTGGGAACGCGGGTCTCACAATCAGTGCGCGACGTGGTGCTGAATCAAAGCAGTACCTATGTCGGCCGTGCCTACGTCGTAAATGAATGGTTTATAACGCGCTATGAGCCCCTGCTCGATCATCTGGGACAGGTGGTGGGCATGCTCTATGTCGGTGCCCGCGAATCATCGTTTTTGCGGCTGGTGCATAATTTCAACAAGCGCGTTGCCATTATTGCCTTTATCTGTATTCTGCTCGCCGGTATTATTGCGGTGCCGATTGCCCGGTTTATCACCCGCCCCATTGATCAGCTGGTGAAGGCCAACCGCCGTCTGGCAGACGGCGATATGACGGTGCGCGTGGAAGCCCCCGGAGAGGGCGAGCTTGCCATGCTCAGCCGGTCATTTAACACCATGGTGGAAACTCTGTACCGGACGCAGCAGGAGCTCCTGCACAAGGAGAACCTGGCCTCAGTCGGCCAGCTTGCCGCAGGTGTGGCCCATGAAATCAACAACCCGCTGGGAACCATCCTGCTGTTTGCTGAAGTTATGAATAAGGAGATTGCCGCAGATGACCCGCGCCGGGAAGATCTCAAGATGATTATCAGTGAAACCATCCGCTGCCGGAAAATAGTATCTGATCTCCTGAATTTTGCCCGGCAGCAGGAAGTGCTGGCGCAGGAATGCGATATTCACGATCTTATCGAGCAGGTCATTGAGGGGATTTCCCTTAAGGCAAGTTTTAAGAAGGTGACCGTTCTTCGCCAGTTCAGTCCGCAGCTGCCGGCCATTGAGGCTGACCAGGCGCAGCTGATGCAGGTGTTTGTCAACCTGCTTGACAATGCTGTTGATGCCATGCCCGCAGGCGGCACCATCACCATACGCACCCGCCTTATAGACAGTCAGCGCCTGGAGGTGATGATATCTGATACCGGATGCGGCATATCTGAAGAGAATCTGGGCAAGCTCTTTACCCCCTTTTTCACCACCAAGCCCGTGGGCAAGGGCACCGGGCTGGGCCTGTCAATTGTCTATGGCATTATCAAAACGCACCGGGGACAGATCACGGTCAGCAGTCAGCTCGGCCAGGGAACCACTTTTACGGTCATACTCCCGGTGATGCTTTCGCAGCAGCACCTGCCGCCGGCCTCCTCTTCCGCATTTACCGTATAGCAGGCGGAGCGGATTCTGCATGGAACTCAAAGCTAAAATTCTGATTATTGATGATGATGAAGCCCTTCATAAAGTCTGCCGCGGTGTTCTGGAGCGGCACGGTTTTTTTATTGAATCAGCTTTCACCTTGCACGACGGACTGCAGAAGGTCCGGGAGCAGTCATTTGACCTGGTACTGCTTGACCTCATGATGCCTGATGGCCAGGGCATAGACATTATTGCCCCGCTGCGCGAGCAGGACCCGGAGCTTGTGAGCGTGGTCATGACTGGGTACGCGACGGTTGAGCGTGCGGTGGAGGCAATGAAGGCCGGAGCTGTTAATTTTCTCGCCAAGCCCTTTTCAACTGACCTGCTCCTGCTGGCGGTCAATCAGGCGCTTGAAAAACGGCAGCTTTCCCGTGATGTGAAACGGCTGCGGGATTTTGAGCAGGATGTAGCGCAGCTGTGGTCAGTCGCCCGGGGAGGGCTTGATGAATTTAATCAATTCGATAAGGATTTCATCGGGCCGGCAGCGTTCAGACTCACTATTGCCCATGAATTCAGGGCGCCTATCACCGCCCTGCTCAGCTTTCTCATTCTGCTTCGCAAAGGCTACGTTCCCCCTGACCAGCAGAAGAAGATCCTTGATAATGCCATGAAGCGGGCCCAGGACATGCTCGACCTGGTGGATGATCTTATGAACTTATCATCTGCCCGGGAAGAGATATCCGTGACACACTGCACGGTACATAACCTGGCGGATGATCTGGAGAAAGTAGCTCCAACGCTTAAGGCGCAGGCGCAGGAGAAGGGGATCTCGGTCAGTCTTGTACTTCAGGAGAGACCGGTCGTGAATACCAACCCAAGGCTTATGGACCAGCTCTGGACCAACCTTATATCCAATGCCATTAAATATACTCTTGCGGGAGGCTCTGTGCAGGTTATCCTTGAGAAAGAGCAGGGATGGGCAGTTGGCACGGTTAAAGACACCGGCATCGGCATGTCAGCAAAAGAACAGGAACTGATTTTTCATGAGTTCTACCGGGCCCCCCGGGCAAAAGAAATGGAGCGGCACGGAACCGGTCTGGGGCTGTCGTTTGTCAAGCGGATCATTGACGGCTATGGCGGGAGTGTTACCGTGGAATCAGAAACAGGGCGGGGCAGCGCTTTTAGGTTCAGGCTGCCGCTGCATGCAAAGCACCAGGAAATATAATAAAAATAAGCATGCACCCGTCAGCCCCGTGCTGCGGGGTGCGCCTGCGAAAGCATCTCTCTGACACGCTCAAGCAGCACATCAGGATCTATGGGTTTATTGAGCCACTCTGAGTCGGGAATGTAGTCGTGGCTGGGCATTTCTCCCTGGGCTCGGGCGCTGGTGAGTGAGGTGACCATAATGACGGGAATGTGCTGCAGGGCTTTATCTTCAGCCATTTTCCGGCGCACATCGAGCCCCTCCACAATATAAGCCATCATAATATCAAGAATCACCAGGTCAGGTTCTTCCATGCGCATGACCGTCAGCCCCTGCTCACCGTTGGCAGCAGTGACCACCCGGTACTGCTGTGACTCAAGAATCATCCGGGTTATATTGACAAAGTCCCGGTCATCATCAACCACAAGTATTGTTGCCTGCTCAGCCATATGCAATCTCCTGATGGTGAATGTATGCTGCATATCTGATACACAATAACTATAACCAAGCCTGCCGTATTTTCCAAGAAATTTTTAACATGCGCGGAAATTCTGCCGGATTCAAAGCAGATATATCCGGTACCTATACCATAGTGTGGCTCATTATTTTAATTTCTAACAGGCTGTTGAAAAACGTAAAGCACGCCTCATTCCTCAGGATTTCGCGCGCCTTGCATCTTGATGTTTTTGACCAGCCGGTGAGAAAACTACTTTTTCAACAACCTGCTAATTGCTTCTTGTTCTCTTGTTTGTATATGTTATATAATTTTACGGGAAAAGCGTATCATGGTATAGCCGAAATAATCAAACAGAAGGTTCCATGAATCTTCTAGTCGACAGCCTCAGCCTTAAAGAAACCACGATCTACAGTTTTCCCTACACCGTGCTCACCAGACGCAGCGAGCCTATCATTATCAAGCCGGTTGATGACAAGACCTGCCCGCAGCTCATGAACATGTATCTTCATGCGGTGCCGCGCAATTCCTTTGATGGACTGCCGCCCATCAGAGATGACCGGTGCCGCGCCTGGGTGCAGGGCATGGTCGAGCGGGGGGTCAACCTGGTCGCCCTATCTATTGGAACGGGCGTGGTGGGCCATGCGGCGCTGTTCCCCATCAGCGAGAAAGTAAGCGAGATGCTGCTGGTGGTTGACCCAAAATACCAGAATCTGAGCATTGGAACGCAGCTCACGCGCTGCATTATTCAGCTTGCCAATGAATTATGCCTTGAGAAAATCTGGCTCTACGGGGAGATGAAGGACCAGAATGCCAAGCATGTGTATAAGAAATGCGGCTTTGAGTACCTGAGCCCTCATTATATTGAGGAAGTGGAAATGGTCTTTGACCTCAAACGCTACCAGAAGACCCTGGACGTGAAGGTCAGCCAGATCATGAACAAGAATGTGGTGACCCTGGACCGGAACAGCTCCTGCCTTGAGGCGCTGGATATATTCATCAGGAATAATTTCGGCGCCCTGCCGGTTATTGATGAAGAGAACCGCGTAATCGGGATACTGTCGGAGACAGACCTGGTTATAGAAACCAACCTCAATCTCAGGGTGGGCGACATCCTGACCATGGAAGTGGTCACCGTCCATGAGGGCTCAAATATTGAAAAGCTGATCAGGCTCTTTCAGTCAATGCGGCTGCGCTGCATTCCGGTGATAAATGACGAGAAAAAGCTGGTCGGGATTGTCGGCAGAAAAGATATTCTGAGCTATTACTACTTAAAATTCAGGTTAGGCCTTGACTTTAAAGATGCTTAAGAAAACACTCCCCAGGTGAGACGGTTTTTTTAATTATAAAAATTTTGTTAAAAAATAAATCGCCTTGACAAGAAAAATACCCTGTGATACACCCAAACATCCGTCATTGGGGACGGAAACAGCAGCGTGTTTTTGGTAATTTAGCACGTCTCACGTACGTACTCACCTCTTTCGTAGAATAAAAATTATTATATATCAGCTGTATTCCGCAGTCTGGTAATGACTGTGTGCCGGTTTTTTCCGGCGCGCTGCAGTTGACTATTGCTATGCGCGAGAGCCGATAAGCGCGGCACTACACCGGTGCAGTGCTATGCCCGGAAATTATTCCCCGGGCAGCAGAAGAAGAACGTCACACAGAAAAGAGTTTCTCCGCGGTATCTCCGGACAGATAGAAGCTGTTTGTAGCTCAGTTCATATTAATTAAGGAGGACACTATGCCCTACGATGCAACGAAAATGGCCGACTGGCAGATTTCAGAAGCTGCAGAAGAAAAGATGCCTACCCCGGATCAATGGCGTGAAAAGCTTGGCTTGCAGAAAGATGAAGTTATCCCCATGGGGAAGCTGGCAAAGCTTGATTTTTTGAAAATCATCGAGCGCCTGAAAGACAAGCCTGATGGTAAATATATCGAGGTTACCGCAATTACCCCCACACCGCTCGGGGAAGGTAAAAGCACCACCTCGGTAGGATTAATCGAGGGGCTCGGGCAGCGGAAGAAAAACGTCGGCGGCTGCCTTCGCCAGCCTTCCGGCGGGCCGACCATGAACGTGAAAGGCACTGCTGCCGGCGGCGGCAACGCGCTTCTCATTCCCATGACCGAGTTTTCCCTGGGCCTGACCGGTGATATCAACAACATCATGAATGCCCATAACCTGGCGATGGTGGCGCTCACCGCCCGTATGCAGCATGAGCGCAACTACAATGACGAGCAGCTGCAGCGGCTCACCAAGATGCGCCGGCTTGACGTTGACCCCACCCGGGTGGAGATGGGCTGGATTATAGACTTCTGCGCCCAGAGCCTGAGAAACATCGTGATCGGGCTTGGCGGCCGTCAGGACGGTTACACCATGCAGTCAAAATTCGGCATTGCCGTGGGCTCCGAGTGCATGGCCATGCTTTCCATAGTAAAGGACCTTGCAGATTTGCGGCAGCGGCTGGATAAAATAACGGTCGCCTATGACAAGGGCGGAAAACCGGTAACGACCGGGGACCTTGAAGTGGGCGGCGCCATGTGCGCCTTCATGCGCGATACCATCAATCCGACGCTTATGAGCACCGCGGAATATCAGCCGTGCATGGTGCACGCGGGCCCCTTTGCCAATATTGCCGTGGGCCAGTCATCAATCATCGCCGACCGCATCGGCCTGAAGATGTTTGATTACCATGTGACTGAAAGCGGCTTTGCCGCGGACATCGGCTTTGAAAAGTTCTGGAACGTGAAGTGCCGCTTCAGCGGGTTAAAACCGCACGTTTCGGTTCTGACCACAACTATTCGGGCCCTCAAGATGCACGGCGGCGGCCCCAAGGTAGTCGCCGGCATAGCGCTTCCCGAAGAATACACGAAAGAGAATCTGGCCCTGCTGGAAAAGGGACTGGCAAACATGATTCACCACATCAACACCATCCGCAAGTCAGGCATCAACCCGGTGGTCTGCATCAACACCTTCCATACTGATACCAGGGAAGAGATTGAAATGGTAAAGAAGGCGGCAGAAGCAGCAGGCGCCCGCTGTGCCAAATCCACGCACTGGGCGCAGGGCGGGGAAGGCGCGGTAGAGCTGGCCGATGCGGTCATTGATGCCTGCAATGACAAGAATGACTTCAAGTTCCTTTACCCGAAAGAAATGAAGCTGCGCGACCGGGTGGCACTCATTGCAAAAGAGGTCTATGGCGCTGATGGTGTGTCGTGGTCTGCAGAGGCGGAAGCCAAGGCAAAGAACTTTGAAAAAGATCCGCAGTTTGACGACTATGCCACCATGATGGTTAAGACCCATCTGAGCCTCACCCACGATCCCGCGCTGAAGGGCGTGCCCAAAGGCTGGACGCTGCCCATCCGGGATGTGCTCATTTATTCAGGGGCCCAGTTTCTCTGCCCGTGCGCGGGCACCATCAGCCTGATGCCGGGCACCAGCTCAAATCCGGCCTTCCGGCGCATTGACGTGGATGTGAAGACCGGAAAAGTGAGCGGTCTGTTTTAAACAAGCCGCTGTCAGCACGCATCAATAAATGCATGCAGGGTCAGAATTCAGACAGTTTTTATTCTGGATTCTGATTCCTGATTTTTGTATGCTGTGATAATGGAAAAAATAACCATCACCTTTCTTCCCGCAAATAAGACGCTGCAGGAACAGAAGGGCAGCAACCTGCTGGCCCTGGCGGTTGAGGCAGGCATCTACATCACTGCCGCATGCGGCGGGGTCGGCGCCTGCGGCAAGTGCCGGGTGCTTATCCAGTCAGGAGAGGTGGATTGCCGGGACTGCAGCCAGGTTCCTCCTGAGGAGTTTGCCAAAGGGTACCGCCTTGCCTGCCAGTCATATGTTTTAAGCGATGCCACCATCCTGGTCCCGCCGGAACTGCATCCGCCGGAGGCAATCGGCAGCACTGCCGCACCCTGCAAGCCGGCCCACCGGCAGGCAGTATCCCAGGAGCTGGAGCACCTGGTAAGCGGTGCCTGGTACAACCCGGCCCTGAAAAAATTCACCGTTACCCTTGACCCGCCCACCATCGCCGATAATGTCAGCGACCTGTCGCGGCTGCTGCGGGCTTTGAAAAAACAGCACAACCTGGAAAGTATCTCCATTGATTTTGCGCTCCTGAAAAAACTGCCGCACCTGGTGCGCGCTGCTGGCTGGGAAGCCACGGTAACCATAGTGCAGACCAGAATGGAGTCACAGCTGGGCGAGCACCAGCTGCGCGGCTCCCGGCGCCCCAAGATGATAGCGGTTGAAGCGGGCAACACCTGCGACCGGCACTACTCCATTGTGCTTGACATCGGGACCACGTCGCTGTGGGGCCAGCTCGTTGACCTGAACCGCCGGGAGAGTTTGGCCCAGGCCTCGGAATATAACCCGCAGATCCGCTTCGGTGATGATGTCATAACCCGCATCATCCATTCCCAGCGGCCCGGGGGGCTCGGGCAGCTGCAGGAGGCGGTTGTCGGCGGGCTGAATAAGATTGTACAGCGAGCTCATAGAGAAGGCCGGGGTGGAAAAGCGCCACGTGTCCCATGTCACTGCTGCCGGCAACACCATCATGACGCACCTGTTGGCAGGGCTTGACCCCAAATACATCCGCGAAGCACCCTATACGCCGGTGGCCGCGTTTATTCCGCCGCTGCGGGCCGTGCGGCTCGGGCTTGACGTGGACGAGCATGTGTATGTCTACACCTTCCCTTCTGTTGCCAGCTATGTCGGCGGCGATATTGTGTCGGGCGTTCTGGGCTCGGGTATGTACCAGAGAGCAGAGCTCACCCTCTACATTGATATCGGCACCAACGGGGAAATCGTGGTGGGCAACCAGGACTGGCTCATGACCGCTTCCTGCTCGGCAGGCCCTGCGTTTGAGGGCGGCGGGCTCTGCTGCGGCATGCGCGCCATGACCGGCGCCATTGAAGGGTTTAAGATCAATCCCCGGACCTGCGAGCCGATGCTTCTGACCATAGGAAAGGCAAAACCAACGGGCATCTGCGGGTCAGGGGCGATAAACATACTTGCCGAATTTCTTCTCTACGGCGTCATTGATCAGAACGGGAAATTTAACAGTACCGGTAAAACCAAACGGCTGCGCCAGGGCGCGGACGGCATGGAATATGTGCTATCCTATAAAGAAGATACAGGGCAGGACCACGATATCGTGATTACCGAAGCAGACATTGATAATATTATCCGCGCCAAGTCTGCCATGTTTGCCGGGTATCAGTCGCTGCTCGGGAAAGCAGGGCTTGCGTTTTCCGACCTGGAACGGGTAATCATTGCCGGCGCCTTCGGGGATTTTATCAACCTGGAGAATGCCATCACCATCGGTTTGCTGCCGGAGCTTGCGCTTGACCGCTATACCTTCATCGGCAACGGCTCGCTGCTGGGCGCAAAGCTTATATCGCTGTCGAGCGAGCTGCTGGATGATGCGGAGCGCGTTGCGCGCAAGATGACCAACATTGAGCTGAGCGAAGACCATGCCTTCATGGATAATTATATGGCCGGCCTGTTTCTGCCGCACACGGATGCGGGCCTGTTTCCTGAAACGCTGGCGCGCACAGCTGCTACGGTAAAATGCAGTTAATCACAGAGCACGGAGCAGGGCATTGACCAGGATAGTTGCTGTTGCCGGAAAAGGCGGCACCGGAAAAACCACCATTGCCGGGCTGCTGGTCCGCTATCTGCAGGCGAGCGGCAGGACCCCGGTGCTTGCGGTGGATGCGGACCCTGACGCCAATCTGGCCGGGGCGCTCGGTATGACAGCGGAAAAAACGATCGGCGGCGCGCGGGAGGATTTTTTCCAAAGCAAGGGCGATATTCCCGCCGGTATTCCCAAGGAAGCATATCTTGAGGTGAAGCTCCATGAGACGGTCGTTGAGGGGAAAAATGTAGACCTGCTGGTTATGGGCAGGCCTGAGGGCGCGGGCTGCTACTGCTATATAAATAATTCACTGAGAAAGTATCTGGAAGTTCTGGCGAAAAATTATCCGTATGTCATAATAGATAATGAAGCGGGACTTGAGCACCTGAGCAGGCGCACGACCCAGGATGTTGATATCTTGCTGGTGGTTTCAGATTATTCAGCCAATGGGGTGCGCGCGGCAAAACGCATTGGAGAGCTGGCTGATGAACTCCATCTGCGGGTGGGGGCGCGGCATCTTATTATAAACGGCGCCCCGGCAACACTGGCCCCGCATTTTGCCGAGGAAGTGGAGCGGGCCGGCATCCCGGTGGCGGGCATTGTTCCGGTGGATGAACTGCTGCCGCAGTATGAACGGGAAGAGAAGCCGTTGACGGCGCTTCCCGACAGTTCTGCTGCAGTACAATCCATGCAGCACATAGCACAAAAATTATTTTAAATTAAACAGACCGCGGGGCCGCGGATAGCCATGCTCTGTGGCGATGAGCGGAGGGCGTCATGACAGCAAAGATTATCAGCGGGACAGAGATTGCAGCGCAGATACGCGAGGAGATCAAAGCCGAGGTTGTGCGCCTCAAAGAGCAGCACCGGGTGGTGCCGGGGCTGGTAACGATCCTGGTGGGCCAGAATCCGGCATCGGTCAGCTATGTGACGGCAAAGCAGAACACCGCCCACGATCTTAATTTCTATTCCCTGCAGGACAGCCAGCCGGAGGATATCTCGGAGGAAAAGCTGCTGCAGCTGATTGCTGCCTACAACCGGGACCCGAAAATCCACGGCATCCTGGTGCAGCTGCCGCTGCCCAAACACATAGATGAAAAAAAGATTTTAAATGCCCTCGATCCGGACAAGGATGTTGACGGCTTCCACCCGGTCAACGTGGGCCGGCTGATGATCGGCGGCAGGGAGGCGAAATTTCTGCCCTGCACCCCGGCCGGCATCCAGCAGCTCATTGTCAGGTCAGGGGTGACGGTGGACGGCGCCGAGGTGGTGGTGGTCGGCCGCTCAAATATTGTCGGCAAACCCATCGCCAACATCCTGCTGCAGAAAGCCCCCGGCGCTAATGCCACGGTTACGGTTGCCCACACGGGAACTAAAGACCTCGCCGGTCACTGCAAGCGCGCTGACATCCTGGTGGTGGCAGCCGGTGTGCCGGGGCTGGTGAAGCCTGAGTGGATAAAGCCCGGCGCGTGCGTCATCGATGTGGGGGTGAACCGGGTCGGTGAGAAGATAAGCGAGAAGACCGGAAAAAAGATTGCCATCCTGCGCGGCGATGTTGACTTTGATGCGGCCAAAGAGATTGCCGGCTCCATTACACCGGTGCCGGGCGGCGTCGGGCCCATGACCATCACCATGCTCATGGCCAACACGGTTAAAGCGGCAAAGTTTGCCGCGGGAATTGAATGTATTCACAAGGCAATCAGCGTTCAAGCGATAAAAGCTCAAGCAGGCTCTTTCACCTGACGCCTGTCAGCCTATTAATTGATTATCAGGGAGGTGAACTATGCCAGTAGAGTTTCCAAAGCAGCAGTACACGGGAACCATCAGGGAAATTAATCTCGGGAAAGGGGACAAGCAGTTACTGGTAGGCGGGGAGACCGCGTACCCGTTCTATACCTTTGAAGGCACCATGCCCCATGCGCCAAAGATTGCCATCCAGGTGCTTGATTACGCGCCGGATGACTGGGCAGAAGCATGTCTTGAGCCCTACCGTGACGTGCTGGGCGACCCGGTCGCCTGGGCGCGCAAAGCCCAGGATGAATACGGCGCGGACATGATCCAGCTGTGGCTGAAGAGCACTGATCCCAACGGGTTGAACCGGCCCGCGGATGAGGCAGCACAGACAGCAAAAGCAGTGGCGTCTGCAGTATCGGTTCCCGTGATTGTATGGGGCTGCGCCAACGCGGACAAGGATGCAGAGGTGCTGAAGAAGGTTGCCGAGGCCTGCGCGGGCCTAAATATCATCATCGGCCCGGTTGTTGAAGCCAATCACCGGCAGCTGGGCGCGCAGGCGCTGGCGTATAACCTCACCATCGTGGCCAATACCCCGATTGATATCAACCTGGCAAAGCAGCTCAATATCCTGCTCAGCAACGTGGGCGTAGGCCTGGATAAAATCATTATTGACCCGACCACCGGCGGCCTGGGCTACGGCCTTGAGTACACCTTCTCGGTCATGGAGCGCATCCGGCAGGCAGCGCTCACCCAGAATGATGACAAGCTGCAGTGCCCGTTCATGTGCAACTTTGCCGACGAGGTGTGGAAGACCAAAGAGGCAAAGATGCCCTCTGACCCGAAAATGGGCGATGCCCGGCAGCGCGGCATCCTCATGGAAGCGATCACCGCGGTGACCGTGCTGATGGCCGGGGCAGACATTCTGGTCATGCGCCATCCGGATGCAATCCAGCAGGTGCGCGACTACGTGGCTGAGCTGGGCGGGTTTGAGCAGCCCAAAGCGGCGAAGCGCGCTGTCCCTGAGACCCGGGCAGCTGTTGCAGCAGAAGCCCCGGCCGGCATAGCTGCTTCAAATATCGCCGAATCTTTAAAAGAAGGCGCGCTGTGCAAGATCGTCCAGATCATGGATTTACCCATGAACCTTGCGCCGGGCTATGCTGTTGCTCTTATTAAGGCCCTGGACAAGGAGGATCTGGGAGAGGGACTGGTGCTGATGACCAGGGGTGCAGCCTCAGCCGCAGCAGGGTGCCGCGGCCCAGCCTGCAGCGCAGTCCGGGGCAGCCAAGGGGCCGGAAGTAAAAGAGGAATTCAAGCCGAGCCGCACCTGGATGCCCCTCCAGGACACGGTGGGCGATTATCAGTACCAGCTTGAGGAAAAAGCTGATTTTGCCGGGCATCCGGTAAAGCTTATTAAGGACAATTATGATAAGGGCGTACCGACCGGAAAAGAAGACTGGCGCAGCATAGAAGAGGACCGCGCGGAAATGCTCAAGCAGGTTAAAGACCAGCCTGCGCTACTGGTACTCGGAAAGTTACGGCAGTGAAAAGCGGAAGAAACCAGCATAACCTAATTAAAACTCTAAATACTAAGCACTAAATTCTAAACAGGCAGTTTTGAAATTTGAATTTAGGATTTGTTTAGGATTTCGATATTCGAATTTAGAAATTTACCATGGAGGTAACATGCAATGGCACAAAAACAGGATAAGGATACAGCAAAAGAAAAAGCGCCGGAGAAGCTGTTAAGCGTATGCGATGCTTCGCTGCATATGATCGGCAAAGCCCGCAAAGAGGGCATCTCAACTGCCTTTGACCGGGCGGAAGCCATGAAGGCCTGCCCGATCGGCGCGGACGGCAGCTGCTGCAAGAACTGCGCGATGGGCCCCTGCCGCGTTCCCGCCACCAAGAAGGGTGAGGAGCCCGACAAGGTCGGCGTGTGCGGCGCGACCCCGGCCACCATTGCCGCCCGGAACTTTGCGCGCATGGTTGCTGCCGGCTCTTCAGCCCACTGCGACCATGCCCGCGGTGTTGCCGAGGTGTTTCTGCTGGCAGCCAAGGGGAAAATTCCCGGCTACGGCATAAAGGATGTGCAGAAGCTGCTGCAGCTGGGCATGGATTTCGGCCTTGAGGTGGAAAAGATGAACCTCAAAGATATCGCCATCAAAGTCGGCGAGCTGCTGTTCGGCTGAATTCGGCAAGCAGTCAGGAGACCTGGTGTTCACCAAGCGCGCGCCGCTCAAACGGCAGGAGCTGTGGCGCAAGAACGACCTGATGCCGCGCGGCATAGACCGCGAGATCGTGGACCTGATGCACCGCACGCACATGGGCGTTGACCAGGACTACCGCAACCTTATTACCCAGGCAGGCACGGGCGGCGCTGGTCGACGGCTGGGGCGGATCCATGATCGCCACCGAGCTGCAGGACATCATGTTCGGCACGCCGGTGCCCATTACCGGCACCATCAACCTCGGCGTGCTCAAGGAGGACGAAGTGAACATCATCGTGCACGGCCACGACCCGCTGATCGTCGGAGATGGTCGTGGTTGCCTGCCAGGACCCGGAAATGAAGGCGCTGGCAAAGTCCAAGGGTGCCAAGGGCATTAACCTTGCCGGCATGTGCTGCACGGCCAACGAGGTGCTGATGCGCCACGGCATCCCCATTGCGGGAAACTTTCTGCAGCAGGAGCTTGCCATCATCACCGGCGTGGTGGATGCCATGGTGGTTGATGTGCAGTGCGAGATGCAGTCCATTCATCAGGTTGCCGAGTGCTTCCACACGGAAGTTATCACCACCTCGCCCAAAGGCAAAGATCGAAGGCGCCACGCATATTGAGTTTGATGAGCATGACGCCATCAATTCGGCAAAGAAAATTGTTGCGGCGGCAATTGCGCAACTTCCCGCACCGCAAGGGCAAGGCGGATATTCCCAAAGAAACCAGCCACATGGTGGTCGGGTTTTCCCATGAGACCATCAACTATCTTCTGGGCGGCTCGTTCCGCGCATCCTACCGGCCGCTGAATGATAATATTATCAACGGCCGCATCCGCGGCATCGCCGGTGTGGTTGGCTGCAACAATGCGCGCACCGTGCATGACCAGGCGCATCTGGTGCTCATAAAAGAGCTTATTAAAAATGATGTCATCGTGCTCACCACCGGCTGCAGCGCCATGGCCTGCGGCAAAGCAGGACTGCTGGTGCCGGAAGCAGCGCAAAGTACTGCGGTGCAGGCCTGGCGGAAGTGTGCGAGACGGTCGGCATCCCGCCGGTGCTGCACATGGGCTCCTGCGTTGACAACAGCCGGATCCTCATCGCAGCAACCGCAGTGGTGAAGGAAGGCGGGCTCGGCGACGACATCTCCGACCTGCCGGCAGCAGGATGCGCTCCCGAGTGGATGAGTGAAAAGGCTATCGCCATCGGCCATTACTTTGTCGCCTCCGGGGTCTACACCATATTCGGCGTCACCTTCCCGACCACCGGCAGCAAGATGGTCACTGACTACCTGTTCCAGGAACTGGAAGAGAAGTGGGGCGGCATGTGGGAGTTTGCCAAAGACCCCATGGAAATGGCCAGAAAGATGATCGCGCATATTGACAAGAAGCGAAAAGCCCTCGGCATTGACAAGGCCCGCGAACGGGTGCTCTTTGATATGGAAATGCGCCGGGAACTGGACGCAGTATAGAAACAAGTACCGAGTGCTGAGACACGAGTACTGAGTAGCAGTAAACCGCTCAGTCACCCAGTCACTCAGCACTCAGAACTCAGTACTTATTTATAGACAGGAGGTACCAACAGTGTCAAAAATCATAGCATCTGCAGCTATTCGAGGAGCCCATAAGATAGCAGCGCGCGTGGAAAAAAAGTATGCAGAGGTCTTGCAGAAGTACGGGCCTGAAAAGGAGATCGGGTTCCCCGATACCGCGTATTACCTGCCGATTATTTACGCCATGCTCGGCATCCCGGTAAAGAACCTGGGAGACTGCCAGCTGGTGTTTCAGCGGGCGCGCAGGCTTCTTCCTCCCCCGGTGCATGAAAAAACGCATCTGCCCTATCTTGCTCCGGCGCTTGATGCCGGCATGGCAACGCTTTTTTATGAGGAGATTGAAGAAGCGATCCGCTACCTCGAGCAGCCTGATTTTTACCTGCGGGGTGAAGAAGTGACTGATGACAACATCTGGCTGGGAGCGGCCAACGACGTCATTATGAGAAAGCGCGGCGTTGAGTTTGTGGACGGCACTGCCCCCGGATTTGCCGCGGTGGTCGGCGCGGCCCCGGACAAGGAGACCGCGGCCAAGATTGCCCATGAGCTGCAGCTGAAAAATTTATACGTCTTTATGGGCGCGGAGAACAATGGCGTCCGATTTTCCCAGCAACTGGTGGAGGCTGATGTCCAGATCGGATGGAACACGCGCCTGGTATCCTTCGGCCCTGACGTGTCAGCCTGCGTATTTGCCCTTGGCTTTGCGTCACGCGCGGCCATGGCCTTCGGCGGCGTTGCGCCGGGAGACTTCAGGAAAAACCTCATTTACAATAAGGACCGCATCTTTGCCTTTGTGCTGGCGCTCGGGTTTGTCTCTGATGAGTGGTATGCCAATGCAGCGGGTGCCATCAATTACGGGTTCCCGGTCATTGCCGATACGCCCATTCCCGAAGTGCTTCCCACCGGCATCTGCACCTATGAGCACGTGGTATCCAATATTCCCCATGACCAGATGGTAGCCAAGGCCATTGAGGTGCGCGGCCTGAAAGTTACGCGTGACCGAGGTTCCGATACCGCTGGCCTACGGCCCGGCCTTTGAAGGAGAGCGGGTGCGCGGTGAGGATATCTGCCTTGAGTGCGGCGGCGGCAGGACCCAGATGGTTGAATTTTCAACGCTGAAGCGCATGGATGAAGTGGAGGACGGCAAGATTGAAATCGTCGGTCCGGATATTACTGATGTTCCGGTCGGCTCGAAACTTCCCCTTGCTATTTATGTCGGCGTTGCCGGCCGCCAGATGCAGGAAGATTTTCTCCCCATCCTGGAACGGCAGATACACCACCTGGTCAACTACGCCCAGGGGCTCATGCACATCGGGCAGCGCGATATCGCCTGGGTGCGCATAGCAAAGCAGGCTGTGGAAAAGGGCTTCTCGCTGAAGCACATCGGAACCATCCTGCATGCCATGTACCACAAGGACTTCGGCAAAATTGTGGACAAGGTGCAGGTGACCATATACACCGAGCAGGAAAAGGTCATGGAAGTGCTGAAAGAAGCCCGCGACACCTTTAAGAAGCGCGATGAACGGATCGCCGACCTTGCCGACGAGAGCGAAAACACCTTCTACTCCTGCACCCTGTGCCAGTCCTTTGCCCCGTCGCACGTGTGCGTGGTAACGCCCGAGCGCACCGGGCTGTGCGGCGCCTACAACTGGCTTGACTGCAAGGCTGCCTTTGAGATCAACCCCACCGGCCCCAACCAGCCCATAGAAAAGGGCGCGGTTCTTGAAGACCGGCTCGGCCAGTGGGAAGGGGTGAGCGGCTTTGTCAAGCAGGCCTCCCGCGGCAAAGTGGAGGTGGTGAGCGCCTACAGCATTCTCACCAACCCCATGACCTCATGCGGCTGCTTTGAGTGCATTGCTGCCGTGCTTGATAAATGTAACGGCGTCATGACCGTGGACCGGGACTACCGGGGCGAAACTCCCTGCGGCATGAAGTTTACGACCCTTGCCGGCTCTGTGGGAGGCGGCGCGGTTACCCCCGGCTTTGTGGGACACAGCAAGCACTTTATCGGTTCCAAGAAATTTATTCGCGCCGAGGGCGGCATCAAGCGCCTGGTCTGGATGCCCAAACAGCTCAAGGAAGATCTGCGGGAAAAGCTCAATGAGCAGGGCAAACTGCTGGGCATTGAAAATATCGCGGACAAAATCGCTGATGAGACCGTGGGCATTACCCAGGAGGAAATCCTTCCCTTCCTGAAGGAGAAAGAACATCCGGCCCTCACCATGGAGCCGCTGGTTTAGACAGAAGGGGTAAAGCGGTCAGCAGTCAGTTATTCAAGGGGCCAAGTGATGGCGAAAACTGACCTTGAACCCTGGAACCGCATGAGTCCTTGAACACCTTATATTCTATAGAGGAGATTGAATAATGGCCCTATCCGGAATGGACATCTTTAAACTGCTGCCGAAGACTAACTGCCAGGAGTGCGGTGTTCCCACCTGCCTGGCCTTTGCCATGAAGCTTGCAGCAGGCCAGGCAGAGCTTGCCTCCTGCCCGTATGTGTCCGAGGATGCGCGGGCAAAGCTCGAGGAGGCATCGGCTCCGCCGATCCGGCCGGTAACCATCGGCTCCGGCGAGGCGGCGCTCAAGGTGGGCGGCGAGAACGTTATTTTCCGGCATGAAAAGACTTTTGTCAACAAGCCGGGCATCGCGCTGCTTTTAACCGATGCCATGGACGACGCGCAGCTTGACGAAAAGCTCAAGCGCTTCAAAGAGCTGCAGTATGAGCGCGTGGGCCTGACGCTGAAAGCTGACTGCGTTGCGCTCAAGGAGACAGCAAACGACGGGAAGAAGTTTTCCGCGCTGGTGGAGAAGGCAAAGAGAGCGGGTGCTTTAAACCTGATCCTGATGAGCGAGAAGCCGGAGATACTCGCCGCGGCAGTTGCCGCGTGCAAAGAGCTGCGGCCGCTCCTGTACGCTGCCTGCAACGGCAACGCCGAGGCCCTGGGCAAGCTGGCAAAAGAGAACTCCTGCCCGCTCGCGGTAAAGGGAAAAAATCTGGATGAGATTGCGGAGATGACGAATAAGCTTACCGCCCTGGGGCTCAAGGACCTGGTCATTGATACCGGCGCCCGCCAGCTGAGACGGCTGTTTCAGGACCACGTGGCGCTGCGCAGGGCGGCGCTCACCAATAAATTCCGGCCGCTGGGGTATCCCACCATCGTCTTTCCCTGCGAGATGACCGATGACCCGCTGAAAGAGGCGCTCATTGCTTCAACCTTTGTCCCCAAGTATGGCGGCATCCTGGTGATGTCTGATCTCACCGGGCAGAACCTTTTTCCCGCTGACGGTGCAGCGCATGAATATCTACACTGACCCGCAGCGGCCCATGGCAACGAGCGAGGGCATTTATGAGATAAACAACCCGGATGAGAACTCACCGGTTATTATCACCAGCAACTTCTCCCTTACCTACTTTATCGTGTCAGGGGAAGTGGAGTCGAGCAGGGTGCCCACCTGGATGCTCATAAAAGATACCGAGGGACTATCGGTCCTCACGGCCTGGGCAGCCGGAAAATTTGTGGCTGACGCGATTGCGCCGTTTGTCAAGAAGTGCGGCATCGCGGACAAGGTAAAACACCGCACCCTGGTGATACCCGGCGCTGCCGCGAGCATCAGCGGCGAGCTTGACGAGGAGCTTCCGGACTGGACGATTCGCATCGGGCCGCGGGAAGCAGCGCACCTCACGCCATTTTTAAAGAACTGGAAAGCGGAGTAGCATGAATGTCAGAAATGCCAAAGCTCAAATGTCAAAATATTTGAACTTTGTAATTTGGATTTTATTTGGCATTTTGATTTTTAAATTTGAAATTTCAATACGGAGGGAATCCATATGATTGCAACTATTGCTGAGAGCATTAACATAATGTCCAAGACCATCGGGCCGGCCATGAAGGAAAAGAATGCCAAGCCGATCCAGGAGATGGCCATAGCCGAGGCCGCGGCCGGTGCGACCTTTCTTGACGTGAATATCGGGCCGGCGCGCAAGGGCGGCGCTGAGATGATGGAGTGGCTGGTGAAAACCATCCACGAGGTGGTGGCTCTGCCCCTGTCCCTTGACACCACCAACATCGAGGCAATGGAGGCAGGTTTGAAAGCTCACAAAAAAGGCGGCAGGCCCCTGGTCAACTCCGTCTCCTGCCAGCCGGACCGGCTTGAGCCGGGCCTTGAGCTGGTGAAAAAATATAACGCGCTCATGGTCGGGCTGCTCTGGGGCGCTGACGGCATGCCGCGCGACGCCAACGAGCGGGCAGCGCTGGCGGTGGATATTATCTACAAGGCAAATGAAAAGGGCATCCCCAATGAGGATATTTTCATTGACCCGATCGCAACGCCGGTGAGCGGCGAGATCAACCAGGTGCTTGCCTGCACCGAGTTCCTCGGCATGCTGCAGGACATCGGCCCGGGGTGCAAATCAACGGTCGGGCTTTCCAATGTCTCAAACGGTGCCCCTGCGGAGCTGCGGCCCTTTTTAAACCGGCCGTATATGCTGATGCTGCACAAGCAGGGGCTCTACTCGGCCATTGTTGATGCCTATGATAAAGAGATCATGGCGCTTGCCAAAGGGGAGATGCCGGAGATCTATCAGCTGGTGTGCACGGTGATGGACGGGCAGCCTGTTGACATGGCCGCTCTTTCGAAAAAGGAACAGCAGTACGTGAAGACGGTCAATGTGCTCATGGGCAAAAACCTCTATTCTCACTCATGGCTTGAGATATAGCGGTTATCCGTAGCTCGGCTGCAGCCGACAGAGCAAGCAAAGAGGGCCGGATTGTCTCATGGGTTATATTCAGTCACGGCTCTCTTTTTTTAATGTTATGGACATCACCGGCATAATTTGTTAATGCAACTACCGGCCTGCATTTTTCTGTCGTACGAGGAGAGGTTCTCCGCACTTTTTATTGTCAGGGATGAGCTGCTATGTATGAATTAGCCCGCGGCCCGCTGATGTGGGCTGCTACGGTTATTTTCCTGTCAGGGATCATATACCGTTCCATCCAGCTGTATCTGCTCACCAGGAAAAAAGAGCGCGTTCTTTTTTCCGCTGCTCCGGTAAAGCCGAAAGAGCGCACCCCCGAGGAGCGCAAGATGGATTTGATTGTTGCCGTCAGGAATTCGCTGCTCGGCACCCATCCCATCATGGCCATCATCTCAACAGTTTTTCACACCTTTATATTTATTATCCCCATTTTTCTCCTGGGCCACAACCTTCTGCTATATGAGTCATGGGGAATCTCTCTCTTCAGCCTTCCTGACGGGCTCTGTGACACGCTGACCGCGGTATTCGTGCTGATCGGGCTTTTTTTCCTGCTGCGCCGCATGATCGTGCCCCAGGTGCGCATCATCAGCACGGCGTATGATTATCTGGTGCTGGTCATTACCGTCGCGCCGTTTCTTACCGGCTTTTTCGCCTACCACCAGTGGTTTGATTACAAGACCGTCATTACCATCCACATGCTGGTGGGCGAGCTCATGCTCATTGCCATTCCGTTCACCAAGATCGGTCACATGATCTTTTTCTTTTTTGTGAGAATTCTTATCGGCAGCGAGCACAGCTTCTGGCGCGGCAACAGGGCGTGGCAGGGCAAAGTATAAATAATTGTTTATCTGACAAAAGGACGGATTCGTGCCTTCAGGACGCAATAAACCGGTAGATACTGAAAAAATAAAAGCAACGCTTGAGCAGAACAGGGGAAAGATAAAGCTCTCCCGGGCAGCGTGCGCCAGCTGCAGCCTGTGCGCCGAGAGCTGTTTTCTCTACCGGGGCAATAACCGCGATCCCCGCTACATGCCGTCCTATAAATGGCTCAGCTCTCTCGGTAAAATCTACAAGAAGCGGGGCAACGTGGACCGGGACTTCCTGGAAAAGACCCGGGAGAATATCTGGAAGAACTGCGTTCTGTGCATGCGCTGCTACTGCCCCTTCGGCATTGATATTCCCGGCCTGATCGGGCTGGCCCGGAGCATCTACCGCTCCCAGGGCATTTACGGGATCTATCCCTACACGACCGGCGCACCGGAGGCAGACAATGCCGGCGAGGACAGCGGAAAGTAGCAGGCGCGGCTGTTTAACAACACAACCATGAACGGTAATGGAGCACGGCAATGGTTATCGCAGAAGTAAAACCAATAGCAGAAATAATGGAATTAATCAGACCGTATAAAAAGGTTTTAAATACCGGGTGCGGGGGCTGTGTCGCGGTCTGCCTGGGCGGGGGCCAGAAAGAGGTGGATACGCTCAACACCCGGATTGAACTGACCTGCCGGGAGCAGAAGATTCCCCTTGAGATCAGCGGCTTTACGGTGGAGCGCCAGTGCGACATGCAGTTTAACGCCGAGCTTGACCAGATGGTGGGGCCGTATGATGCGCTGCTCTCCATGGCCTGCGGAGCCGGCATCCAGTTTCTTGCCGAGCGCTATCCGACTAAGCCGGTACTGCCCGCAGTGAACACCACCTTTGTCGGCGTCAACAAAGAAATCGGCTGGTACGAAGAGCGCTGCCAGTCCTGCGGCGACTGCGTGCTGGGCGTAACCGGCGGCATCTGCCCGGTCACCATGTGCGCCAAGTCCCTGTTCAACGGCCCCTGCGGCGGCCCCCAGGACGGCCACTGCGAGGTGGACAAGGATACGCCCTGCGCCTGGATACAGATCCATGACCGGCTGAAAGCCCAGGGCAGGCTGGAAAATATCCTGAAGGTATTCCCCGCGCGCGAGTGGCAGAACCAGGTTCAGGGCAAGCTGCTGCTGGAGGAGTACCGGAGCAGGTATGTAAAGGAAGCAAAAAGGTAGATATGATAACAAGAGGACTGAAGATGCAGGAACGAAGCACGATGGCAAATAGCTGTCAGTGTGCTTTATCTACTGCGTGCTACGATCACGAGGGAAGCAAGTATTATGAAAGCAGGAAGCAATTTAGAAAAGGTTCTCAGTGCCGGGCATTTCGCGGTGACCGGCGAGCTCGGGCCGCCCCGCGGCGCTGACGCTGCCGCGGTCAGGGAAAAGACCCAGTACCTGAAAGGCATGGTTGACGCTGTCAACATCACCGACAACCAGACCGCTGTGGTCAGGATGGCGAGCTGGGCGGCATCCCTCATCCTCATCCAGGAGGGGCTTGAGCCGAACTACCAGATGGTGTGCCGGGACCGGAACCGGCTGGCGATGCAGGCCGACGTCCTCGGCGCCTATGCTCTCGGCATCAAAAACATGCTCTGCCTGTCAGGGGACCATCAGAAGTTCGGTGACCACCCTAAAAGCAAAAAAGTGTTTGACATAGATTCCATGCAGCTCATCAGCATGGTGAAGAAGATGCGGGATGAAAAAAAATTCCAGGGCGGGGAAGAGATAACCGTGCCGCCGCAGATGTTCATCGGCGCAGCGGAAAACCCGTTCGGCGAGCCCTATGAATTCAGGGTGCTGCGGCTTGCAAAAAAGATAGAAGCAGGCGCGGACTTCATCCAGACCCAGTGCATTTATAATATGGACCGGTTCCGAACCTGGGTCAGGCAGTCGGTGGACATGGGACTTACGGAAAAGATTTATATCCTGGCGGGGGTCACCCCCTTCAAGAGCGTGGGCATGGCAAAGTACATGCAGAAAAATGTGCCGGGCCTTGATGTTCCCGACGCGCTGATAAAGCGCCTCGAAGGCGTTGACAAGAAGGACCAGGCCAAAGAGGGCATTGCCATGTGCTGCGAGCAGATCCAGGAATTCAGGGAAATGAAAGGCGTGGCCGGCGTGCACATTATGGCCATTGAGTGGGAAAAGCGGGTCCCGGAGATTGTGGAGAAGGCCAAGCTTCTGCCGCGGCCGAAGATGGAAGGGTAAAGGATTCAAGGGTCCAAGGGGTCAAGCCGGGGTGGACAGTGCGAGGCCGATAACGAGTCTTGAGACACTGTTCACGAGCCCATAACCCCCATGCGCTCAATGAGTCATCAATATAAAATTTGGGAAAGTCCAGTAACAAAACCTTTTGAACATGAATAAAAAGCTGCTGACAATTTTCCTGTTATTTTGTTGTCTGCTCTGCAGCCTGATAATCCGGGATGCAGGTGCGCTGCAGAGAAGAATGCAGCCTCTGCGCAGAAACCGCCTCTCGGCCAGGACCTCCACGCTGCGATACTGGCAGGGGACGTTTACCCCGCTGAACAGCCGATCTATGTTTCAATTTCAGCGGTGTTTCAGGATCTGAAGCGGCCCCCGGTCAGATTTTATCATGACCGGCACGCCCGGGCTCTCGGGGCTGATGGCTGCGAGGCATGCCATCCCCGGGATGCTGCCGGGAAAATTATCTACAGCTTTCCCATCAAAGAAAACACCCGGTCAGCAGAGACGCTGATGAACTCCTATCACAATGCCTGCATCGGCTGCCACAATAAGCGCAGGATTGAGGGGAAGTCTTCCGGCGCGGTAACCTGCGGGGAATGCCACGCCGAGGTTACGGGTTATCACAGCATTGAATACCTGCCGCGCATGCCTGAGTATTATGAGCCGCTGCGCGACACCTATCACCGCGACTGCATCGCCTGCCACAAGGACCCGGCCAAAACAGCCCATGATGCAACAAAGCTTGACTGGAAAAGTTTCTACATCAGGGAAAACTACCGGCTTGAGACTTCATGGCCGAAAGTGGTGATGGACTATAAGCTTCACTACCGGCATGAGCAGGCGCTGGAAAGAAAATGCGAGCTCTGCCACCGCACCCCCAGCGGGGAGGAAGGCATAATGGTATATGTAAAGGGCACCGAGTCCTCGTGCCGCGACTGCCATAAAGATAAGGACGCGGACAACCAGCTCTCCTACCGGCACCTGTCTCATGACGAATGCATCGGCTGCCACCTTGAGCGGCACCAGGAAAAGAAAAAGGCCGGGCCGTTTTACTGCAGCGAATGCCATACCGGTATTGAGAGCAGCACTGAAGAGCTGCTCTACATCCCCCGCGAGGAGCGCAATCAGCCGCAGCAGGTGCTCATTGCAGACGCGGGAGCGCGGATGCAGGGCGTGCCCTTTGACCACCAGCTCCACGAGTTACAGACCACCACCTGCCAGGCATGCCACCATGACACGCTGGAGAAGTGCAGCGCCTGCCACACGCAGCAGGGGAGCCTTGAGGGTGACTGGGTGCCCCTGGCAGAGGCGTATCACGAGAGAACTTCTTCCTGGAGCTGTGTCGGCTGCCATGAGACGAAGAAGCAGGCGCCGGACTGCGCCGGATGCCACAGCCAGATGAAGCCCGAGCTGAGCGAGTCATCATGCCTGACCTGTCACAGCGGCTCACTGGAAGCGGTCAGCGGCTTTGTTCCGCTGCCGGACACAACCCTTCCTGACATGGAAGAGCTGTCCGGAGAGCTTGCGTTTACGCTCGCTGGATTTACCTGGCTGCGGCTTGAAATGCCGAAGATCAGCGCTCCTGAAGCACTGCTGCCGGACAAGACGCAGGAGAAGCTGCAGGTCGCGCTGCTGGAAAAATCCTATGACCCGTCGGAATTCCCACACCTGAAAATTTTAAAAAAGCTGACTGATATTTCCAACAACAACAAGCTGTCCCGCTATTACCATGCAGAAGAGACCACCCTGTGCGCGGGCTGCCATCACCTGGGGCCGCTTGAGGTGAAGAAGACTCCGCCAGCGTGCAGCTCCTGCCACACCCGCAAGAATGTCCCGGAGAAACAGACCCCGACCCTGCTGGGCGCCTATCACCGCCAGTGCCTGGGCTGTCACAAGGCAATGGGCGGGGAGGAGAAGGAAAAACCCCAGACCTGCGTTGGGTGCCACAAGGAGAAACCTGCCGCGGCAGCGCAGGCAGCGGCCCGGTAGGACCGGGAACACATCTATGATACACACCAGACGCACATTTTTAAAACAGTTCTCTGGAACCGCCGGAATGCTCCTGCTGGGAAGCAGGGCGCGGGCCGAGGATCCCTCTTCTCAGGACCGCACCGATGGTTTCGGGGTGCTGGTGGACACAACCCTGTGCGTCGGCTGCCGGAGCTGTGAGCAGGCCTGCAGCGAGGTGAATACGGACCTGCCCCGCAAGACCCTCGCGCATTTCAAGGATCTATCGATACTGGAAGAGAAGCGCCGGATGGATTTTTCCACCTACACGGTGGTGAACCGCTATTATAATACTATACCGGAAGCAGACCAGCAGCCGGTGTTTGCAAAATTCCAGTGCATGCATTGCCTGCGGCCGGCCTGTAAGTCCGCCTGCATCGTGGGCGCCTTCAGCAGCGAGTCAACCGGCGCGGTGCAGTACGACTCCTGGAAGTGCATCGGCTGCCGCTACTGCATGGCGGCATGCCCGTTTCAGGTGCCGGCCTATGAGTACCGCAACGCGTTCACCCCGAAGGTGCGGAAGTGCACCTTCTGTCAGCCGCGCATCAGTGCCGGAGAACTGCCGGCCTGCGTGCAGGCATGTCCCATGGAGGTTATGACCTTTGGCCCGCGGGAAGAGCTGCTCAGTGATGCGCGGGCAAAGCTTGCCGCCCATCCTGAACGCTATGTCCAGCACATTTACGGGGAGAGTGAAGTGGGCGGGACCTCCTGGCTCTACCTGTCGAGCATCCCGTTCGAGCAGATCGGGCTGCCCAAACTCGGCTATCACCCGACGCCGGGCTATACCGAGCCCATCCAGCACGCGATCTTTAAATATTTCCTGCCGCCGCTCGGGCTCTATTCGCTGCTCGGCGGCCTCATGTGGTTTTTCAACAAGCGGCAGAAAAAAACTGAGACACCCGATTTCAGGGGACTGCACACATCATGAGCGCTCATGAAAACGCTGCTCCAATTGACACGCCGTTTTTCACCAGGGGCGTACTGCTTCTCTGCGCGGTCATGGTGACCGGAATCGGCTTCGGGCTGTACCGCATGCTGTTCAGCCTGGCGGCGGTCACCAACCTGAATGACCAGTATCCCCTGGGCCTGTGGATCGGCATTGACGTGGCAAGCGGCGTGGCACTTGCTGCCGGCGGCTTCACCACCGGCGCCCTGGTCTATATTTTCAACCGCGAGCATTTCCACGCCATAATCCGCCCGGCGCTGCTCACCGCGATGTTCGGCTACACCTTTGTGGCCATCGGGCTGTTATTTGACCTTGGCCGCTGGTACAATGTCTGGCACCCGGTCATCCCCTTCATGTGGCAGGGAAATTCGGTGCTGTTTGAAGTGGGCATCTGCGTGGTAATATATTTAAACGTGCTCTACATCGAGTTTGTCCCCATTGTCACTGAGCGGTTTATCGGCAGGGTGAACCTGCCCGGGTTCCTCGCGCGGCTGAATGATCCGGTGGATTTGCTGCTCAGGTTCATGGATTATTTTCTGGGGAAAATAATGTTTCTGTTTATCATTGCCGGCGTGGTGCTGTCGTGCCTGCATCAGTCATCCCTGGGCACGCTCATGGTGATTGCCCCGTACAAGCTGCACCCGCTCTACTTTTCGCTCCTGTCGCCGCTGTTCTTTCTTTCATCAGCCATGGCCGTGGGATTCCCCATGGTGATATTCGAGTCATTGCTTGCAGCGCGCTCCTTCGGCCGCAAGCCGGAGATGCATGTCCTCACGCCGCTGGCCCGCTACATTCCCTGGATCATGGGGATTTACATTGCCCTGAAAATCGGCGACATGCTGTACCGCGGCACCTATGTGTATCTCTTTGAAAACACGCTGCCGGTCGGCATGTTCTGGATTGAATTCGGGCTGCTGACAATGCTGCCGTTCTTTCTGTTTTTATCTCCCGATGTCAGGCGCTCGCCCGGCTGGCTGTTTACCGCAGCGCTCATGTATATCTGCGGCGTCATCCTGAACCGCAGCACGGTCTTCTTTATTGCCTATCAGCCCGTATATGGTGAAAATGCCTATATCCCAGCTCTTGGAGAATTTGCCCTCACCATCGGCCTGATCGCTGCCCTGATGATTGTCTATCGTATTTTTGTTACGCTCTTGCCGGTGCTCCCGCTGAAAGATGCTGAACATGGTGGGCATTAATTAAGAGGCCGCACGCTCCTTCCCGCATACCTGTCCTGTTTTACCCGGAAACCCTGCCATCTCGACATGAAATACCTGCATGCGCTCATTGTAAAATATATGTAAATTTGCCTGCGGGTCTCTTTTATTTTATTTTCTAAAGTGTTATAGAGTATTGGTCTTGCTCATTGCGCCAGACCGCGCGTGAGAAAAAATGTGAAAGAACGGATAGTTGCTATGGTACCAAAGATTGAACACGGAAAGAAGATAACTGCCGCGGTGCTGGTTGTTGGTGCCGGCATTGCAGGCATGCAGGCGGCGCTGGACCTGGCAGAAGCGGGTTTTAAAGTCTATCTGGTGGAGAATGAAGCGCCCGGCCGGAAGCGGTCAGCCAAAGGCGGCGCTGCCGCGCGTGGTTTTCTTTGCAGCATCTCTTCAAAGCTGCTCGCGGTACAACTGAACAATAATATAGAGCTGATTGAAAAAGCCCGCATTGAAGGCATAGACGGCGTTGCGGGGAATTTTCAGGTATTGCTCGGCAGTGCAGCGCCTTCATCGGTCAAAGACAAAGCCGCTGCAACAAAAAAGAACGCGGCTGAAAAACTGCGCAGCATCGCAGCGGGAGCAGTCATTTTTGCACCGGGATTTAATTCTCTGGCAGCGCCATCAGGATACGATTTTCAAGCAGAGCTGCAGGCGCATGCTGAAAAGCATGGTTTCAGCATCGCTGGTACAACGATGATAACGGAAAAAGAGCAGCTTCCCCTTGCTACCTCACGGCCGGGTATTTTTGCGGCCGGCGGAAGCGGGGCGCCTGCGGTCAGGGACGCTCTCATCCAAGGCAGCTGCGCCGCAGCACTGGCCGCGGAACTGCTTTCCCCGGCTCGCGGCGCGCTGGTACGCGAAAAAAAATATCCCGCGGAAATGAGCGTTGCGGCAGACGAGCCCTCCATCGGCATTTTTATCTGCAGGCATATGCTGTCCGTGAAAAAGGCAGCTGAAGGTATTATTGCGGGCGCACAGAAGATGAGCGCGGTGGTTCATGCTGAAGCGCTGCCGGAACTCTGCTCGCTGGCAAGTCTACAAGCGGGTGCAGGAGGCCATTGAAGAACAGGGCCTCAACCGGGTGGTCGCCGTAACCTGCAACCCGGAAGCGCATGCACCGCTCTACCAGGAAGCCCTGGCTGAGGCAGGACTTAACCGCTATCTGCTGGAGATGCCGGACCGTGTATCCGCGGGGCACGCTTTGGATGTTCTTCGTATGGCGGTTGCCCGAACGCGGAAGCTTGAGCCGCTTAAAGAAGTAACAAGCGACGTGGTGCAGAGCGGGCTGGTCATCGGCAGCGGGGTGTCGGCGTTGACCGCTGCGCTTTCACTTGCCAACCAGGGCTTTGAGATTTACCTGGTGGAGCAGGGACCGTCTGATGGTTCTGACGCAGCGCGCAGCCTGCAGAAGAAGGTTGCAGGGCAGAATAAGATAAAAATATTTTCTCATGCACTCATAACCAGTTTTGCCGGCCATCCGGGAAGCTATGTCACGACTATTACGGTGAACGGGGCGGCAGAGGTACTCAAGCACGGCATTGTCATTATCGAGACGAGCCAGGCGCGTGATACGCTTGCCGCGCTCTTGAAAATTCCCGTGGCGGCAGACGGCAGCTATGTGCAGCCGTCTGCATTGCAACCGCTTGACCTTGCCTGCGGCGGCATGTTCGCCTGCGGCAACGGGGATGTGAGTAATAGCATTATTCAGGGACTTGCGGCAGCAGCGCGCGCGGCAACAATTCTTGCAAAGCGGGAGCTGGTGCTCAGCAGCATTGTCGCCGTGGTAGATCCAGAACGCTGTGTAGCCTGCCTCACCTGCGTCCGGGAGTGCCCCTACCATGCGCCGGCAATTTCAGAGGAGCGGGTTTCCTTCATTGAACCTGCTGAATGCCGGGGCTGCGGAATCTGCGTCAGCGCGTGCCCGCGCAGGGCCATAGAGCTTAAGCATTGCACTGACGAACAGATACTGGCGGAACTTGCGGCTTGCATGGATGCCGGAACTGCTGATATTCAATCTGAAACTCAGGAACTCACGATAGAGAAAATAAAAACTTTCCTGATTTTTGAGTTCCAGATTATAATTATATTCTTTGAGAAAACATAGAGAAAATCTCTGTGTGCTCTGTGGTTAAGTATTGATAAGACCTCCGGAGCTGAATGGAGATTTCATGAAAAAATTTGAACCGACTGTTATCGCATTTTCCTGCATGTTCTGCGCAGGCTGCGAACCGGCAGATGCCAAACCTGAAAAGTCAATGAAGGCTGCGCAGCTGAGGGTTATACGCCTTCACTGCCTGGGAAAAATTAATTCCATGCATGTGCTCAAAGCTTTTGAAAACGGGGCTGACGCGGTGCTGGTGGCGGGAGGTGCGTGCCGGTTTATGGAAGGCCTGGCAGTTGCGCAGAAACAGATCGAGTATACCCGGAAGCTTCTTGAAGAGCTTGGCATCGAGCCGCAGCGGCTGGAGCTGGCGGCCGGTGAGCCGGACAGCGGGAAGCACATTTACCGAAGCTGCGGAAGGAATTATAAAGCGGGTTCGCGCATTGGGCCCAAACCCGCTCATGAAGGCGAAAAAAGCAGCATAAAAGCTGGTAGCCTCAGAGCTCACAGAGGATACTCAGTGAACTCAATAAATATTTGAGCAGAATGTTTCACTAAGGAACACATTTTCAGAGACGGCTGAGCGGTTGTAAACAGTATTTTAATTATTTTACACAGAATTCTCAGTGCTCTCGGTGGTTCTACAAGGGAGAAGTAATCATGATAGTTGCCCAGCGAAAAGGCATAGAAGAAGTGAAAAAGATGGTGGAGGGGAAATCCCGGATCCTGATAGCCGGCTGCGGAACCTGCGTTGCGGTGTGCATGGCGGGCGGCGAGCGCGAGGTAAGCATTCTGGCGAGCATGCTGCGCATGGCAGTGAAGCTTGACAGCGGCAGGGACATTGAGGTCGCCGAGATAACCATGGAGCGCCAGTGCGACCGGGAGTTCATAGAGCCCTTTGACAAGCAGATGAGGGAATACGACGCGGTCATCTCCACTGCCTGCGGTATCGGCGTCCAGTTTCTCGCGGATTTTCTTGGGGATATACCGGTGGTGCCCGGCGTGAATACAAAGTTTTTAGGCTCCAATGAAGGCGGCGGCACCTGGTTTGAGCGCTGCAGGGCATGCGGGGAGTGCGTGCTGGGAGAAACAGGCGGCATCTGCCCCATTACCATCTGCGCAAAGAACCTGCTCAACGGGCCGTGCGGCGGCACCAACAAGGGCAAGTGCGAGGTTGACAAGGACAAGGACTGCGCCTGGACCCTCATCTACCGGCGTCTGGAAAAGCTTGGCGCGCTTGACAATATCCGGAAGATATTTCCGCCGAAAAATTATCACGCGCAGACGCACCCGTCACGAATGATTCATGAAGCGTACAAAAAGGATTAGATAAAGGGTTTTAATTATACGACACAGTAAAAAGATCCAGAGGCAAGGCGCGCAAATCCGAGGGAATGAGGCGTATCTAAACGATACGCTGCAATGACTGAGGATGCAGCGGAACGCGGCATATGGACTTTTTACAAAGTCGTCAGGAAGAGGAAAAGAAATGACTGAAACGAGTAAACTGAAACAGGCCTTTGCATCAGGAAAGTTTGTGGTATCAGGTGAGGTCGGGCCTCCCAAGGGCACCAATATTGACGAGATGCTGCAGCACATTGACCTGCTGAAAGACAAGGTTGACGCGCTCAATGTCACCGACAACCAGAGTTCAGTGATGCGCATCTCATCGCTTGCCGTGTGCAAGCTCATCAAGGAGCACGGCGGCGAACCCATCCTGCAGCTGACCTGCAGGGACCGGAACCGGCTGGCGCTGCAGTCAGAGCTGCTCAGCGCAAGCATTCTGGGCGTTAACAATGTGCTGTGCCTGACCGGTGATTACATTACCATCGGCGACCATGCCGAGGCCAAGCCGGTGTTTGACCTTGATTCGGTCCAGCTGATCCAAGCGCTGCGGCAGATGGAAAAGGGAAAAGACCTGGCTGGCAATGACCTGCAGGGATCGCCGCAGTTTTTCGCGGGTGCGGTGGTGACGCCGGAGGCAGACCCCATTGAGCCGCAGCTGCTCAAGTTTGAAAAAAAGGTGAAGGTCGGGGCCGAGTTTTTTCAGACCCAGGCCATCTATGATATAGGGAATTTCAAAAAGTTCATGCAGTACGCACGGCAGTTCAAGGTGAAGATCATGGCGGGTATTGTGCTGCTCACGTCAGCGGGAATGGCCCGGTATATGAATGAGAACGTACCGGGGATTTTTGTGCCGCAGGAGCTGATTGATGAGATGGCCGGCGCAGGAAAAGGAAAGGCCCTGGAAAAGGGTATTGAAATTGCCGGCCGCATGATTAAGCAGCTGAAACAGGAAAACATCTGTGACGGCGTGCACATCATGGCCATCGGCAAGGAAGCGGTTATCCCGGACATCCTCTCGGCAGCGGGGCTGAACGGCGCATAAGGGGGACGCGGTTCGACTGAGCCACTCGGCCTTGAGCTCGTGGCCGAAAGGCTCGCCGAAGTCAGATTTTCAGGATATTCGCAGAAAACTATTAGCTCTGATTTTTAATCCAGTAACACACAACAAGCAAAGAAGCCATCACTGGTGATATCGTGATGGCTTTTCTGTTATTGTTTTCTCTTTTCACCTTCCACTTTCCACTTTTCATTTCAGTTTTTCTTTGTGCCTGCTGCCTATGGGTCTTCTTAATAATTTCTTGACTCTCCTTTCCCTCAGATATATATGCTGTGCTTATATAATTCATAGGTGTGCTGCTTATTAATAAAGCAAGCGTGGCTTTATTTCAGCATCTTCCTATAAGACAATTTGAATGTTATGGAAAATCAGATTTGTCCAAAAACGGATTTAAATTGAAAAAGTCCTCCCAATAGGGCACGGTAGTTTTGACAAGACAAACCAAACCCACAAAGGAGGACCGACTATATGATAAGACATGCCAGCTTGTTTAGTCAACTGATTGCTTTGTTTAATCGTCATCAGTTTTATAGCCTGGTGGCTCAGCATAAAGCCGAACGGTATGCAAAAGAATTTAATTCTTGGGATCAGTTTGTTGCCATGCTGTTCTGTCAACTTGCTCAAGCAAAAAGTATCAGAGAAATATGCGGCGGCCTTGCCTGTTGTATAGGTAAACTGCGTCATTTGGGAATGCAGACAGCCCCTAAAAAGTCGACCCTTTCCTATGCCAACGCCCAACGACCGTGGCAGATGTATAAGGACTTGTTCTATCAAACCCTTGCTACCTGCAAAACAGCCGCCCCCGGTAAGCACAAATTCAGATTCAACAACAGACTGCTCTCCCTTGACAGTAGCACCATATCATTATGCTTGACGCTGTTTCCATGGGCAAAATTTCGCCGGACAAAAGGCGCCGTTAAACTGCATCTGTTGCTTGACCATGACGGCTATCTGCCCACCTATGCCTATATCTCCAATGGCAAAAAACATGATGTTACCGTTGCCCGTACCGTGCCCCTTGCCGCAGGGTCTATTGTGGCCATGGACCGGGGATACAATGATTATAAACTGTTTGCCTCCTGGACAGCACAAGGCATTTTCTTTGTTACACGGCTCAAAGACAATGCTGATTATGCGGTTGTTTCATCCAATGCTGTTCCCCAAAACCGGAACATACTATCGGATCAACTTATCCATTTCACTGGATTCTATGCCCAAAAGGACTGCCCCCACATCCTTCGCAGAGTTGTCGCCTGGGACGAAGAAAAACAGCAGGCAATCGTTCTGCTTACCAATCACCTTGCGTTTGGTTCAACGACGATCTCAGCAATTTACAAAGACCGGTGGCAAATTGAACTGTTTTTTAAAGCTCTGAAACAAAATCTGAAAATAAAAACGTTTGTCGGTACTACGGACAATGCTTTGTATATTCAAATTTGGACAGCACTGATTGCAATACTGCTGATTAAATACCTTCAGTTCAAGTCAAAGTTCGATTGGTCGCTGTCAAATCTGGTAGCCTTTCTCAGGTGGAACCTGTTTACCTATCGCGACTTATGGCAATGGATTGACAGTCCGTTTGATGTGTTACCCTGGGAACCTCAATCTGTCCAACTGCAATTGCCTTTGGCCGTTTGTGGACAGCATTAAGTGGATAACCTGAAATGCAAAACCATCGTTCTCTCTTATTGTTACTCGGGTTTTGAGGTGTTATGCCTCTTTTAAGGTTTATCTTGGACAGTAATGACTGTCAATAATGTCCTCAAGATAAAGCCTTTCACGCCTCATACGTATACTACCTCTTTAAGAATCATGTCCTTCAGTTGAGGGCGTATTGCGGTTCTTTCAATAAGATCAATTTTCTCTTGCAAAATCTTCTCAAGATACCCTTCCATCTCGAGGAAGGAGAAAAGATCAGGAAGTTCATAAAAATCAACTACAATGTCTATGTCACTCGTTGGGCTCATTGAACCTTTGGCACAGGAACCAAAGACCCCCAGTTCTTTAACATTATACTTTTCCTTCAGCTCTGCCTGGTGTTCTTTAAGCAGTTTTTTAATGTCTTTTAATGACTTCATTCCCGGTCTCCTCAATAATTATTTAGCATATCAAACATATCACTTTTGAAAAAATGCCTCAATGCTTCTTTGCGTTCAATATGATTTTCAAGAGATCTTTTTTTAATCAAAACAGCGACCGTTTTAAATAATTCTATCCGGTCTTTACCAGGAGAGTTGTGGCGTCGGAAGAGAAAGCGGTGATTAGATATTCAGTTGCGTAATGAGCAGCAAGCCCCCTCCCTGCTTATAAGCATTGCATATATAGCTGAAAGGAAAGAGAGTCAAGAACTAAGTAGGCAACAGGCAGGAAGGCAAGAGGCATAAGCATAAGGCCCCTCGACCCTGCTCGGGACAGGCACAGAAATAAACAGTCACAGAGGCATGAAAAAATGCTGAGTGCGGGGTTCGGAGGCGAGTGCTGAGTGAATTTATAGCAGAGCATTCTGCTTCCTTGCTATATGCAACCGTTGGTGCTATTGTTAAAACTATTATAGGAGGTAACGCCAATGCCTAAAATTCCAAATATTGTTCCAATTACCGATCTCCGCCAGGATGCAACAGCAATCGTAAAACGTGTGGCTAAATCGCGGGAGCCTCTCATTATTACACAGAGGGGCCGGGCTACCGCTGTGATGGTCAGCATAAAGGACTATGAACATTCCCAGCATGAACTTGAGCTTTTGCGGCTCCTTGCCCGCGGAGAGAGGGAAATCGAAGCGGGCAAAGGCTATGACCTTGACGCGGTTCTCGCGGAGGCCGACATCTTATTACAAGAGCTGCAACGGTGAAAGTCCGTTTTACTCCCTCTGCCCGCACCCAGTTCCTTGCTGCCATCGCTTATATATATCGCGAGAATCCAGTGGCAGCGATTGCCTTCCGGCGCAAGGCAGAAAAGGTACTGTCGAGACTCCGGAAGTTTCCCACATCCGGCAGGACATTGCCGGAATTTCCAGACCTTCCCTTTCGAGAGGTTATCATCGCCCCATATCGGTTTTTCTACCGCGCAAAGGGGAAAGTTGTGTGGATTGTGGCTGTATGGCATAGTGCCCAGCTTCCGAAAGATCCGAATGAAACCGAAGGCACCTCATAAAATTCATTATAGATGCAAAGGAGCCATCACCGCATAAGCGAGGATGGCTCCTTTTATTTTGTGCGCCAGGCATGGCGCGTGGTGCGTAAGCGCCATCCGATCAGCTGTGGTGGCCAGTCTTCCCTGAGATCATCCAAATTAGAAAACGGGGGCAGATTTTACATGAAGACCGCATTGTCTTTTAGATAGCAAGTAATATTAGCGGCGGGCAACTATCCGCTCACTTGAGCGGCCTGTCGAATGCTTTTTAGGATTTGATTTCAACGGATATTTTTCAGGAGATTCGATGTTGTCAATTTCCAAATCAATATCCAATTCGGGCCAGTACAAATGATATCCATGGAGTAATTGGACATTGTGTATTGCACGTATTGTTTGATCCTTGAAGTACGGGAAGGCTTTATAACTGAGAAAGTATTCCCGTTCTTTTACAAAAATCCATATCCCCAAAGGGGTTATATTTTCAACGCTTGCTGAAATGTTCGTGCCACGCTTTGATAATTTCATTTTTGTGTTCCTCGACGATTTTTTGAATCTCATGTAGCCTTCTTTGATTCAATCCATGATATACTGCCAAGGCTAACAGAGGCTCAAGCCAGAACTTAGCTTCGCCATCTGCGCATGTTATATGCACATGAATTCTCTCCTCTTCATTAGATAAGAAATAAAATCTATATCCCTTTATTCTGAGTATTGTTGGGCTCATTTAACCTATTTAAAACACTTCGTTACTTTTTGCAATTAATAACTTTGAAAAGTCAGGTTTGGGAGAGATAGGGGTCCCAATGGTGATGGCTTTTTAATTAGAGGTTGCGGTTACCCCCCAATTTTTAACCGTCAGTTATTATTGCGCGGATGCCTTATTATAGTGTATAAAGGCTCTGTGTATAAAAATTAACTGCATATATAACTATAGAGGGAGGTCTGTGTATGAAAGTCATGGCCATCGTGGGCAGCCCGCGCAGGGGCGGCAATACAGAACTGCTCGTTGACCGGGTCATTGAAGGCTGCAGGAGCAGGGGCAACGCTGAGATTGAAAAGGTGTTTATAGCTGACCGGAACATTCAGTACTGCAGCGGCTGCCTGACCTGTACCTTCCCGCCGCCGGGCACCGGGAAATGCGTGCTCCGGGATGACATGGATATTCTTATTGAGCAGGTCAGGGAAAGCGATGCGTTTATCTTCGGCACGCCCAACCACATGCGCACGGTGAGTGCGCCGCTGCTCAACTTCCTGGCCCGGATGCTGCCGCTGTTGCGCTATGAGATTGAATATGATGTTGCGGGGAACATGATCGGCGCCACCGGCGTATCAAAAATCCAGGACAAGAAGGCGGCCATGGTCATAAGCCAGGGCGACCCGTTTTTTTCGTCCCCGCTGGTGCACATGGTCCTGGAGCGGAACTTAAGGGACTTCAAGCTGAAGCTGGTGGGCGACGTTATCAGCCTGGGGAACCTGCAGAAGCAGGATGTCGCGGGAAGAGCAGAAGATTTAAAGGCAGCTTTTGAGCTCGGGGTGAAGATGGTAACGTGGAGCGGGTTTTAACGCCTGCGCCTGTTATGCGCGGGCGGATAGAGAAAAAAACACTGCCCGCTATCCTTTACTTGACATCCGCAGGTATTTTTTTCTATAGTTGCACCAGTTGGAATAATGTTAAAAAACCAGGGGAGGAATTATGAAAAAGTTTTTTAAAGTTGTTGGTATCATTCTATTACTTATTATTGTTGTAGCGGGGATATTTATCGCAACCTATCAGCCAAAACAGTATTCAGACTTCGGTGTGTACGCAAACCTGCGCAGTTTCACTATTTCACTGATGCAGGAGTACAAAATGACCGAGCGGCCCATAACCGGGGAATTCAAGGATTTTACCCTGGAGCTGGCGTTTCCCTACAGCAAGCTTTTTGGCGGCAGTTACCTGGGCATCCCGCTGGCGTCTTATGAGAGCGACCGCATAACAGCAGCCACCATAAGCCAGTTTGAAGTCCCCCCGAAGTCAGGCTACTGCCGGGACTTTACCTTTAACCTGCGGCCGCGCTTTGAATTCAAGGCGCCCATTATGCACATTGATTTCATGAAGCCGTCGCCGGGACTGCCCGGCCTCTGCAGCATGGACTTTTTTGACGTGGATCCGGAGAACATCAATCTTGAGGCCTTCTTTGGCCAGGACCTGGATGGCGTGAAAAGGGCGATGGAACTGGTCGAAAAATATCAGCGCACGGCCGAGCAGGGCCGGGGCAAAATCACCAAGTATCTCGATTCCTGGAAAACCAAATACCGCATGGAACTGCAGGAGCCGGTAACCGAGGATGAAGCCGTGCGGAAGAAGTATTATGAAACAGTGGGTGAAGCATTTAAATTATCGCTGACAGCGTATATGAAGAGCCTGTACCGGCTCCAGCCTGATCCCGGCTACGCAAAGCGGCATGAAGAAAAGACTCGGGCTTTTGTCCAGGCGCTCTATGACAAGGATTTCGCAGTCAACATGGGGAAGAAGATATTCAAAGACAAATTAAAGAAATACTGGATAGACGGGTTCTGGACCGTAGAGATAGATATGAAAGAAAAATAACACGGTACGCTTACGATAATCATACAATACCGGGGCCGGTTTCTGCTGCATGAGGACCGGCCCCTTTTATTTTGCCCGACAAAAAAACAATTGAACCTTCTCCGGAAATCATTTTTAATACAGGATAAATTTTCGCGGGACATTCCCCGCGCTTCTTTAAGCAGGGAAGCGAACAACAGCTCAATTAAAGCACGGTATGTAAGGATGCAGAAAAACAGAACAATAACTCCGGATGCTTACCGCGTGCTCATCATTGTTTTGTGGGTGGGGATAGCCGGCGTTTTCATAAGAATCTGGGGATTATGGAACTATGCTTTTAATCCTGATGAGGTGATGCTTTCTTTTGTTGCTGATGCCAATAGCTTCAGTTCCCTGTGGGAGGGAATCAAGGGTCAGACCAATGCGCCCCTGATGTACGTGGTTCTCCACCTGCTCATTATGCTCAGCAAGAATGAGATGCTGCTGCGATGCATATCCCTTATCCCCGGCGCCGGGCTTATTTTTATCTTTTATCTCCTCGGGAAAAAAGTAAGCGGAACCGTATCCGGCATTACCATGGCATTCCTGTGCGCATTTGGCTACGGCGCAGTCCAGATGTCACAGGTAGTACGGCCGTATAGCCTGCTGCTGCTGTTCCTGTCCGGAGCCCTCTATTTTTTTGTCTCCTGCCTGGAAAAACCGGAGAAAAAATATCTCTTTGGATATTCGCTCTGCATGCTCCTCGCGATAGCAACGCATTACCCTGCGGTTATGTTTTTTGCTGCTATCGGCTGCGTGTGGCTTCTACGATCGATTATAGAGAAAAAGCCGTCTGCAGAATATCGCAGCCTGATTATGGCGCATCTCCCCCCGCTTGCTCTGTTCTGCATTTTGTATTTTTTTCATATCTCGTACCATCTCGGCGGTGGCGGCGTATATGGAACAATAAAAGAAACATACCTGGCACCGCTTTTCCCGCAGACTTTCTCAGGGTTCATGAACAATACACGGGATTTTTTCGGGTATCTTTTTTTACCTCCTTACGCAACCCTGTCTGCGGTTTTATCCCTGCTGGGGATCATAGCTCTCTGGAACACGTCACGGAGGGTGCTTGCTGCGACGATAGTGCTGACTTTTGCTATTACAATTGTTTTCACCATCATCAAACTGTTTCCCTTTGGCGGATCACGGCATTCGATATATCTGTTTCCCATGGTCTGCCTGCTGGTGGGTGCCTCAGCCCAGTATGGATTTGATGCGGTGCGGCAACAAGCCGAACGGTTCCTCCCGCAACTCACCAGTGGACGGGCCAGGGCCGGAATTGGCTGGGCGCTGGTGCTCATGGTTATGCTGTCTGTCGGCGCAGTAACGTTCAAGATGAGACAGTGTGATTTTTTACGGCGGTATAAGGGGCCGGGAGAGTTTTCGGTAACGCGTGCTGATTATGATCGGATCATGGGCTATCTCGTTAATAAGAGAGAGCCACGCAGTGTTGTACTGACTAATTTGCAGACCTATCATTACCTCGCGTTTTTTAATAGTGATGAAGACCGTAATAAAAAAACTTATGTAGCATTCGTTTTTTATAAGTTTGCCTGGGAGGGATTGGACAGTTACCTGATATTTGTCTGGAAATTTGACAGCACCAGAATCATCAATGCGGCTTTGCGGGCATTAAAAGAGCATGCTGATTTGACACGGCTGTCAACTATATATCTGGTAAACATTGGCCGGGGAACAAGCATTGTAGAAACCTATCCCTGTTACAAAACGATCATTAATAAGCAGCTTTTGTCAGAGAGCGGGTATGTGTACGCTCTGTCTCCGCAGGCAGTCTTGCGGGAGATTGATGCGGGGCGGTTTCGTAATACCGCTGCTGCGACGCCACTGCCGGATAATGCCTTTAAAGCAGACCTGTCAGTTGAGCAGCCGCGCGATCCTTTCAGGGCAGACTCCACCGGAACTCTGCACGTGCAGGTAAAGAACAGCAGTTCTTTTTTGTGGCCGGCAGAAGGCCCTGCTGACGGGAGCTACGGGATTTGTCTTGCCCATCATGTTCTTGACGCAAAGGGAAACAGAATAGCAGTTGACTGCAGCAGAACGCCTCTTCCCTTTGACCTTGGAGCTGGAATGCAGATTGAGATGCAGGTACCTGTTACCCTTCCTGCCCAGCCCGGGAAGTATTGTGTTGAGTTTGATATGGTGCAGGAAAAGGTTGCGTGGTTTGCGGCAAAGGGTTCCCAGCCGAAAAGAATATATATGCAGGTCAAGTGATATGCGCAAACACTGCAGCAGGCTAAAGATAATAATTAAAAAACGCATGATTCCCATAGGGCTCTTACAATAATGAAACAGCCAAGTCTGCCATTACTGCCGGCCCATGATGAACAGTCACTCAAGGACTATTTTCAGGCAACAACCGCTAAACCAGTCTCACTCACCCTTACCGGCAACACGGTTTCAATGCTTTCAATCAGGGAAAGGGAAGCAGGTATTTCCATCAGGCTCCACCGGATGTTTTTAAATGCTGGTCCTGATGTGCTTGATGAGATATGCATCTTTATCAAAAGAAGAAAGAAGCCCATCTTAAAAGTGCGGGAATTCATTCTCCGGAACCAGGCATGCCTTGATGCACGGAAGCCGCGCTCACTCAACATTAAATCAACGGGCAGGTATTACAATCTGCTGGATCTGTTTACCGCATTAAACAGAGAGTATTTCAAAAGCAGCGTTACGTCAGCTATTACCTGGGGCAAACGCAGCCTCCGTCGCGCGGTGAGGAAAAGAAGGCTCGGCAGCTATCAGAGAGATAGAGACATCATACGCATAAATCCTGTTCTGGACAGCAGCACCGTGCCGCGCTATTTCGTCGAGTTTGTTATCTATCATGAAATGCTTCACGCTGCCGGAGTCGTTGAACCCTGCTATGGAAGGCAGCGCGTCCATTCAAAAGAATTTAAACGGCGAGAG
>CAWDOY010000055.1:0-19617 GCA_963803975.1 uncultured delta proteobacterium
GCAGCATTATTATTACCGCATGCTTTGCGCTGCTGACCTATGAACGCTGCAGCGTATGGAAAGACAGCCTGGCGCTCTGGACCACGGTACGCAAGAGCCCTGAGGCTGAACTTGCTCAGTATGGTTTGGGCAGTGCTTACGGGAAGGCAGGAGACCCGCACCAGGCCATCGCTGCATATAACCGCGCACTTTCTCTTGCGCCCTCATTTATTGATGCGCACATATCCCTGGGAAACGCCCTGCGCGTGATAGGAAAACATGCGGAGGCAACGGAACAGATCAAAAAGTCGCTGGCCTTTGACGTTAAGAAGCCGCGCTCATACCTTGTCCTTGGAGAAATCTGCCGCGAAGCGGGCAACCTGGACGAAGCACTTTCTTACTACAGCACAGCTGCCCGTGCTGATGCAACACTGGCTGAAGCATATGTCGGCATCGGGAATGTCTACCGCAAAAAGGGGATGCCGGAAAAAGCTCTTGCAGCATACAATCAGGCACTGGCCTTGAATCCTGATTCCCCGACCAGAATCCGAATGGGGCCGTTTTACCGGGAGCAGGGAAAGACAGAAGAAGCAATCCTGAATTATAATGCGGCTCTTGCCCTGGACCCGCTCTACGCTGAAGCGCATAACAATCTGGGATGGCTTTACCAGCTGCAGGGGCAGTATGACCAGGCTCTCCAGTGCCTTGAAAAGGCCATAGCGAGCAACCCTTTTTTGCTCACTGCCTATGATAATATGGTACAGGTATACCTGAAGCAGAATAATCGAAAACAGGCTGTGGCAACCTACCGGCGCTGCATGGCTGCAAATGGGCAGCAGAAGCGTTTCAGCGCCTGGTGGGACGTATTACCGGCTGGGCATGAAGGATGACATTGTTAAATACTGTGAGATGCTTAAACCAGGCAGCTCGCTGTATGCGGATGGCCTGCTGTGCTCGGCGGAGTATTACCGGAAAGAAGGCAATCTGCAGAAGGCGGTAGAACTGTATCAACAACAGGCACGTGCAGCCAGCAATACTGATCCGCGGATTTTCTTTTCTCCTGGGCATGGCGTTTCTCCAGCAGGGCAGGATACCCGATGCCCGGGAGAATCTTGAGCAGGCAAAAGCGCTCGGGTTCTTAAAAATCCTGCTCTCTGCACCAAACTGGGAGTCATGTATTTCAACCAGGGAATGGCTGATAAGGCCCTGCGCGAGTTCAGCGAGGCCCTGGAAATTGATCCCCGAGGATAGTGCCGCACCTGTATCTGGCACAAATCTACTCCGGCTCGCTACAGAATAAACAGCAGGCAGTAGACCATTTAAAAAAAGTGCTCGAAATAGACCCGCGCATACCGCAGGCTGATACCATACGAGCTGATATCCAGCGGCTGGAGAAAGAAATTAAATAAGAACACAGGCACAAGTCCGCAGACAGTAGACCACAGAAAAACGGAGCTATCAATTTTCTATTGACTGCCGCAGGGTGTGACATTATAACGAAGAACAGATGATCAAACGGAAACGAGTGATAAGGAGATGAGATTGAGAAAAATCCGGGCGATTGTAGTATCAGGTAACGGCACCAACTGTGAGCGGGAGATGGCGCACGCCTGCAGGGTGGGCGGCGCGGATGACGTAGACATTGTGCACTTCTCGCAGCTTCTGCAGGGAGAAAAATCGCTGCTTGATTATGACTTTCTCAACCTGCCGGGCGGGTTTCTGGACGGGGATGATCTGGGGTCGGCCAAGGCCCATGCCATACGGCTGCGTTATGCCAGAACCGCTCACGGCGAAAGTCTTTTTGACCAGATCCGCACCTTTATCAGCCAGGGGAAAATCATTCTCGGCATCTGTAACGGCTTTCAGCTGCTGGCAAAGCTCGGCCTGGTGCCGGCCCTCGGCGGAGCATACGGCACGCAGGCCACCACGCTTACCTTTAATGATTCAGGAACCTTTGAAGACCGGTGGGCCTATCTTACGGTGAATGAAAAATCTCCGTGCATTTTCACCCGCGGGCTTACGAGCCTGTATCTGCCGGTGCGGCACGGTGAGGGGAAATTCATACCCGGAGATGCAGCTGTTCTGAATGAGCTTCAGGACAAGAATCTGGTGGTTGCCCAGTACACTGACCGGAGCTGCGAAAAGGCGGTGATGGATTACCCGCTCAACCCGAATGGATCGGTGGAGGCAATTGCCGGAATCTGTGATGAGACCGGACGGGTATTCGGCATGATGCCGCACCCTGAAGCCTATCTGCATTACACCAACCACCCGCGCTGGACGCGCGAACCGGTTCCGGAAGAGGGCATGGGGGTGGCAATTTTCAGAAACGCCATAGAATATTTACGAAAGAATATGTGAGTTAATCAGGCGCAATTCGGAATGTGGAGCGGGGACGGTGAATCGGTGAATGGGTAACCCGCCTTCGCTATCAAAGCTACGGCGGGCAGGCAGGTAAAAAGGTTAAGAGGTTAAAAGGTGCATCAGTGAATGGAAAATGTGACCAGTGACTAGTGGCCAGTGACTAATCACTAACCACGAGTCCCGAACCCCGAATCACTCGACCCCTCGGCCCCTTGGAGCCGTGAATCCTGGAACCCTATTATTTATTATGGCACGCAAACAGCTAACATACTGCGGCTACTGCGGCACTATCTGCGAGCGCAGGGACCTTGAGGGCAGAACGCGCCTTTACTGCCCGGCCTGTCATGAAGTGCGGTATGAAAATCCCGTACCAGCGGCAACAGCCCTGGTTCTGAATGAGCAGCGCCAGCTGCTGTTGGGCAGAAGGAAAAATGATCCGCAAAAAGGCCACTGGTGCCTGCCCGGCGGATTTATCGAGCTGGGCGAGTCAATGGAGCAGGCAGCACTGAGGGAGCTGAAAGAGGAGACCGGCCTTGAGGGCACGATTGTCTCGTTTGTTGACTGCTTTTATCAGGAGAGCAAGTTTTACGGCAGCCTCATTATTTTCGGCTATTTAATTGATATTACGGCAGGAGAGATGCAGGCTGATGATGACCTGGAAGAGGTGCGCTTTTTTGCGCTCGATGAGCTGCCGGCCCTGGCATTTGAATCTCACCAGAAGCTGGTGGAGCAGTTAAAAGAAAAGTTAAGAAGTGAAAAGTAAACTCCCCAACTTTTCAACTCCTTAACTCTTCCCCGGAGTCCCCCCGCTATTAACTTTGTGCCTTCTGCCTTTGTGCCTCTTAACCTATTGACCTCTTGGCCTTTTCGCCTTTCACCTTCCACCTTTCCACTTTTCACGTTTTTTCCGCCACCGCTATTAACTTTGTGCCTTCTGCCTGGTGCCTTACATTATGTACATTTTTCCGAGCCGCGAGTTCCCAATCATGATTTCTGCGTATCTGGAAAGATATTTACATTTCTTCTTGTTTGGTCTATACTTAGAAGTATATACAAACAGGAGGTTCGGATGAATACCGCCAAACTATTTAAAAACGGAAAAAGCCAGGCAGTACGGCTCCCGAAGGAATTTAAGTTTGCAGGTGATGAAGTGTATATAAACAGAATCGGGCGCAATGTAATCCTCATACCAAAAGATGATCCCTGGGGGTCTCTTTTAAACAGCCTCAATAAATTCAGCGATGATTTCATGTCAGAGCGGATACAGCCCTCTTTGAAAGAACGGAAAAAGCTCTAATGCGCTTCATGCTCGATACGAATATCTGTATTTACATTATCAGGAAGAAGCCGGTAAAAATCCTGGAACGATTCAGGACGTTATCGCCCTCTGATATCGTTATCTCGTCTGTTACTCTTGCAGAGCTTGAATATGGGGTTGCAAAAAGCAGCAGCCCCCTTCAGAACAGGACCGCTCTGAACGGATTTCTTGCACCGCTTGAGATTGTTTCCCTTGATGATCGGGCAGCTTCCCACTACGGAGAGATACGGTCGTATCTGGAAAGACAGGGGAAAGTCATCGGCGCTATGGATTTGCTTATCGCTGCACATGCCAGAAGTCTGGCGCTCATACTGGTGACAAACAATGTACGTGAATTCAAAAGAATTCCGGATTTGCAGGTTGAGAACTGGATTTAAAGTATTTGGGGACACTGATGAACGCTGATTATCAGGATTTCAGAAAGCTTTCAAGCTGATACGCATGTCATTGAGAGTAGCTTGGCTTTAATAGATTCAATTTAAATCTGCGTGTATCTGCGTCCCAATAAATTCTGTGGTCTGTTTATCTTTTTACTTTGTGCCTCTTAGCCTATTAACCTCTTGGCCTTTTCGCCTTTCACCTGCCATTTTCCGCTGCTTTAGAAACCCGCCACTCGTATCACGTATTACGCATCATTAATCACGATCCCCGAATCCCGGACCCCCGTCCCGCGTTTTTAAATTACATGGGTAAGTTCTTGACAATAACAACCAGATAATGAATAATCTTAACAAGATTTGCTTTTAGATAGATAGTTGTATTAACCGCATTCCTTTTTTCCGATAATTTCTGTGTTTAAAGTTTTGGATTTGTTGAGGTGAAAATATGATTTTTCACGTTGTGCTCGAACATGCTGAAGACGGCTGGATTGTTGCTGAGGTTCCAGCGCTTCCAGGCTGTGTTTCTCAAGGTAAAGATGAGAAGGAGGCGCTGGATAATATAAAGGAGGCCATTACCGCGTGGCTGTGGGCCGAGGATCAAAAAGCAACTGCCCAGCTATCATCAAAATCAGGGTTGCAAACAATAGTCGTGGCCGTCTAAATGGGCAGACTGGGAAATATTTCAGGAAAGGAAGCGGTGAAAGCATTTCAGCGTGCCGGTTGGCAGAAGATTGGCCAGGTAGGCAGTCATCTGGTTATGGTCAAGGCTGGTCTGCGGGTTAATCTTTCAATTCCTCAGCATAAGGAATTATCTGTAGGAACGCTTCGTGCATTAATTCGTAATGCTGGTCTGAGCGTGGAAGAATTTATACAATTACTTTAATCTTCCAAACTCCCTCACTCATCCCCGAAGTCCCACGTCTTTTCCTTATTCAGAATTTTAATGGCGCAGAACTCGCCGCACATGGTGCAGACATCATCTTCCGCTGGCGTGCGGCTGTCGCGCAAGGCTTTGGCCTTTACCGGGTCAAGGGAGGCCTCAATCTGGCCCTTCCAGTCCAGGTTTTTCCTGCACCGGGACATGGCAATATCCCGCTCCATTGCTCCCTTTACCCCCTTTGCAATGTCTCCGGCATGAGCAGCAATCTTTGATGCAATGACGCCCTCTCTGACATCCTCGATCGTCGGCAGGCGCAGATGTTCAGACGGCGTCACATAGCATAAAAAGTCAGCGCCATAAGAAGCAGCGAGCGCTCCGCCGATGGCAGATGTTATATGGTCATAGCCCGGCGCCGCATCGGTGACCAGGGGACCGAGCACATAAAAAGGAGCCCCGTGGCAGAGCTGCTTCTGCAGCATGATGTTTGTCTCAATCTGGTTGATGGGCACATGGCCCGGCCCCTCGATCATGACCTGCACGCCCTTTTCGAGAGCCTGCTGCGCCAGCTCTCCCAGCACAATCAGCTCCTGCACCTGCGCCCGGTCCGTGGCATCGGCGATAGAGCCCGGCCGCATGCCGTCGCCGAGGCTCAACGTCAGGTCATAGGCGCGGGCGATTTCCAGCAGCCGGTCATAATGCTGGTAAAGAGGGTTTTCCTTTTTATTGTAGGCCATCCACTCGATGGTGAATGCGCCGCCGCGGCTCACCACGTCCATGAGCCTGCCCTCTTTTTTCAGGCGCCGTGCCGCTTCCCTGGTCAGTCCGCAGTGCACGGTGATGAAATCAATCCCGTCTTCAGCCTGCCGCTCAATCACCGCAAATATTTCATCCACAGTCATCTCCACCATGGCCTTTTTTCTGCCCACCGCTTCAATAGCTGCCTGGTAAATGGGCACGGTGCCGACCGGGACTGTTGAGTGGCGAACTATTTCCTTCCGCACGTCATCAATGCTGCCGCCGGTGCTTAAGTCCATAATGGTATCAGCTCCTGCTTCTATAGCTACGGCAAGCTTTTTCAGCTCCTCTTCCACGCTCATGCAGTCCCTGGAGGTGCCGATATTGGCATTGATTTTTGTCCTCAGTCCCCTGCCGATTCCCATGGGTTTTATGGAGCGATGGCTGCGGTTCAGAGGAATAATAACATGGCCTTCCGCAACCGCCTGCCGTATATATTCAGCGCTCACACCTTCCACGGCAGCAACCTGCTCCATTTCAGGTGTTATGATATTTTTTTGTGCATCTTCTATCTGCATGGTGGTATCCTTATGTTGCGATCTCTATTATTTTATCAGCTACATCCATTGGCGCAGTCCCCAGCACCCTTACCATCGGCTCCTTGCCCGCATCGCCGGTATCAAAAATAATGTCAGGTATGGTGCCGGACCGGGAAAGAACCAGATTCGTGCCCCACTCAAGCGTGGAGCCCTCTGCTTCTTTTACCCCCCGGGGCTCATCCCTGCGGTCAAATTCTGCCACGCGCAATCCCTGTGCCCGGCAGCGCGCAACGATCTCCGGGCTGTAGCGGATATTCATGGCTGAGCGATATCTCCGGTCATAGCGCAACACAGTTAAAATTATTTTTGCGATATGCCGTGAAGCACCCGGCTGCGGGCCGGCAACCGCTGCAATTGAATCCTGCAGCCGCACAATTCTTCCCGGGAAGGCCACCACATCCCCAGGCGTTGCCGCACCCTCCAGGGCATAGCCGAGATTTGACTGGACTTCAGGTATCAGGTGCCCGATGCGTGCATCCTGCAGTTTATGAAAAGCATCCTGCTAGTGCCGCAGAGCTTTCCCAGAGCCCGGCAGTGCGTGCAATACGGGCAAAGGGGTCGGTCGGTCCATGGCCTTTTCCCAGAGAGAAGGAATGGCTGATTGCATCCTGAATGAACTGCTTGGCCCGCTGCACTGCCTCCAGCGGCGAAAACCCCTGGGCAATTTCTGTGGCGACAGCTGAGGCAAAGGTGCAGCCGGTGCCGTGGGTATTGGTGGTAGCAATGCGCGGCGATGCAAACTCGGTAAAGGTGCTGCCGTCATAAAAAAGGTCAATACAGTCCCCGGCCAGATGGCCGCCTTTGACGACTACGTGGTGCGGCCCCATGGCTTTTATCTTTTTAGCCGCAGCTTTCATGGTTTCGATTGAATCAATGCTGAATCCGCACAGAAGGGATGCCTCATCAAGGTTGGGCGTGACAACCAGGGCAAGCGGGAACAGGTCCCGTATCACCGCTTCTATGGCCGGCTCCTGGAGCAGGGTAGCTCCTCCCTTTGCCTTCATAACCGGGTCCACCACCGCGGCAGCAATGCCATAGTCTTTTATTTTGCGTGCCACCGAGCGCACAATAGCGGCCGTAAACAGCATGCCGGTTTTTACTGCGTCGGCTCCGATGTCCTGCATGACCGCATCAATCTGCTGCTCTATGAATTCAACCGGGATGGGGAAAACCGCTTTAACCGTCTGCGTGTTCTGTGCGGTAAGGGCGGTAATGGCGGTCATGGCAAAGCCGCCGCAAAGGGTTATTGCCTTTACATCCGCCTGTATTCCGGCACCGCCCCCGGAGTCTGATGCAGCAATGACAGAATTTTTTTCATAATCCTGTAGAGTTGTCGGAGTTCAGGGCGAGTTGCAGAGTATTAAATTATTCAACTTCCTGACCCGGAAACTCTGTAACGCAGTAATGTATATATAAAACAGAATGACGCGCCGTTACCGGCGCGTCGGTTAAGAACCTTTACGGTATAAATAAAACGTATCAGAAATCCCCGTTTTTATCAAGCGGTTTTGTTTTTACCTTGAGTGCATCAGAAGTTCATGGTATCGTTACGGAACTACAGGATTCAAGGGTCCAAGGTTTCAAGGGGCCTAGTGAATCTATTTAGTGAGTAACATTGAATGGCTGTCTTACAGCACTTGAATCCTCGACCCCTTTTATTACATGGAAACTGTTGGTCAATTTCTGAAAGCCGGAAGAATACAGAGCAATAAATCTCTGGATGAGATTGCCTGCGGCGACCAAAGATCCGCAAAGGGCTGCTTGAGGCAATAGAGGAAGACCGTCAGCGAGCTGCTGCCGCCGCGCATCTATCTGCGGGGCATGATAAAGCTGTTTGCCGAGGAAGTGGGCGTTGACATCAATGAGGTGCTTGATAAGTTCGAGGCGGTCAGTCATGATAAGGCCGGGGTCGAAAAGAACAGGGATGCAAAAAAACCGCTCCAAACTTCAGCACCGGGAACCTATATACCGCTGTTACTCATTATTGGTATTGCCTTCCTGGTCTATTTTTTCCTGACAAATAAAAGTGGGGTGCAGGATGAACCGTCCCGGGTGACCGCACCTTCCGAGAAGGTCGTTACCAGGGCATCCACCTCGGCATCTGTTACCACAACCACCACGGCAACAGAAACCGCTCAGCAGGACAAGAATGTTACGAGCTCCACTTCTCCTGCTGCAGCTTCTCCCCCACCAGCATACCAGCACCTGCGTCCCCGCAGCCTGCCGGTCCATTCACCATCAGATTTGAAGCACAGGCCCTGACCTGGATAAGAATTCAGGCTGACCAGGAGAAGCATTTTGATATTCTGCTGCAACCCAATGAGTCTTATAAGCATACCGCCGCCAGGACGATGAACGTGCGGCTGGGAAATGCGGGCGGTGTTACCATCTATGTTAATGACACGCTGCTGGCAAAGGCGGGAAAATCCGGCGAAGTCGTGAACCTGCAATTTCCGGAAGCGATACAGCAACTGCAGCAACCACGGTAGCCGGCAGCAATTTTGTGAAGCCCCGAGTCATAACCCTCATCACTGATTTCGGAACCGCTGACACCTATGCGGGCGTCATGAAAGGGGTGATCCTGTCCAACAACGCTGCAGCTACGGTTGTGGACATTACCCATGAGATTGCGCCGCAGGATGTCCGGGGAGCATGCTTTGCCCTGCACACGGCGTTTTCCTGGTTCCCGAAAAAAACAATTCATCTGGTGGTGGTTGACCCCGGCGTGGGAAGTGAACGGCGGCCCCTTATCGTTGAGACAGAAAACTATTTTTTTGTCGGCCCGGACAATGGTGTTTTTACTCCCGTACTGGCCGGGCAGGGGATGAAGGCAGTATATAAGATTACGGATACGCCTTTCTTCTCCCTGAAGCAAGCGCTACGTTTCATGGCCGGGATATATTTGCGCCGGTTGCAGCCCATCTTGCAAGGGGCGTCAAGCCTTCGCAAATCGGAGCACCGGTATCTGATTACATTGTGTTAGACTGGCCTCAGCCCGTGCCGGTTAAAGCAGGCATGGCGGAAGGAGAGATTCTGCATAGTGACCGCTTCGGCAACCTCATCACTAATTTTTCGAGACCATACGTCCGCGAGTTGACCGGCGGCAGTGATTTTTACGTCAGGTGCGCCGGGAAGTCCATCAAGCAGGTTGTGCCTTCTTACGCATATGCAAAACCAGGACACCTGTGCAGTGTTTTTGGAAGCAGCGATTTTCTTGAGATTGCTGTTGCCAACGGCAGCGCCGCCCGTGTGCTCAAGGCCAAACGGGGACAGAAAGTCCGGATTTTTTATCAGAAAAATAAATAACGCTGACGCTGCGTCCATACCTGAGCTCAGAGCCGAACGCTGACAGCTGCATTGCTAAAAATGGAGGCATTATGAAAGATCTTACCAACAAGGAAATGGTTGACCTGATGCACACCGTAGGTGATGGCGTGCTGGCACTCTCAGACGGCAAGGCCCCGTACTGTATTCCGTTCGGCTTTGTCTTCATTGAGAATCATGTCTATCTTTCCATGTTTCCCTCGGGCAGGAAATGGGGATATTTTCAGAAAAACCCCCATGTATGCTTTACCGCGTTCTGCTGGAACGATGACCACTCGGAGTGGTATTCGGTGGTGGTTGACGGCGAAATGGAAATGGTTCAGGACCTTGCCACTATTGAGCTGGTGATTAAAGCAAATATCGAGAAAGTAGGCCTTGACCCGGCTGCCTATCTTGAAAAACGGCTCGCCTATTATAGAAAGTCTTTAGATAACCCGAAGGCGCTGAAGATTTTTAAGATCAAAACCAAAGAGATGCACGGAAGGAAGATGTCAACGCAGATCGGCAGCTGAATGGGGAAAGAGCAGGCTGCACTATCAGGGAAATGTGCCGGCTCTGTTTCTCACTCACTCCCTTTACACAGGCTGTAGCTGCCGGATTATTTCGGCATGTGCGTCAGTTATCAGCGCTCGCTGCTTTCTGATCCAGCGCATCTCCTCATCGCTCACCAGACCCTGCTGCGTGCACTCCTCAAGCTCGTCTTCATCAAGCACCCGCGGTTCACCGTCTGCGGGAATCCAGATATCTATAATCAGGTCAAGATACTGCACCGCAGTTTCCGTTATGGTGACGTCGCGGCAGATGTGAAAGAGGGTGCCGATAAGCGTGCCATCAGGCCCGTACATTCTCCACAGCACATAGCCCCGCTCCGCCCAGTAATGGGCAATGGTGGTTGACCCTCCGGGTATAACAATATTGTGTAGCCTGCCCGGTTGTTCCGCGCGATAGGAGAGCACCAGGTAGCCCGCCTCACGGTGCAGCACGTTGCACAGGAAGCGCTGCGTCTCCTTGTTTTTGTGGATTTTTATTTCCTCAATCATTTGCATGAGTATTTCTGAATAAAAAATTTAAAGTCATTGCGAGCGCATGCGAAGCAATCGCGGCATTAACATATTGTACCCGCACATTAGATTGCCGCGTCCACCTTAGTGGACTCGCAATGACAATTAGGGGTTGAGTTCATCTGAAAACGCCGCCAGCCGCTCAAATGACCTCTTCTTTTCAGGCTCCCCGATTTTTGCCGCATTCACTACTTCTTTTAGAAATGCAATGGAGCTGTCATACACCTCCCGGTTGACCGGGTAGGGGTGGCCGTCTTTGCCACCGTGCGCATAGCTGAAGCGGGCAGGGTCCCTGAAAGAAGGGGCTGCGCCATATACTATTTCTGACAGCAGGGACAAAGCCCGCAGCGTCTTAGGTCCCACGCCGCGTATCGAAAGCAGCGCTTCAAAATTCTCCGGCCCGGCTTCATAGGTCTTGAGCAGAATGCGGTGCAGGTTCTCAGGTTTTATCTCGTCCCGCAGCACCTGGTGGCGGGACGGAAGGTTAAGTGTTGCCAGCTTTTTTACCTCCTGCAGGATCTTCTCGGGCTTTTCTGCCGCAAGGCAGGAGCAGGACGCACGGTTTTCCTCTCCCTCCTGCGCCACCAGGTTGAGGGTTTCACCCCGGCTTTCGCAACAGACTGCCGCGTGCGGCTCGCAGACAAAGTTTACCGGCTCTGTGGCGAGCCAGTGATAGCGCCGCGCGTAGCGGGTCGCATCGTTCATGCCCTGCTGCACCACTGCCCACGAGCCTTCCCGGTTAAAGAAGAAGACATGGTGATAGAGCTGGTAGCCGTCCTGCACGGCAGCGCTGTCAACTTTAGCCGACATGCGGCTGGCATAGACCAGTGTTTCCGGGTCTATGGCGAGGTGTTTGCCAAAGCTTAAGATTTCTTCCGGTGTCCGGCGCGAAACCCGTCCCTTGCCGCCCCCGGCAAAAAAGCCCAGCTCATGCTCCATGCCCCTGATGCCCTCTTTAATGGCCCCGCACACGGTCGTAGTCAGGCCGCTTGAGTGCCAGTCAAAGCCCAGCACGCAGCCCAGCGCCTGAAACCAGAATGGATCAGAGAGCCGCCGGAGAAGCTCTGCAGAATCAGCATCGTATAGCATGACCCGCACGATCTCCCGGGCGAGTTTGGTCATCCGGTTAAACAGCCAGGCAGGGGCTTTTCCGCCGTGCAGCGGGAGGTGGGCAATACCGGTCTTCATTTCATTCCTTTCAAAAAACCACTGAACCAATTTCAGCCACAGAAAACACAGAACAGACACTGATAAGTATCGGGGTTCATGGAGTCGCGTGTTTTTAATTTTTAGCATTTCACTTGAACCCTCGAACTCTGAACCCTTTATATTTTAATTCTGTGAAATCTGTGCAGTTCTGTGGCTAAATATACTGCCTGTGTTTTATCAGACCATGCCGGGATTTAATGTATAAAATACTTTTTTGTCAAAGTCATGGGAGCGGATGAGGCCCGCCTTCTCAAGTTTTATACATATCCGGGAAGCCCTGCGCTTTGAAATGTTTGCCGACCGGCAGAATTCCGCAAGCGTTATTTTCTCATGCCTCCTGAGGTAGTCAAGAAGGGCGAGCTCCTGCCGGTCAAGATGTTTCTGTGAAAGCTTTATGGCGGGACCTTCGGAGAGCTGTTTCGCGGTCTGTTTTGAGGCAAGCAGGTTCTTATCACGCACCCGGACATACACACGGGTGTTTCCGCGCGGGTCAGTGACCGAGCGCTTTACGGTGCCGGGCGCAATGATAATCCACAGAACTGTTTTTCCGTGTATGACGACGGTTTTTATCTGCGGATCAAGAGGCGGGCTGCACAACTCCTGTGCGGCGGTGAGAATGGCGGTCTTCTCCCGGTGCTCGTCAGAAACCCCGGCGACCGTGCCATCATCGTCCACTCCGATCAGGATATTGCCGCCCACGGTGTTTGCCATGGCTGCTATTTCCTTTGCCATTTTAAAGGGGGAAGGCACCCGGCGCTTGAATTCGATGTGCTCCCGCTCCCTGTCTTTTATGAGCGAAAGCACCTGGTTTGCATGACGGGCGGTCGTGTTCATTGGGTCGTGCGGATGATGGACAATGTGCGGTCCCTCTCAGGACAGGGCACGCGCTAATGTGTACTGTCCCCGGCCGGGCGCTCAAATTTTAACGCTTAACTTACCACCTTATCCGCTTCATATCAAGCAGCACAGCACCAAGTTTCTTGTCTTGACTAAAGCCCGGTAAGAAGATAAAAGGATAAGGAGTTAATAAAAGCTGTCAGCGTTCAGCTACCAGCTTTTTTCTGTTTTTGATGCGATATCTTTTTAAAAAACATATGATTAAAGACCGTCTACAAGAAATTATAGAGCAGGCCGTACTGACCTGCCGGCAGGAGGGACTGCTGCAAAGTGCGGCAATGCCAGCGTTTGCCATAGAGGCTCCCAGGAATAAAGAGCATGGAGATTTTGCCACCAATGCTGCCATGCTTCTGGCTCCTGCGGAAAAAAAATCTCCCCGGGATATTGCCCGGATGCTGGTCGATAAGCTGACAGGGAATGCCACTATCGTTGAGCATATCGAAATCGCCGGTCCCGGCTTCATCAACTTTCATCTGAAGCATGAGGCGTGGTGCAGTGTTCTGGAAGAACTGGAACAGCAGGGGGAGCGGTTTGGCTCTACTGCTGCCGGCAGCGGCATAAAAATCCAGGTGGAGTTTGTCAGCGCCAATCCTACCGGCCCGCTCCATGTCGGGCACGGCCGGGGCGCAGCGCTGGGTGATGCCCTGGCAAATATTCTCGCGTTTGCAGGATACGAGGTGCAGCGGGAATATTATATTAATAATGTAGGAATCCAGATGCAGAATCTGGGCAAATCGGTCTATCTGAGATATCTGCAGCTGCTGAAACAGGATGTTGAATTTCCCGACGGCCTCTACAAGGGAGATTATATTCTCGGTGTAGCAAAAGAGGTGATCCTTAAGCACGGCGAGCGTTTTGTAAAAAGCCCCGAGCCGGAGGCCCTGCCTTTTTTTACCGACTTTGCCGCCACGCTTATTATGAGCGGCATCAAGGATGACCTGGCGCAGTTCGGTGTCCGCTTTGACAACTGGTTTTCAGAGAAAACACTCTTTGAGCAGGGCGCTGTGCAGCGGTCAATAGATGAGCTGAAAGCCCGGGACCTTGCCTATGAGCATGAAGGGGCGCTCTGGTTCAGGACCACGAGGTTCGGCGATGAAAAAGACCGGGTTATGGTGAAGGAGGATGGCACGACCACCTACTTTGCTTCTGACATTGCCTATCACCGGGAAAAGTTCAGCCGCGGGTTTGCCCGGGTGATAGATATCTGGGGGGCTGACCATCACGGCTATGTGCCGCGCATGACGGGGGTGCTTCAGGCTCTGGGCATTGCTCCAGAGGGGTTTAACGTGATTTTAGTGCAGATGGTGAATCTGCTGCGGAGCGGCGTTCCCGTTGCCATGTCAACACGCTCCGGCGAATTTGTGACGCTGAAAGAGGTCATGGAGGAAGTGGGCAAAGATGCTGCCCGGTTTATTTTTCTCACCCGCCGGTCTGATGCCCAGCTTGACTTTGACCTTGAAGTGGCAAAAAAACAGAGCGATGAGAATCCGGTTTACTACGTGCAGTATGGCCATGCCCGCATCTGCAGCATTACCTCATTTGCCCGCGAGAAAAATATTCCGCTGCCGGCATTTCATGATATTAACCCGTCCCTGCTTTCCGCAGCAGAAGAGATAGAGCTTATTAAAAAGATTGCCCAGTTTCCGGAACTGGTGCTGGGCAGCGCCCAGGCCTTTGAGCCGCACCGCATTTCCATGTACCTGATGGAGCTGGTGGGCATGTTCCACAGCTATTACAGCAAGCATCGGGTCATTACCGATGACCTGAATATGAGCAGAGCGCGCCTGTTCCTGATCAACGGTATTCGCCGGGTGCTCAGGAACGGCCTTACGCTTTTGGGTGTACGTGCTCCGGAAAAAATGTAATACAGGCAGGCCGGATCTATGACAGAGCATAAGGATCGAGGAAAGAGCTTCCTGACCGGCGCAAAAGGGGCGCTGGTGCTTATTATCGCATCGGTTGGCAGTGTGGCGCTATTCTTTGCTGTCGCCCAGGTGGTTGATTTCATCACTTTCAAAAACAGCACCGCACAGCCCCGGCGGCTCCTGCCTTTTGAAACCCCGCCGTTACCCGCAGCAGGGAATTCTAAAAATAATAATCATAAAGGTGCACAGAAGGTTGACCCTCCGTTGAAACTCGGGTTTTATACAGATCTATTCCGCACCGGACAGAACACCAGCCATCCTGAATTCAACCAGAAAAAGGCAGAGACAAAAACCGTACCAATGAAAACAGCTGCGGAAAGTGCTCCTCCGGCAAAGAATGCTCAGGAGCCTGACAATACCGTGCCGGCACAGCCTGCGGCCGGCGCGCAGTATATTCTGCAGCTGGGGGCATTTCAAAAGGCTGAAAAGGCGGCACAGGTGGTTGCTGAGTTACAGAACGCAGGCTATACCGCATATACTGACACGATTACCGTGCCGGGGAAGGGTACCCTGATCAGAGTAAGGCTGGGCTCATTCAGCGATGTGTCTGAAGCGCGGAAAAAGGCCGCAGAGATAGAGAGCAAAACAAAAATCCCCGTGCTCATTTCAAAAAAATAGTAAGTTTTTTTTGATAACAAAGGAGTCAATTGCCGCATGTCTGATTACGGCGTAGTCTTTATGACCGCAGCTTCCCGTGAAGAAGCAGAAACTATCGCCGCGGCGCTGGTTGAAAAAAAACTTGCAGCCTGTGTGAATATAATTTCTGCGGTGCAGTCTGTATACTGGTGGGAGGGAAAAATCTGCAGGGAGCAGGAGGTCTTCATGATGGCAAAAACGAAAACCCGTCTTTTTCCGCAGCTGGCAATCGCAGTAAAAGCCCTGCACAGCTATAAGGTCCCGGAAATCATCATGCTTCCCATCTCTGACGGTTCCGCAGATTACCTGCAGTGGATACAGGACGTAACCGGATAAGCAGGAAATAATTGTTTCGCATTACTTGATTGATTTGATCTGAACCGGGCAAAAAAGCGGGCGCTGGAAGTCGGTTAATTGCTTGACAAAAAAAAATATGAATGGTATTCAAAATACTTTCGCAAAACAGGCAAGAACTTTTGTTTGCCAGCTTGTCAGCTTTGCATAATTACTTTGCCAACCTGACAGGAATTCTATCCGTTCCCGAATGCCGCTCGCGGCCCATAATTTTTAACTGCCTGTAATTGCTTTAAAATACTTTATTCAAGAATTAACCGGTTGGCATGTATTGTGCCAAATACTTTTATAGAGTTTTATCGCACGCATTCCTCACCCGAGGCTATATATAAAAAAATGATAACTGGCCTTTCAGGCAAACGTTAATTCCCAACTGAGAAAGGAGATAAGTTTATGGCAGATTTTATGATACCGACTCAATTTGGACTCAGCGACGAGCGGAAGATGATGCTCGAAACGCTCAAAAAGTTTAAGGAAAAAGAGTGCCCCAAGGACAAGATTGGAGAATGGGACGAGCATGACCATTTCCCCAATGAAGTTTGGAAAAAGCTTGGACAGGAAGGTTTTCTGGGCGCATGCTTTCCTGAAGAGTACGGCGGAACCGGCGGAAACATTATTGATGAGACCCTTATTACAGAGGAAATCTCCAACAGCTTTTCAGCAATGGGCCTGTGCTACCTGACGGGTGTGTGCTTCGGCGGCATGTCAATACTTAAGTATGGTACTGAAGCGCAGAAGCAGAAATACCTGCCGCCCCTGATTGCCGGCGACTGGAATTTTGCGCTTTCTCTTACTGAGCCCGGCGGCGGTACCGATATTCTGGGTGCCCTCAAATCCCGCGCCGTGGAACAGCCGGACGGGAGTTTTATTGCCAACGGCGCCAAGATTTTTACCACCGGTATCCATGCGGCCAATACCGATGTGTTTATCGCCCGCACCGATGATATACCGAACAAGCCTGCCCGCGGCCTCTCTATTTTCCTTATTGACCGTGACAATATCGGCAAACAGGAAACAGACGGCGAGCTGATGAACCAGCCGTTCTGCAAGGGCGTAAGCTATAACAAGATTAAGAAGCTGGGAAGTCACATCCTGGCCTCCTTTGAAGTTGCTTTTGAAGATCTGAAACTTACCAAGGACCAGATGCTTGGTGAGCGGGGCGCCGGATGGTATAACCTGCTTGCAACCCTGAACAATGAGCGCATTGTCTGCGCAGCAATCGCTGTCGGCCTTGCCCAGGGGTGCCTTGAAGAAGCGAACCAGTATGCAAAAGAGCGTGAGGCGTTTGGCAAGCCCATCGGGCAGTACCAGGCAATTCAGCATCAGCTCGCTGACATGGCAACGGAAATCGAGCTTGCCCGCCTGATTACCTACAAGGCGGCCTGGATGCAGTCAATGGGCATGGAGTGCGGCGTAGAAGCCACCATGGCAAAGATGTTCACCTCTGACATGGCGTTCCGCTGCACTGACCGGGCCATGAGAATTCTTGCCGGGTACGGCTTCACCATGGAATATCATATCCAGAGATACTACCGGGACATCCGCCAGCTGGTGTTTGCTCCGATCACCAACGAGATGTCCAAAAACTTTATTGGACAGGTAATGCTTGGCCAGAGCAAATCCTATTAATGCGGGATACTTTTAATTCCCCCCAGGCAGCTGTTTCCGCCTGGGGGGAATTATTCTTTAATTTCCTTAAAACCCGGCAATAGGGTTTTTGCCTCCCTTAAAGTTAGTTAGCAAAAAAACGCCTCATTACGCACGTGCCTAAAAATAACCAGAATACCTGTTGTCAACAACAGAATGACAAAAAACAAATTGATAACAAGGAGGCTCGATTATGGAGCAAAAGTTTAACACCAGCTTAGTAGCAAATTTTGGCCCAGCCAAAATGCTTCCTGACCTCAAGTTTGCTGAAATGGAGCCGGGATGGGACTGCGGCGGCGGTACCTACAAGGTAACCAAAGAAGAAGTTGATAAATTTTCAAAGCTGATGGGTGATGCCAACAAAGGTGATGTAACGATACCGATCGGCATGATCTATATCTTTGGCCTGCGCATCTGCTGGGACCGGAAAGTATTTCTTGATGGCGCTATCAGAGCCGGGGATAAGATCAGTTTTTTCAAGCCGGCAAAGATTGGCGACACCATAACCACCAAGCTCTCCATTGCCGACAAGAAGGAAGTTAAAAAAGAAAAAGACGGCAAGGTGCGGATCAACAAGTTTCTCTATGTTGACATGAACGCAACCAACCAGAGCGGCGAGAAGATCGTGGATATTCAGATGAGCTTCCTGCTGCCGGCAACAATGCAATAACCTTTTACGGATACATGGAGGACGCCATGAGTAAAATAGATTTCGCCAGCGTACAGGTAGGGGATACGCTTTCCTCAAAAAGCCTTGCGGTTTCACAGCAGCTTATCAATGAGTATGCCGACATCTGCGGCGATTACAACTCGATTCACGTCGATGTTGAGGGCATGAAGTCAAACACCATGTTCGGCGGTTCAACCATCGCCCACGGCACCATCAACGTCGAGCCCGTGCTGCAGGCGCTCTGCGACATCGAAGGCCGGCTGTGGCCTGCGGAAGGCAGCAAGATCGACCTGCAGTTCCGCGCGCCGGTGAAGCCGGGATTCACCATTGTGAGCAATCTGGTGGTGAAAGAGAAGAAGACCGAAGGCGGCAAGAATATCCTGGTCTGTGATATGAAGATCCAGAACAAAGACGGCGGCGACTGCGCTATGGGCAGCACCGTAATTGTCTGCCCGTAACAACGTGATGTATGCAACGCGGCCCGGACCGCGTTACATACCGGGACGGGCGAATCGAAGGTTCGCCTGCTGCTGATCATGCCTCATGATTTGACAGCTAAAACCGGAACCGCCGTTTCCGGAGGTTCCGGTTTTTGAAATATATATTATAGTATAGCGGTTCTCAGTCGGTTAACACTTAAACGTATTCGGAGGATGCTCAATGAAGATAAGCAAAGATATCAAAATTGACCTGTTTACCCGCATGGTAAAAGTCAGAACCTTTGAGGATGACACAAACAAGATTTTCATGGCAGGAAAAGAGATGCCCGGCTTTCTGCACCTGTCACAGGGCGAAGATGCAATGGCCGCAGGGACATGCGCCAACCTGGAAATAAACGATGCCATTTACACCACCCACCGCGGTCATGGCTGCATCATCGCCAAGGGCGCTGACCTGAAGCCCATGATGGCAGAGCTCTTCGGCCGCATCGACGGCTGCTGTAAGGGCCGCGCCGGCTCCATGCACTTTGCGGACGTGAAGACCGGCTGCATGGGCTCCAACGGCGTGGTCGGCGAAGGCATGCGGCTTGCGGTCGGCACCGCGTTCGCGCAGAAATACAACAAGACCAACAACGTCACCGCCGTGTTCTTCGGCGAGGGCGCAAGCGGGACCGGCTCTTTCCATGAATCATTCAACATGGCCGCGACGCTGAAGCTGCCGGTAATTTTTGTGTGCAGCATCAACCTGTACGCGCAGATGACCCACAAATCAGTCCATATCGCCATTGAAGACATGGCGGAACGCGCTGCCGGCTACGGCGCGCCGGGTGTCACCTTTGACGGCAACGATGTGGAGGTGGTGTATGAGGAAGTCGCCAAGGCGGTAAAACACTGCCGCGCCGGCAAGGGCCCGTACCTGGTCGAGGGTAAGACCTACCGCCACTACGGGCACTATATCGGAGACCCCTGCAACTACCGGCCCGCCGGAGAGCTCGAGGAATGGATGAAGAAAGACCCGGTGGTGCTCTATGAGAAGAAGCTTCTGAAGGAAGGCGTGCTTGACGCGAAGGGCGTCCAGCAGATAAAGGACGAGTGCAAGAGACTGGTCGACGAGGCGGTTGAATACGCGCGCAAGAGCCCGCAGCCGGAGATTGAAGAACTCTACGTGGATATATTCGCATAAATTAATTTCTAACATA
>CAWDOY010000056.1:0-38416 GCA_963803975.1 uncultured delta proteobacterium
TGAGCTCTGGGCCCGAACGGCTGACAGCTCTCAACTGCAAAACGAATTAACCGGAGGAGAAGAAAATGGCTGAGATAACGCTACGCGGAAATGTCATTCACACCTGCGGCATGCTGCCGGCAGTCGGTTCGCAGGCGCCTGATTTTGTTCTGACCAGAACCGATCTCGCAGATGTATCGCTTAAGGATTTTGCCGGCAAAAAGATAGTGCTGAATATTTTTCCCAGCATTGACACGCCCGTGTGCGCTCGGCGGTGCGGAAATTTAACGCCGAAGCCGGCAAGCTCGCAAACACGGTGGTGCTCTGCGTGTCCGTTGACCTGCCGTTCGCGCTTCAGCGTTTTTGCGGCGCGGAAGGGCTGGATAAGGTGATTCCGGCCTCAGAGCTGCGCCGGCGCAAATTCGGAGAGGATTACGGCGTGCGGATCGTGGACGGGCCGCTGGCAGGGCTGTTTGCCCGGGCCGTGGTGATTATTGACGGGCAGGGGAAGGTGATTTATACCGAACAGGTCCCCGAGATCGGCCAGGAGCCAGATTACGCGGCAGCACTGAAGGCGCTCAAATAAAAAGCAGGCCGTTGAAAAACACCCATCTGCTTCGTTCTGCTTATCCTTCGTCATTGCGACGTACGGTAAAAGTACGCCTCATTCCTCAGAATTTCGCACGCCTTGCATCTGGATGTTTTTGAACAGCCTGAGGAAAACTATTTTTCCAGCAACTTGCTATTCCGGGTCTTCGGGTTTTGCCGGCAGCGGGCAGGGTATGCGGTGCATGGCGCTTTCGAAGGTGGCAGTAGTTACGGCGTGCACGTCTGGAGCATTTTCCTCAGAACACGGCGGCAGGGGAGCGGCATTCTGCCCGGCAACAGTCACAACGACTGTTTTACCTGCCTTCAGGTCTTCATTGACGCTGGCGAGCGTTTTGGTCATGAATGCAATCATTAAAGCTTTTAATCCTGATGCCGGTAGCTGTGCCCCCTGCCAGCATAGTTGGTTATTGCCGGGCTATGCTGACCAGAGCCCCTGCTGCAAGAAGATCAAAATCCAATTTTATATTACGGGAGGCATAATCATCAGTAGTATACTCTTTGACAAAGAACATGCCTTTCTTATTCCATCCGCTGCCTGGTAATGATACCAGGGCACCCACAGAAATGATTTTGAATTTTTCTCCTGCGTCCGGGGGGACTGATAGTTTAAAAGTGCTTCCTGCAGCTATGATTGTTGCCTTGTGCTGCAGGCTGGTCAATGTTCCCTGAAAGTCAAGCGTCCCGATGTACCCGCCGCCCAATAATTGAAACTCTCCAAAATCGGTATTTCCTATATTTGACATGGTGAGTGCTATCCCGCCGCTCTGGATGCTCAGCTTTTCCACCTGCCGGGTGGTGGGCGTACTGAAATTTATATCCATGCTGACCCCGCCCAGGTTGAAATTGCATGTTCTCAGCGGCAGCCCGCCAAGCTCCATGCTGCCGGCAAGACCGCCACCGTTAATTCCCAGATCTGTGTCAATGTCAAAGCTGCCAATGGTTACCTCCCATTTCTCAATTTCCGGAACCTGATCGTTGTCACTCTCAATGTCCGATGTGAATTTCGCGGTAAAGGTTCCGCCTGAGCCGGATGTTGTAAGAGTGGGTGCCGGTCGTGCATCATCATAGGTGACCACTGCTTCAACAATTGTGTCTTCGCTGTCGCTTCTGGTGAAATTCACCTGTGCCCCGCCAAGGTTAAAAGAAAGAGAGAATGCAGATGCATTGAGCATGTCCGCCTTTGATACGGTGAGCGTCCTGGTCACCGTGTCAGCGGAAGAGACCTGAGAAAAAGCACAAAGGCATACAAAACAGATTATGACAATCAGTATTTTTTTCATGTAAGCCTCCTTTTCTATTTATAAATGAGGGGGACATATACAGCAGGTGAGAGCAGTAAAAAATTGCCGCTGCACCCTGTTTTTATAGATAAGTATCCACCATCACCGGGCTCATGGTCAAGACAAACTTTAACAGCATAATAAAGCTTCCCCTGTTTGTATTATTCATATCCCCCGGTTCATTTCATGTTTTATTGACAAAATTCCCTTATTACTATCTAATTAACTATCCACTACAGTCGCACGGACTTACTGTGCGCCTACCATCCATCAGGCTCAAACATGTTAGATCTATATGATGAATTTAATAAGGTAGTTACTCTTCTGGCGGAGCATACTATTGACTATGCCTTATGCGGCGGGTTAGCACTGGCGGTATATGGTATTCCCCGGGCAACTATAGACATTGATCTGTTGATTATGCCTGAAGCTCTTGAGGCTGTAATGCAGCTGGCTCGAGAGCTCGGCTATAAAAAAGAAGCGCTGCCCATGCGATTTACTGATAAGGGTATTGAAATTCGCCGCGATCTCAAAACTTGATCAGGACTCCGGGGATATTTTGATGCTCGATTTGCTGCTGGTCACACCGGCAATTCTCCCGGTATGGGAGTCCCGCAGGGAAGTTGAATGGGAACATGGCACGCTCTGGGTGGTGTCACGTGATGGTCTGATGGCCCTGAAATCCCTGCGCGGCAGCGGTCAAGACCTTGAGGACATCAGCCGCCTCAAAAAGGAGAGTGCCGATGAGCGTTGATCTTTCTGCTCAGGGAATTACCACACGGCTGAAACGCGTCTCGCAGCTGCGGCGGTTATGTCTTTCCCTCGGCAAAGCAAAGCTGGTTAACCATAAAATGGCTGATTCGGCGGCCGATAAAAGGCAGGCTGCAAAGAAAAGCAAGCGGTAACCAGGGGCAATAGATTTTATATTGCCGTCTAATTTATCTGTCAGCAGGCCTGTGCAACAGATTTTTAAAGAAGCCTGCCGCAGAATAGAATGAGAGCACGTGTTTCGGGCAGACAGCAACACACCTGCCGCATCCCATGCACTCTATGGTGCGAATCTCCCCTTTCTCCCTGACCATCCGCGCTATTGGTATCCCCATATCACAGACCTGATCGCATTTCCCGCAATCAATACATTCTTCTTTATTTGCCTTGATCCGGTACAGCCCGGCAACGCTCAATACCCCCCAGAGCGCGGCCAACGGGCAGAGTATGCGGCAGAAGTTCCGGTTGCCGGTGAGCGGGATGAAGAGAAAGCTTGCGTAGTAGCCATAGGTTATAAAATCATAATAGAATTTCCCCGCCCGGTTGTAGGCAGTGCCTGCGTCAATAATCATGAATGCAAGATATACGACAAGAAGCGACAGCGTCAGCCATTTCAAATGCCTGAGCTTCCACCACCGTCCATTTCTGGGTGTTTTGTCCCGGAACGGATAGCCGATGGTTTCCCGCGCGGTGACGCACGGGCAGCACCAGCCGCAGTCAACCCGCTTGCCGAATAAAAGAACGATCCCCATGTAGATGAAAAAAGCAAGCGATCCGATGGTGTGAATTGCCGGAAAGCTTCCCCACTCACCCCCGAGGATGGGTACCTTCACCTTGAAGGCAAGCGGGATAACCAGCCACAGCAGCACGTAGAGCGACAGGATGGTTATAATGCGCGCCTTTTGATAGGGGTCCTTCTCATTATCAATCCGCCACAGGCCGAAAAAAATGAGCAGCGCTGCCCCAGCATAGCCGGCGGGGTTGTAGTTAATCTTGAAGAAATAGAATTCTAAAATAGCAAAGACTACCAGGCTGAACAGGGCGAGCGTCTTTGACAGTTTCTCGGAGGACATGGTCTGGGAATGATTATTGAGAGGCATTGGGAGGACACTTATAAATAAACAAGAGGGCAGTTCCAGTCGCCATTCACTGCTCCTGCCGGAACTGCCCCTCGGTTATGTGCGCTGTATGGTTCTATTTTGGAACAGTCACCTTGACTTTAATCAGCTTCCCCTCACCGGGCAGAATATCCATCTTCGGGTAATAGCGCCCGGCATAAAAATTTGTTTCCGCTGCTGTCTCGTCGTAGGTCCCGCCGTCACTGAACCAGGTGTCTTCATTGGTCTTGGCATTGCTCGTAATACCGCAGACGCAGGCGTACCAGCAGAAAATACAGCCCGGATTCCAGTTCATGTTGGAATCCCTGGTGCCGCCAATGCGTGATTCAATGCCAACCGGCTTAAAGGCTGTGGGATCTGGCTGGAATTCGGTTGACTTCTCTTCAAAGAGTTCAGAAATGGCATAGTATTTTTCCGCACCGTCCCAGGTAACGCTGTACTCGACGTGCTGCCCGTTCGGAAATTTGCTTCCCCATTCATCCATAGTACCAAAATCAATTCCGTCTGCCATGTTGCCCGCCGGGCTTGCACCCAGATAGGTCAGCAGTTCCTGAAAGCAGAAGGGAGCCATATTTACCTGCAGCAGCCCGTTGTTATGCAGTCCTCCGCCTTTGAAAATAATGGAGTGATGGGTTGCGCGTGCTGATACATTTTGAAAATTAGTATTATTGATATAGCCGGTCATGACAAAAGAGCCAGCGGCCGTATCAACGGTCTCAACACCATCATAGAATTCTTTTGTGAGGTCGCTGTATTTTCCGTTCCACGAAGCATAATCCCCATCAAGAAATGAAACATTTTTGTATCCCACGCTTTGAGCAAGCCGGGCCGCTTCCCTGCCGTCTGCTGCGGCCGCCCCGTAAAATACGATCTGGGAGTTCTCATAGGTGCTTGAAAAATCATTCACCAGCTGGTTGATCAGCATGTGCGCCAGCCAGGAGCTTGCAATGCCGGTAGCAGCAGTCGGACTTACCTCATCATAACCGTTGGTATAGAGCGGCTGATCATTCTGAGCAATCATTGACAGCGGCACGGATAGCGCGTCCTTTATGTGCCCTGCCATAAAATTATTGCTGTCCCGTACGTCTACCACCAGCAGCCGTTCTTCATTATCAGGTGCCGTGTCCCCGGCCATGATTGCCTGCTGCAGTTCTTCCATGGCTCATGGATTTAGTGCAGGCAGTGAGCGAGCATCGCGAGCAGCACGACTAAAACAACACTACCGATTCTGTTGCCTGTGTTCCCTGTTCCGTTTCTGTAACGCATAATAACCTCCTGTGGATGGATTTTCTGTTACCTGAAGTCTATGAGCGAGAGCCGGCAAAAGATGCAAATTGGTAATTTCTATATCCCGGCTGCGAATATTGGGATTATCGATTTGACTGTACTGATGAGCGGGGAATATAATAGCCTGCGTCACAAGAAAGCCGTGCGGCCGGTTTAGGGAGCCGGGCTCCCCGCGGACTGCAAACCCGTTGAGTGCACTGAGCAAGTGTGCTGTTCGGTTCGACTCCGAACCCGGCCTCCATCAATATAAAATAATATGCGACTCTATAAGCAAGAAATTTATGAACATACTAAAAGATAATAAAAAACTGATTCTGTGCGGGTGTATCGTTTGTGCGTTCTTACTTATACGTCACCACCTGCAGCACATGCGCAGACAACTGACAGCCTGTTTAATGTCTGCGTTATTCTGCCCGGCATGACGCAGAGTATTGATATACGCCAGTCAGCGCCCTTTCCCCTCGGGTGCCCGCATTTTTTTGTTGCGGTAATGGGGACGGGAACCCTCGGCATCTCACTGAAAAAAGATGACAAGGCCGGGGACCTGATATTTATGACCGGCGTTGCATCTTCCAGCGCGGGCACGGTTCCCATCTACCGGCTTGGCGTATCAAAGGGCATGATAGATCAGATTGTTGAAATCGGCGACAGCGACCAGCCCTACGGGTTTGTCTGGATTTACTGCGGAGTTGCCTACTCCGGCAGTGTACCGGTCTTTGCCTCCCAGCTGCGGCTGTCCCTGGCTCCGTAACAATATTTTTACAGATGGAGTAAACCTAAAACAACGCGGTAACAAAAAAAGGAGAATGAAGTATGAAGAGAACAGGAAATGGATTATGGTGTCTGCTGCTCGTGCCAATGGTCGCGCTGCTGGCAGCGGGCTGCGTGCAGAACAGCAAGAGCTATCCGAATGCCAGCCTGCTCATCACGGGCGACCAGCTGGAGGAGCTCATAAACGCGCAGACCTCAAACATGGTAATCATTGATGCCCGTGCATTACGGCAATGCTTCGCAAAAGATCCCCGGCTCCATCAACCTTCGCTGGCAGGAGTTTGTGGTCACCCCGATACAGCTCAAGCCGGTGAGCAGACCTTGAGAAGCAGCTGGGCGCGGCGGGCTGACCCGGGATAAAAAAATCATCATCTATGACAATGCGCTTTATTCGTGGGGCGCAGCAGGCCGCATATTCTGGATGCTTGAGTACCTGGGCTGTGATGACGTGCACATCCTGAGCGGCGGCTGGGACAAGTGGATGGAAGACGGCCGCCCCACCGAGGACATGTATGCAATGGAGCTTGAGGGCGCGACCTTCACCGCCAGCGTGCAAAGCGACCGGCTGGCGACAAAGGAGCATATCTGCCTCCCGGCTGAACGATGCGGACTTTGCGGTGCTTGATACCCGCACCTTCCAGGAGTACAACGGTTGGACACTCTATGGAGAGTCCCGCGGCGGCCATATACCGGGCGCAATCAATGTCAGCTATGAGAGCTTTTTTAACCCTGACTCAACGGTCCTTGGCTATGAGGATCTGAAAAGCCTGCTGGAAGGAAACGGCTTCACTACTGACAAGGAAGTGACCGCAACTGCACGGTCGGTATCCGCAGCGGGTTCGGTTATTTCATCCTTCGTCTCATGGGCTACAGCCGATGCTCAAATTACGCCGGCTCGATTGTCGACTGGGGCGCGGATGCAGCACTTCCCATGGAAAAGATGGAAAACTACCAGTCACTCGTCTATCCGGCCTGGGTTGATGCCCTCATCAGCGGTGACAATCCCCCGACCTATCAGAACAACGGCTATGTAATCGTCGAAACCTCATGGACGCCTGAATATACATCAGATCCCACTGACTACACCATGGGCCATATACCGGGCGCCATCTTCATGGACACCTATGATGTTGAGAATGGACCGAGCCGCGAGCCCATGTATAACAGCCCTCAGGACGCAAACGTAAAATCCATTCCTGATCTGCAGAAATTTCTGGGCGGAATAGGCATCTCGGCGGACAAGACCGTGGTGGTCTACGGAAATGACATTATGAGCTGCGGCCGGGTTGCCTGGGCACTGCTGCTGGCCGGGGTCAAAGACGTGCGCGTTTTAAATGGCGGCTATGACGCCTGGATTAAATACGGCGGCGCAACAGAAGGCAAGGCAAACACCCTGGAGCCGGTTGCGTTTGGAGAATCAGCGGGCAGACCCGACCTGCTTGCCACCATGGATGATGTCAAAAAAGCCTGTAATGGTGAAATCCCTAATATCACGGTAACCGATGACAGATCGAGGGATGAATTCACCGGCGTCACAAACTCCTATTACGGCTATTTTGACGAGAAGGGCAGAATACCCTGCGCGCAGTGGATCGGTGACTGGACCGAACTCATCGGCAGTGACATTAATACGGTCCAGAGCATGGGCATTGTGAAGAAAAACTGGGAGGCCGCCGGGTTTTCTCCTGACAAGAAGATGTATTTTTATTGCGGCACGGGCTGGCGTTCCGGTCTCTACACCTACTATGCGTACCTGCTCGGCTGGCCAGCTGCAAATTACGACGGCGGCTGGTACGAGTGGAGCACAAACCCGGTAACCCGCGGGAGACCGGCGAGCCGAAATAATTGACTGAATAACAGGCGGTAAATCTTGAAGATAATTCAAGGAGGAGATGTTGCCGTAAGGGAACAAAATTATAGGGGAGGCTTTGGCCTCCCTTATCATTTTTGGGAAATGTTCTGTACTGAGAGGAAATAATATTCCAGAAATCGGTAAAATATAACAGGTTCATTCATAATACTGATGTTACATGATTCATACAAGGTGAATGCGATAAATAGTATATGAAATATACCCAATATTTTTTATATACACGCAGGAGGGCAGAAAGCGCTATAATAAAAGATGAATGGATACAACGTGCAATTGATGAGCCCGTAAAGACAGAGATACAGGCAGATAACAGAATACGTAAATGGGTTAAAATTCAAGAGGAGAATAAGTACCTGAGAGTGATTTTACTGCCCGATGGAGAAACCGTGCATAATGCTTTCTTTGACCGGGATTATAAGGAGGAATAGAAAGATGAAAATTAAATACTTTAGTGATACTGATACAGCTCTTGTCGAATTCACAGACAATCAGGTAAAAGAAACCAGAGAAATTTCAGAAAATATATATATTGATCTTGATGTGAACGGCAACCCGGTAAGCATGACAATTGAGCATGCGCGGGTGACTGCACATTTGCCGGACATTACATATCAGCAAATTGAAAAAGCAACCGCATAGTGATGGTAATTCTCTCAAGCATTGGGCTCAAAAAAAATAATCAAACAACTGTAGCCATATCCACTATACAATTTTTCCTCCTCTTAAATAACATAACATGAGCACCTCAAATACAATACTAAAAAATCCAGGTTCACTTCCCCCATTTTAATCCACACTGATTTCAATGTAGCCTCCTATCCCCCCTTTTTTATTATTCCGCATTCAGCCCCACTATTGTAAGTGTCTATATCCCGACCCCCGCGTATAGATATTATCGAATTGACTCCTTGCCGTATGTCCTGCACAACAAAGTAGAAGCAATATGGACAATGATAAAACAGAATATTGAGATTGCTTCGCTTCGCTCGCAATGACCCTGTCTCTTGCATACGTGTAAAAGTCGTTGACGATAGAAGCGTATTTTTCAAACCTTCAAACCAGCTTTATTTAAAAACATGTACTCAGTCGGCATTGACACCGGTTCTGTCGCGACCAAGGCCGTTATCTTTAACGGCAGCATCATGGGAAGCGTTATTATCCCCACGGGCTGGAGCCCGCGGGATGCCTCCCGTGAAGCGCTGGACAGGCTTCTCCTGCAGAGCGGCATTGAGCGGGAGAGCATTCAGTCAATCATTGTCACCGGCTATGGCCGGGCACTCGCTGATTTTGCAGACCAGGCAGATCACTGAAATCGCCTGTCACGGCCGGGGCGCGTTTTTTTTGAACAACAGCGTTCGCACGGTGCTTGATATCGGCGGCCAGGACAGCAAAGCCATAAGCCTCGATGAACAGGGAAGTGTCACTGACTTTGTGATGAACGACAAATGCGCCGCAGGGACGGGCAGGTTTCTTGAAGTCATGGCCCATCTTCTCGGCGGCGAGGTGCAGGACCTTGACCGGATGGCAGCCGGGGCTGAAGCGCAGGTGATTACGAATATGTGCACGGTGTTTGCCGAGTCAGAAGTGATAAGTCTTCTTGCAAAAGGCGTCTCCAAGGAATCAATCGCGCGGGGCATCCTTGAATCCATCGCAGGCCGCGCAGCAGCGCTTCTGGGCAGAGTGTCCGTGGAGCCGCGGATCGCCTTCACCGGCGGCGCATCACGGAGCGCGGTCTTAAAAGAATTAATCGAGCAGAAGATCAGGAGCACAGCTGTTTGTGTCGCCGCACGCCCAGATTGCCGGAGCCCTTGGCGCGGCAATAACCGGCTGGAACGCGCTGCTGCGCAAAAGCATGACTGCTCCGGCGCGCGAACAAAATGTAAGGGCTTATTAACAGGTACGTCATGGAATCTATACAGGGTTTTATTGAGAGTTTAAGCAAAGCCCGGGAAAACGGCTTCAGCGAGATGGAGCAGCTGAAAAAAAACGGCAGAAAGGTGGTGGGCACCTACTGCCTGTTCGCTCCGTATGAGGTGATTGCAGCATCAGGGGCGCTTCCGGTATCGCTCTGCGGCATGAAAGAGGAGCCCATAGCGCAGGCTGAAAAGCATCTTCCGCGCAACCTCTGCCCGCTCATTAAATCAAGCTACGGCTATGCCATCACCGGCACCTGCCCGTATTTTTTCTACTCTGATCTGGTGGTCGGGGAAACCACCTGCGACGGCAAGAAAAAGATGTTTGAATACCTGGGCAAAATTACGCCTGTTCATGTCATGCGGCTTCCTGATTCTAATAACCGTGAAGAAGACTATGCTAACTGGAGAACAAGAGATACGGTATCTCAAGGAGCGTATTGAAAAAGAGCTTGGGTTGGAAATCACCGATGAAAAACTGAATGACTCAATAAAGGAAAAAAATGAGGAGCGCCGCGTTTTCAGGGAATTTTATGAACTCTCAAAATTAGACCCGCCGCCCCTGTCGGGTCTTGAGGTGTTCAGGGTTTTATTCAGCTCCGGGTATGCATTTGACAAGAAAAAGCAGATTGAGACCATACGCGACCTGATCAGCGCCATAAAAGATGCCTATGCAAACAATAATCTGCGGACTCAGCCCGGCAGACCGCGCATCCTGATTACCGGCTGCCCGATCGGCGGCGCGACCGAGAAGGTGCTGCGCATCATTGAGGAGAGCGGCGGCACCATCGTCTGCTTTGAAAACTGCGGCGGCACACGGGACCGGGAGGAGCTGGTCAGCGAGCAGGGCGATCCGTATGAGGCGCTTGCTAAAAAGTATCTGAATATCGCCTGCTCCTGCATGAGCCCCAATGACAACAGGATTACCATGCTGTCCCGATTGATAGATGAATACCGGGTTGACGGGGTGATTGATGTGGTGCTGCAGGCATGTCACACCTACAATGTTGAAACATACCGGATTAAAGAATTTGTCCGACAGGAAAAGCATATCCCGTACATGGCTGTTGAAACTGATTATTCGCAGGGTGATGAGGGCCAGATGAGGACACGATACGGCGTTTATGGAAATACTTGAACCACGCCATACATAAAAAAGAAGATTGAATTTGGAACTCAGGAACTCATAAAGGTAATAAATTTTCCTGATTTCTTGAGTTCCAGATTTTAACAAGACCACGCAATACGTGAGGTGAAACAACATGAAAAAGAAAGAAGTGGATGCACGGGGACTGGCCTGCCCGCAGCCGGTGGTGCTGACGAAAAAGGCCCTGGAGGACATCTCGGAAGGTGAAATTCTGGTGCTGGTGGATACGGAAAACGCCCGGGACAACGTGGTGCGGCTTGCAGAAAGCCAGGGCTGCACAGCAACGTCAACAGAAACGGCCGGCAGTTTTACTGTGGCGATTGAAAAAAGGGCCGGCGCAGCGCAGCAGACTGCAGCTTTTGAGACCACCTGTTCCGTCCCGGAAGGCGAGATTGTCTACCTGTTTGATGCTGATCACATCGGCTCTAACCGTGAGTTGGGGAAGGTCCTGGTAAACGGTTTCCTGAACGCGGCACTTTCCCTGCCCCACAAAAAGTGTTCAATCATATTAATCAGCGGCGGGGTAAAGCTTGCGGTCACGGGGTCGTATGCGCTGGAAATTCTCAGCAAGCTTAAGGATTATGGCTTTTCTGTTTTGATTTGCGGGACCTGTCTTGATTTTTTCAAGATACGGGACAAGGTGCAGGTAGGCACTGTTTCCAATGCCCTTGAGATCATGGGGCGGATGACCGGAGCATTAAAGGTAATAAAGTTTTAAAGGACGTCTCCCAATAATACTTGAGATTGCATGCCTGGTGTAAAGCCGCGCGGCAGCCGACGACTGGCCAGAGTTCCAGAACTGGTAAATACGGCAGATTTAATTTTTTTAGCATTTGCTCAATAATTTCTTGACAAAAGATTTTCTAGCAGTTATAATCACCATAAAGTTAGTAGATGTATTAGAGTTACATATAAGATGAGGTATGTTACATTGAAATTATCAACGAAAGGGACGATACGGAGTACGATTAATGCTGGATATTGCCCTGCACTGCGCGGAAGGGCCGGTACCTCTTAGAGCTATTTCTAAACGACAGGATATCACCGAGAAGTATTTATGGCACCTGATAAATCCGCTTAAATCCGCTGGCCTTATTGAATCAACCCGCGGTGCACACGGCGGCTATGTATTAGCTAAACCGCTTTCAGATATATCCATAAAAGAGATTGTACGTGCTTTAGAAGGGCCTTTGACCCTGGTAAAATGTGTTGAAAAGCCGGGCTCCTGCTCAAAAGCCAAGTCCTGTGTTGCCCGTGATCTATGGGTGGAAGTAGCTGAAAAGATTTCACAGACCCTGGAAGCAGTGACGCTGAAAGATATTGTAGAGAGCCATAAAACCAAAACTGATACAGCTGTTAATTACAATATTTAAGGGACCACAATAAGAAAGTAATTATATGTTCACATATAAAAACATGACCGGCAATAATAACACCATGATGTGCTCTATGTGCATGTGTATGTGTACCTTCGGGGGCAGATGGGTTTTTTTATGTAAATAATTACAACATAGAGAAAAAATACCCACTGCCGGACAATACACGGTCAGTGGGTTTTTTTATGGAGGAAACGAATGAGCACGTATCAGTCAAACAAAGACATTGCCAACTATAATATCATACGGGAAATACTCGACTCAGTGAAAAGGATAAAGTACGGGTCCATTAACATTAAGGTGCATGACGCAAAGGTCGTCCAGGTAGAGGTGACAGAAAAGTCCAGATATGACGACTGGTTTGTTGAGAAAGGCAGCGGCATCTGAATTGAACAGGGCCGTAACAGGTAAACAATTCCCATGATTAAACTTTACTAATATAAGGAGATAACAATGGCAGAACAACAGGCAGTAAAAAGAAAACCAGGGCTTGAAACAATCGCGCTTCACGGAGGGCAGGTGCCTGATCCCACGACCGGTTCGCGCGCCGTGCCCATTTACCAGACGACATCCTATGTATTCAAAGACAGTGACCATGCGGCTAATCTCTTCGCGCTTAAAGAATTCGGCAATATCTATACCCGGCTCATGAACCCGACATCAGATGTCTTTGAGCAGCGGGTTGCGCAGATTGAAGGAGGAACCGGCGCGCTCGCGGTAGCAAGCGGGCAGGCGGCGGAAACCCTCGCGCTGCTGGCCATCACCCAGGTCGGTGATGAGATTGTTTCCGCAAATAACCTTTACGGCGGGTCCTATCAGCTTTTTCACTACACATTCCCCAAACTGGGAAGGACCGTGAAGTTTGTTGAATCAACCAGACCGGAGGAATTCAAGAAAGCCATTACTCCGAAAACCACGGGCGATCTACGCGGAGACCATCGGCAATCCCAAGCTTGATGTGCCTGATTTTGAAGCCATTGCTAAAATCGCTCATGAAGCCGGCATTCCCTTTGTCGTTGATAACACGGTCGGGGTCGGTCTGGTCCGGCCCATAGAGTTTGGTGCGGATATTCTTATTATCTCTGCCACCAAATTTATCGGCGGGCACGGAACATCCATCGGCGGCGTGATCGTTGATTCAGGTAAGTTTAACTGGGGAAACGGCAAGTTCCCTGAGTTTACCGAGCCTGACCCGAGCTATCATGGACTGAAGTTCTGGGATGTGTTTGGAAATTTCCCCGGCCTGGGTAATGTCGCATTCATCATCAAGGTGCGGGTGCAATGGCTGCGGGATGTCGGCGCCTGTCTGAGCCCGTTTAACTCTTTCCTGTTCCTGCAGGGGCTGGAAACGCTTCCGCTGCGGCAGAACAAGCACTCGGAAAACGCGCTCGCCATAGCCCGGTTCCTGAAAAATCATCCGGCGGTTTCCTGGGTAAACTATCCGGGACTGGAAGAGCACCCGAGCCACAAACTGGCCGTCAAATATCTTCAAAACTCTTTTGGCGCCATTATCGGCTTTGGCATCAAAGGGGGACTGGAAGCAGGCAAAAAATTTATCAATTCAGTGAAGCTGCTCTCGCATCTGGCAAATATCGGTGATGCCAAGAGCCTGGTCATTCACCCGGCTTCAACAACGCACCAGCAGCTGTCACCAGAGGAGCAGAAGACAACCGGAGTGACCGAGGACTTTATCCGTCTATCAATCGGCCTGGAGGATCTCGAGGACATTAAGGACGATATAGATCAGGCGCTGCTTCAGGCAGTAAAATAAAAAGGAGGTAACCATGGCTCATATATATAGTGATAACTCACAATCAATCGGCAACACGCCGCTTATCCGTTTGAATCATATACCGAAGGGAACAAAGGCCGCAGCTGTCCTCGGCAAGGTCGAAGGCCGCAACCCTGCCTATTCGGTGAAATGCCGGATCGGGGCGGCAATGATCTGGGATGCCGAGAAGCGGGGCTTTCTCAAGCCGGGGGTGGAGATCATTGAACCCACCAGCGGCAACACCGGTATCGCCCTGGCATTTGTGGCTGCGGCCCGCGGCTACAAGCTCACGCTGACCATGCCGGAGACCATGAGCATTGAGCGCCGCCGCGTGCTGGCTGCCTTCGGCGCCAACCTTTTGCTCACCCCGGGTGCTGAAGGCATGCCCGGCGCCATCAGCCGCGCTGAGGAAATTGCCGCATCCGATCCAAAGAAATACTTTCTGCCCCAGCAGTTTAAGAATCCGGCCAATCCGGCCATACACGAGAAAACCACCGGGCCGGAAATCTGGCAAGATACGGACGGCGCCATTGATGTGCTGGTCTCAGGCGTTGGTACCGGAGGAACTATTACGGGCATTTCCCGCTTTATCAAAAACACTAAGGGTAAAAAAATCCTGTCCGTTGCCGTGGAGCCGAAAGAAAGCCCGGTAATTACACAGAAACTTGCCGGCCAGGAAATCAAGCCGAGCCCGCACAAGATACAGGGAATCGGGGCCGGGTTTATTCCCGACACGCTGGACCTCTCGCTTGTGGACCGGGTTGAGCAGGTGGACAGTGACGAGGCAGTGGAATACGCGCGCCGGCTGGCAAAGGAGGAGGGCCTGCTGAGCGGCATTTCCTGCGGGGCGGCTCTTGCGGCAGCACTGCGCCTGGCCCGGCAGGATGAGTTCTCAGGTAAAACAATTGTCGTTATTCTGCCCGATGCCGGTGAGCGGTATCTCTCGACAGTCTTGTTTGAGGGCATTGGTGCCTGACCTTATTAACAGCAAAGTACAAGAACCTGCTCTCCGGGTTTTTTAAAAGGATCTGGAGAGCATACAAGAACAGGAAGTTTGTGTGGCGGTACGTACATTTAAAGACACCGGACATACGCACAGCGTTCAAAGGACAGACAAGGGCGGCAGTATTGGAACAGTCAAAACTCAATATGTTACCTTTGCCCATCCTCCCGATGAACTCATTCTTGACAGCGGGGAGAAACTCGGCCCGATAACGCTGGCGTATGAAACCTACGGCACCCTGAATGGGGAAAAGTCGAACGCGATTCTGCTGCTGCATGCCCTTTCAGGTGATGCCCACGCTGCCGGCTTTCATAAAGGAGATGCCAGGCCGGGCTGGTGGGATGATATGGTCGGCCCCGGCAAAGCCTTTGACACGGAGAAGTATTTTATTATCTGCTCAAATGTGCTGGGCGGCTGTAAAGGCTCGACCGGGCCCGGTTCAATAAATCCAGAAAACGAATAAACCGTATGGCCTTGATTTTCCCATCATCACCATAAACGACATGGTGAAAGCCCAGAAGCATCTCATAGAGCATCTGGGAATAGAAAAGCTTCTCTCGGTTGCCGGGGGATCGATGGGCGGGATGCAGGCGCTGGCATGGCTGACAAAATACCCCCATAAGGTGCAGAGCGCCATGCTTATTGCCACTGCGGCAAATCATTCAGCGCAGCAGATTGCCTTTAACGAGGTGGGGCGGCAGGCGATAATGGCAGACTCCCTTTGGCATAACGGCAACTATTACGGCGGGCGGCTGCCCTCAAAAGGTCTTGCCGTAGCACGGATGGTCGGCCACATCACGTATATGAGCGACTCCTCAATGCTGGAGAAATTCGGCCGGCAGTTAAAGAATGAGAAGCAGCCGTTTAAATTTACCGCTGATTTTGAGGTTGAAGGATATCTCCACAACCGCGGCGATAACTTTGTAAAGCGGTTTGATGCCAACTCATACCTCTATATAACCAAGGCCATGGATTATTTTGATGTTTCAGACGGGAAGCCGCTCTATGAAGTATTAAGAGGGATTACAGGCACAGATTCTTGTCATCGCCTTCGGCTCAGACTGGCTGTACCCGGCGTACCAGTCACAGGAGATTGTGCGGGCCTGCAAGATGGCGGGCATTAACGCAACCTATTGTGAAATAGCCTCTACCTACGGCCACGATGCATTTCTGGTTGAAATTGAAGAAGAGTCACACCTGGTGAAACATTTTCTGAAAAAAGTTTTCAACGGCTATGAAGCAACCAGTGAATATGAGATATGATGCAATCCGGCCGGATCACCGAGTAATCAGCAGCCTGATTGCTGAGGGCTCATCAGTGCTTGACCTCGGGTGCGGCACCGGGGAGCTGCTGGCCCTGCTGGTGCAGGAGAAACAGGTCAGGGCCCAGGGCATCGAGATAGATGAACAGGCCATATACGCGTGTGTTGCCCGGGGACTGAGCGTTTTTCATGGCGATATTGATACCGGCCTGGCAGACTACGCAGACCGGTCATTTGATTATGTGCTGTTAAACCAGAGCCTGCAGCAGGTAAAAAAAATTGAGACCGTGCTCAATGACGCGCTGCGGGTGGGCAGAAAAGTCATTATCGGCTTTCCCAACTTTGCGCATGTTACGGCACGTTTCCAGATATTTTTCAGGGGACGGACCCCGGTTACCCCGTCGCTTCCCTATGAATGGTATGATACGCCGAACCTGCACTTCCTGAGCATTTCCGATTTCACGCAATACTGCACCAAACACCGCATCGCCATAGAGCAGTCTATTTTTCTGGGAGAGAGAAATGATCACGGGTGCTGCCGAACCTGTTTGCGCGGACGGGGATCTTCCTTGTTGCACAAAGACATCTTTGATGAGAACAGCGGGTTTAAAAATCACCTGCTGCTCGCTGATGGCTATCAATCCCTCGGTATAATCCCTTAAGCAGAGGTTATTACCTGCCGCCAGGCCGGACACCGTTCTGCCTTCACCGGTTTTGTACTGCGCCTGCCCCTCCCTCTCCCTTTATCTATATGCATTCAGCTTTCTATAGACATTATCTATTTTACATAATGAATGCACGTGGTTAAAACTTTTTATGAGATTGGAGAAGAAATCATGCAGACCCTGAAGACCAGACACGTAACCGCAAAGCTTGCTGGCTGCTGTCGCGTATACACTGCTGGTCAGGGTATCAAGGGCATTCGCTGCAGCAGCGAATATTTAATGGAGACTTCTTGCTTCATGGGAAAACTATACAGCCTGTTTGTATCACTATTGATTATCAGTGCTTCTGCCTCATCAGTCTGGGCCGGTGCCTGGAGCATGAATCAGGGGGGGCTGTACGCGAAACTGTCCTACAACCATTATTATACCAACTATACTTTTACGGATGGAGGGGGAACGCAGCGATTGCCCAAAGGGACCACCTTCACTGATAACAACACAACCCTGTATCTCGAATACGGCATAACTGACCGGCTGACCATATCGGGTTCTCTTCCCTACAAATGGCTGCGCTCTACCTACCGGCAGCAGGTAACAGCGGGCGATCAAACAAAGACCCGGAAAGTGGAGACACGCTGGAACGGATTCGGCGACATGGAACTGGGCCTGAAATACTGCTTCCTTACAGAGCCAATAGTCACCTCAATGCAGTTCCTGTATAAGAACGCGTGGCTGTATGACAAAAATGAAAACATTCCTCCCGGCAACCATCAGGATGATTATGAGTTGCGCTTTCTGGCGGGAAAATCCCTGTGGCCGTTTCCCGGTTACTGCGGAGCAGAGATCGGCTACCGCTGGAGAACCCAGGCCCCGTCTGATGAATTCCGGTATTTGCTCGAACTCGGGGTAAATGCCACCCGGAAGCTCTCCTTCAGATTAAAGCTTGACGGGACAAAGAGCATGCATAACGCAGACCTGCCTCGTCAGCCCAAACCAATCACAACGGCTTATATTGATGAAGAAACCGGGCAGGTCATAAAAACCAGCAGCAGCGCGTCAAGTCAGGCAGTCTCGGCAAACCCGTCCCTCGGCCTCCAGTATGATTTGGGAAAGCTTGAATTAACCACAAGCTACCAGGTCGCCAAGAGGTGGTTCTGTGAACTGTCATACACCAATTATCCCTACGGCAAAAACGTATCCCCCGGTGATCAATATTCCTGTGCCCTGGTCTATTATTTTGACAATAAAAAGAGTCCGCCGTCACCATTAAAAATAGATGACAGCAACTGATAAGGAGCTGCGGCACGGTTAGCATCAGCGCTTTCATGGCTTTGGAAGCAATGAGGGCGCCTCGCGCTGCCTTATGAACGTATACGGTTATAGTAAAGCACTTCGGGGGTAAGCTTGCCATAAAGGGTTTGTATGCAATAGAGGTTCTTGCCAAACCAAAGGATTGCGGATTTACCATTTCAAACTGCGCGACTTGTCTAAGATACAGGGCAAGGTTCAGGTCGGCATTGTCTCATATGCCCTTGAGATGCGGGCGAAGATGACGGGCTACTTTAAAATTTTATTCTCCGGACAGCTGGATTGTTTTGAAATAATAATATGCTATAATTATTTTGGAGGTGGTTATGATTACTATAATTATAAAAAGTATGTTCGCTATATTATTAGTGCTGCTCATGCAATCCAGCGTGTCTGCAGAGACAACGCTGGAGAAGGCAACTTTTGCCGGAGGCTGTTTCTGGTGCATGGAGCCCCCGTTTGAAAAACTTGCGGGGGTCAAGGAGGTTATCTCAGGCTACACCGGAGGCCAGAAAGAAAATCCCGCCTATGAAGAGGTTTCCTCCGGCAGCACCGGCCATGTAGAGTCTATTCAGGTGACGTATGATACGTCAAAAATAACCTATGCAAAGCTGCTTGACGTGTTCTGGAAGCAGATTAACCCCACAGATGCCGGCGGCCAGTTTGCCGACCGGGGATCGCAGTATCGGGCAATTATTTTTTATCATAACGATGAGCAGAAAAGGCTGGCTGAGAAATCTAAAGAAGAGCTGCAAAAGTCCGGGAGATTTCAGAAACCAATAGTAACTGAGATACTTCCGGCAGCGCGCTTTTATCCTGCTGAGGAGTATCATCAGGATTATTATAAGAAAAACCCGGTTAATTATAAACGGTATCGACAAGGGTCAGGAAGAGAGCAGTTTTTAGAAAAAACCTGGGGCACAGAAGATAAAAAAAATCCGGGAGAAACCACTATGGAATACCGCAAACCTTCTAAAGAAGAACTTAAAAAGAAATTGACCGCGCTGCAATACCAGGTCACTCAGGAAGAAGGGACCGAACCACCTTTTAACAATGAATACTGGGAAAATAAAAAAGAAGGGATTTATGTGGACATTGTTTCCGGCGAGCCGTTATTCATCTCTCTTGACAAATATGATTCCGGCACCGGATGGCCGAGTTTCACCAGGCCGCTTGAACCAGGGAACATTGTTGAGAAAAAAGACAGCAGCTTAATGATGCCGAGAACAGAGGTGCGCAGCAAACATGCTGATTCCCATCTCGGCCATGTATTTGACGATGGCCCTGCCCCCACCGGACTTCGGTACTGTATGAACTCAGCGTCCCTTCGCTTTATTCCTAAAGAAGATATGGAAAAAGAAGGCTATGGCAAATACCTGAAACTTTTTGAAAATAAAAAACCCCATTGAGAGCCATGGAAACTTGAGCATATAAACATTAGCTGATATTTGTAAACAGCAAAAGGCAAACACTGCCAGTTGTAAAAAAATTCCAATAGCATAGTATCTCATTCCATCATCAAAAGCTGCCCGTCTATAAGACCCAATAAATAATCACGATTTGAAAATAAAGCTGATCCACAGTACATGTCCATAAACTTCAGATCTTTTGTGCCGCATGACATCAGACTGGGCCAGGAAGGACGGCCGGTGGTGAACGATGACCATCAGAGCGCGCGCCCCGGTCTTTTTATCTGTGGAGACCTTGCCGGCAATCCCACCTTAAAGACCTCAATCAGAGACGGTTATGAATCCATGCGCTCGCTGGCCTCGTGGATTGAAGAGCGGGGCCGCAGGGGAAAACATGACTATGATGTGGTTATCTGCGGCGCGGGCGGAGCCGGACTTGCCGCTGCTCTTGAAGCACAAAAGCTTGGACTGAAGACGGTTGTTCTCGAAAAAACCAGAGCAGCAAATACGGTGTTTAATTTTTCTGCAGGTAAAAAAATATGGGCCCGCCAGGAGCAGGTGGAACTTGATACCCGCCTGTGGCTTGATAACTGCACCAAAGAGGAGCTTCTTGAGAAATGGCGGGATATAATTCGTGATGAGCAGATTCCTGTTCAGGAGGGGAGGGATCTTAAAGACATTACTAATGCGGATAACGGATTTGTGGTGTCTACCACAGATGGAAGTCACTACACCTGTGCAGCCGTTCTTCTTGCAGTCGGCCGCAGCGGTAACCCGCGCACGTTGCGCGTTCCAGGCGAAGACCAGGACCACGTGCATCATATGCTGCTGCACCCCAGCGGCTATGCAGGAAAAAAAATACTGGTTGTAGGTGGTGGCAACAGCGCGATTGAAGCTGCCAATGCACTTACCGTTCATGGGGCACAGGTACATATATCCTACCGCCAGGAAGGGTTTTTCCGGATTACTGCCATCAACCGTCAGGACATAGAGGACAATCTTAAAAACAAACGCATTCAAGTCTATTTTAATTCACAGGTGACGTCAATTCAGAAGGACTCGGCAACTCTTGCTATCGGGAAAAACTCTCAAACCATACCAGCGGATGAGGTGTTTGTCCTTATCGGAGCTGACCCGCCAAAAAAACTGCTTTCCAGCCTCGGCGTTACATTTGAAAATTCCTGGCCAATATCACGATTCATCAACATGGTCGTGGTTTTTGCGCTCGTATGGCTTTTCTATGCTTTTGCGAAATCGGGTGATGGCACGTCTCTGCAGGAGTTCCCCTTTGGCCTTCTGGGGAAATCATCTGATGTATTGCCAATGTGGCTTAATCCCGGCTTATTAAAAACGCTCCTGTATACACTGGTTGTTATTAGTTTCGGTATACCAGCCCTGGTGCGCTGGCGGCGGATGCCCCGGATCAGCATCTATCAGACCTGGCGCTATGTTTCAATAGTAGTTTCGCAGGCTTTTTTTCTGTTTATTTTTCCGGAATTTATTATAAAAATATTTGACCAGGTGAATTACTGGCGGTTTTATGGTGTGGTAATGCCGTTTCCCCTGGTTTATGAAATCTTTTATTACCGGCCGCCTGTGTTCTGGATCGTGCTATGCGCGGGTGCAGCTTTTGCCGCATTGCCTGTTTTTGTGTACTGGCATGGAAAACGGCTCTGCTCATGGATATGCGGGTGCGGCTGTCTTTCGGAAACATTGGGAGACCGGTACCGGCACTATGCTCCACAGGGGGATCTCTCGCGCAAGATCGAGATGCCGATTATGTGGGTTATCCTGATATGGGCAGCAGTATCAGCAGTGGTGTTCCTGGTGACCCAGGGGGGAACCGGGAATAGACCATGGTATGTAAGCTCATACAGCTACCTGGTTGATTTCTGGCTGGCTGCGGTAATTGGCATAGGAACCTATTTTTTTCTGGGCAACCGCATCTGGTGCCGTTACTTCTGCCCGCTTGCCCATTATATGCGCCTGCTTTCTGCCTGGTACGGGAAATTCCGCATCAAGCCGGCTGACCGCTGCATTGCCTGTGGCGAATGCTCCCGCTACTGCCAGATGGGGATTGATGTCATGAAGTTTGCGCTCAAGGACACGCCGGTAAACAACCGCAACTCAAGCTGTATCGGCTGCGGGGTGTGTGTATCCGTGTGTCCGATGGACAACCTTACCATGGGAGAGCGGTTTCCCAATGAAGAACAGTATCTTAAATTAAAAATCTGATAGCAGGGTAGATACGGGAAACTCTGCTGATGCACCTCTAAAGGAAGAGAGTATGAAGACCTGGCCCGTCATTTTCAGTACCTGCTGTCTGATAGTTCTTTGCATGGTGACAGATAAAGCATTGGTTGCTTTTGCAGCTGATAATGCCTTTTTTCTGGCAAACCCCTACTGGGATCAAGGTAATGCTGAATTCCAGGTATATAAAGCCGGGCTCACCCGTTATGGTATCCGGCGTGACGGGGAGGCTAAAATTATTATCGTCAAGGAACTGTTTGACCCTGACCGGCTGGTAAAGACAAATAAGGCTGCTCCGGCAATCGAGGTCATCAAGATGAATTATATCCAGACCGTGCCGACGGGAGTGTATGACTATTTTCAGATGGCTTCATTCTTTTTTGAACGCTCCACCGGGAAAATTATCAAATATACTATGAGCAGCCAGGATGGCTGCGGAACCACTTTCATGGAATATGTGTACAGAAACAACAACGGGCATTTTATTTTTCACTCCTATTTTGATGATGAAGGTGACATGCAGACCGAACTGAATGTACCTGAGCCGCCGGTTTTCCATGACGCGCTGCCGCTGGTTCTGCGCTTCCGGCTTCAGGAAAAAATGTCGTACACCCTGCAGATAGTCCAGCCCCTGATTGCCAATAAATTTACCAGACCTGCGATCACAGCGGCGCGCATCACCAATAGGCTTATTTCTCCTTACCGCATCGGGGCCAGGCAGTTCGACAGCATCTATGAAATAACCGTCGAGACCAAGGATGCCCGTGATATATTCTATTTTGAGCCGGTGTTTCCCTATCGTCTGGTAAAATGGAAAAAGGCTAACAATGACGAACTGCTGCTGCAAAGCTCGCGTTTTTTCCCGTACTGGCAATTTAACAAGCCCGGCGATGAACAGCGTATCAAATAGAGTGGAGAGCATATGAAACGCATAGGGATACCTGTTTTGCTCATCTGCCTGATTCAGACAGGCGCCCTGGCGGTGCAAAAGCCAGATATCCACGAGCCCTGGAACCAGATACTCTCAGGTTATGTGCGTGATGGAGTTGTAAATTATAGCGGTCTTAAGGAACGCCAGGCGGACCGGCAAAAACTTAACACCTATCTTGATACCCTGGGCAAAGCAGATAGCAGCGCATTTTCAAAAGAAGAACTGCTCGCATTCTGGATTAACGCGTACAATGCGTTCACAATAAAGCTGATCCTTGACCATTACCCGGTGCGCAGCATTAAGGATATTCCCCATGCATGGGAACAAAAAGCCTGGCGTGCTGCAGGGCAGCTTATGAGCCTGAATGATATAGAGAATATCAAACTGCGCAAAGAGTTCCGCGACCCCCGGATTCACTTTGCCATAGTATGCGCCAGCAAGGGCTGCCCGGATATGCAGAACAGAGCTTACCGGGCAGCTACGGTGCATCAGATGCTTGATGATATTGCACGGCATTTTTTCCGCCAGCCCGAGAACTTTCAAACAGAGAAGTCCGGCAGCACGCTGACCTTGCATCTCAGCCAGATATTTAAGTGGTATGGCGCTGATTTTGGACAAACCGATAAAGAGCTGATTGCCGCTATGCTCCCGTTTCTGCCAAAGGATGCAGCAGCCGCGATTACCCGGGCCCAAAAGATTGAGATTACCTATATTGAGTATGACTGGTCACTCAATGGGGTGTGACGCGAGTAGTGTGCTCCTTGCTTTTTTGCACGCACAGATAGGATAGAGAGATATACGGTGGACTTGACCTTAAACTACATCATAGTCGGGGCATATTTTGTAATGCTGTTTCTGCTGATGGTGTGTTGCGTGCATCGCTACAGCATTTTGTTCCTCTATTTTAAATACAAGAAAAAAGTCAAGCCCCCTCCTTTGCTTCCCGCCCGGTTGCCTTGTGTAACAGTGCAATTACCCGTTTATAACGAGATGTATGTTGTCCGGCGGCTGATCAGCGCGACGGTTAAACTCAGGTATCCAAAAGAGCTCCTGCACATTCAGGTGCTTGACGATTCGACAGATGAAACCTCTATGATAGCCAGGCAGTTGGTTGCAGAATTGCAGGCAGCGGGATACTTGATCGACTACCTCCACCGGGAACATCGGCACGGATATAAAGCAGGCGCGCTGCAGGAAGGGCTGCAGCAGGCCCGGGGAGAGTTAATTGCCATTTTTGATGCTGACTTTGTTCCGCAGGAGGATTTCCTTCTGCAGACTGTCCCCTACTTTTCCAATCCTCAGGTCGGGATGGTGCAGGGCCGGTGGGGGCATATTAACCGCAGCTACTCATTCCTTACGCAGGTACAGGCCATGTTCCTTGATGCACATTTTATACTGGAACACAGCGCGCGGTATCTATCGGGAAGGTTTTTTAATTTTAACGGAACGGCCGGCATCTGGAGAACGGAATGTATTATTGCAGCAGGAGGCTGGCAGCATGACACGCTAACCGAAGACCTTGATTTGAGCTATCGTGCCCAGCTTAGGGGATGGAAATTTGTTTTTCTTCCCCAGGCAATAACGCCGGCAGAGATACCGGTAGACATCAATGCATTCAAATCCCAGCAGCACCGCTGGGCAAAGGGAGGAATTGAAACAGCGCGGAAACTTTTCCCGATAATAATTAGAAGCAATCAGACGTGGCTGGTGAAGCTTGAAGCGCTGTTTCATCTGAGCTGCAACATAAACTATCTGCTGGTTTTTATGCTTGCAGTGCTGGCATATCCTGCTCTGGTCATCCGCATAAAAATGGGATGGAGGGGCCTGTTCATTTTTGATCTCATGCTGTTCTGGGGCTCAACCGTTCCCATCGGCCTGTACTACCTTATCTCGCAGAAAGAAGCGAGGGAACCCTGGGTGCAAAAGATTCTGTACCTCCCGTTCATCATGGCAATGGGTATTGGTTTGTGTATTAATAATGGCAGGGGGGTGCTTGAGGCGCTTGGGGGCTATAAATCAGCATTTTTAAGAACCCCCAAATTTCAGATAGAAAATAAATCAGACCAGTGGAAATATAAAATATATCGCGGGGACAGCAAAAACATTATGACGCTGATTGAGCTTGGGCTTGGGTTTTATTTCCTCTCCGCCATTATCTTTGCCGCGCTGTATGAAGTCTATGATGCCATTCCTTTTTTGACGCTCTTTGCCGGAGGATTTTTTTATATTTCTTTTGTTTCCTTTTTTCAAAAATACGCTGCCTGGTCAGATATAAAAACTGCTGCTTGACGCTTCTGCAAGCCCGCCGGGACGGACATTCTAAAGGTGAATTAATAGTTAGAAAGGCTGTCGCATGGATACAAAATATTTCTGGATAAATAAACACACGCAAAAACAAACCATCAATATTGTACAGATAAATCTTGGCAATCTCTGCAATCAGATTTGTTCTCATTGTCACATTGATGCATCACCAGCGGGCAATAAAAATATGGACGGGAATACAGCTCAAAAAATTGCTCGCACGATTGCCGTATCAGCCATCAAGCACGTAGAATTTACCGGGGGTGCACCGGAACTGAATCCCAATTTGAAATGGTTGATTGAAGAGCTTGTAAAAAACAACAAAAGCGTAACTGTGAGGACGAATCTTACTGTGCTTGATATGCCTGAACATGCCTTTTATATAGAGCTCTACAAAAAATATAAGGTCAAGTTAGTTGCTTCACTACCGTGCTATCTCCCGGAAAATGTTGATAAACAGAGAGGTGCTGGAGTTTATACTAAAAGCATCGGTGTTTTAAAGAAACTTAACGCCCTGGGCTACGGAACAAACGGCCTCTCCCTTGATCTTGTCTACAATCCAACAGGAGATTTTCTGCCGCCAGAGCAAAAAAAGCTGCAGCGCGAGTATGCTCAGTTCCTAAAAGAGAACTACGGTGTTACCTTTAATGAGGTCATACCTATTACCAACGCACCCATAGGCAGATTTAAAGAGATCCTTCGCCAGGAAAAGAAGCTCAATCATTACAGGGAATTATTGAAGAAGAGCTATAATCCGGCGACCATAGATAAACTGATGTGCAGAAAACTGCTTTCAATTGATTGCCAGGGATATATATATGATTGTGATTTTAATCTTGCTTTAAATATCAGACTGAAAGGTTATGAACAGGTTAAATTCTGGGATGTTGACCTTGCACGGTTTACCCCTGAAATCACCTTTGATGAACACTGCTATGCCTGCACTGCCGGAAGCGGCAGCAGCTGCCATGGAGCCCTAATCAACGTCAATGAGGCCGGGGAAGTAAAAAAAGTCACTTGCATGGGTACGGACGGGTGAAACAAAAACAATTTATTTTCCTGCTGCTGGCAGCGGGCCAGGGGCTCTGCTATCTGTTTCTGCTCTCTCTTGGCAATCTGAAGGAAAATATTGTTTTATGTGAGGCTGGATTTTTTGCTGCCTTTATACTGTACTGGGCCTCACTTGCCCTGTTACATATCGAACCGGCAGCAAGAGATCGCGCAACCACCCTGCCCGCTGTTGCGGGTCAATCCTCTGGCGCTGTCCCCGGTACTTCATCTTATATTATAATTATTATTTTCTGTGCATGCTGCTTTCGCTTTGTCCTGTGGATGAGCCCGCCCACATTATCGGATGATATCTACCGATATGTCTGGGAGGGAAAAATCTTTGCAGCGGGGCTGAATCCATTCACCCATGCTCCAGCTGATCAGGCGCTGTATGCTTTTCGTGATAAAGAAATATTTCCCTACATAAATCATCAGGAATTGTCTACGATCTATCCCCCGCTCAGTCTCTTCATCTTCCGGCTGTGTGCGAAATTGAGTGCTACTGTTGCAGCAATGAAGATGATGTTTATCCTGTTTGATCTGCTCACCATCGGCATACTGTTTCTCATTTTAAACGCCATGCATATTTCACCGCTCCGCGTCATTATCTATGCCTGGAACCCGCTGGTTATTATGGAGTTTGCCGGGAGCGGTCATCTGGACAGCGCGGGGATATTTTTTCTCATGCTCGCCCTATATTTTTTCATAACAGGGAGACGAGTGAGTTCGACCATTGCCCTTGTCCTCTCATTTTTAGTTAAATTTCTTTCCGGCATGTTCATACCCTTTGTGCTGGGCAAACGAAAAATACTGTATCTGCTCATTTTTGGTTTGCTGGTTGGCGTATGTTATGTTCCCTTTTTCAGTGCCGGCGATAAGCTCTTCAATTCCCTGTTCCAGTATTCCCGGAGATGGATTTTTAACGCATCCATTTATGACCTGCTCATGCTGCTATTTCAATCCAATACTAAGGCGCGGCTTGCTGCCGCAGCTATTCTTTTAGCTGTTTTTTTCGTACTTCTTTTCAAACACTCCCGGCAGCCCGCAGATACGAGGGCAGTATATATATTTAGCACAGTATTTATTTTGATGGGATGCACGTTTGTTTTTTCGCCGGTACTTTATCCGTGGTATCTATGCTGGATCATCCCCTTGGTGGCGATAGTTCCCAACCGCGCATGGCTCATGCTCAGCGGCTCTATTTTCCTCTCATATCTTATATGGAAGGGTTATGTGGAAGCCGGCATATGGCAGGAAAACATGTGGGTAAAAATTGCCGAATACTGCGCCCTTCTACGGTCTGCTGCTATATGACGGGCTGCGAAATTTAAACAGGAGAGATAACAGGATATGAGCAAAAATCTGTTGATGGTGTTTGTAAAATATCCAACACCGGGGTCAGTGAAACAGCGGCTTGCGCAGCATCTGGGTAATTCTAAGGCAGCAGAAATTTATAAAAAGATTGCTGAAACGATTGTGCAAAAAATTGCTCCTGCAAGCAGTGAGGACTATATACTTGAAATATATTTTTCTCCGCAGGAGGATGAAAAGCTGGTGAGAAGATGGTTGAAGGAGAATGAATGTTTTTCCCCGCAGCAGGGAAGCGATCTGGGAGAGCGTATGAGCAATGCATTTTTCCATGCGTTTGCTGCCGGATACACGAAGGCACTCCTTATCGGAAGCGACTGCCCTGATATCTCCCGCACTATTGTTAACCGGGGATTTATGCTGCTTGATACGCACGACGTTGTCCTGGGGCCCGCCCATGACGGCGGCTATTATCTCATTGGCGTACGTGAGCCTATCCCAGAGCTTTTCAGTAATATCGAGTGGGGCACTGAAAAAGTACTAAGCCAGACAATAGATAAGATTAATGCCGCAGGGTTATCTCTGGATTTGCTGCCGATGCTGCGCGATATAGATCGAATGGAAGATCTGCAATACTATAACCTTGATTTGTAACAACACCATTCCATGGACAAAAACAGACTAAAAATTTCCGTCATTATTCCCGCGCTCAATGAGCAGGATGCAATCGGCCTGGTGATCAGGGACATTTCGAAAGATGTGGCGGATGAGATCATCGTGGTTGATAACGGCTCCACGGATAACACTGCAATGGTTGCTGAAAAAGCGGGAGCGCGCGTGGTGCGGGAACCACATCGCGGCTACGGCGCTGCCTGCCTGAAGGGGATTGCCAGCGTCCAGGAACCGGATATCATTGTGTTTCTTGACGGTGATTACAGCGATTACCCTGAAGAGATGGCGCGGATTGTCGCGCCCATTGTGCAGGGCACGGCAGATCTTGTCATCGGCTCGCGGCTCGCAGGCGCTGACGGAAAGGCAGTTCTTCCGCCGCAGGCATACTGGGGAAACATCCTGGCAACGCGGCTTATAAGAATGCTCTATGGTCACTGTTATACAGACCTGGGGCCGTTCCGCGCCATACGCTGCAGCGCATTAAAACAGCTGAATATGCAGGACAGGAATTTCGGCTGGACCATAGAGATGCAGATCAAGGCGATAAAGCAGGGGTTCTCAATAAGGGAAGTTCCCGTGAGCTATCGTCCGCGCATACGGAACATCAAAAGTCAGCGGCACCCTTTCCGGCTCCGTTAAAGCAGGCGCAAAAATCCTCTACACCGTATTTTTCACACATCTTCTGAGACCAGCAGCATACCTTCGGCCACCATGAATAATTGATAACATCAGGTGAAAAATATGTTTACAAGAGTGCTATAAGAGTGTTATAAGGATACTATAAGAGGCCATTCTGATACAATACTATTTTAATAATAGAAACAGTGCAGGGACCGGCTCATTTATATGCTTGAAAAAAATAATCGATATATAGTATAGCAGGTAAATAGTAACCACAATATAGTGATTATTTTGCGGTTTCATGAGAAAAGAAAAATCGGTCAGCAATCAAAAAACAATAAAAGATCGGGGGGAAAAGGAAAGGATAAGGATAGCGGGAAGCTGTCGGGCCTGCCGAAGCTTTTCGCATTAATTTTATAGTTATTTTTCTAAATGTCGTTTCAGGGGCAGCAGTAAAAAAAGAATCACAAAGAAAGGGAGGGTACCATGAGACAGAGAAAATTCTCATTAACAACCTTTGCCGCATGCTTAGCGGGATTAACAGCCGTTATTTTTGTACTGAGTACGTGCACGCCAGCCATGGCTGGTGAGGTGGACATCCTGGTGCGCAAGCTGGTGGAGAAGGGCATTCTTAACAAGGATGAGGGTGACAAAATTCTCCAGGAGACAAAGCAGGAAGCAGCTAAAGAGAAAGAACAGGCAGTCAAGGAAGTAAAGGCAGAGGTTGCAAAGGAAGCAAAGGAAGGGAAGTTTGGCATTATCCCCGACTGGGTAAGAAAGACCAAATTCTACGGTGATTTCAGGCTGCGCTATGAAAATATAGATATCATGGACTCACGCTCACAAAGCCGCGGCAGGTTCAGGGTGCGGCTTAACCTGGAGACAGAGGTTGCCAAAAACCTTAAGTTCATATTCGGCATTGCCAGCGGCTCCAATGACCCGCGCTCAACTGACCAGTCATTCACCAATGACTCTGACAAAAAGCAGATTAATATCAACTACGCCTATGTGAACTTCACGCCCTATAAGTGGCTGAGCCTGCAGGGCGGAAAAATGCCTAACCCCATCTATACAGTTTCCCAGCTTGTCTGGGATGAAGACATAAACCCCGAAGGCGTGGCAGCACAGATTACATATCCGGTAAATCCCTGCATTGACCTGCTGCTGAATTCAGGGGCTTTTCAGCTGAATGACAATAAGAATAACACCCCCGAAGACGCCTGGATGTGGGTCATACAGCCGGGAGTCGTGTGGAAACCGAACAAAAAAACCCAGCTGAAAATGGCCGCGGGTTTTACCTCATTTGAAAATTTCCAGGACAACCCGCAGCAGAAATACTCGAGCGGGACAAACACCTATGTAAAAGATGGCACTGATACGGTGTACAGATATAAATATAACCTGGTGAACATGGCGGGTGAACTGGGGTTCAGGAACCCGATCCCCGCGTTTACGCCAATCCGCTATGCCGGGCTGTTTGCTGAATACACCAACAATGTTTCCACATCAAATGGCAAGAGCGGTTATCTGACCGGCCTCACCTTCGGGGATGAAAAAGTCGTGGAGAAGTGTCAGTGGAATTTCAGGGGATCGTGGCGGCGCCTGGAGAAAAATGCCGCGCCGGATATCCTGCCTGACTCGACCTTTTACTTTGGCTACACGGGTGTCACGGGCTATACGGCCCAGCTCAGATACGGGCTGCTTAAAAATGTCAACTTCACCACCACCTATTTCCGTGCGTTCCAGATCAGCGGCCCGGGCAAACCCGAGAACCTGTTCCAGACGGATATGAATTTTAAATTTTAACGCGCTCAACAGATATCGTTACGAAACGCTTCTTTCATTTTTCTTGACAGGAGGTTTGGTGATCTTCCCCCCGAAAAAATGGACGCACAGTTAAGCTACCACAGCCTATCTTAAAGGGCAGAAGGGGTCATCTTCAATTGTCAATTAAAATAATTTGTTTTTGAATTGAACATCAGAATAAAAAACCTCTATCAGCCACACAGTCTGACAGAGGTCACATTGAATCTCCCAGTAAATTATCTTCGGTGATATTAACAATCATGGGATACCTCCTAATACAATAAAAACTATACTCCCTTCATAATAAGCATTCAATTAAAATTAAGTGTAGATATCGATATATTGTGGTGGGTAGTAACCGCTGAAAACTGCAGCTTATGTATCAGCAGCGAAACTCGTCTGCCTGAACAACTAATGCTAAGATTGATCTGGTAAGCATCAGTGACAGTTCAGAAAAATGATAGCAGAAAGTCGCGCATATTAACCAATAAGAACCAATAAGAAGCCACCGCAATATATAGTGAAAAAACAAAAGCGGGGTCGTTTCTGACTTCGCTTTCACAATTTGATTTTTCTCTTCTGATTTACCCTGCATAATTTACACTTTTTTTACATTCCCTTCAAAATCTCTTCACATCTCTTACTTATAATATAACTAAAAATATTGAGCTGCAAAGCTCGCCCATTCATCGAAGTTCTACGGAGGATGGGCAGGGAAAAATTATTTAGTTTGCATTTCAACAACCATTAATTCCTCAGTGAGGTACTTATGAAAAAATTCTTTAATGTAAGCTATCTAATTATTCTTATTTTATTGGAGTCGCAACGGTTAGGTCTGATTTTGCGCCACTACGATTTGTCGCCGTCGCAGCAAAAACAAGTGGCGACATCCTGCTCAGCACTGGAAATATTGATCGCCCGCATATAGAAATCGGGGTTATATTTGTTAAAGGCCGCTGTTTCACCAGTTTTGAAAAAGTTATGGAGGAGATGAAAGAAAAAGCCCGTGAAGTAGGGGCAGATGCCGTTATTAAGATCGAGTTTGGGGGGACATATGGATATCACTTCAGGCATTCATGCCGAGGACTGGCCGGCAGTTTTAATAAATAAAATAATCAATAATAATTATTAACCCCAGAAGGGAAAAGGGGGAAATTATGAGTGTGCCAGGGAAGCTGGCATCAGCAAGCTGGGCAATCCAGCCTGAATAAAGGTTAACCACCAGTTCAGTACGGAACTCCGCATGCAGGCCGGTAACGGGCTGCATGAAGCCGGAGGGAAGGAGGAAGTCAGCCACAACGCAAGTGAAGGTATTGAGCCCCGAAATACTCCATGTTGCACGAAGGCCAAGGGTTTCATATCTCTGAAGCCGGAAATGATAGGCGCGATAGGGTGAGCGCATCGAAACGTGCCGGGGTCTAAGTCCGTGGCGGGCGACCGAACTGTTGATGCCGGAACCTGGGAGAGCCAATCCGTTTCAAGAAGCCGCCGACAAGCCGACCAGAGGCAAGGGAGGGGTACGCCGGATTGGCAGTCGGACTGACTTTATGATACAGTCTGTAGCAGAGATCATTTTGTTGTAGTATCGATCCGGTTGTTCTACATCGCTACCTGTTTCTTCCAGGGATACTGTTTTCCAGTCATCTCAACATAAACAACAACATAAGATTTGCAACATACCCTACCAGTATCCCGATTGAATCCCATGCTAAAAATAAGGGCCGTTTCTCTGCCCGGTAGGTCAATCCAATAATTGCGATAGCAGTCATGACTATAGCAGATATGGCAGAAATCACATGTGCAGAATCAACAAAGGAAAGGATAGGTCCCTTGGCAAAGAAGAAGTCAAAAACGCCGAGGGCAAAAATGTTAAAGATATTGCTTCCAAATAAATTACCTATTGCCAGGTCTATCGCTCCCATCCGTGACCGCAGAAATCGAGACGGTGAGTTCCGGGAGGGTTGTGGAGAAGGCAATAAAGATATTCCCCACAAAGGTCTGCCCAAGACCGGTGGTTTCCGCCAGACCTTCACCAATCTTCGGAAGAAAAACAGCTGCAACGATAACAATTGCAGCGTTAATAATATATTTGGAAACAGCGGTCTTCGTCGAAATGCTTTCGTATTTCAGTTCTACTGCCTGTTCTTTTATAAACTCAGCAACCACTTGCCTTCTTTCATAAGAATAGATCAGTTTCATAGCTATAAAATATATAATCACAAACAACAAACTGTACGGGCCGATCCACCCGAACGAAAAAAGACGATTCCCAAGAAACAAGCTTAAAGCAACAATACCCAGAAGAAGCACTCCAAAAGCCGCTGAAAGGACATGGCCATGATGAGCCTTTGCGGATATCGGCATCGGCCTGTAAAAAACATCAAGCAAGGCAAGTGTGAGCATATTGAAAACACAGGCACCAAGCACATTGCCTACGGCAATATTCGGAACGATCTGCATAAGTGACAGAGCTTATCCCGGTAACGAACTCCGGCAGGGATGTAACAAACCCCATGAGAACAACGCCAATCCATGCGCCGCCAAGACCCGTCTTTTCAGCAATTATATCGCCATACTTCGAAAGCTTTGAGCCTGAATAGATGATTACCAATGAACAGATGATAAATCCAAGCCAGAGAAGCATTATTTTACACCCTTATTTAGCCGCTTTATGAATTTCTCAATCTCCCACAGCAAACAACACTACAGATGAAAATGCGAGTGTAAGTATTAATTCGTTCAAGGATCAATTGAAAACGTAGCGAAAATTGGGGTAGTCCTTGCCGACCTTCGAGACAATGAAAACCAAGATAAAGGCAGCCTTCGCTTAATCATCCTGTCTGCGCGATCTGCTTATTTTTTGCCTTGCTTCGCGATCCAGTTCAAGGTTAAAATCGTGATGATGCACCCCAAGAACAATGACAACCAAAGCGCCGGGGTCTCATGCGTGAAGGATATCTTGTCGAGCAGCATCCACAAGCTTCTAAAGATAAGCACGCTCGCGATGATCAAAGCCATTTCCGAAAAAACCAGCTTTTTGTTTTTCATGGAAACACCTGACTTTCTCTTTCTGTTTTAACGGACACGACCACTCCATCAAAAAACGGGGCTTTGAGGGGGCGCACGGTACTATCCCGCTTGTCATGAATGCTTCCCCGCACTGGATTGCATTTTTTGTCCGGAAGCGCTTGAAGACGCGCCATCGCTATGGGACCTTTACACATTGGTAAGCCCCAAAGTCCGTCGTGCCAATGATCTCAAGGGTCCGTTTCAACTTTTCGCGAGCGTAACTCGGCTTCTTTCGAGGCCTGCCTGCTCCATCGCTTGAACGTGAATGGCCTCAATACACCACAGGAACTCGTTTTTGGATAAAGGAAATATAGGACGGGGGCGATTGTGTGTCAACGAAATTTCTGCCGCAAGATATGGAAACGTCCTCCCCGAACTAAATCGCTTTCTTAGAATGGCAACTCGGGCAAAACCATCGTCCATTGCATGAGAAAGCCAAAGATATTCATGCCGGCACTCAGTGTTAAGAAATACAAAGGCCAGCAGGGACACCTGCCTATGAAAACAGTAAATTATATCGATGCCAAAGGGTGCCATAACATGCTTAATGTAGCGGCGATAAAGGAAACGATCAGCGGCTGGCGCAGCTTCACTGCCACGGCGCCAAAAAGCGCCGCGGCGACATCCTGCAAAAAGACATTATCGAACATCGGCATCGTTCTTGTTCACGCTATGTTCCTCGGTAACGAATTTGAGCCTCGGGTACATCGGGTTACCTGAAGCAGTGCCGATAACAGAGACAAGAAGCATGGGGCCTTTTCCCGCAAACCAGGCAACTAAAAAAACCGGCAGCAAATAAAATATCGAGGAAGAGACTTCATGACCCGTAAAGTAATCGATAACACCAAGGACTATGCACAGGCTGATAGTCAAGACCATCATGATTTTGGTTGCCGGCTGAAATATTCCATTTTTTCCGTCAACATGTGTCTCGTTTAATAGGGCGTGGTCCTTATTCTTTGTTTGGTTTTCTCGTTAAAAAATAGTATCCGGTTGAGAGAGCGATGATAATGGTGCCTATTCCTATTAAGGTGAGACTCGAAACCTCGTTTATATCCAGAATGATGACCTTTCGGGCGATGGCGATCATGGCAACCGTGAACACGACTTCAACATGCACCGTCTTTTTGGTGAGATACATTTTTACGGTCTCCAATAACTCAACCCCTATTAACACCAATAAAAACATGCCAAATACTTCCAACAGTTCATCAATATCGAGCAGAAATACAGGGGGGTGATAATGTCTTTTATGATAATCCATCCCAATTCCACGGTGGAAAGAACACAACCAGTACCATCATAACCAGACCGATAAGACTTTCACTCTTTCAACTTTCGCCGGGTATTTCATGTACGCTCATTTGTGTACGGGATTATTCACAGTACCCGTTGTAACGAACAATTATTGAGACAAGTTTAGAAATAGGCTCTCAACACATACTCCAGCATCATTCTCTGCGTATTGAAGAATGAACCGTTCAGGGCAATCGAAGAGCGCATCACATCGATGAACCGATCCCTGTCGTGATAGAAAAGGGGACAAACACACCTCCCAGTTTATCATAAAGAGATACGGCATCCCTTGACCAATCGCCGCTGGCTTCCGTTCCCCTGCCGGCCTGACCAATGGCCCATCCGGTAAAGCCGCCGATGTCTTGACCGCATAATCGGCCACCACATCATTAAACTGGCCAACCAGTCCCTGGTCTGAACCGAACACGACCGCACCGCACCAGCAACTGTTTGTCTTTCCTGTTCTGCAATCAAAGGGGGCCAGCCCGCTTGCACGGAAGCAAGCGCCCAACCCCAGCCCCACAGTGCAATAGTAGTCTGCCAACGTGCTCATCGATTTCTCATATTGTCCGATGCTCGAGGCGGCCACGGCTTTCATCGTGCGGACAACGGATTGGAGATCACCGGCTCCGCCGATCTTTCGGCGCAGACTCGCCGTGGTGTCGCTCATGACCCCTCCTCGGGTTCAGGCTCGGGTGGGGATGGGTCAGGGTCAGTCATGCGTCTCTCTTGATCGCGCAGCCGCCCGAGGGTGCTCTCAATCATTCTAATCAACTTGTCCGCGGCACCGTCGACGGCTTCGTCCAGGGTCATGGCCTGGTGAGTGACCGAGATAGGCTGGCGGCCTTCGAGGCGGGCTTCAATCATGCAGCGTATGTCGTCATTGCCGCCCTTCTTGTCGCTGTTCTCATCGCTCAGGTGGACTTCCACTCGTGTGATGTGATCGCTGACTTTGCTCAGGGAACTCTCCACTACGCCACTGACCTGATGGGCCAGCGCCTCGTGACCTTCGATGTTATGGTCGGTATTGATTTGGATCTGCATAGTATTCTCCTGTTGTGATTGTGGTTGGTTCAATGCCTGTAAATGGCAGCCAGTCCCGTCCGCATCAATTCCTCAAGGACGGTTTCTGAACGAGAGGCCGGGCCGATTGTGCATACGATCTTGGTTTTGTGACCGGGTAATTTCACTTCCACGCTATTTCCCCTTTATCTGCACATACTGTGCAATGCCGTTTCTCGTAATGAGACCTATGATCCTTCCATTCTTTGTCACCGCAATCCTGCCTTTGTCCTCTGTTATCATGAGTTCAAGGGCCTTCATTATGTCCTCTTCGGGTGCTACCTCCCACCTTGTGTTATGGGGCACAAAAACATCGGAGACCTTCACCTTTGACCAATTCTCTCTGGGAGCTTCCTTGATCTCCTTTAAGGTCACGATACCGAGAAATCTCTCGCCCTCAATAACGGGGAATCCGCCGTATCCGTACCTGAGAAAATAAGCGTTTACGGCCTCATCGAGTGAAATCAACGGGCTGAGCGACACGATGTCCTTCACCATGATGTCCTTTACCTTAATGCCCGACAGGCTTTCCTGAAGGGTAGACTGCTGATAGCTCGCCTGTGCGGCGGTATACAGAAACCACCCTATGAGCATCAGCCACACTCCACCAGGCATGCGGGTAAATAGTCGAGAGTATTCCAAGAAAGACAAAGAACAGCGCGATCTTCCGCCCTATACTCGATGCCTTCTGTGTTGCGTAATAGAAATTCTTTGTCTTACTCCATATTGCTGACCTCAACACCCTTCCGCCGTCCATCGGGAAACCCGGAATGAGATTGAACAGCGCGATGATGAAATTTATCTGCGCAACATAGGAAAAGAAGGGCCTTTATCCCGCCTACGGCATTCATCGATAGAACAAAGAAAAGAACCGAAAGAAAGAGGCTCGAAAGAGGTCCGGCTATGGCGATCCTGAATTCCGCCTTCGGGTGCGGCGGCTCACTCTTCATCTGCGCAACCCCACCGAAAACGAAGAGGGTTATACTTTCGATGGATATTTTGTACTGCTGGGCAACGAAGGAGTGTGCCAGTTCATGGAAGAGCCACCGATGCAAAGAGCAGGAGTGCCGCAAGGACGCCCTTCACCCAGTATGCGGTGGCGGGAAGATCTGGTGCAGCTTTAGGGAAGTAGAGGGTGGATAGCGACCAGGTGATCAAACCGAAGATAATGAGCCACGAAAAATGCACCCGTATAGGAATGCCTATTACCTTCCCGATGTTCCATGCACCTTGTGATAATGTTCCGTTCATGTCACTCTCCTTTCAGCCTATTGTCTTTATACTGCAAGGCAAGTATATTATTACCTCTGTGCCTGTTCCCTGTTTGCTCTCTATTCGTATGGTTCCCTTGTGCCCCTTGATAATTTTCTTTGCTATCGGCATTCCAAGGCCGGTTCCTTCTCTCTTTTTTGAATAGAATGGGACAAAAATGTTTTCAAGTGTTTCCCTATCGATGCCTGCACCGTGATCGGTTATGCTAATATTCAGGCGTTTCTTTGCAGCCTTTGTTGTAATATCAACTTGCTGTCCCTTACCAGAGGCTTCAATGGCGTTGTTGATAATATTAATAAGCGCCCTCTGCATTTGGAATCCGTCTACTTCAGTATCGGCTGGGTTATTGGGGTTATCAATTGATAGGGTTACACCTTTCTTTTCAGCCTTTTCTTTGCAGGAATCACATGCCCGATTGACAATGCTTTGGATACCTTCCTCTCTCAATTCCAATTGAATCGGTTTTGCAAAATCAAGCACACTATAGACTGTCTTTTGCATATTCTGAGATGAATCAATGATCGCCTTTGAAGCGGTATCTATGTCGCCTTTTCCCTCACGAATACGTCTTGCAAAGCCGAGAATTGTAATAAGGGGATTCTTCAGATCGTGAACGATAGTAGTCGCAACCCGTCCTATGCTTACGAGATACTGTTCTCGTTCAATCTGTTGTCCCTTTTTCTTTTCTCTTTCTATAAAAAAGACAGCAGCAAATGTAAATATTCCTGAAAATAACAGATGAAGCAACCTGTCCGCCACTGCTAAGGAAGAGGTCGTCCAACCACCGAAAAAGAAAGGGAGATACAGCAAAGAAACAATCACATACGTTAAAAGCGCGCCCTTCAAGCCGAACCAGAGCGCTCCAAGGACAAGGGGAATATAGTAAAGTTCTTCAAAGACAACAAGAGAAGAATAATTCGCAAATACAAGAAAGTGCAGTACTGTAATAAAAATCGCTATTGTGGCTATGAGAATCAAATGTCGTTTTTCTTTCATCCACGTCACCTTATCCATTTCCACCTCTTCCTGTTTTTCGCCAGCGCGGGAATTAATCTCGCCGTCCCGTTAATCCTCATTATTACTCCACCTGATCTGCCGCCGTCTTATGAATTTCTCAACCTCCACGGCAAAAAATACTACGGATGACACTGCGAGCGTAATCATCAATTCATTTAAAGTCAAAGGCTCTGTCTTGAATATGGGATTCAATGCCGGCACATAGATGGTTGCCATCTG
>CAWDOY010000057.1:0-54905 GCA_963803975.1 uncultured delta proteobacterium
CTATTTCACCCTGCGCTTGATGGGTTACAGCCGCTGCTCAAATTATGACGGCTCGATTAGCGACTGGGGCGCGGATGCAGCACTTCCCATGGAAAAGATGGAAAGTCTCCAGTCACTCGTCTATCCAGCCTGGGTTGCCGCCCTCATCAGCGGAGATAAGCCCCCGACCTATCAGAACAACGGCTATGTTATCGTCGAGACCTCATGGACGCCTGAATATACAACAGATCCCACTGACTATTCCATTGGCCATATACCGGGCGCCATCTTCTCATGGATACCTATGATGTTGAAAACGGTCCGAGCCGCGAGCCCATGTACGAAAGTCCGCATGACGCGAATGTGAAGGCGATTCCAGAGCTGCAGCAGTTTCTGGGCGGGATCGGTATCTCGGCGGACAAGACTGTGGTGGTTTCAGAAATGATATCATGAGCTGCGGACGGGTCGCCTGGGCGCTGCTGCTGGCCGGGGTAAAGGACGTGCGCGTTCTCAATGGCGGTTATGACGCCTGGATTAAAAACGGCGGAGGGTCGCAGGGAACGGCAAACGTCTTAGCGCCGGTTGAGTTTGGAGAATCGGCGGGCAGACCAGATCTTCTTGCCACCATGGAACAGGTTAAGGCAGTCTGCGCCGGGAGCACTACTGGCATCACGGTGACTGATGACCGCTCGAGGGATGAGTTTATCGGCGCTTCAAACTCCTACTACGGCTACTTTGACGAGAAGGGCAGAATCCCCTGCGCCAAGTGGATTGGGGACTGGACCGAACTCATCGGCAGTGACATTAATACGGTCCAGAGCATGGGGGTGGTAAAGAAAAACTGGGAAGCCGCAGGGTTTTTTCCGGATAAGAAGATGTATTTCTACTGCGGCACCGGCTGGCGCTCCGGCCTCTATGCCTATTATGCGTATCTGCTGGGGTGGCCTGCAGCAAATTATGACGGCGGCTGGTACGAGTGGAGCACAAACCCGGATAACCCGAGGGAGACCAGGCGAGCCAAAATAATAGCAAAGAACCTGCTGGTTAAAACTTTAATGGAAGCCCTTACCCTATGCGGACACTGTATGGTATATTTTTGTCAACAATAGTTTTCTGTGCCTCAGTCTCATACACCTGGGCCGGGGCCTGGAGCATGAACAAGGGTGGGCTGTACGCGAAACTGTCCTGCAACCATTATTATACCAACTATACATTCCATGGAGGCGGCATACAGCGATTGCCCAAAGGAACCACATTCACCGATAACAACACAACCCTGTATCTCGAGTACGGCATCACTGACCGGCTGACAATATCGGGCTCGCTTCCCTACAAATGGCTGCGCTCCACCTATCGGCAACAGGTAACAGTGGGCGACCAAATCAAGACACGCAAAGTGGAAAAACGCTGGAACGGATTCGGCGACATGGAACTAGGCCTGAATACTTTATCCCTACGGAGCAGGTAGTCACTTCCGTGCAGTTCCTGTATAAAAATGCGGGGCTGTACGACAAAAATGAAAACATACCTCCCGGCAATCATCAGGATGATTATGAGCTGCGGTTTCTGGTGGGAAAATCCCTATGGCCGTTTCCCCGGTTACTGCGGAGCAGAGATCGGCTACCGCTGGAGAACCCAGGCACCGTCTGATGAATTCCGGTATTTGCTCGAATTCGGAGTAAATGCCACCCAAGGGCTTTCCTTTACGAGAGTAAAGCTTGACGGGACAAAGAGCATGCATAACGCAGACCTGCCTCACCAGCCAAAGCCGGTTAACACTGCGTATATTGATGAAGAAACCGGGCAGGTCATAAAAACCAGCAGCAGTGTATCTCCAGTCAGGCGGTCTCAGCAAATCCGTCTCTTGGCCTCCAGTATGACCTGGGCAAGTTTGAATTCACCACCAGCTATCAGGTTGCCAAGCGGTGGTTCTGTGAATTGTCATACACCAATTATCCCTACGGAAAAAATGTTTCACCCGGCGATCAATATTCCTGTGCCCTGGTCTATTATTTTGACAATAAAAAAAGTCCGCCGGCACCGCTAAAAACAGATGATAGCAATTAGATAATGACAGGCAGTGGAGGTGTTAATGAGTTTCCCTCACCTTATAGTCGGAGGATATTTAACGGTACTGGTACTGCTGATGATATATGCAGTGCACCGGTACTGTATTCTGTTTCTCTACTTTAAATACAGGAGAAAAAATGATGTCGTTCCAACGCTTCCTGATGAGCTGCCATGCGTAACGATTCAGCTTCCGCTGTATAATGAAGTATATGTAGTTGAGCGCCTGATTACTGCTGCGGCAAAGCTCCGGTATCCCAAAAGCCTTTTAGATATCCAGGTTCTTGATGATTCCACTGACGAAACCACTGCTCGGGCGCGTAACCTGGTACGAAAGACTTCCGGGAAGCGGGGCACTCGATCCAATACCTCCATCGTGAACACCGACAAGGGTATAAAGCAGGGGCTCTTCAGGAAGGGCTGAAACAGGCCCAAGGAGAGTTAATTGCCATTTTTGATGCTGACTTTGTTCCGCAGGAGGATTTCCTTCTGCAGACCGTCCCATACTTTTCCAATCCTCATGTCGGGATGGTGCAGGGCAGGTGGGGACATATTAACCGCAGCTACTCATTCCTTACGCGGGTTAACGGCAATGTTCCTGTGATGCACGTTTCTTACTGGAACACAGCGCGCGGTATCTATCGGGAAGGTTTTTTGAATTTTAACGGAACGGCCGGCATCTGGAGAACGGAATGTATCATTGCCGCGGGAGGCTGGCAGCATGACACGCTAACCGAAGACCTTGATTTGAGCTATCGTGCGCAGCTGAGGGATGGAAATTTGTTTTCTTCCCCAGGCAATAACGCCGGGCAGAGGATCCGGTAGACATCCAATGCGTTCAAATCCCAGCAGCACCGCTGGTCAAAGGGAGGAATTGAAACAGCGCGGGAAACTTTTCCCGGTAATAATCAGAAGCAATCAGACGTGGCTGGTGAAGCTTGAAGCCCTGTTTCATCTGAGCTGCAACATAAATTATCTGCTGGTTTTTATGCTTGCAGTGCTGGCATATCCTGCTCTGGTCATCCGCATAAAGATGGGATGGAGAGGCCTGTTCATTTTTGATCTCATGCTTTTCTGGGGCTCTACCGTTCCCATCGGCCTGTACTACCTTGTCTCGCAGAAAGAAGCGAGGGAACCATGGGTGCAAAAGATTCTGTACCTCCCGTTCATCATGGCAATGGGTATTGGTTTGTGTATTAATAACGGCAGGGGGGTGCTTGGTCGTTTTGGGGCTATAAATCTGCCTTTATAAGAACGCCCAAATTTCGGATAGAAAACAAATCAGATCAGTGGAAATACAAAATATACCGCGGGGACAGCAAAAATATTGTGACGCTGATGAGCTTGGACTTGGGTTTTATTTCCTCTCCGCCATTATCTTTGCCGCGCTTTATGAAGTCTATGATGCCATTCCTTTTTTGACGCTCTTTGCCGGAGGTTTTTTTTATATTTCTCTTGTTTCCTTTTTTCAAAAATATGCTGCATGGCCAGATATAAAAACTGCTGTTTGACGGTTCTGCAGCCCGCTGGGCGGGACATTCCGGAGGTTAATCCACAGGAACACAGGCTGTCGCATGGACATAAAAAACATTCTGGACAAATAAACACATGCGAAAACAATCCGTCGATATTGTTCAGATAAATCTGGGCAACATCTGCAATCAGGTTTGTTCTCATTGTCACATTGATGCGTCACCATCGGGCAATAAAAACATGGACTGGAATACGGCTCAAAAAATTGCTTACACGATTGCCCGCATCAGCCATCAAGCACGTAGAATTTACCGGCGGCGCCCCTGAACTGAATCCCAACTTGAAATGGTTTGTTAGAGAGCTTGCACAACATAATAAAACCATAACCGTGAGAACAAATCTTGCCGTGATCGACATGCCGGAGCATGACTTTTACTTTGAGCTTTACCGGAACTGCAGGGTTACGATCATTGCATCACTGCCCTGCTATCTTCGGGAGAACGTCGACCGGCAGCGAGGCACGGGCGTTTATGACAAAAGCATTTCCGTGCTAAAAAAGCTTAATGCCCTGGGCTACGGAACAAACGGCCTATCCCTTGATCTCGTCTACAGAATCCGTTAGGAGATTTTCTGCCGCCACAGCGAAAAAAGCTGCAGCTGGATTATACCCAGTTTCTAAAAGAGCACCATGATATTACCTTTAATGCGGTCATACCTATTACCAACGTCCCGGTCGGAAGATTCCGTACCATGCTTTGTAAAAAAAACAGGCTCACTACCTATATGAGACTGTTGAAGAGTAACTATAATCCCGCAACACTTGATAAACTTATGTGCAGAACGCTGCTGTCATTAGACTATCAGGGATATATGTATGACTGCGATTTTAACCTTGCACTGGGCAAGCGACTCCCGAGGGTATGAAAATGTCAAGTTCTGGGAAGTTGATTTTGCAAGCTTTGCCACCGATATTACCTTTGGCGAACACTGCCATGCCTGCACGGCGGGGCGGTATGGACGCTGTCATGGAGCCCTAATCAACGTCAGTGAGGCCGGGGAAGTAAAAAAGCAGCTGTATGTACGGACGGGTGAAACCAAAACAATTCATTTTCCTGTTACTGGCAGCGGGCCAGGGGCTTTGCTATCTGTTTCTTCTCTCTCTTGGCAATCTGAAGGAAAATATTGTTTTGTGTGAGGCTGGATTTTTTACCGCCTTTATTCTTTACGCTGCATCGTTAGCTCTTTTTAAAATCAATCAGGCGTCAGAATACCCGGCCCCGCGCGCCAGTCCAGCCGTTCATCAGACTCCGGCGTCATCTCCAGCGCAAAATTTCTCCTGGCAGGCATTCTTTTGTTCGCATGCTGCTTTCGCATTATACTATGGCAGAGCCCGCCTTCAATATCAGACGATATTTACCGGTACGTCTGGGAAGGGAGGAAATTCCTGCAGCAGGAATCGATCCATTTTTACATGCACCTGCTGACCCGCAGTTAGAAAAGTACCGAGACCATGAAATCTTTCCTAACATAAACCACAAGGATTATACCACTATCTATCCCCCGGTAAGCCTTTTTATTTTCAGAATGTGCACGCAACTGAGCCCTACGATAAAAACCATGAATATGGTATTTATCATTTTTGACCTTTTAACCATGCTCGTTCTTTTATTCACTGTTAATTCTTTATCGCTGATTCAATCGAATCGTGATTTATGCCTGGAATCCGCTGGTTCTTTTGGAATTTGCCGGAAGCGGCCACCTAGACAGTGCGGGAATCTTTTTTTAATGCTCGCCCTATATCTTTTATTAAAAAGGCAGGAACGCGGTTCGATTGTTTCCCTTGCGCTGTCCTGTCTCAGTAAGTTTCTCCCCCTCATATTTCTCCCTTTTATACTCATAAAGAGAAGGTTCATTAATCTGACTATCTTTGTTCTCATTATGGGGATGTGCTATATCCCGTTTTAGGTGCCCGCGATAACCTGTTTCAAACTCTGACAACATATTTCCGGAAGTGGCGCTTCAATGCATCTCTGTTTGATATTATTTCCTGGATTGTGCGTTCAGAAGGAACTGCACGAATAATATCAGCAGCAAGCGTTTTAAGCATGCTGATCGTGCTGGTAGCATCGTATAGACGGAATTTGCAGGAGGGGAGAACAGCGTCAATTTATCAGGCCGGGTTTATCCTTCTTGGCTGCATCATCATGCTTACCCCTGTGCTGCATCCGTGGTATTTATGTTGGATCATACCATTCCTGGTTATTATCCCAAACCGGGCATGGATTCTTTTCAGCGGCACTATTCTTCTGGGGCCTATCTGGTGCTCAAAGGTTTGGTAGAGGCCGGCAGCTGGAAAGAGAGCATGCTGGTTAGGGTGGTTGAGTATGTGCCGTTTTACGGCCTGTTACTATTTGACGGGCTGCGGAATTTTAGACAGAAGAGATAACAGGTTATGAGTGAAAATCTGCTGATTGTGTTTGTTAAATATCCGGCACCGGGGTCAGTGAAAAAGCGGCTTGCACAGCACATGGGTGATGAGAGAGCAGCAGAAATTTATAAAAAGACTGCTGAGCTGGTAGTTAAGAAAACTCGCTCCCCAGGGAGATGAAAACTATACGGTTGAAATATATTTTTCTCCGCAGGAGGATGAAAAGCTGGTGAGAAAATGGCTGATAGAGAATGAGTATTTTTATCCGCAGCAGGGCAGCGATTTGGGGGAACGGATGCTTAATGCCTTCAAGCATGTCTTTGAAAAAGGGTGCAAAAGAGCTGTTCTTATTGGAAGCGACTGCCCGGATATATCAAGAGATATTATTACCCAAAGCTTTGATATGCTTAAAGCAAAGCACATTGTGATAGGACCTGCCTATGATGGCGGATATTATCTCATTGGCGTACGTGAGCCTATACCAGAGCTTTTCAGCAATATCGAGTGGGGCACTGAAAAAGCAGTAAGCCAGACAATAGATAAGATTAATGCTGCAGGATTATCTCTGGGTTTGCTGCCGATGTTGCGTGATATAGATCGGGTGGAAGATCTGCAATACTATAACCTTGATTTGTAACAACACCATTCCATGGGCAAAAACAAGACCAAAAATTTCCGTCATTATCCCGGCGCTCAACGAGCAGGATGCAATCGGCCTGGTGATCAGGGACATTCCAAAAGATGTGGCGGATGAGATCATCGTGGTTGATAACGGCTCCACAGACAATACGGTTATGGTGGCGCAGCGGGAGGCCGCGCTCGTGGTGCGCGAAAGCCAGCGTGGATACGGGGCCGCCTGCCTGAAGGGAATCGCCAGCGCCCATGAACCGGATATTATTGTATTTCTTGACGGTGATTACAGCGATTACCCTGAAGAGATGGCGCGTATTGTCGCGCCGATTGCGCAGGGCACGGCAGATCTTGTCATCGGCTCGCGGATCGCAGGCGCTGACGGAAAAGCAGTTCTTCCGCCGCAGGCATACTGCGGAAACAAATTGGCTACCTGGCTTATCAGACTTTTGTATCATCATTGCTTATACCGACCTGGGGCCGTTCCGCGCTATACGCTTGCGCGCACTCAAACCAGCTGAATATGCAGGACAGGAATTTCGGCTGGACCATAGAGATGCAGATCAAGGCGATAAAGCAGGGGCTCTCGATAAGGGAAGTGCCCGTGAGCTATCGAACGCGCATCGGCACGTCAAAAATCAGCGGCACGGTCATTGGCTCCATTAAAGCAGGAGCAAAAATCCTCTACACAGTTTTTTCTCATATCTTCTGAGACCAGCAGCATACCTTCGGCTACCATGAATAATTAATAACATCAGGTGAAAAATATGTTTACAAGAGTGCTATAGGAGTGTTATAAGGATATTATAAGAGGCCATTTCTGATGCCAATACTATTTAAATATAGAAACATTGCAGGGCCCGGCTCATTTATATGCTTGAAAAAAAGAATCGATATATAGTATAGCAGGTAAATAGTAACCACAATATAGTGATTATTTTGCGGTTTCATGAGAAAAGAAAAATCGGTCAGTAATCAAAAAACAATAAAAGACCGGGGGAAAAAGTATAAGGATATCGGGAAGCTGTCGGGTCTGCCGAAGCTTTTCGCATTTTATTATATCTATTTTCCTAACCCGGACAAGAAGCCGGGATCAAAGTTAACCGCAAAGACAAAAAAAGAAACAAAGAAGATTGAATTTGGAAGTCGATTCGACTGAGCTCATCGCAGGCAGGAACTCACAAAAGGCACCCCTCAGCTGCGCTCGGGGCAGGCACAAAAATATCCTGATTTCTTGAGTTCCAGATTTTTATTTTTTCTTCCATTTTTGCAAGAAAATTAGTCTTAAGAGACTAAATGTCATTTCAGGGGCAGCTGTAAAATCGAATTAACAAAAGGGAGGGTACCATGAGACAGAGAAAATTTTCATTAACAACCTTTGCCGCATGCTTAGCGGGATTAATAGCCGTGATTTTTATACTGAGTACATGCACGCCAATCATGGCGGGGGAGGTGGACATCCTGGTGCGCAAACTGGTGGAGAAGGGCATTCTTAACAAAGATGAGGGTGACAAAATTCTCCAGGAAACAAAGCAGGAAGCAGCTAAAGAGAAAGAACAGGCAGCCAAAGAAGTAAAGGCAGCGGTTGCAAAGGAAGCAAAGGAAGGGAAGTTTGGCATTATTCCCGACTGGGTAAGAAAGACCAAATTCTACGGTGATTTCAGGCTGCGCTATGAAAATATAGATATCAAGGACTCACGCTCACAAAGTCGCGGCAGGTTCAGGGTGCGGCTTAACCTGGAGACAGAGGTTGCCAAAAACCTTAAGTTCATATTTGGCATTGCCAGCGGCTCCAATGACCCGCGCTCCAATGACCAGTCATTCACCAACGACTCTGACAAAAAGCAGATTAATATCAACTACGCCTATGTGAACTTTACACCTTATAAGTGGCTGAACCTGCAGGGCGGGAAAATGCCTAACCCCATCTATACAGTTTCCCAGCTGGTCTGGGATGAAGACATAAACCCTGAAGGCGTGGCAGCACAGATAAAATATCCGGTAAATCCGTGTATTGACCTGCTGATGAATGCGGGAGCTTTTCAGCTGAATGACAATAAGAATAACACGCCGGAAGATGCCTGGATGTGGGTCATACAGCCCGGGGTCATGTGGAGGCCGAACGAAAAAACCCAGCTGAAAGTAGCCGCGGGTTTTACCTCATTTGAAAATTTCCAGGACAACCCGCAGCAGAAATACTCGAGCGGGACGAACACCTACGTAAAAGATGGAACTGACACGGTGTATAGATATAAATATAACCTGGTGAACATGGCGGGTGAACTGGGGTTCAAAAATCCGGTCCCCGCGTTTACGCCGATCCGCTATGCCGGGCTGTTTGCTGAATATACCAACAATGTGTCCACATCAAATGGCAAGAGCGGTTATTTGACCGGCCTCACGTTCGGGGATGAAAAAGTCGTGGAGAAGTGTCAGTGGAATTTCAGGGGATCGTGGCGGCGCCTGGAGAAAAATGCCGCGCCGGACATCCTGCCTGACTCGAACTTCTACTTTGGCTACACGGGTGTCACGGGCTACACGGCCCAGTTCAGATACGGGCTGCTTAAAAATGTCAACTTCACCACAACCTATTTTCGTGCGTTCCAGATCAGCGGGCCGGGCAAACCCTGCGAACCTGTTCCAGACGGATATGAATTTTAAATTCTAACGCGCTGAATAGATAACGGCACGAAACGGTTCTTTCATTTTTCTTGACAGGAGGTTTGGTTACGTTTAAAAGTTAAGTAATAGCGAAGCTCTCCGAGCCACTATTTTCTAAAGCCTGCCGGCTATGAAAGGTGGCCGTCAAGGCAGCGGTTGAAAAGCTGCTGCCTCCCGTGTTTGGAAAGGAGAGATACAGACATGTACATAATAAAACCAGTACCTGCCAAACACGGTACTGGTTTTTTGTTTAACCACAAACAGGAGGCACATCATGAAGTACGGGGCACGTAATCAACTGATGGGAACCGTCACCGACATTAAAAAGGGTTCGGTGATGTGCGAGGTGAAGGTGAAAATTGCATCCGGTGCATTCATGGAATCGGTTATGACCATGAATTCTCTGAAGGAGCTGGGAATCAAGAAGGGCGACACGGTAAAGATCGTGGTCAAGGCGGTGAATGTTTTGCTGGTGAAGGAATAAGTCCTGATGGATATCGATTTAATCAGGGCTATCAACAAACTCTGGCTCCCGGTGTATCCGGGCATTGCCAAACAAATTGCCGGGCACTGCACTAAGCAGCCCGGACATATACTTGAGGCGGGTGTTTTTCCGGGGGCATCGGCCTCACGCTCCTCAGGCAGTGCCCGCAAAGCACCCTGACGATTGCGTTGGAGATGGAAGAGCTGGTCGCGACCTTTTCTTCAGACTGGCAGGAGATGCTTGATACACAATGCGCGGATCGATACCGTGTTGTATCAACCCCGCTTTCTCCTCTCACTATAACCGGCCAAACATTTGACCTGATCATTTGCCGCGGCGTCTTCTTTTTCCTTGATGAAAAGGGCGCGATTTTGTCTGAACTCTTTCGCCTGCTGTCACCCGGCGGCATTGTCTTCGCCGGAGGCGGATTCGGCACATACACTTCGCCTGAGGTAATCAAGCAGCTTGCTGATGAATCGCGAAGGCTCAATTATGCACTCGGCAGGAAACTTTTCTCCCGCCAGGAGTTTGAGCTGGCTTTGTCAACGACGGGCCTTGCAGAGCAGGCTGAAGTGATAGAAGAAGGCGGCTTATGGGCGGTGATCAGAAAAACATGATATAGTATTCGCGCGCCATGCATCTGGATGTTTTTGACCAGCCTGGGAAAAACTACTTTTTCAACAAACTGCCAAGAGAATAAATGATGAAAACGGTCCCTGTAGAAAATTCGGTGGGCATGGTGCTGTGCCATGACATCACCCGGATAACACCGGGCGAGTTCAAGGGCCGTGCCTTTAAAAAGGGGCATATCATTCAGCAGGAGGATATTCCAAAACTGCTGGACCTGGGTAAGCGGCAGATCTTTGTCTGGGAATTAAGTGAAGGCTTTGTCCATGAAAATGATGCTGCCATGAGAATGGCCGCTGCTGCTGCCGGGCCGGGCATCAGCTTATCAGAACCAAAAGAAGGAAAGGTTTCCCTCAGCGCTCAGGCTGCGGGCCTTTTAAAGGTCAATGTTGCCGCCCTTAATGCCATTAATGAAGTTGATCAGGCGATGTTTGCAACGCTGCATTCCAATCAAAAAGTAACGGAAGGAAAAACAGTGGCCGGCACGCGCATTATCCCGCTGGTTATTGAAGAGGCTAAAATTAATCACATTGAGAGTATCTGCCGGCAGCACTACCCGGTTATTGAAGTAAAGCCATTCAAACCCTGCAGCGCAGGCATTGTAACCACCGGCAGCGAAGTCTTTTACCGCCGCATCGAGGATAAATTCGGTCCCGTGCTGTTCAGCAAATTCGCTGAGTTTGGCTGCAGCGTGCTGAAACAGATTTTTGTACCTGACAGCATCGAGCTGATTGCAGAGTCAATCCGTACCCTGCTGGAGCGGGGAGCAGAAATCATCGCCGTGACCGGGGGCATGTCGGTTGATCCCGATGATGTGACGCCCGCGGGGATCAGGACAGCCGGTGGACGCATTGTTACCTATGGCGCGCCCACGCTTCCCGGAGCAATGTTTCTGCTTGCTTATATCGGCGCGGTCCCGGTCCTGGGGCTTCCCGGCTGCGTTATGTATCACAAAACAACCATCTTTGACCTGGTGCTGCCGCGCATCCTTGCCGGTGAAGCGCTCACCAGGCAGGATATAACCAGTTTAGGACATGGCGGTTTATGCGCTGATTGCCAGGAGTGCCGATATCCGGATTGCGGCTTTGGTAAAGGAATCTGAAAGAGTCCTGTGGTGAACAATGGAAGTGCTTAATGCGCTGCTTGGCCAGGGTATTCCCGCGCTGCCATGCACTATTTCTCTCTACCCGTATGTTGTGTTTGCTGAGAGCGTCCGGCCCGGCCTGGCAACCAATGTGGCGGCAGGCACGGATGAAGAGAACAGCGGATGCTGCAGCTTTCAAAAGCTCTCGCTGCCGCAGATCTTGCGCGATGATCCTGTCCACCGCGGGCCTTGAAGCTGCTATTGGCATGGCAGCCCTTAATTCCGCGCTTGATCTATCTCCCCTCGAGGACCGGCTGCAGCAGGTGAACGCTTTTGACGTCCTGCTGCACAGGGGAAAAAATAAGAACATATCAATTATAGGCCATTTCCCCTTTGTTGAGCTTCTGAAGCGGAAAAGAGATTGCCCGGAACCTGTGGGTATTTGAGCTGAAGCCGAAAACAGATGATGACCTGCTGCCGGAACATATCCCTGAGTATGTGCCGGAATCAGATATTGTCCTCATGAGCGGCACCACCCTTATCCACCACACCTTTGATGCTATCAGTGGCTATTTTAATGCGAGCTATAATATAATGGCAGGCCCGAGCACGCCCCTGTCGCCAATACTGTTTGATTTCGGCATTCATATGATTTCAGGAACCGTAGTGACGGATAAAGAAAAAGCACGGGAGAGCTTTTCCCGCGGCGCGAAATTCAGGGAAGCGCAGGGGCTCCGGTTTGTTTCGTTTTTTAAAGAATAAAAAAAGGACCTTATTATGTTGAGAAAGATTAGCTTGAGGCTTGCTGTTACTGTGCTGGTATTGTTACTCCTCTGTTTTACCACCATGGTACGTGCTGAAGAGCAGCAGGAAATAACGGTTTCTGCCGCTATCAGCCTGAAAAATGCTTTTGAGGAGATCGGCAAACAGTTTGCCGCAAAGCATCGTGGTGTAAAAATCTATTTCAACTTCGGAGCCTCGGGAGACCTTATGAAGCAGATAGAGGCAGGCGCTCCGGTAGACATCTTTGCTTCAGCAGCTATAAAAGAGATGGAGGAGATTAAGCAGAAAAAACTGCTGCTGAATGACTCGTTCCAGCGCTTTGCCGTCAATGAGGTGGTGCTCATTATGCCGCTCAAGGCATCACTATCCCTGAATTCATTTGATGATCTGAAAAAAGAAGCAGTAAAAAGAGTCGCTGTAGGCAACCCGAAAACCGTTCCTGCCGGCAGATATGCGCAGGAGATATTGACATATTTTAAACTTTGGGACACTATCAAAGATAAATTCATCCTCGCTGAGAATGTCCGGCAGGTGGTTGACTATGTTGCCCGCGGCGAGGTGGATGCCGGTATCGTTTACGCAACTGACGCGCTGGCTATGGCGCATAAAGTGCAGACGAGTCGCGACAGCACCGGTACAGAGTCACCAGCCGGTGGTCTATCCGCTGGCGGTTCTTAAGCAGACACAAAACAGCTCTCTGGCAAAACTTTTTATTGAGTTCGTTGCCTCACCTGAAGGCAAACGGATTCTGCAACAATGCGGGTTCAACCCGGTCAATTAATCGCCCTGGTAATTCCCTGATCAACCGATGGAAACTTCAGTGCTCTTTTCTTTGCGTCTTTCCCTGCAGGTGGCATTGGCAGCAACGGTTCTTGTAATGCTTGCCGGCATTGGTCTCGCCTATGTGCTGGCGCTGAAAAAATTCCCCGGCAAAGACCTCCTCGATACACTGTTCACCCTTCCCCTGGTTCTGCCGCCGACCGTTATCGGCTACTACCTGATCATTCTGTTTGGAAGAAATGGGTTGCTCGGCAGCGCTCTTTACAACTGGACCGGTTTCAGCATCATGTTTACCTGGTATGCTGCGGTGCTTGCATCCTTTGTGGTGGCACTGCCGCTCATGATTAAAACTACCCGGGCGGCCATTGAATCTATCGACAAAAATCTCATCAATGCTTCATACACATTAGGACATTCAGAAACTGCGACATTGTTTAACATAATCCTTCCGCTTGCAAAAAAAGGTATCATAGCAGGAACGGTCCTCTCCTTTGCACGGGCCATGGGGGAATTCGGTGCCACGCTGATGCTTGCCGGCAACATCCCGGGAAAAACTGATACCATGCCCCTTGCCATTTACACCTCGGCAAGCAGCGGTGACTGGTCAAAAGCAAACGTAATGGTTATACTTTTTACCCTTATTTCAGGGAGCTTTCTGTATATAGCCAACCGCTTCAGCAAGAGGTTTGTGTAATGGCCCTCTCGGTCAAACTGCGCAAAAAAGGTGAACGGCTTCAACCTCGATGCTGAATGGGAGGTGGGTGATGAGCTTGCGGTCATCTTCGGACCCTCGGGCTCCGGCAAATCAATGACCCTGCAATTAATCGCGGGTCTTATACAGCCGGATGACGGTGTGGTCAGCTCGGGCGATAAAATCTTTTATGACGGCAAGCAAAAAATCTGGCTTCCTCCGCAGCAGCGAAGCATCGGCTATGTTTTTCAGGACCTGGCCCTGTTCCCCCACATGAATGTAACAAATAATATTCTGTTCGGTGCCACAGGACTTGATAAACAGCTCAGAGATAAACGGCTGTATGACATCGTCACCATTTTTCACCTTGACGGGCTTGAGGATAAATTTCCTTCGGAGATTTCCGGCGGTCAGAAGCAGCGGGTCGCCCTCGCCCGGGCCCTCATCCGCGGCCCTGCCGTGCTTCTTCTGGATGAGCCATTCTCGTCTCTTGATGCCGAGCTGCGCTTTGAAATGCGGAATTTTCTTCGGGATATACGCAAAGAATTCAAGGTGCCGGTCATCCTGGTAACGCACGATGTCTTTGAAGCCTATTCCATTGCGGACAAGGTCATTGTTTATGAAGACGGGAAAGTGATTACTATTGGAACGCCGGGCGAGGTTTTCAATGCCCAGACAACCGGCGACAGCGAATTCCCCCTGTTTTTCTCGTATATGTTCTCAAGGGGGTTCTTCTAACATTTTTCTTGACAACCATAGAGGATATCTATACCCTACTCTGAAAATATAGATACTAATAATGATCTCCGAGTCGCTCTCCTCTAAGGGCATAGCCTATGAGGATGCGGCCGAAAAGGGCGGCATTGAAAAATGGCGACCCTCCCGTGTTTGGAAAGGAGACCCTTGCTTTAGATATTTAAAGCCAGTATTTACCAGACACGGTAGATACTGGCTTTTTTGCTCTTTGGAATTAACATATTCAAAATAAAGGATGAAATTCTCCGAGCCGCAGCTTCTACGGACGGTGTTCTATGAAGCATGGCCGATAGGGCGTAACTCGAAAGAGTTATACCTCCCGTGTTGGGAAAGGAGAGGAAAGGGTAAGCCAGTTCCTTAAAACACGGGACTGGCTTTTTTAGTTTCCAGGGTTTAAGAGGGAAAAAATATTGTTGATGGAAGGAGGTGACGGGTATATATCGATTTACCCTTCGATGGCGAGGGGTAAAAAGGGGTGACCGGGGAGAACCCGGAAAGGGTTCTATTGAAGGGGGGAACAAGCTGCATTTTTTTAGTAAACAGTGCTCATAAAAGAATTCTACTTGTTTGTTCATGAGCATGAATGAAGGATTAACCCAGTGAGGAGGTAGTACTATGAGCAGTAGTCGCATTATGCCCGAGTTTGAGCTGCTGATGCCTCAGAGTATTTCCGAAGCAGTGGAAATGCTCGCCAAACATAAGGCCCAGGCCGCGGTAATGTCCGGTGGAACGGATGTCATCGTGTCCATGACCAAGGGGTTTGTAGCGCCTTATGTCATCAGCCTGGCTGAAATTCCGGACCTGGACTATGTTACCTACGACAAGAAGGCGGGCCTCCGCATAGGAGCCATGGCCACGCTGCAGCAGGTAGCAGACACTCCGGAAGTAAAAGAGAATTACCCGGCGCTGTGGAAATCAGCAGCCATAAACGGCACGCCCCAGACGCGCAATATGGGAACCGTTGTTGGTAATGTCATGCGCGCTTCCCCCTCAGGGGACTGCTGCTGCGCGATTCTTGCCATTGGCGGGACCGTTGTGCTGGAAGGCCCCAAGGGAAAACGGGAGGTCAGCATTGATGACTTTTTCCTGAAGTATAAAGAAACGGCGCGCAAGAGCGACGAGCTTGCTATTGAAGTTAAGCTGCCCCCCATGGCAAGCGGTTCCTCCAATGCCTTTGCACGCATGACCCGCACCACGCTGGACCTCTCAAAGGTCAATGTCGCCGTGCGCCTGGATATGTCAGATAAAATATGTAAGCAGGCCCGTGTTGCCATCGGCGCAGTGGCCCCGACCACTATTCGGCTGAAAAAAGTCGAAGCGCTCCTGAACGGCAACCAGATTACCGACGCAGTGCTCCAGAAGGTTGTTGAAACAGTCCCCAGCGAAATCAAACCAATAGACGATGTGCGTTCCACTGCGGAGTATCGCCACGATGTGGCGGGCGTGATGGTCAAGCGCATAATTGTCGAGGCACGTGGCTAACGGTACTAAGGGACTAGTTCACAACAAAAACTTAAGGAGATATACATCATGAAAAAACGTGCAATAACCCTTTATATAAATGGGGAGGAGTATAATCTGAACATACCCGTTCATTATACCCTTCTTCAGGTCATCAGGGACCAGCTGAACCTGACTGACGTTAAATACGGCTGCGGCCGGGGCGAGTGCGGCGCCTGCACGGTGCTGCTGGTGGAAGAAGGCGGCACGAAATGCAAACCGGTAGACGCAACCACAACATACTGCTCCACCGAAAAGGCAAAGAAGAAAGCTGTTCTTGCCTGCATAGCTCTTGCCGCCACCATGGATGGCAAACACATTACCACTGTTGCAGGTCTTTCCCAGGACGGCGAGCTGCATCCCGTTCAGAAGGCCTTTGTCGATGAAAGTGCTATTCAATGCGGCTTCTGCACGCCGGGCATGGTTCTCAAGGCTGTCTCCATGCTTGAGAAGAACCCAAAGCCCACGGAAGATGAAATTCGGCGTGGTCTGGAAGGCAATATCTGCCGCTGCACCGGATATGTAAAAATAATCAAAGCTGTTCAGGTGGCTAGTAAAATAACAGCCGCCGGCAAGCAATAAGAAAGGAGGAACAGCATGGCAGAATCCGTTATTGGAAAACGAATCCCCAAGGTTGATTCCCGTGAAAAGGTAACCGGTCAGTCCGTCTATGCCGGCGATATACGCATGCCCGGCATGTATTACGGGAAAGTTGTCCGGTGCTGGGAACATGCCCACGCCAGAGTAAAGAAGCTCGACTTCTCCGACGCGCTGAAGGTGCCCGGCGTCGTGAAAATCGTCGGCCCCGATGATGTCACGCAAAGGCCCTATAACACGACCGTTATGAAACTGCTGGTGCCCGAGCTTTTCGGCGAAGTATTCGGCGAAATCGCGGACCTGAACATCTTCAACAAAGTCGTGAAGCACCAGGGCGACGCCATCTGCGGCGTAATCGCAAAGACCGAAGAGGCAGCCGAGCGCGCAGCAGACAAGATCAAGGTCACCTATGAGCCCCTGCCGATTTTCATGACCGCGGAGGCTTCCAAGGCCGAGGGCAAGAAGAAGAACGGGTACCTGTTCACGCCGCTCAAGCCCGGCAACCTGGCCTTTGATCTGCCCGAATCATTTTTCCCGGGCAAGCGCTATGGCTGGAACGACAAGAACGGCAAAACCGCCGAGCAGTTGTTCGCCGAGTGCGACTACATTATCGAAGACACCTTCTACGTTCCCAAGCAGAAGCAGTGCCAGATGGAGAATCACTCCTACGTGGCCCACTATGATGAGCGCGGCCGGCTGAACATCTGGACCTCCACCCAGATGGCCAAGCCCGTGCAGGTGCTGATCGCTGAGCTGTTCGAGCTGCCCCTGACCCGCGTGCGCCTGGTGCAGACCACGGTGGGCGGCGGTTTCGGAGTTCGCCTGGGCATGATCGGCGAGCCCCATGCCTGCGCCATGGCCATGGCAGTAAAAGGCCATCCGGTGCGCATGGAGTTCCTGCGCGAGGAAGACTGGGTCGCCTCTGAAACCCGCTATCCCGGCCACATCTGGCTGAAGATGGGTTTCAAAAAGGACGGCACCCCGGTCGCGGTAGATGCTTTCTATCACGCCCGCAAAGGCGGCTATTATACCCATGGTTCCGGGCCGCCCTTCTGCGCAGCCGCGTTCCTCCACGGCATGTACAAGTGGCAGGCCCTGGGCATGCAGATGGATGGCTATTTCACCAATGAAGTGCCCACCGGCGCATACCGCGGCTACGGCAACCCGCAGATCACCTTCTGCCAGGAGCAGATGGTCACGAAGATGTGCAACGAGCTGGGCCTGGATGAGCTAGAGTGGCGCAAGAAGTGGCACAAGTCGATCGGCGACGAGACCTGGCTGAAGGGCGTAACCTACGCTTCCGACGGTCTCAACGACTGCATCGATATGGCCGCAAAAGAGATCGGCTGGTATGAAAAGAAGAAGAAGTTTGCCAAGCAGACCGGCGTCAAGCGTCGCGGCATCGGCGTGGCCGTCATGAACCACACCTCCGGCGCGTTCCCCATGCTGCTTGAGCATTCCGTTTGCACGGCCAAGCTCAATGAAGACTGCACGGTCGAGCTGATTCAGCAGATTTCCGATCTCGGCACCGGCGGCCACACCGTCATCACCCAGATGGCGGCTGAAACCCTCGGCTTCCCGATGGAGGACATCCATCTGCGGTCCGGCGATTCCGACATGTGCGGATTCGACATCGGCGCCCATGCAAGCCGCACGATCTACTGCGCAGCTCCAGCCACTATCGAGGCCTGCGAAAGCGTGAAGAAACAGCTGCTTGAGCGTGCTGCCCAGCTTCTGGAAGCCAATGTGGCTGATCTTGAGATGAAAGACAAGATCATTTCCGTGAAGGGCAATCCCCAGAAGTCGATCAGCGCGGTGAAGATCGCCAAGGAGGGCGTGTACAACTACATCGATGCGGCCACCGGCAAGACCATCGGCATCCCGGGCCAGATCCAGGGCTACTCGAGCTACTTCGCCAAGCACTGCTCGCCGCCCTTCGGCGCCTGCTTCTCGGAAGTAGAAGTCGATACCGAGACCGGCGAAGTGAAGGTGATCAACCTGGTCAATGGTCATGATATCGGCAAAGCCATCCATCCGCCTTCGGTTGAAGGTCAGCTGGAAGGCGGCGCGCAGCAGGGCCTCGGTTTTGTTCTTACCGAAGAGTATGCGTATGATGACAAGGGCCGCGTAATCAATAATGATTTTACTGATTACAAGATGCTTGGCCCCTCGGACATGCCCAATGCCAAGATCATTCTTGTGGAAACAGCGCCTGATCCCATCGGTCCGATGGGGGTCAAGAGCTGCGGTGAATCAGCGCTGATGGGGCCGATCGGCTCGGTTGCTAATGCAATCTATGATGCCATCGGCATCCAGATTACAGAAGCGCCCATTACGCCGGAAAAGATACTGAAGGCGATTAAGGAACAGGGCATCAAGAAGTAATGGCCTTCAAGAATAATAGTTAGTATATAAAGGGGAATGCCGCAGTTACTGCGGCATTCCCTTTTACCTTAATATCTAACCAAAGATATTTGGAATTTTGCAATCGCATGAGCGACCCCCTCTGACTCCCCCTTGGAATAAAGGGGGAGAACTTTTCCCCTCCTTAATAAGGAGGGGTTAGGGGAGGTCGGATGTAAAGCCAGAGTGATCTGAGAGGAAAATTCTCAGATTAAGCCATGTAAGAATCTACGCAAAGATGTTTGAAATTTTTGTAGCGCATTTTTGCGCGCCTGTCGCGGCTCAAGCCGCTCCTAAAGGTTAATAATTAATGCAGATAGAAGACACCATAGTCGTTATACGCGGAGGAGGAGACCTGGGCAGCGGTGTCGCCCATAAGCTGCACCGATGCGGGTTTAAGATCCTCATCCTGGAAGTGCAGAATCCCCTGGTGGTGCGCCGGACTGTTGCCTTTGCCCAGGCAATAATCGATGGAGAGACCGTTGTAGAAGAGGTACGGGCAGTCAGGGTCCGGACCAAAGATGAAATAGAAAAAATATGGAATCAGGGGGATATCCCCATTATGGTTGATCCGGGAGGAGATATCCTGAAAGAAATAAAGCCTGCCGCTGTTGTTGACGCGACCCTTGCCAAACGCAACACCGGGATGCGCCGGGACATGGCTCCCATCACGATTGCCCTGGGGCCCGGGTTTAAGGCAGGCGAACAGGTTGACGTCGTGATTGAAACAAACCGGGGGCACAACCTCGGCCGCCTCATATTTGAAGGCTATGCTGAACCTGACACCGGCGTGCCGGCCCCGGTTAAAGGCTATGGTACAGAGCGGGTGCTCCGGGCGCCCTGCAGCGGCACAATCAAACACGTTGCAGATATCGGGCACATCGTAAAAACCGGCGACATTATCTGCTATGTTGATGAACCAGCCGGTCACGGCTCCATTTGATGGGATAGTGCGCGGTCTTATCATGGATGGACGGGAGGTAGTGAAAAACTTAAAGATTGGAGATGTTGACCCGCGGCCAATAAAAGAATCGTGCTATACCATTTCAGACAAGGCCCGGGCCTTGGGCGGTGCGGTGCTGGAAGCAGTTTTATACTTGAAGTGCCGGAAGGGAAAAACATAGACACTTACATGCAGCTTAAGAGAGGAGGACTGACACGGCACTGCGTATCCAGCCCATCCGCAATGCCGTCTAACCAGTCTTTTCACTCTTTACGAAGGTATACCTGGCAATGGCTTTGAATTGTTCTCCCTTTTCACTATTGCCAGGTTACCTTTTTATATATGATAATAGATATATAATTCAAGCAATAAAGAGGCTTTCATGAAAAAGTTCGACTCCATTGAGGACATTAAAAAAGAAATGAAGAAGGAAAACTATATCTGCGATGACCCCCTCGCGTTCACGCTGTATTTGTCGATGCAGATGGAAAAGCCGCTGTTGCTGGAAGGCGAGCCCGGCGTAGGCAAGACCGAGGTTGCCAAGGTCATGGCAGCGGTGCTCGGGCGGAAACTGATACGCCTGCAGTGCTATGAGGGGCTTGACGCCACCTCAACCATATACGAGTGGAACTACGCCAAGCAGTTATTAAAAATAAAGTCTGTTGATGTCTCGCGGCCCCTCGGGTCATCTGGAAAATGTCTTTACCGAGGAGTTTCTCATCCCCCGCCCGCTGCTCATGGCCGTGCGCGGCGAAGAAAAGGTGGTGCTCCTGATCGATGAGATTGACCGGGCTGATGAGGAGTTCGAGGCATTTCTGCTCGAAATACTCTCCGATTTCCAGGTTACCATACCGGAAATGGGCACGGTGACGGCCAGACACAAGCCGCTGGTCATCATTACCTCAAACCGCGTTCGCGAGCTGCACGATGCGCTCAAGCGCCGCTGCCTGTACCATTTTATCGACTATCCGACCCCGGAGCGCGAACGGGAGATCATACTGGCGAAAATCCCCAATATCGAAGCTACCCTTGCCAAGAAAATATCCCGCATCATGGCAACGCTCCGGGAGCAGGATTTTTACAAGCGGCCCGGTGTTGCGGAAACGCTTGACTGGTCTCAGGCGCTCACCATTCTTGATAAAGACGAAATAGACGAGGCCACCATGGATATGACCTCGGGCTGCCTGTTTAAATTCAAGGAGGATGTGAAAAAATTCAAGGACCTGTCAACCACGGTGCTGATAGAAGCAGAGGCTAAGATCGAATGAAAGTTCTTCTGGTACCGGTTGAAGCGCAGCGTGAACTCGAAGCGCAGAAAAAGAAGCGCGACAGCATCACTGCTGAGCAGCGCACGGAGTCCCTTATACAGCGCATTATCAAGTTTGCAAAACTGCTGCGCATAAATAAAATCCCGGTGCATACCGCAAATGAACGGGATGCCATAACAGCCCTTACCCATATCGATATTAACAGCCGCTTTGAGTTTTATATGGCGCTGCGGACCAATATGATCATGAGCCAAAAGTACCGGGCGGCCTTTGATATCCTGTTTCTGCAGTTCTGGCGCACCGGGGTGAGCATTCCCAAGCAATACGGCGGAAGCAATGAGGAGCCCGATGACAAGGACTCCACCGTACAGAAGGAGAACAAATCACCCGAGGATGAAGAGGATGGCAATCCCAAAAAGGATTCTAAAAAGCTGAGCAATCAGTACGAAGAGATCGCCATGCCGACCTATTCAGCCGGACAGTCCCTGCGGGAGAAGGACTTTGAGTTGATCGCGCCCTATGAGATTGCCCAGTTCGATGAGATTTTTCGCAACTTCAGGATTACGGTGAAAGAAAAGCTCGGGCGCCGGTTCAAACCCAGCACGAAGGGAAAAATGGTAGATCTGCGCCGCTCGATCCGGCAGTCGACACAGCGGGGCGGCGAGATCATGAATATACTCACCAAGAAGCGCAAGCCCCGGGAGTCAAAGCTTGTGCTGCTCGCTGACGTGAGCGGCTCCATGGATATCTACAGCCGCTTTCTCATCAAATTTACTTACAGCCTCCAGAAGTATTTGCGCGATACCGAAACCTTTGTCTTCGGCACCCAGCTCATGCGCATCAGCGATATATTGAACAACCGTACGCTTGAATCGGCCATGACGATTCTGTCGAAAAAGGTGCGGTTCTGGTCGGGCGGCACGGACATCGGCGGCTGTTTTACCGAGTTCAATAAGCACTATGGCGGCAAGCTCCGCAAGCGCAACCGCATACTGGTGATTTTGAGCGACGGCTGGGACAAGGGCGATGCCGAACTGTTGAAAAAACAGATGCTCCTTTTCAAGCGCGGCTTTCGCAAAATTGTCTGGCTCAATCCGAATCTGAAATACGACCGCTATGAGCCTTTGTGCCTGGGCATGTCGACGGCCATGCCGTATGTGGATCATTTTCTTCCCTGCCATAATCTGAAAACACTTGAGCAGTTTGTCGAGCTCGTGAAACATATTTGAGAGGAATATCCTTATGGATGATCCGTTTTATGAAGAAGTATGCGCCTGGGGAGGTGTTGAGGGCGCCCCCAAATTAGAAGATCCGGGTGTAAACTGCCCGGCCCTGGTGCGGGAGCATGCTGTCCGGCCCCGCAATTTCGGCGACATGAGTGAAGGGCTTGCCGATGGGTATGCGCTGCTTGATGATCCCGCCTGCGGCGATAAAATTGAACTATGGATCATGATCGAAGACGGCCGCGTTTTTGACATCCGCTTTAAATCAAACGGCTGCGCTTCTACCATTGCGGTCAACAGCATGCTCACCGAGCTGGCGCTCGGGAAAACCGTGGCTGAAGCAAAGCTTCTGAATAATGCCGATATAGAAAAAGCTTTTGAGGGCGGCATTGAGCTGCAGACCGAGTGCCCGCTCGCGGGCGTGCAGGCGCTGCACCAGGCGCTTGAGCAGTACGAAAAAAAGCTGCGCAGCTGAGAAAATACCAGTCTGCTACGTGAGCAGTCTTCGAGCGGTACTTAGATACGCCAGCTAGATTCCGCGCTTGATCAGCTTTTGTGCTGGGATGCTTTCGACAACCTGAAGGTAATCAGCTGGGAGGAATGGACATTTTTGAAGAAATTGTTGCGGCAAAAAAAGCCGGCACCCCGGTGGTGCTGGCGACGGTCATAGAATCACTGGGCTCTGCTCCCCGCGAGGAGGGCGCCCGCATGCTCGTGAGGCCGGACGGCTCCACCGCGGGAACCATCGGCGGCGGCGCCATAGAAAAAAAGATTGTTGATGAAGCCCTGCAGCTCATGAGCGCGGCAACGCCTAAATTTGTCCGCTATGAGCTGAAAGACATCGGCATGTCATGCGGCGGCGGCATGAGCGTATTCCTGGAGCCGCTGCTTCCCGCGGCGCAGTTAATTATATTCGGCGCCGGCCACATCGGCAGCGCGCTTTCTCAAATCGGCAAAATGCTTGATTTCAACGTCACCGTGGTTGATAACCGGAGTGAGTTCGCAAACAAGGAGCGCCTGCCCTGGGCTGACGCAATCATTGCCGAGGACTACCAGAAGGTGCTGGAGGGTTTTGTCTCCTCTGATAACACCTATATGATAATCGTGACCCACAAGCATGCCCATGATTTTGAAATCCTTGAGCAGCTTATCCATAAGCCGTTCCGCTATCTCGGCATGATCGGCAGCCGCACCAAGGTTGCCAAGGCGTTTCAGCAGCTGCGGGACAAGGGGATCAGTGAGGACACGATTAAAAAGATATACTCTCCGGTCGGCATCAGCATCGGGGCCAGCACGCCGGCGGAAATCGCGGTCTCCATCGCAGCGGAGCTGGTGGCGGTGCGAAGCGGCGCCAAAGCAGCGAGCCTTACTCTCAGCAACCCCCGTGCCTGAGAATCGGGTACCAGGAACCTTTCAGTATGAACATAATCAGCCGGATAAACGACCTGCTTGCGCAGGCACAGCTGTTCTGTCTTGCCACCGTTATATCATCAAACGATGCAGCAATCCCCCCCGGACATAAGGCAATAGTATTTCCCGACGGCGTGCTCGAATACGGCACCGGACAAGCTGATATTGATGAGCTGCTACGCAGCCAGGCCCGGATGTGCTTTGCGTCGCTTAAAAAACAGACCCGCGAGATACGCCCCGGCCTGCAGGTGTTTTTTGATATCATTTCCTCACAGGCGCATCTGGTCATCTGCGGGGCAGGCCACATCGCAATCCCGCTGGCCCGGTTCGCACGGGAGGTCGGCTTCAGCGTGACCGTACTTGATGACCGGCCGGACTTTGCAGACCAGCAGCGCTTCCCCGGATGTGAAGTCATTGCTGAAGATTTTATCCCTGCCCTGCGGCGAATTCCCCTGAACCGTGCTACCTTTATTGTTATCATCACCCGCGGGCACGAGCATGACACCGAGTGCCTGACGGAAATCATTCCGCATGAAACAGCCTATATCGGCCTCATCGGCAGCCGCCGCAGGGTGAGCTTTGTTCTTGAGCTGCTGGCAAAGAAGGGGATACCGGCGCAGCGGCTGGCGGATGTCTGCACACCGATCGGCATTCCCATCGGCGCTGAATCACCGGAAGAGATTGCCCTCTCGATTGCAGCAGAGCTTGTCTGCGTGCGGCGCAAGGGCGTGGGTGGCCAGGCAAAGGCATTGAAGCAGCAATGCAGGTCAGGACGGCTTTATTAGTCGTTAGATTCACGGGCAAGCTGACCGATAAAAACTAGTATTCGAGCAGCTGGCGGATTTTCAGAAAGCAGGGCATTCCGGTATGCCTTGCAACCATTGTCAATGCAGCGGGCTCCACCCCGCGGGAGATCGGCGCTAAAATGATTATCAGCGCGGACGGCAAGACCTGGGGCTCTGTGGGCGGCGGCTGCGGGGAGAACCAGGTGCGCAGCGCGGCGCTTCGCTGTCTGCTCACCGAGAAGAAGCCGGCGCTTATCGAGGCAGACCTCACCGATGATCTCGGCACCCGCGGCGGGGATGTGTGCGGCGGGAAGATGTTGATTTTCGTGGAACCCTACTTCTGATGATGAATGCCCATGAATATTGTTGATGCGTTTGATGTAGAGCCTTCTCAGCACGAGCTTATCTGCCTGGTGGGGGCCGGGGGGAAAACAACCACCATGTTTGCTTTGGCGCAGGAATTGAAATCCCGCGGCAAGAGCGTTCTCGTCACCACCACCACCAATATATACTATCCTTCTGCAAGCGAGTGTGATGAAGTCATCATTAGACGGCTCAGCGGATACCAACATCCTGAAGCATGCGGAACCGGGAAGAATTATCTGCCTTGGCGGCGATATTATTAAAGAGCGGAAGCTCTCTGGAATTGACCGGGAATGTATCGCGAAGCTGCACGAGGGAAAAAGGTTTGACTGCATACTGGTCGAGTGCGACGGCGCCAAGCACAAGCCCATAAAAGCTCCTGCCGCCTATGAGCCGGTTGTGCCGGACAATGCCACGAAGGCCATCGGCGTGATCGGCCTTGATGCTGTCGGAAATCCCATCACAGATGATTATGTGCACCGTCTGGAGCAGTTCTGCGACGTGGTGCAGCGCCGGCCGGGAGAAATGATTGATGAGGAAGCAGTGGTCGAGCTGATAGTGTCTGCGCAGGGGCTTTTCAAGGGTGTGCCGGATGGGTGCAAAAAATATGTGGTGCTTAATAAAGCGGAAGATGCCCGGCGGAAAGCCTAGTGCGGGAAATATCCTTATCAGTCTTCTGAAACGGGACAGCATTCCGGTCACAAAATGTGTGATAGCCGCCATGGCCCGTAACAGAATATATCCATAACCCGGAAACCTTTATGATTTCAGGTATTATCCTGGCGTCCGGTTTCTCAAAGCGCATGGAGCAGGAAAAGCTCCTGCTGCCGGTTGGCGGCATTGCCCTGGTGGAGCGGGTTATCCGGGCTGCCCAGGCATCACGTCTTGACGAAGTTATCCTGATATATCAAAAGGAAGAAATAGAGAAAATCGGGAGAAAATACGGGATAAAAGCGGTGTATAACAGCCGGGCGGATGAAGGGCAGAGCGCTGCCATAAAGCTGGGGATACATACGGCCCATCCGGAGACAGACGCGTTTATGTTCATGGTGGGAGACCAGCCCTTCTTAAACCCTTCCACCATAAATATATTAATAGACACCTTCCACCAGGACCCTCACTCAATCATCGTTCCCGTCTATAGCGGCATCCAGGGGAAACCCGGTACTATTCCCCGCAGTGATGAAAGAACTTCTCCTTACCTTAGAGGGAGACCGGGGCGGCCGGGTGCTCATTGATAGTATGCCGGAGCGGGTGAACCTGGTGAGCATCGATGAAGAGATGTCAGGCGCTGATATTGATACTGCAGAGGACTACTTGAGGATCAAGGATAACAATTGATATTCTTAATTGGTAAAAGGCTGATTTCGCCTTTACAACTCTCGAAGCTGGGTTTTAATTTTATCTGACAAGCGCAGATTACCAAATCGATCCTCGAAATGAGATGATCACGCTGGTGAGTTTCGTCAATGACAAGTAAGCTATATTTTTAGGAGTTTAATGCATTCATCTGGTAAGCAGTAAAAGAGAGGCAAGTGCGGAAGAAGATTATAGCAGCAAGTAGCAACTTTTTGTGAATAACCAGTAACCACAATATATCTATGCAGAAACGGCAGGGCCAGTGCTTACCCTGCCGTTTTGTTTCAAATTTGATGACAATTACTCTATTTCACAAATATCCCGAAGAGCATCCTTGGTGTAGCATTCACTGGTCCATGCATGACTGACTTACCGTTCATGTCTATGTCTTCCAACTTATAATAGTAGGTCTTTCTATTTCTTACCTCTGTATCTATAAATTCGTATGATGCACCATTTGTGGGTGATCCTTTGGCTGGGATTAATGCAGTATTTATTTTAAAATATTCCCCGTTCTTTTTATCAGAACGGTACATATTGAATTCGGCGTTGTCCAGTTCGCTTGCAGTGCCCCACTGTATAGAAACAGAGCGGTCACCGGGCACAGCAATAAATTCAGTAATGGTGACAAGAACTGGGGGCACGGTAGTGGTCGTCGTTGTCGTACCAGTAAACTCTACGATACCTTTCCATACGCCTTGATCTCCAGCACAGAAAATCGTGTGATCATCAGTAAATCTGTTTGATACTATAATTGAGCCTATATAAATATCTTGCCCTAAGCCTGTCGTGTCCAAGGTTTCCCACGTTCGTCCTCCATCTCGTGACAGTGCGATAAGATGTGTGATCCTGTATAGGTACTAAGGAAAAGGGTTCGGTCTTGCTCAAACGATGGTGAAATTCCTATCGCTGATGCATCGCGGGGATATATTTGCTGCCAGTTTGCTCCGGCATCTGTAGAACGATACGTACCTTGAGAATATACGCTTGCAATGATTGTCCTATCATTTGCAAAGTCAGGAGAAACCGCCAGTGCAGAAATTGATGGTCCCAAATAGCCCGGGGTTACTGGCAGACCTTGTTTTGCAGCTACCCAGCTTGTGCCGCTATTGGTCGATTTAAAAACTCCTCGATTATTACAGCCGGCAAAAAGTGTCTGATCGTTTACATGGTCAGGTGATATTTCAATTTTATTTATTGCAGGATCACGTAAGCCCTCACTCGATTGAATCCATGAAATACCAGCATCAGTGGATTTATGAACACCACTGTTACCAGCTATAAAAAGAGTCTGATCAATAGTATAATTGGGAGAAATTGCAATGTCCCACCATGCTGTAAACGGTAGGCCATTATCAATCCTGAGCCATGAAATCCCGCCATCTGTTGATTTGTGTACATAATATTCATTCCAGCTTGCGGCAAAGATGGTCCGATCACTACTATAATCAGGGGACAGAGCTATAATTCCACCCACATTGCCGCCCCGATTTGACCATTCTTGCTCATTGCTTGTGATCTGGAATACATCATTTCCGTCAGCACCCGCCAGAAGTTCATATGAACCACCGGTTTCCTGATATATCGCTAATGAGGATAAACGCCGAGGGATGTTCATGTTGCCATTCGCTATATGCCACGAGGTCCCGCCGTCTTTTGTTTTGAATAGTCCGGGACCGTCTTCGTTAACGCCAAAACCGGCAAACACTGTCCCATCAGTTGCGTACTCGGGTGAAATGCAAAGAGACTGCACCCATTCCCGCGGCAGTCCTCCCGCACATGGAAGCCAATTAGTGCCACCGTCTGTTGATTTCAGCACTTCTCCCGGGATCGTGCCGCCAAAGATGGTCTGGTCAGCAGAAAAAAGAGGAGAGATCGCAAAACTTGCGATACCGTAGCTGCCGATGATATTCCAGGTTAGACCCCCATCTGTTGATTTATACGCCGGTCCATTCCATAATCCGAAGAGCACTGTTTTATCTGCAGCATAGTTCGGTGAAATCACTAAAGCCGTTGGATAGTCATTTCCGGGAAAGCTTAAAACACTTAGCCATCCCATCTCACTGTTTTCTGATTTAAAAATTCCTGAATCTGTTCCGGCAAACAGAGTATTGTCGTTTTTAAAATCCGGAGATACCGCAAGAGATACAACGCTTAAATCTGTAAGACCATTATTCTGTGCCGACCATGTCAACCCGCCATCAGTAGACACCGCAATTCCTTCATCCCACGTGCTCCCGCCAAACACCGTCAGGTCATCGGCATAATTGGGAGATACTGCAACAGATGAACATCTTATAGGTGCATTGGCAGTGTGCCAAGCAATACCCCCATCAGTTGACTTTAACAGGCCATCGCTGTGTCCGGCAAAAATAGTCTGATCCGTCAGAAAGCTCTTTGTCATAGCAAGATCCTGGGCATAGTAAGGACCATATGAGAATAAATTTAGCCATGTTTCCCCACTGTTTGTGGATTTAAAGACACCAGCACTTGTTGCAATAAAAATAGTATGATCAATCTTATATGCAGATGAGATTTGTATATCTATTATCTCTCCACCATAAAGGCCTTCTGTTGTCCATGCAACAGGGACAGTGGGTTCTGCTGACCATGCAGCAAAATTTAAAAACACCGGTACTATCAAACTAAGTATAATGATTGCAGAAATCATCCTGTTTTTCATGGATGTATCTCCTTTATGGAAATTAAAAAGCCCTCACCAGCAACAATTGCTGATTGAGAGCTTATCCTTGAACTACTTTATAATTTCCCTCTTTCATTTCAATCACCTTTTTTGCCCCTCTTAGTTTCTGCCTATGACTTCAACTAAGTGAGCGACTTACGAAATTATCATTATTATGCGCTTATGGTTTTTGGCTGTCAATCTATTAATCCGGCAAGAATCCTACATATTGTGGTGGGCATTAGAGGCAAAAAAGAGAAGCTTATGTATCAGCAGCGAAAGAAGTTTTGCAGCCAAAATCCATAGATGACTTCTTTTGCAAAGCATTACTGGCGGAAAAAAACCATAGCAGAAGTTTCGACTTTTTATAATTCAGGACACCGCATGGATTTTCATTTTTCTTGACAGGTGTAAGGAAACAATTATATATGGACAGAAGAAATAGAACCTCTCCGAGCCATTTTATTCTAATGCATTACGCTATGAGCAATGGCCGATACGGCAGTATCTGAAAAGGTGCTGCCTCCCGTGTTTGGAAAGGAGAGAAGAGAGACGAGATGTTTTCAGGCCAATATCCCAAACACGGTATTGGCTTTTTTTATTTTCACCGACTTACCCTTATTATCTCTCCCGTGCATGCGAAGGAATGACCATGAAAAACCTGCTGCTCCGTATCGCTGTACTTATTTTTCTTGCCTCTCCAGCTCTGACTTTTGCCGGCCCGCTGGCAGACCAGAAACTCCTCGAATTTCTGAAAAAGAACGGGGCCCTGACCGAGGAGCAGGTGCGGGAAATCAAAGCGACCCTTGATGCAGAAGATAAGCAGGAGGTGAAAAAACAGGAGCAGAAAGATGCCAAGCAGGTAACCGCAGCCTATGACGACGGCCTGCATTTCCGCACCAATGATAAAAGTTTTGATATCAGCCTCGGCGGTTTAATACAAACAGATTTCACGCTGTTTGAGCGCCATTATCCCATAAAGAATGACTTTGATATCAGGCGGGCGCGCTTATTTATGGCGGGCAGGCTCTTCAGGGATTTTAATTTCAAATTCGAAGGCGAGTTTGAGGGCTCCAGCAACAACCGGCTGGTTGATGCGTACATGAATTATGAGTATTTCCCCTATATCAAATTTCAGGTTGGGCAGTTCAAGGAGCCCTACAGCCTGGAGCAGCTGGTCGCTGACAAAAACCTTTTCTTCAACGAGCGGTCCTTCGGCTACTACCTTACCCCGGGCAGGGATGTGGGGTTTATGATATACGGCAACCTGCTGAAAGATTCAGTCCTGTACAGCGCCGGGGTGTTTAATGGTGACGGCACTGACGCGTACCGCCGGGGCCAGGCCAATGATAAGCAGGTAACCGGACGTGTGGTCATTGTACCATTTAAAAATTTCGGCCCCGCGCTGCTTAACGGGCTGCAGCTCGGCGGAAGCTTTCTCTACTCCAACCCCGACACCTCGGATTTTAAAATTAACATTAAGACACCCGCCCAGACCACCTTCTTTTCCGTGGCAGCTCAGACCAAGTTCAATGTCCTGCAGGATATCGGCAAGCTACACGGAATGAATTTTGATGTAGCCTATACGTACGGCCCGTTTGCGATCACGGGCGAGTTCTTCAAAAACAATTACACGCGGCTCAAATATACTGACACCGAGCCGTTCAATTTTTCTCTCAGGGCCTGGTATGTAAACATGTTTTACATGCTCACCGGCGAACACCCGGTATTCAAAAACGGCCTTCTGCAGGGGATAACGCCGAAATGCAATTTTGATGTGCGGCAGCGCAGGTGGGGAGCGCTGGGCATCGGTTTTCAATATCAGCAGTTCAGCGGGTCCCCGATTGTCTATTCATACCTGGTTGAGCCGGGTGACAGCGTCAGAAGAGCTACTTCCTTTACCGTGGCTTTGAACTGGTATTTGAACCAGCTGATGCGGTTTTCACTTGATTACAGCAGAACGTGGTTCAGCCAGCCGCTCTATTACGGAACAGACCCTGAGGGAATCGCTTATTATGATGACATGGAAAACGCATGGGTAATGAGATTTCAGCTGGCATTCTGACAAAACAATTGAAAGGAGTTTTCATGAAAAAGAAACTGGTTGTACTGAGCATGTTCTTCCTGGTTATCTGTGGCAATGGCGCCTATGCCGCCTATTTTCACATGGGAGAGGCGGATGCGCCCAAGTTCCAGCAAGCCTACCCAGATTTAAAGGATTCAAAACTTGACGACTGCACCCTGTGTCACCAGGGAGGTTCCTATGTGGATACCGGCAATAAAACCAGGACCCTGGGTACCTGCCAGTGGTGTCATTACACCTATGGCTATGATGCATCAGGCGATATTACAAAAACCATAAACCCTTATGGAAAGGATTATTTAAATGCCGGAAGAAGCGTAAGCGCTTTTGCCTCAATCGAGAGCAAAGATTCGGATGGCGATACCTACACCAACAAGCAGGAGATTGCAGCGCTGGCTTTTCCCGGTGATCCGGAGGACAATCCCGGCAAGGTCCCCGCGCCCCGGATAACCTACAGCCTGGATGAAATAAAAAATAATCTGCCCCGCCACAAGCAATTTCTCCTCATGAACACCAACCGGGCGGGTGACTGGTATGCAGAGTATGAAGGTGTGCCCCTGTATGATCTTCTTATAGATGCAGGCATGGATGAGGCAACCACCACCGGCGTAGCGGTATTTTCGCCGGACGGGTTTTCCTATGTCTATGATTTAAAACCCGGAGGAGCGTCCTATTATGTCAAGGGCACCTATCCGCCGGCCTCATTTTACTATGATGTTGAGGCAGATAAAGCAAATGGCGGGTGGTGTAATTATACAGCGCCATCATGCAGGGGAAGACAGCAGGGTGACAAGATCACCGTAGACGGGGAGCTGCAGCTTATCCTTGCGTATCTCAGGGATGGCGCGGATCTGGTGCCGGGCTATCTTGATGAAGAGAACAAATTAGGTCTTGACAGTGAGGGCCCGTTCAGAACCGTGGTGCCGCAGATAATTCCCGGCCCGCCTGACCAGCTGTCAACCGCGGCCACCCAGGATGTTGTCTGGCCCTATGACCGGGACGCTGACCATAACGCCGGATTTTCAGAGCGAGCCGTTGTGGCAATACGCGTTGAGCCGCTGCCGGAAGGCACGGCAGATTTCAACTGGTATGAAGGCGGATGGGGTTATGTTGATGACAAACAGGTCATCATCTACGGAAACCTTGCTCATGGCACCATCTCCGGCACGGTGAAGGATGCTGCCACCCAGAACCCGATTGAAAAAGCCACCGTTACTGCTGATAAAGGCGGCTACTCTGCGCGCACCGACGCTGCCGGAACCTTCAGTATCCCCGGCGTTGTTGTCGGCTCTTACACCCTGACGGTTTCAGCCAGCGGCTATCAGACAAAAACAGCGTCTGTGACCGTGGCTAAAGATGAGACTGAGATTGCTGACTTCAGCCTCAGCGCGGGGAGCGACACAACCTGCCCGGCTGAATCAGTTGCCGGTGCGGACAAGGGGCTGCTTGCGCTGCTGCGCTCATACCGCGACCGGGTTCTCTCGCGGAACAGTTTAGGTAAACAGTACACTACGATTTATTATATTCATGCCGCAGAGATGACCTCGCTGGCGATTTTCAACAAGGCCGTCAGGGAAAAGATGGCTGCAGCACTCTATGCTGTAGCGCCGTCGATTAGAGCCAGCCTGCAGGGAGGCGGTCTGACGGTGAACGCAGCGCAGCGGCAAAAAATAATTGATTGTATTCAGGCAATTAAAAAGGCGGCCAGCCCGAAGCTGAAGGCAGCCCTTGCCCTGCTTGAGAAAAATCTGGGCGACGGAACTCTTGCGGCAGGGCTTGGTATCGCTTTTAAATAACCGGCAATAATGCACGGAGGCAGCTATGAAACCTTTTTTCAGGATCAATAAAAAAGCGATGATTGTTTTCGCCTTCATGCTGCTCTTGATGAACAGCAGCGCAGGGGCAGCTGATGAAGACGGCTCAGTTGTGGGAAAGAAATTCAAAGCATTCATTTATTCGCCTCAGGCTGACAAAGTATCAATCAGCATTACCTTTCAGGAAAATTTGGCGCTGCTCATTGATGTCTATGACGGCTTTGGCGTATATGTTCCGGCAGGCCCGGCATTTGCCGGCATCTTTTCGGCGCCACGCTATCAAAAGGAGGATAATCTGTTGCTTCTTTTGAGCGGTGTCCGGGTGACGGATTTTCTGGGCGGCGTTGGCGTGAGCCTGGTAAATTTCGAATTTGCCGGAACATTCGTGGTATTCGGCTATACAGATACATGATGCGGCAATGAAGAACCCTGAAGTAGGGGTGCAAACCACGGGCGCCTGCCCGTGCGTTAAAAAACATTGACAGTCAAACCGGCTGTCATCTATACAAACATAGTAAGAGGAGAAACCAGCTATGAAGAAAGCTCAATGTACGACCAGGCTCTGTTGTTTTATAGCGCTGACATTCAGCATCATGTTGTGTGGGTTTGTATCTCCGGGACATGCGGCCGGAGAGAAAACCATCATCCTGGCCACAACCACCAGCACCCAGGACTCGGGGCTTCTGGATGTGCTCATCCCCCTGTTTGAGAAAAAGGCCGGCTTTATGGTAAAAACCATTGCCGTGGGTTCAGGCCAGGCCATGGCCATGGGCGAGCGCGGCGAGGCGGATGTGCTGCTGGTGCACTCCCCAGACGCGGAGAAAAAATTCATGGATAAGGGTTTTGGCGGCAGCCGCCTGATCGTCATGCACAATGATTTTATAATTGTCGGTCCCGCTGCTGACCCGGCAAAAATAAAAGGAGTGACGTCTGCTGCAGACGCCTTTAAAAAGATAGCTGAAACACAATCTCTTTTCATGTCCCGCGGCGATAATTCCGGCACCCACGCAAAAGAAAAGGCCATCTGGAAGGCAAGCGGCGTAACCTGTGCGGGGCAGAAGTGGTACCAGGAGACCGGCCTCGGCATGGGCCAGACCCTTGGCGTGGCTGCGGAGAAAAAGGGCTATACCCTGGCAGACCGGGGAACGTATTTGTCCCTCAAAAACAAACTGGGGCTTGAGATACTCTGCGAGGGCGACAAGGCACTGCTGAATGTGTATCATGTCATTGTGGTCAATCCCGCCAAATGGCCAAAGGTGAATACTGCCGGGGCCAGGGCATTTGCGAATTTTATGGTTTCTAAAGAAGCGCAGACAGTCATTAAGGAATTCGGCGTTGACCGGTTCGGCCAGCCTTTGTTTTTCCCTGATGCAGGTAAAAAAGAATAGCAGGCTGTTGACCGGTTTCATGCCTCGCAATTCACGCTTTGTAAGCGGGGGAAGAGGCATGTAATTAAAAAAGAATAATTAAACTCCGGGAAGCCCCGCCTCGCAGGCGGGGAGCTTCAAAAATACCCATCTGCTCCGCTGTGCTACCCCCCCCTGCGTCCCCCCTTGGCAAGGGGGGATGAAGGGGGGGGTCATTGCGACGTACGGCATAGTACGCCTCATTCCTCAGGATTTCGCGCGCCTTGCATCCGGATATTTTTGACCAGCCTGGGGGAAGACTACTTTTTCAACAACCTGTTAGCGGTGCATAATACTAGTGGACCTTATTGCTGAGGGCATTCTCAAGGCGTTACTACTTCTCTTCACCCTGGACCCTGAAGTCCTGCGCATAACACTGCTCTCTCTTGCTGTGTCAGGGGCGGCAACGCTTATCAGTCTTGTCCTGGGGGTATCCCTGGGTTTCGCGATAGCCTTGTCGGAGTTTCGCGGTAAAAAGTTTGTCATCAGCACCATTAACACGGGCATGGGGCTGCCGCCCGTGGTTGTGGGCCTGTTTGTAACCATCTTTCTCTGGAGAAACGGGCCTTTCGGGTTTCTCGGGATTCTCTACACGCCGCTTGCAATGGTCATCGCCCAGACCATCATCGCAGCGCCGCTGGTCATGGGTATAACCGTAGCCGCCATACAGCACCTGCCCCGAAACCTCCGCTATCAGATTCTCGCACTCGGCGCCACGCGCCTGCAGATGATGCGGCTGCTTGTGCGGGAGGCGCGGCTGCCGCTGCTTGCCGCGGTGATGGCCGGGTTCGGCGGCGTGATCTCCGAAGTCGGCGCCTCGATCATGGTGGGCGGTAACATAAAAGGCTACACCCGGGTGCTCACCACCGCAACCGTCATGGAGACCAGCCGCGGCAACTTTGACATTGCCATAGCCCTGGGCATCATCCTCCTTGTCCTTTCATTTATCATCAATGCAATGCTCACCCATGTGCAGCAGCGGGAGCGGCCGCGATGAACAGCATAGAGGCCGATGCCGTACTTCTGCAAGCCCGGGATATTCTGATACGCAGAGGCGGGGTTCCGGTTATAGATATTCCAGAGCTTGCCATAGAGCGCGGCAGGGTTGTTTCGCTCATCGGGCCCAATGGCGCGGGAAAGTCAACGCTGATGCTGGCGCTGGCATCTCTTCTGAAGCCGCACCAGGGCACTATCTATTTTCATGGACAGCCGGTTGACTCAGGAAATTCCCGGGCCGCATACCGCAGAAAGCTTGCCATGGTGTTCCAGGAGCCGCTTCTGTTTGACGCAACGGTTTTTGAGAATGTGGCGTCGGGGTTAAAAATCCGGGGCAGGAGCAGGGGAGAAATTAACCTGACCGTAGAGGAACAGCTGGCGCGGTTCGGCATCGGTCACCTTGCCCAGCGCTCAGCCCGCAAGCTGTCCGGCGGAGAAGCCCAGCGCACCAGCCTGGCGCGGGCCTTTGCCATCCGGCCGGAGATTATTTTTCTTGATGAGCCGTTTGCCTCACTTGACCCTCCCACCCGCGAGGCGCTGGTTGATGATCTGCACGCAATTTTGCGCCAGACCAGGACAACGGCGGTCATTGCGACCCATGACCGGATGGAGGCTTTGCGGCTATCGGATATACTGGCGGTTATGTTCGGAGGAACTATCGTTCAGACCGGCACACCCGAGGAGGTAATGAATCGCCCCGCGGATGAGCAGGTGGCATCGTTTGTCGGGACAGAGACCATCCTGTCCGGCATCGTGACGCATGTTTATGACGGGACATTTGCGGTATCAATTGCAGGTACACTACCTTGAAGCGGTCGGTGTGTTAGAGAAGGTGAAGAGGTGGTGTGCTGCATACGGCCTGAACAGGTGACTATCTCCACTGATATGCCGACCGGCCACTCCAGCGCCCGCAACACCTTTACGGGCACCATCGTGAAGATTTCTCCCATGGGGCTGTTCTACCGGGTGTATCTTGACTGCGGATTTCCCCTGGTCTCTTATGTAACAACCCAGTCTTTGGAGAACCTTGATCTGGGCGAGGGCAAAACAGTTGCTGCCTCTATCAAGGCAACGGCAGTCCATGTCATAAGAAAATAAACAGCCAGCTCGTAAGTTCGCTTATAATAGCCTGCCGCTACGCCGGGGAGCGTACAAGGCAATTCATAGCATATTATGGTATTTTTTTAATTTTAGATAAAAAACATTTGACAAGAAGATTTTTATTTATATGATGTTACACAAATTATTATTAATATTGTTCCCGAGCCGTATTTTCTAAAGCTTCTGCTATGAAAAGCGGCCGATGGGTATAAGTCGAAAGATTTAAGCCTCCCGTGTTTGGAAAGGGATTATAGAATATAATTATAAAGGCCAGCTTTCCACATGCGGAGGTTGCCTTTTTGTTTTTTAAAAAATGGTTACATTATGAACTGCGTATAGCCAGATACCAGTATAAATTCCCGAGTCGTATCTTCTACAGCTTCGCTATGAAAAGCGGCCAAAGGGTTTAAGTCGAAAGATTTAAGCCTCCCGTGTTCGGAAAGGGATCACCGGCAATTGATAAAGGCCAGCCTTTCCTTTGTGGAGGTTGGCCTTTTTTATTACGTTAAAGGCAGGTTTATAAAACTTATTTTCGTTTTTCAATTAACAGAGAGGAGGTGCTTTTCAATTAACGGGGAGTATAAAAAAACACACAAAAAATGGTTTTTTAACAGGAGGGAACTATTTATGAAAAAAAGACTTTTACTGGGAAATTGTTTATTGCTTCTGGCATTGATGTTCGTGCCATTTGTCACTGCTCAAGCTGCCATCTTGCAGGTCGGACCCAGCTGGCGGGAACCCCGTATGCAGATATTCAGAGCGCAATTACTGCAGCTGCTGACAATGATGAGATATGGGTGGAACAGGGAACCTATGCGCTTACCGCCATGATAAATGTAAATAAAAAGGTGGCTATCTATGGCGGCTTTTACAGGTTCAGAAACAGCAAGGATCACAGAGGAACTGGGTAACCAACGTGACCACGGTGGATGGCCAGAATACGGTCGGCTGTTTCTATACCACGGCAGATGCAACCATAGACGGGTTTACCATCACCAGAGGCTATAAAAAACTGGCAGGCGGTGATGAGGACAAGGGTGCCGGCATTCTGAACGGCGATCCTTCTCTCAGCTGCTCCTCCTGCTGATGCACCTGATCTCACGGTGGCAAACTGCATTTTCTATCGCAACGAGTCCTTTCTGAAATCAGGCGGCGCATCTGTAACTTCACGAGCGCCGGGAACCTCACGATAACCGCAAGCACCTTTACTGAGAATTTTGGCGATGAACAGGGCGGAGCAATCAGGGTGCAAAAGGGCACTACAACCATAACGGATTGCATCTTTACCGGTAACAAAATCAAAAAGGATACCGGCGGGGTTGGAGGTGCTATTGCTATCAGTAACACTGCCGGTGCAGCCGTCATTGAAAGATGCACATTTACCGGCAATAAATGCCGGGATGCCGGCGCAGTGAGCGCTGATGTCAATGCTACTTTTACACGATGCATCTTTGCAAATAATAATCCAGTCATCGCAGCACCCCGCTACGGCACTATTGGATCCCGTGGAGACCTGCCCTGTCACCGTAACAAACTGTCTCTTTTACGGCAACAGGGTTCAGTATGGCGGCGGCATTGCCATCAACGGCAGCGGCACCAATGAAAACTTAAATGTCATTAACTGCACATTTGCAGACAATATCCTTGTGGGTACCGGCGCTACCGGTGGTGCAATCTATTCCCTAAAGACCGGAGGAACAGCCTTCAATGTAACAAACTGTATTCTGTGGGGAAATACTAACACAAATGAAATTGCCGGTGCTACCGGCTTTCTGGCTCCAACAGTAAGCTATACTGATACTGACCAGACCGGCTATGCCGGCAGCAATGGAAACATCAATCAGGATCCGCTGTTTGTCGATCCTATCAACTCTGATTTTCATATTCAGGGAATCTCGCCGTGCATCAGTAGCCGCAACCAGCACCGGGGCACCCATTAATGACTTGGAAGGCACGCTGCGGCCCCAGGGTGTAGCCTTTGACATGGGCGCTTTTGAATATATTCTGGACCCGACCGCTATCACCCTTTCCTCCTTTGATGCGAAGCCGGGCAATCACAGTGTAACGCTGATATGGGTAACCGAGACTGAGATTGACAATGCCGGGTTTAACATCTACCGGGCGGGTGCTGATGGCGAATTCGTGAAGATAAATGCTGAGATAATCCCTGCACAGGGAACCGCAGCAAGCGGAGCAGCCTATCAGTTTGTGGACAGCGACGTGCAGAACCGGCAGACCTATTCCTACAAGCTGGAGGATGTGGATCTGAACGGCACAGCAACCCAGTACGGGCCGAAAACGGCGACCCCACGGTTTATCTATTTATTTAAATAAACCGGGGCCGTTTCGCATTAATGTCCTATTCACGACTATTGACAGATAAGGAGATCATGCCATGGAGCGAAAACATGAATACGAAGCACCAAAAGTAATCACCTATTCAGAGGATGAGATAGTTGACATGCTCGGACCGGCGCAGACCTGTTCACCAAGCCCGTGTCCGACCTATCAGTAACATATACGATTGACACATCGGGGAAACTACATTAGTTAGAGTTATGCCCTATTCGCACATGGGTATAACTCTAACTATTTTTATTGCAGAGGCATTTCTGTAATTAATTCTCAAGACAGGGGGTTTTATGAAGAAATATATACTACTATTGCTCATGCTATGTGCCGTGCTCTTTGCAGCACATAATGCTGCGGCTGAAACAATCAGCTGCAACGACCACCGCTGATGTTTTTATTGATCAGTACGAACCAACTATGAACTTCAATGATAAAACCAGATTGCTTATCTCATACCATCCTACAAAAGGCATAGCACGGGGGCTTTTGAAATTCGACATCCCGTCTTGCATCACCGCTTCACAGATTCAAAGTGCCAATCTGTATCTGTCGAGCTCTGCTCATACTGGCAGTGGTAATGCTATTAATATTAGCATCCATGCACTCAATGCCTCCTTTAATGAGGCAACAGATACATGGAATAGCCTCAGCGGGGGTAACTATGATGCCAGCGTCTTCTCCTCAGGCTCTCTTCCTTCTGGCAATGCCTGGAAAACCACTATTAATGTAACAACACTTCTCGCGGGAAATCTGCATAAAGCACGAACTAATGGTGTGCTCATTAAGCTGACTACGGAAGGACCGATAAATTATACCAGCATATTGCATCACGGGAATGCGATGATGCTTCTAACCCGAATTATGTTGCAGCTGACGAACCCCCACGTCTGGAGATTAGCCTGAAAACTGATTCTGATTCTGATGGGGATGGCGTTCTTGATTCACAGGATAATTGTCCCAATAAATGTAATAGTGAGCAGCATGATTCAGATAATGATGGTTATGGGGATGTTTGTGACCCAACCCCCGGTTGTGCTTCTCCACCAAATTGCGGAGGATGTGGCTCACCACAATGTTGTGAGGTAGAGTGCTCATTAACAGATTCTGATAGTGATGGTATTCCTGACTGTGCGGATAACTGCCCGTGCTAATTGCAACGTTAATCAAGCTTGATGCAGACGGCGATGGCATAGGTGATGTGTGCGATACAACACCAGGCTGCGGTGGATGCGGCGCACCGCAGTGTGAGCAGCAGTGTTAATAGATAAACGAGGAGTAATTAATAAAGATAGTGAACAGATGACATGAAAAAATTGCTATCAATGCTGCTGTTTATTGCAGGGCTTTTGTTGCATAACGTTGCTGCAGCGGAAACGTATAACTGTGCTGCAACGGCTGATGTGTATATTGATCAGAAGACACCCGCGACAAATTTAAATGATAAAACCCGACTGGTTATTTCCTATCATCCCACGTATGGCATCGCCCGGGGGCTGTGGAAGTTTAACATCCCCGGCACCATCGACGCAGCGCAGATTGAGAGCGCAACGCTGCATGTATCCGGCTCTATTCATACCGGCGGGGGCAATGCCATTTCTGTATATTGTTATGCTCTCAATTCCCCGTTTGATGAAAATGCCGAAACCTGGAACACCCACAGTGGCGGAGACTATGATGCCGGCGTGTTTTCTTCCGGTTCTCTTCCATCGGGCAATGACTGGGAAGCCGCCATCGATGTAACCACGCTGGCGAAAGGCAATCTGGCCAAACTGCGTGATAACGGCATGCTCATGAGGATACAGCAGGAAGGTCCGACCAAGGAATACCAGAACATAGCTTCCCGGGAATCTACTGACCCGGAAGATTTTGCCGCGTATCTTGAAATTGTGTATTCTGTCCCATCATCAACCACTACCACAATGCCGGTGAGCAGTTCCAGCTCGTCAAGCAGTTCGAGCTCATCTACCACAACGGTGCAGCCAACTACGTCCAGCAGCACGTCATCGCTGATACCGACAACCACGACCACATTGCAGCCGACGACCTCAAGCAGCACCACGTCGATGATACCGACAACCACGACCACGGTGCAGCCGACAACGTCCAGCAGCACCACGTCGATCATGCCGACAACCACGACCACGGTGCAGCCGACAACATCCAGCAGCACCACGTCGCTGATGCCGACAACCACGACCACGGTGCAGCCAACAACGTCCAGCAGCACCACGTCGATCATGCCGACAACCACGACCACGTTGCAACCGACAACATCAAGCAGCACGTCGTCACTGGTGCCGACAACCACAACCACGGTGCAGCCGACTACGTCCAGCAGCTCAAGCTCGTCCAGCACTACAACGACCGCCATCATCACGACAACCAGTTCAACTTCATCCACCACGACTATTGTTTATCAGTCGTATACGTGTGACTGTAACGGCTGATGTGTATATTGATGAGATTGATCCCGCACTAAATTTCAATGACAAGACGAGATTGCTTTTCTCATTCCATCCCACAAAGGGGAAAGCCAGGACGCTTTTGAAGTTTGATATCCCTATCAGCATCGAAGCACCGCAAATTCAAAGTGCAGTGCTGCATCTCTCAAGCTCCGGACATACTGGCGGAGGTAATGCTGTTTCTGTTAATAGCCATGCACTCAACTCGCCATTTGGTGAAAATGCTGAAACCTGGAACACCCACAATGGCGGCGATTATGATAGTTCCTTGTTTTCAACCGGCGCGTTGCCCGCAGGCAATGCCTGGAAAACTACCATTGATGTAACAACACTTCTCACGGTGAATCTGAACAAAATAAGGGATAATGGTATTCTTATTAAGCTGGCGGCTGAAGGGCCGGATAAATTATACCAGAATATTGCATCACGGGAGTGCGATGATACTTCAAACCCCAATTATGTTGAAGCAGACGAACCTCCGCGTCTTGAAATTTACCTGTGCGGTTCCGGCATCTACGACAACTACGGGGCTGCCGATCAGCAGCTCAAGCTCTTCCAGCAGCTCAAGTTCATCAACCACAACGGTGCAGCCGGTAAGCAGTTCCAGTTCGTCCAGTAGTTCAAGCTCATCAACCACCACGGTGCAGCCGGTGAGCAGCTCAAGCTCGTCCAGCACTACAACGACCACCATCATCACGACGACCAGTTCAACTTCATCCACTACGACTATTGTTTATCAGTCCTATACGTGCGACACGACCGCTGATGTTTATATTGATCAGGAGTCACCGACGACAAATTTCAATGATAAAACCCGACTGCTTATTTCCTATCATCCGACAAAAGGCGCGGCCCGGGGGCTGTGGAAGTTTAACATTCCCGGCACCATCAACGCAGCACAGATCCAGAGCGCAACGCTGCATGTGTCAGGCTCTATCCATACCGGCGGGGGTACGGCCCTTTCTGTATATTGTTATGCTCTTAATTCCCCGTTTGCTGAAAATGCCGAAACCTGGAATACCCACAGTGGCGGAGACTATGATACCGGCGTATTTTCTTCCGGGTCCCTTCCATCTGGCAATGACTGGGAAGCGGCCGTTGATGTAACCACGCTGGCGAAAGGCAATCTGGCCAAACTGCGGAATAACGGCATGCTCATGAAGAAACAGCAGGAGGGCCCGACCAAGGAATACCAGAACATAGCCTCCCGGGAAACTACTGACCCGGAAGATTTTGTCGCGTATCTGAAGATTGTCATTGCCTCAGCCGGAACCACGACAACAACGGCTACAAGCACAACATCGACGATATCGGTAACAACCAGCACAACCTCTGTTCCGGCAGTCACCACAACCACGATTCCGTTGCCTCCACCAGAATGTAATGCTGACGCTGACTGTGATGATGAGAAGTTTTGCAATGGGGCGGAACGATGTGTTCTGGGGCAGTGCCTTGCAGGAGATAGCCCCTGCAGCGAGGGGCAGGTATGCCGCGAAGATCTTAAACAGTGCCTCAGCATACTGAGAGTATCAGCTCGTTGTATTCCGCAAAGGGTCTTAAGGCCCTGGCTGCGCGATACCCGGTGTTTTTGGTTGCTGGTGTATTGTCCTGTAGGAAGCCATGTCAATTCACAGAGCACAATAATGATAACCGGGCCGGAAACACAGGCCGCAGGGGTAAAAGTGAATGAACAGCGGCAGTTGGTGAATATGGCCGGAATGCTCTGGGTGCCGGTGTGCGTGAAGTCTGATGCAACTACTGGCGCATGGAAGTTAAGTATTTCTACCGATGCAGATATCAGCGGAACGATGGTTAATGAGGTGATTGAAGCTGATTTTACCGTGAGATAGTATTAGTAAATAATATTATCAACATAAAGGACCTCTCAGATGAAAAGAAAAATAATACTTGGACTTTGCCTTCTCTTTTTGTTGTTACTTCCTTACACAGTGAAGGCAGAAACAATTATTCTTTCCACTGATAAGGATACCTATATAGATAAGTATTACCCTGCTCAGAACTTTGGACAGAAATGGAATGTGCTGGTCAGCGGCTCTCCAGTTTCAAAACTGGCTAATGGGTTATTCCACTTTGATTTTACTGCTCTTCCTGATACCGCGGTCATTAAAAATGCGAAATTAACGTTTCTTGTCCATGCCAATCATTCAACAACAAAGTATTTTATCCACCCTTGACAACTTTCTGGCAGGAAGATGCTGCTACATGGAATCTGTCTGAAACCGGAATAAATTGGGGGACACCCGGCGGAGATTATGACCCGGCTCTTTTTTGTGAAACCGCTCTGCCGGGAACAACGCCACAGTGGAGTGTGACGGACGTTACCTCCCTTGTCAGTGACCAGCAGGGTTATCTAAGACAAGGCATTGCTGATAATGGACTTTTGATACGGGGAGACGCAGGATACAATAAAATTCTCTCGTCCGAGTTCAGCACCTATGACAACGCCATGACCTGCCACTCCTGCCATGGAACAAATGACCCTTCGCGCGACGTGGGCAAGTCAACAAACTGCGCTCAGTGCCACTCGCAGGGTGATATTCGACTTGCAGGAGAGCCGACACTGATCGTCGACTATGAGCCCATGCTGTTTGAGTTTGTGCAGGTATCGGATACTCATATAGGGAAATCACCTCAGCAGACAACTAATCTTATCAATGCAGTAACGCAGATAAATACCATAAACCCCGCATTTGTGCTTTTCAGCGGAGACCTGACCGACAGCGGAAGCATTGAACAATATACCACCTTTAAAACAACGGTCTCTAATCTCTCAATGCCCTATTACTGTGTGCCGGGAGATAATGATATTGTTGACGGCGAGGGTGACTTGCAGCGCTACCGTGACCAATTGGGTAATGATTATTTTGCTCTTGATTACCAGGGTTTTAAATTTATCGGGCTCAATAACAACCTGTACCTTTCCCTTGATCAGACTCAGCGTCAATGGTTTGAGCAAGAGCTTCAGAAGGGGAAACCTGAAATTATTTTTGCCCATAAGCCGCTTCTGGATTATGAAAACAACTTTGTGCCTTTTGCCGACGCACAACAGTTGTTAAATCTTTTTGATGCTTATGATGTGGTTATGTATATGAGTGGTCATTGGCATGAGTCAGCAGAATATACCAGCAATAACACGCACCATATCTGGTGCGATAATTTAAGTTTTGCCCACCTGGGAGACCGGTATAACCTTTACCGGGTATATGCAGACCACATCGCGCTCTATCATGTGGACTTGCGCGATGGTTCTGAGACTTTTGCAGGTAGTTTTCCCATAAACCGGGCATCTACCCTTGTTACATTATCATCTTTGCAGGCAATACCTTCAAATCGCAACGTTACCATACGCTGGGTTACCGAGTCTGAGATAGATAATGCAGGCTTTAATATTTACCGCACCACAACGAATGGTGAGACCGTCAAATTAAATAAAAATATGATTGCGGCACAGGGATCCGCAGCAGCCGGGGTGGTATATGAATTTGCGGATACCACGGTTGAAAACCGCAAGACATATTCATACCAGCTGGAAGACATTGACATAAACGGTATGGCGCGATTACATGGGCCGGTAACAGCGACGCCGCGGCTTCTGTACATATTTAAATGAGAGGGTACCAGTGAAAAATAATTGCTGCTGGCGCGGCAAAACAGTGACGGGAACTGCGCTGCTGCTCTCTCTCTTGTTTCTCTCTGGATTTTTCGGCTGTACGCCATTTTCAGATGATGCTCAGGTTCAGGTAGCTACTGCTGTTAATGAGTTTAAGCCCTTTTCTTCGCCGCCCCGCGCTGTTGCCTGCGGCCCCTATTCGCTGAACGTGAAGACTGACAGCGCGGTTATCGCCTGGGAAGAAAAAATCTTGGGTGATACCCTGCGGCATGTAGAGGTGTCCGGTTTCCGGGCTTTCAGCGGGGACAGAATATGTTTACCGGGTTAATGGCGCTAAAAAAGATGGCCGCCTGGTAACCGCCCCCGCAGACGCTACACCCTTCAGTTTTTTTATTGTGAGTGATACGCGCGGCGGTGCCGCAATAGCCAGCCAAATCTCAGAACAGATGATTGCCCTTGATCCTGAGGCCGCATTTGTTATCCATGCCGGGGACATGGTAATGGATCAGGACAGCCAGGAAAGCTGGCAGGCTGACTGGTGGATCCCGCTGTCAGACCTTCTGCTTAATTTTTCAGTGTATCCTGTCATGGGTAATCACGAGGAGGGCTCTGCCTGGTATCCCCGCTACTTTTCAAGCCTTGGCGGGAAAGGAATTAACTATTCATTTAACCGGGGGCGGGTCCATGTCGTGGTCCTGGACGTAAATCAGGAAAGCTTCATCACCGGGGAATTTCTGGAGTGGCTTACCAATGACCTGCAAGAACACCGGGATGCTGATTTCATTGTGGTCTGCCATCATCTGCCGGCGTATGCGGCTAATCCGGACGGTGATAGCGGCACCGGTTATATTCAGGACAAACTGGTGCCGCTCTATGAGCAGTACGGGGTCAAACTGGTGCTGAGCGGCGACGTGCACTGCTATCAGCATAACCTGAAAAATAATATCCACTACCTCATTTCCGCAGGCGGCGGCTCACGGCTCTATGACCACGGGCTCCCGCTTGAAGGCATGACCCTGGGCTTGTCTAAGAGCTACAACTTCATCCGTTGCCGGGTGCAGGATAGATTGATGCAGGTCACTGCCCATGATATTGCCGGTGATGTGCTTGATAACTTTGAGCTTGCTGCAGACAGTTCCTCCGAGATTACCGCCCGGATCATCGCTCAGTCAGACAAGTCCGAGGTGCAGCGGGGTGAGCAATTCAGGACTGATTTTTTTATCGAAGGCGCGGCTGACCTGGATACGGTTTCTTTCACCCTGGAATACTATAAAGACACACCGCCCAATGCCCTGCTTACGGTCGTGGATGCAGAGCCCCTGACTGAAGGAGTGCAGATCGAGGAAGGATTGCTGGGCGGCGTGGTGACCGCCAATAGTGCGGATAACACCAAAGGAATAATTACCTATGGAGAAGACAGAATAGGCGGCCTTTCCGCTTCTAAAGTAAAGGTTGCCTCAATACTGTTTACCGTGCCGGAAGATGAACCGATCACAGCATTCTATCTTGTTCCAAAATTTTTTCTGCATGACACATCCGGCAGAGAAATTCCCAGCTTTATGGGTGGAGTCAAGGTCACCATAAAAAAGTAAATAATCCGGATCAGCGCAATGATTGACATAATGAGATCTAAAAACAGCTGGAAACATATTGCCGGCAGCCTGCTGCTCGCAGGATGTCTGCTTCTGAGCTTCGCCGGTCTTCCCGGCGCTGCAACCTATCAGTGTGTCCAGGATACCTATATTGACACCGCATACCCGGATGATAATTTCGGCGGCGGCGACCGCCTGCTTATCTCCAACACCGCCAATCCTACCCGCGTATTGATGAAATTCGCCATTCCCTCGTGGGTCGATACCGCAAACATCAGGCAGGGATCACTGGTTTTCTACAGTGCGCCGTGGACCGGCGGCGCAGGCGGCACCGTTGATTTTGACGTGTATGCTCTGACCCGTATATGGACGGAAGGGTTTCCTGATAACGGCGCTACCTGGAACCAGTATACTTTTGATACGGACCGAAGAAAAAACCAGTGGACCAGCCCGGGCGGAGATTATGATGAAAGCCTGCATGCAGCGGGCACGTTTCCCTCAGGCAATGACTGGGGACCTTTTTCCATTGATGTAACTGAATTGTTAAAAAAACGGCTGAGCAATCTGCGCGACTATGGTTTTCTGGTCAGGCACCCGCGTGAAGATGCGGCGGGAGGCTGGCAGAATTTTGCGAGCAGGGATTCAACCGGGTATGACCCGCCCCGGTATCCGCAACTGGAAATAGAGTTTATTGAGCCCCCGCCGAACACACCGCCTGATGCACCAGCAAGTCCCGCGCCGGGTAACAATGAAACCGGCGTGCTGCTGACCCCGACGCTAAGCTGGAGCGGAGGCGACCCGGACCCGGACAATACCCTGACCTATGATGTGTACTTCGGCCTTAAGGGAGCGCTGACCCTTGTCTCTTCCGGCCAGGTAGCGGCCACATATCTGCCCGGCGCGCTGCAGCTTGCTGCCACCTATGAATGGAAGGTGGTTGCCCGGGATAATTACGGCGCTGAAACTTCCGGCCCGATGTGGAGCTTCAGTACCATTACGAGCGGCATAGCATCAGTTTCCCCGGCAAGCGGGTCGCCTTTCTATTTTCAGGATAAAAACTATTTTCCCCGTCCTGTTCTGATGAATATCAAGGGCGCAGGGACCGCCTTCCGGTTTTCGCAGTCAAAAGTTTCATTCAATGATGAAGGTATCAGGGTCCTGTTCTGCCTGCCGGTTTCGCCGACCGAGCTGTGGGCAGCAGTAATTATTGAGGAAACAGCACTACTCGGCCTGCATGATGTTATTGTTACCACCGGAGAAGAAACAGCAGTCGGCATCGCGCTCTTCGAGGTTAAAAAATGCTGGCGCGGTACTGAACAGATAACCGTGAAGCACAATGCTGATTCTGCGGCAGTGCAGCTGCGCGGGCTGCCCATGTACAGCTTCAAGAACAAGGAATCGATTCGTTTTTCGGACATCGTTGAAAAAGCCGGCATCCCCGCCCATCCTGAAAACTATTTTTACAACCTCATATCAAATGATAATTATTCCCTGGAACGGGGTATAATCCTCGGCGGCTGGTCAACAGGACTGCCTACCTGGGCGGACATGCAAAAAGGGTATCTCTATCTCACAAAATCGTCCGGTCTGCTTGCCGGATGGGACCCTGAGACGGTACCGGGACGAATCGGGAGCAGTTACAATGCGAAATTCATGGAAGGAGGCATAATTGAAGTTCGGGAACAGGATATCATCAAGTAAAGAGCTGAGAAAAAATACCCGGCGCACGGGAGGTTTTTTATTAATCCTCGTCACGCTGTGCGTACTGTTGCACAGCGGCGCTGCACAGGCGGAAAAGATAATCTGCCCGGCTGCGGCTGATGTATATATCGATGAATGGTACCCGGATGAGAATTTTAATTATAAGACACGGGTGGTGGTTGCAACCAACAAGAATATCCACCATGGAATAGCACGGGGGCTATATTATTTTGATATTCCTGCCGACCTGGCGGCCGCCCGGATCAAGAGCGCAGCTATCTATCTTGCTTCATGCACAAACTGCGGCGGCGGCAACGGCGGAGTGGTGGGCTTTTATGCCCTGAATAAGCCGTTTGATGAGGCAGCTGATACCTGGAGCTCGCTGGAAGGAGGGGATTGGGATAATTCCATATATACACAGGCAACTCTCCCCAAGGGAAATGACTGGAACCAGGGGGTGAGTGGTCAACTTCCCCCGGATGCAAAGGGCTTTGATATTACCGTCCTCCTCCGGGACAACCTGAACAAGGTACGGACTAACGGCATCATGATGCGGTTTGTTGACGAGCACCAGGAACCATTCACCCACCAGAACGTTGCCTCACGGGAGTCGCAGGACCCGCTTGATTTCCCTCCCCAGATAATAATTCAAACAGAGGAGCCGCTCTGCCCGGCAGAGGTCATGCTCGGAGAGGACCGGCAGGCACTTTCCCTGCTGCGGAAGTTCCGCGACCAAGAGCTCGCAAAAACTCCTGCGGGCAGAAAGTGCATTGCGCTCTATTACCGCCATGCTGCTGAAATCTCTACCCTGCTGGTCACTGATGAGGATTTAAGAAGGAAGACCTCCGCGGCGCTGCCGGTTCTGCTGGCAGCTGTCAGGTGCAGACTTGAAAAGCGCCCGGCCGGTAATCTCCGCGATATGGATACTGCCCTCCATAATCTAATTAATTCGTTTATGGTAAAAGCCGGCCCGCAGCTGCGAAAGGATATTGCTGCCATAAACGCCGCCCTTTTTGCTGCAAAGGGACCGTGAGAATTCCGGTTCTCCCGGCGGGCCGCCTGCAGCAATAATTGACTCCGGGTTTTAAATAGTATATAAAAGAATCAGAACACAGCCAGTTTGAAATTTACGACTGGCTTTTTTTGATTGTAGCCTAACAGGTTGTTGAAAAAGTAATCTTTTACAGGCTGGTCAAAAACATCCAGATGCAAGGCACGCGAAATCCTGAGGAATGAGTCGTACTTTCTGGTACGTCGCAATGACGAAGGATGAGCGCAACGCAGCAGATGGGTGTTTTTCAACAGCCTGATAATGTAAAAGGAATGTACTGCCATGCGCGTTTACGTTGGTTTTGATGATACGGACACGGTTGATGCTGACCGCGGCACCGGAAAACTGGCCCGCTGGTTTGAACAAGAACTCCCCGAAGGCTGCACCCTTTGGGGCGTGGTGCGCCAGCAGCTTCTGGTGGACCCGGCCATTCCCTACACCTCCCACAACAGTTCAGCCTGCGCCGTGGTAGAAGTACCCGATTCTTCCTACACTAAAATACTTATTGGGAAGGCCGCTGAACACATTAAGCGGTTTTTTATTTCCGGCAGCGATCCGGGGCTTTGTGTTGCCGCAGATGGTAACGGGTCTTTTGCAAGGCTCATTTCATTCGGCAAACTGTGCGCAACCAGTATCGTTTCGCAGAAAGCTGCTCTGCAGGCTGCCGCCGGAGTACATCTTTCCGGTCATGGCGGCACCAATGACGGTATTATCGGTGCTGCAGCAGGAGTTGGATTGACTGCTTCGGGCTGGAGCGGCAGGTTTATTGAGTTTAAACGGCTGCGTGATTTGCCCGAGCTGGTCCGTGTCGCTGATTTAGAGCAGGCAGGCATCGTCGTGGTATCAGTCGACCGCGATGCGCCAATGCCGGGGCCGGACGACATGGTGGAAACCAAGGGGATGGCTGCGGCCGCGGCTCTGGGGCGCTCGTCCGACTTTGCCGGTGACGGCTGCAGAAAAGAACCTGTGGCACGCGCTGGCCCAAGAAAAACGCAGGGACAAAAATAAACAGGAGGACTATCCATGGCAGCAAAAATATTTTACCGGGAACGAGTGAAAATCGGCGAAGGTGATAAGCAGCCCCGATTTAAACTGGTTGCCATTGCAGGCATTGATATGAAACTCTACGGCAAGCATTTACGCAAGAGCGAACTTAAGCAGATTGCAGATGCAATCGGCGCTGAACTGGTTTTGCTTAAGGGTGGGGACAAGAAAAAGGGCGAAGACGTTTCTGTGGGTGATTGAGCGGGCGCAGGCATCGTATAGTTTATACATAACCCGTATATAGAGAGACATACTGTATGGCACTGCTTCGGGACCGTGACGGTCGTCGTTTACATGTAAAAAGCAGGCTGATGGGGGAAAGCCTGGTCAGCAGGAAGCTCATCGAAACCCTCGAAATAGCGCCGCAGCAGCGGCTTTTCCCGGATGTGACAATTTTAAAGATCGGCGGTCAGTCTATCTGCGACCGCGGGAAAAAAGCGCTGCCGGGTGTCATCAGGGAAATAGCTGCGAACAAGAAAAAGCACAAGATGCTGCTGGTGACCGGAGGCGGGACGCGCAGCCGTCACATCTATGCCATAGGCTTAGAGCTTGGCATGCCCACCGGGGTCATCGCCAAGTTCGGCAGTTCCATCTCTGAACAGAACGCGCTTTTGGTTTCCATGCTGCTTTCACCCTGGGGCGGGATCAAGATCGGCCATGACGAGATAGTTAAGCTACCGACATATTTTACTCAAGGGTGCATTCCGGTCATGCACGGCATGCCGCCCTATGACTATTTTGCCATCCCTCCTGCAAAAGGACGGATACCTATCCACCGGACAGACGTGGGTACCATTATCCTTGCCGACCTGATCGGCGCAAAGAATTGTATATTTGTTAAAGATGAAAAGGGGCTGTACACCGATGACCCCAAGAAAAACCCTAAAGCTGTGTTTATTCCCCGGATCGGGGTAAAAGAGCTTTTAAAAAAGATCTGGACGATCTCATCATAGAGCGGCCCTGCCTTGAAATTTTACAGAACAGTGAAGTTATAAAACAGATTCAAATCATTAACGGTCTTGAGAAAGGAGCCATAACAAAAGCTCTCAACGGAGAGAAGGTGGGAACTGTTATTTATAAGGAATAACCAATTTCTAACCGTTGCTATAAAAATTTTCCAGCCTGAACTATCCCTCCTCACCTTCAGCCAGTATTTCATCCTTCATATCTTCAGGTGCCGGCATAAAATAGCGCTGCGCAATGATGGTCGGCACTACTGCGGAAAGAATAAATGTTGCTGTGACGCACCAGGTCGACCGTACAATCACAACCATTTCCGTTTTCTGAAAAAATAGAGCATGAAGCAAGCGACTGATATCATTATGGTAAGAACAAACGGATACCCCCATTGCCATTCCAGCTCAGGCATATATTTGAAATTCATCCCATAGAGGCCGGCGAGAAAGGTGAGGGGGATAAAAATAGTGGCGATAATGGTCAAAACTTTCATCACCTGGTTCAGCCGGTTGCTGAGCGATGAAAGATAGATATCAAGCATGCTGGAAAGCATTTCCCTGAACGTCTCAATGGTATCTATGATCTGCACCACATGATCATAAATATCCCGCAGATAAATCTCTGTTGACTCTTTTATCAAGTCTGATTCCCGCTTCGCGAGCGCGGCAACGACTTCGCGCAGGGGCCAGATGCAGCGTCTGTATATAGAGCATCTCCCGTTTGAAATAGTGTATTTTTTGCAGGGTTTCCGGTTTGGGGTCGGTAACAACTTCTTCTTCAAGAAGCTCGATCTGCTCCCCCAGCTTCTCAAGAACGGCAAAGTAATTATCCACTATGCCGTCCAGCATTGGAATAGGCAAGATAATCAGCCCCCATTTTGCGTATCTTTCCCTTGCTGCCCCTGATGCGCTGCCGCAGCGGCTCAAACACATCACCCTTGATCCCCTCCTGGAACGAAAAAACAAAGTTGTTCCCGAGGATGAGGCTCACCTGCTCGGACACGATATCAGTGCCCTGGTCGTTGTAGTGGAGCATTTTGAGAACTATAAAGATATAATTCTCCATGTCATCAATTTTGGGACGCTGGTCACTGTTCAGGATATCTTCCAGGGTCAGCGGATGAATTTCATAACATGCCCCCAGCTTTTCAATGAGATGTATATCATGAATGCCCTCAAGATTAATCCAGGTGACCGTGGGCTTGTCTTTTAATAAAAAGCATTCTTCGATCTTGTGCAGCGTTTCTTCCCGCAGCTCAGTTTCACTGTAGTCAATGACCGTGACCCCGGTGATATCCACGGTCTTTTCCCCGATGTGCACGAGCGTGCCCGGCGCCATCCAGGCCTTTTTTGAGCGCTTTTTGGTATATCGTTTCATAGAATCCTCACTGAACTATCCGGCATTGTAAAAGAGCGGAAAAACTGTTAGCTGCAGCTTCATCCGTGACCCGTGCTCGAGGCCGTGGCTCGTGAGTTCGTGGTTCGTGGTTCGAGTCACGGGTCGCTGGCCACTGGTCACGACCTTCAATCTGCAATTTCTTTGTGCTTTTTCCCCGGTTCGCCAATTATACTATATCCGCTGTCCCGGCACTAAAGAAATATTTTCAGAAACGCGACCAGGCTCTGTTACTGTTTGAAAATATGAGTTGCACCATGATATATTGTCCGGGCAGCCGCCTATGCTACATCTGCCGGCATAGCACTATACTGACAATAAATAAATCAAATTATTTTTGCATTCATGCTTCGAAAAGCAGCCACCACCGTACTCTCTATGCAACCTGCCGGGAGATCCAGCTGGCAGCAGCTGGCAGCAAACGCGGTAACAACAGCTGAGCAGCTTGCCCGCTGCTTCCCGATTGACAGGGAAGCCATGCAAAAGGTCATTGACTGCTACCCCCTGCGGATCAACCCCTACTATCTCAGCCTGATACAAGAGCCGGGAGATCCTTTGTGGAAACAGGTGGTGCCTGATGAAGCGGAGCTCATGGATACTGCAGGAATGGAGGACCCGCTCGCAGAAGAGGAATATTCTCCGGTTCCGAATGTAACCCATCGCTATCCTGACCGGGTGCTGTTCCTGGTATCCAATCAGTGCGCGGTGCACTGCCGCTTCTGCACGCGCAAGCGAAAAATCGGCAAACAGTTTGCGGTGACCGATAAAACCTTGAGCGATGGACTTGCCTATATCCGCTTTCACCGGGAAGTGCGGGACGTGCTCATCTCCGGGGGTGACCCGCTGATGCTCGCGGATGAACAGCTTGCGGATATTCTTGCCGCGGTGCGGGCCATTCCGCACGTTGAAATCATCCGCATCGGCACGCGGGTGCCCTGCGTGCTGCCGCAGCGCGTAACAAAGCGCCTGGTAAAGACCCTGCAGCGGTTCCACCCGCTGTACGTTAACACCCACTTTAACCATCCGGCGGAGATTACTCCTGAGGCCGCACAGGCATGCGCCCTGCTGAGCGATGCGGGAATTCCCCTTGGCTGTCAGACCGTGCTGCTGAAGGGGGTAAACGATAATGCCGCGGTCATGCAGCAGCTGATGCAGAAGCTGCTCTGCATACGGGTGAAGCCCTACTACATCCACCAGATGGATCTCGCGCGCGGCACCGGCCATTTCCGCACCGCGCTGGCCATTGGACTCAGCATTATGCAAGCACTGCGCGAACATACTTCGGGGATGTGCGTTCCGCACTTTGTCATTGACCTGCCGGGCGGCGGCGGCAAAATCCCGCTGCTTCCGGAATATGTGGTGGGGGAGGAGAATGGAACACTGCTGGTAAGGAATTTTCAGGGACAGATATTCAAATATCCAGATTAATTATGTTTCCCTGCCCATGTTTTCAACCGCTGCATGGGCAGGGATATGAAACAGCCTGTTAAAATTTATACCCGATCCCGGCCCCGATGATGTAGGCATCTCCGTCGTGGAGCCTGCTTTTTGGCACCCCGTCAACCGGTGCGCGCTTCGAAGTTGCGGTTTTTACTGCGCAGGTAGGTATAGGAGAAATCCGTTGACCAGTGCCCCCAGTGAAGGCCGAAGCCGCAGCTGAAGAGCTGCCGGTCGTAGGACGACACCAGGTAGTCAACCCCGCCCGCGGGAATGGGCTCATTGTCATAGGTGTAGCCCAGGCGCAGGTCAATCATCTCTGTCAGCGCGTACTCGACGCCGATCTGATAGCGCCACACATCCCGCCAGTCTTTCTTCTTGGTTACCTCATCCATGCCGGCAATGCCGTCGTCGAAGTTGATCGTCATGTGGTCAAAGCGTGCGCCACCGGGTCAGGATGGCATCAAATTCAACGCTCAGCCGTTTGATCGGCTTGAAGGCGACGCCGAAGAAATATTCGTCCGGCAGCATTACATCGGCCTGGATCGGGCCGTCAGGGAACAGCCCGCGCGAGAAGCTTAGGCTTGATGAAATCGGCATGGCCCCCGAGGTTATGTTTCACCTTGCTCCGGTATAAAAAGCCGAAGGAGACCCAGTCGCGGGGTTTGTAATGGGCGGCGAGATTAAATCCCCAGCCGTAGGAATGGCCCTCCAGGCTCGAATCCACGTTGAAGAGGGGATCATCTGCTCGAGCTTTACATCAAGGCGCATCACGCTCAGCCCGCCGGCTATTGAAAAGCAGTCGTTAACCTTCCACGCCACGTTGGGGTTTATTTCCACGCCCTTCACCACCGCGTTGATAGCTGTTGTAGCGTCCCGGCCAGCTTTCCGGGTACTCGGTACCGA